>JAZDGM010000077.1:0-12272 GCA_043806915.1 Pseudomonadota bacterium | reverse complement strand
GGCGAAACCCAACATCTTGGCTCGCCCCGCCAGCCCGGGTGAACCAAGCCCCCCCGCCCCAGCCCTTTCCCCCCGTCGGGGGGCGAGGGAGATGATTGTCCGGCATGACCAGCGGCGCTACGAGTTTGGGGGCAAGGGGGCAAATCACGGACCGCGGCCCGGGAAAGAAAAGTAGCTTGAGCCGGCGCAGCGCAACGCGGCATCTTCATTCCCCGGCGCCTGGCCTTGACGCCGCGGCCTCGTTATGACCTCGGTCCCTCGCCCTCGAGCCGCGCCCGGAAATGTTTCAGGCGAAACCGCTCTTTTCCGGAGCGCGCAACGCCTCGAAAAGCAGCTTCAATTCGTCGATAAGGTTCCCGGTCATCCGGGAAACCCCCTCGGCGTTCCCTTGTTTTATCGTTCCTTCAAGCGCCTCGGCGGCCCGGTGGACCGCCACGCCGCCCACGGCCAGGGCCCCGCCCTTGATCGCATGGGCCAACTCGGCCAACTCCCGGGAGCGCCCTTTTTCCAAAGCGTTGGAAAGCTTCACGATTTTTCCCGGAATATCCGCGGCCAGGGTTTCGTGCAGTTCTCCGAGAAGCTCCCGGTCCCCGTCAAGACGCTCCAGGGCGGCCCGGCTGTCCAGGACGCACGGCCGGTCGTCGCCCGCCGTCTTCTTTTCGGCGGCGGAAGCCCGCGCCGGGGTTGTTTCCCCGACGTGATAATTTTTCCCGATAATGACGTTCAATTCAAAAAAATCCACGGGCTTGGACACAAAATCGTTCATGCCCACCGCCGCCGCTTGATTCTTGTACTCGGGCTGGGCATGGGCCGTCATGGCGATGATCGGAATGTCCGCGTTGTCCGCCCCGGCCTCGCCGGCCCGAATTTTTTTGGTTGTCTCCATTCCATCCAGGCCCGGCATCTCCACGTCCATCAGGACCATGTCGTATTTTTCCCGGGAAAGGCGTTCCAGGGCTTCCCAACCGTTGGCGGCCAGGGCGGAGGAATGCCCGAGGCGGGATAAAAATTTAACGGCCACCCGGGCGTTCACCGGGTTGTCCTCGGCCACCAGGATGTTAAAATACCGCGGCTTTTCTTCTCCAACCAGTGGCCGGCCCGATTCTTTTTCCGTGACCGCGTCCGGGTCGCCCGGGGCGAACACGGCGGTGAAAGCGAACAGGCTCCCCCGGCCCGGCCGACTCTCGACCCAGATGCGCCCGCCCATCATTTCCGCCAAACGCTTGGAAATCGCCAGCCCCAGGCCGGTGCCGCCGAACTTCCGGCCGGTATAGGCGTCCGCTTGGCTGAAGCTATCGAAGATCATGTCCTTTTTGTCCTCGGGTATGCCAATGCCCGTGTCCCGCACCGAAAAAACGAGGGAGTATCTCTTTTCCCGACCGGCCTCCCACCCGGCGGCCGCGCCCTCCAGGACGACGCCGAGGGACACCGTTCCCATTTCCGTGAATTTGATGGCGTTCCCCACCAGATTGACCAATATCTGGCGGAGCCGATTGGGGTCGCCCCTGAGCTTTCGCGGCACGGCGGGGTCGATGGTTTTTTCAAAGGATATCCTCTTGCGATGGGCCTGCTCGCTGAAGATTCTCACCACGGAATCGATCGCCGCGCCGAGCTCGAAATCGATTTTCTCCAATTCCATCCGGCCTGATTCAATCTTGGACAGGTCCAGGATGTCGTTGATGATGCTCAACAGGTGCCGGGACGATTCCCGGGCCGTCATCATGTTTTCCCTAGGCTCCCGGTCCAATTCGCCCAGAAGCGTCAGTTCGATCATGCCCTGGATGGCGTTCATCGGCGTGCGAATTTCATGGCTCATGTTGGCCAGGAATTCGCTTTTGGCCCGGTTGGCCTTTTCCGCCGCCAGCTTGGCCAAGGTCAAGGCCGCGGAATTTCTTGACCTTTGAATGGCCAGGGCGAAAAGGTCGGCCAGGCGCTGAACCACCGTGAGGTCCTCCGCGATAAATTCCCGCGGCGGATTGGCCAGGGCGATTTGGCCGACCAACTCTCCCCCCACCACGGCCGGCACGGACAGGAACCTTTCCAGGGGGATGTGGCCCGGAGGCGCCAGGTTCGACCAGGTCGAGTGCGAACGGGGATCGTTGGTGAAGTAGCCTTTCCGGGCGTTGAGCGCGTGGCCCCACAGCCCCTTGAATCCATTGTTGACCGCGGGCCAGCGACTTTTATTGAACACCCCGGCGATGGGGCAGCCGCCGCCCGGCAGCCCGAAAAATTGATGTTCGAGTTGGGAAGGGTTCAACGGGTCGATTTCCGAAATGAACCCCTGGCGGCTTTCCGTCAACTTGCACGCCTCTTTTAGGACCAGCCTGGTGACCCCCTGGATGTCGGCGTCGTGGGAAATCAACGTTTCCGCCAAGCGGGCCATGGCCGAGTTTATTTCCAACTCCCGCCGCAAGGCTTCCTCGGCGTTTTTTCGCTGGGTGATATCTTCCTTGACCGCCACGTAGTGGGTCAAGCGGCCGTCCGGGTCCCTGACTCCGGAAATGGAGGCCAACTCCCAGTAGACTTCCCCGCTCTTCTTTCTGTTCTGAAGTTCCCCCCGCCAGACCCCGCCGGCGGTGATGGTCCCCCAGAGGTCTTGATAAACCTCGGGCCCCTGGACCCCGGACTTGAGAATCCGGGGGTTCTGTCCCAGGGCCTCGTCCCGGGTGTATTCGGTCACGGCCGTGAATTTGGGATTGACGTATTCGATGTTCCCCTCGACATCGGTAATGACCACGGCGCCGGGGCTCTGCTCGATGGCCTGGTGGAATTTCCGTAATTCGGTTTCCACTTCCTTGCGGGCCGTGATGTCCTCCAGTATCTGGATGGCGCCGATGGGCGCGCCCTGGCGGTCGTGCCTCCGGGCCAGGCGCATTCGCAAATAGGATTTCCGGCCCCAAATGGAAACGTAGGGCGCCTCGATGTCCTGGGGCTCCCCCTTTTCCAGAACCAGGGAAAAATACTTGGTCAATCCGGTCTTGACCAGCGTGGGCAGGGTCAGGACGTTCAAGCCCTTGGTGGCTTCCAGGCCGGGCGAACCCAGCAGTTGCACTCCCGCCGGATTGGCGTCGGTGACAAAACCGTCGTTGTCGATGCTCAGGATGCCCACCGGGGCCTGCTCCATCAGCGTCCGCAGGTGTTGCTCGGACTCCTTCAACGCTTCCTCGGCCTGCCGCCGCTCCCGGATTTCGTTCGAAAGACGAAAATTGGTCCGTTCCAACTCGGCCGTTCTCTCCCGGACCAGTTCCTCCAGGCGCCCGCTGCCGTGTTTCAACTCCGCGGTCAAGACCTCCAGGGCCGCGGTCCTTTCCCGGACCTCCAGCTCGAGCCGGTCCCGGCTCCGCGCCAGCGCTTCCTTGGCTTCCCGGTGGTCGGTAATGTCCCGGGACACCGCCAGCAGGCTTTCCACCCGTCCATCCAGTCCCTTGATGGGGGCCACCAAGACGTCCCACCACTTGGGGGTCCCTTTTTCCGTGGGCAGAAACCCCTCGAAACCGGCGACGCTTCCTTCCCGGGCGGTCCGGACCGCCCGGGCGGCTTCCTCCAGCCCCCAGATATCCTCGAACGGTCGGCCCAGGTAGGGCGCGGTGCTCTCCATCTCCAACAGCTTGCCGCCGACCTGGTTGATAAAGGTCAGGCGGCCTTCCAGGTCCAGGACCTTGATGCAGTCGCGGCTGCTGTCGATGATGCTTTTATTGAACGCCTCGCTTTGCCGGAGCGCGTCCTCGGACCGCCGGCTCTCGGTGACGTCCCGAAACCATTCGATAACCCGGACCAGCCGCCCGGCTGGGTCGAAAATCGGAAAGGCGTTGATTTCATGGTAGTTTATATTCCCCGAGGCGGACGGGTGGGCATGCACCGCGACGGCCGGCCGGCCGGTCCGCTTCACCTCTTCCAGGGGACAGGAAAAATCAGGCGGCGAACACTGCTTCTCGCTCCGGTGCATCGCCTGGTAACAGGTCATCCCCTCGCTTTTCCCGGCGGCCGCGTTGGCGTAGACAATGGAATAATCGGCCGGGTCGATGATCAGAATCGGCTGCGGGATGGAATCCCAAGGGCCGGAAGGAGTTTCGTATTCGCACCCCGACGCGCGCCCGCCCCCGCGAATTCGTTCAAGCTCCGCCCGCAACCGGGAACTTTCCAGGCGCGATTCCCGAAGCTCCGCCCGCAACCGTTCTTCCTTTTCCCGTATCTCTTCGGTCATGGTTCTCACTTGCGGAAAAAACGCGGCGGGCCGAAAAAAGGACCGCCGCCTCCGGCGCGTGGACGATCACTACGCCCGCAGGGGGCCTCAAGGATCATTTTCTTGTTTTTTAAAAAGAAAAGTGTCCTTGAGGCTGTCGGGCGCGCGGCGCCGGCCCGCCTGGGGTGAAATTAACGCTTCATGGCCAATTGCAAAACTTCGGCTCTTGACCCGACTTATCGTCAGATTCTAATTTAACCTGTTGAAATACTTCAGTATGCCTACGGGTTAATATTATTGCCGTCCTTGATTGAGGTCATTTTCGGCGAAGCCGAATATGACCGGCCGCAAGGCTTTTGAAGGCCAAATATCTGTGTTTGGCAATTGGCTCTTCCACCTAAAAGTATAAGCCAATCCCGGGCGTCTTGAAAGCCCCCGGATAAGCGGGCCGAAAAAAAGGGCGCGATTACGGCGGGAAAAAAACGGGGCCGCTGCCGCGACGGAAACGGCCCCGGTCGGTTTTTTATTTATTCATTTCGTATTTATCGACCAGGGAAAAGACCTGGTCGTTCCAGACGCGGTCGTAGCCGGCCTGGTCCGCCGCCGGTTTTTTGATCATTTTGAGGCAGAGTTCCATCTGGGCCGGGGAGCAGGACGGCTTGGAATAGAGTTGCAGGGCGAACTTGGAGAAATCCCGGACCATGAAGTCGAAAATCCGGTCGACCAGGTCGTTGTCCACGCTCAGTATGTGGGCGTTTTCGATTATCAGTTGGCCGTAGGCGACCAGGGTGAAGAGTTCGCCCATGACGAACAGGAAGTCGATGTCCTGGGCCTGGGCCTTGTCCGGGGGCGCGGCCGCCAGCATTTCCTTGTAAACGGCCACCTGGCTTTTAAACACCCGGATATTGGGCAGGTCCAGGCTGTCGTAGGCCAGGTTGTAGTCGTGGAATCTGATCTTCCCCAGGCCCTTGGTCGGCCCCTGGTTGAAGAGGAAGGCGTCGTGGCCGGGCTGGTCCATCCGGGGCGGGTCCTTGAACTCCGCGGGGTTGAAGAAATAGTTGGCGATGAATTTATTCACCAGGGCCATGTTGACATGCACCGTGCCCTCGAGCTTGGGCAGGGCCCTGATGCCCCTCGCGGCGGATTCGAAATAGACGTCCTTTTCGAACCCCTTGGCCGCGATCACGTCCCAGAGCAGATTCATGACTTCCTCGCCCTGGCTGGTGACCTTCATCTTGACCAGGGGATTGTAGAGCAGGTACCGCCGGTCCTCGAGGGAAGCGGCCCGCAGGTAGTCGGACGCCCGGAGGGCGAACAGCTTCATGGCCGCCAGCCGGGCGTAGGCGTCCACGAAAAAGCTCCGGCAGTGCGGGAAGTCCGTGACGAACTTGCCGTACAGGTTCCGGTGGGCCGCGTGGTTGAGGGCCTCGTACAGGGAATGAGTACACATGCCGATGGAGGCCCAGCCCAGGTTGTACTTGCCGACGTTGACCGTGTTCAGCGCCGAGTCCCAGGCCGCCTCGCCCCTGGTCAGGATGTCGGCCTCGGTCAGGGGATAGGCGTGCAAGGCGTACTCGGAAACGAACATCTGGGAACTGACCACGTTCTTGACGCATTCATAGTTGGGATGGGAGCTTTCCACCGCGAAGAAGACGTATTCGTCTGTTTCGGAATCCTTGGCGAAGGTGGAAACCAGGGCCGCCTCGTTCCCGATGCCGATATAGTATTTCCCGCCGTCCGCGACGTATTTCCCGTCCCCCAGGGGCGTGATCATCATGTCGCTGGAATAGAGGTCCGCCCCGTGGTTTTTCTCGGACAGGCCGAAAGCGAAGATGCCGCCGTCCCTAAGTAGGCGGCCGGTCTTCTTTTTGACTTCCTCGTTGGGGCTCATCCAGATGGGTCCCAGCCCCAGGATGGAGACCTGCCAGGCGTACCAGTAAGCCAGGCCGTAGAAGCCCAGGATTTCGTTGAAATCGCAGTTGCGGAAGTTATTCCACGACGTGGCCCCGCCGCCGTATTCCGGGGGAGTGAGAAGGGTGGCGAATACTTGGTTATCCTTGAGGAAGTCCAAGAAATCCCGATACCAGACCCGGTTCTTGTCGTCCTCCAGCAACGCGATCTTGCCTTTTTTCTCGAAAAATTCGATGGTCTTGTGCATGATTTCCCTGGATTGTCCATCCAGGTGGGCGAATTTTTCGGTTTTGGGATTAAGCAGGACCATTTTTGTCTCCTAACTGTTTTTTTTCCGGGGCCTCGTTATCCAAGGGCCCCGACGACCAAGTCACCGACCGGCCCTTTTTTTTCGGGTAAGACCGCTGGTTCTGATTTTGGAGTACGCGGAGACGGCCTTTTCCGCGGACATGAAAAAAGGCAGGCCGGATTGGCAAAATTTTTGGCCGAGGTCCTGGTCGAACCCCGGAATATTGACCATGAGAAAGGGTTTGCCGAACTCGCGGCGGGCCTGGATCATGGCGTCGGTATATTCTATATTTGTTTCCCGCGAGAGGCCGGCCCCGATCATGATCACGGCGTCCACTCCGGGATCGGCGGCGGCGGCCCGGGCCGCCTCGATGTACATTTCCATTTGCAGGGACGCGGTCAGGCTTACGTCTATGGGATTTTTCAGGCTGGTCCCGGTGGGCGGAATGAACCGGGACAAGGTCCTGGTGGTTTCCGGGGACAAGTCGGCCAGTTTCAAGCCGGCCCGGCCCACGGCGTCGGAAGCGCCCACGGCCAACCCTCCGGGGCCGGAAACAATGGCCATCCGGTCTCCCAAATCAGCCGGAAGATGGACGCCGGCCATCAGGACGTCCACCCATTCCTCGAACCCGATCACCGGGATCGCGCCGGCCTGGCGGACCACGCCGGCCCAGATTTCGCCCGATCCGGCCAGGGCGCCGGTGTGCGACGAGGCGGCCCGGCCGCCTTCCGGCGTCAAGCCGACCTTCCACAAGACCACGGGCTTTTCCCGGGCCGCTTCCTTGAGGGCCCTTAGAAAATAAGGGCCGTCCTTGATGCCTTCCAAATAGGCGCCAATGACCCCGGTTTCCGGGTCCCGGGCCAGGTAGTCCAGAAAATGGGCGCTGTTCAGGTCGCATTCATTTCCCAGGGACGCCACCTTGCTGAACGACAGGCCCTTTTCCCCGGCGATCCGTCCGATGATGTTGGTCAGGGACCCCGAATGAGAAATAAGGCCGACCGGACCGGGCTGGGTGGACAGCCCCGGGAAGAAGCTCAACCCCGTTTTCGGCGAGTACAACCCCATGCAGTTGGGGCCGAGCATCCGCATGCCCGATTCCCGGGCCAGCTCGACGAGGGCCGCTTCCAGGGCCCGGCCCTCCGCGGTCCCGGTTTCCTTGCCGCCGGCCGTGAAAAACACCACGCCCTTGACCTTCTTGGCCGCGCATTCCCGGGCCGTTTCGAGCATGCTCTGCTGGGGGACCAGGACAATGGCCAGGTCCACGGGACCGGGAATGTCCAGGACCGAGGCATGGCACTTGAGCCCGTCTATCTCTTCCGCCTTGGGGTTGACGGGATAGATGGGGCCGGGAAATTTCATATCCAGCAAGGCCAGCAGAAACAATTTTCCCGTTTTCATTCCTTGGGGCAGGCCGATAATGGCCACCGACCCCGGGCTGAACAAGGCGTCGATTTCAGTTGCGATTTTATGGCAGTCGTTCATTTTTCAGCCTCTTTCCGGAGCGTTCGCGGCGGATTGACGGGTTTTCAGCGTCGTAAGGCCGGCACGTCGCTACTCCAGAACTATCAGGGCGTCGACGGCCACGCCCTTGGCGCCGGCCAGGATGATCGGGTTGATGTCTATCTCCTTGACCCGCTCGTTTTCCAAGCCGATGCGGCCCACCTGGACCAGGATATCGGCCAGGATGTCCCGGTCCGCGGCTTCCATGCCGCGAACCGCGTCCAGGATTTTCCGGCCCTTGATCTCGTTCATCATTTCCAGGGCGTCCCTTTTTTCCAGCGGGGCCACCCGGAAGGAAACGTCCCGCAATATTTCCGTGAAAATCCCGCCGAGGCCGAACATGACCGCGGGGCCGAACTGGGGGTCCCGGATCATCCCGACCACCAGCTCCCGCTTGCCCTTGACCATTTCCTGAACGAGCACCGCCTGGTCCGGGCCTTCCAGCCCGGCCATGATCCGGTCGAAAACCTCCCCGGCCTCCGCCAGGTCGCGGATGTCGGTCTGAATCAGCCCTTTTTCCGTCTTATGGGCCAGGTTGGCGGAACTTCCCTTCAACACCAGGGGAAAGCCGATTCGCGCCGCGGCCGTTGCCAACTCTTCCCTGGAAACGACCAGGGCTTCCCCCGCCGTGGGGATGCCGTAGTGGGCCAACACTTTTTTCGATTCATACTCCGTGAGCATCTTCCGCCCCTCTTGGAGGGCCTTTTCGATCAATTCCATGTCATCCTCCGCGGGCCAGGGGCCCGATCTAGGCTTTTACGGCCCGAGAAAAAAACAGCGCCTCGAACCGGGTTCAATTAAAGGTCCCGCGCGGGCCGGCGGGCCAGGCTGATGGCTTTCAGGGCCCGGGGAGCATTGGGAAACACCGGCAGACCCGCGGCCTGGTACTGGGCCCGAACCTTGCGGTTGACTTCCTCCACCCAGACGTCCTCCACCCGGACCGCCCGGTTGTCGAAAATCAGGGCGATATCCTTGCCCGTCTCCTCCTTGAGCCCGACCAGCGTGGCCTTCAGGCTCTCCAGGTACGACCCGGGCGCGGGCGGTTCAAAGCCCATCATCTTGGTCAGGCTGTTCACTTCCAGTTCCAGGGGACGAAGCAGAAAGACCAAAATAAGGACGTCGATGGGCTCGTTTTGCAGAATGACCCGGCACATGTCGGCCATGGTCTGCTCCGCTATGACCGGAGTGCCCGTGTCCAGGGGATTCTTGACGCTGTTGCCCGGAGTGGGGAAGAATTTTTGCAGGCGGTCCTGGGTCTCCTGTTTGAAAGTCGGAATATCCAGGCCCAGCCGCCAGGCCAGGTCCGAACTGAAGACCCCGATGGCCCCGCCCCCGCCGGCCAGGGCGATGTTCCCGCCCCGGTTTTTCAAATATTTCCAAGCCGTCAAAACGTCGATCAACTCGTCCAGCCCCTGGACCATGACCGCGCCGGCCTGCCTCGCCACGCCTTCCCAGATTTCGGCCTGCCCGGCCAGGGACCCGGTATGGCTCTTGGCCGCCCGCCCGCCCAGGGGGGGTCAGGCCGGCCTTCCAGATCGCCACCGGCTTGCGCGAAGTCGCCTTCCGCAACATCTCCAAAAAGTACCCGGCGTCCCCGACCCCTTCCAGATACATGCCGATCTGTTCCGTGTCCGGGTCGTCGGCCAGATAATCGAGCAGCGTCGCCGCGTCCAGGTCTACGCCGTTGCCGAACGATATGATCTTCGATATGCCCAAGCCCGCGGCCATGGCCTCGTATCCGAAATCCGTGGCGGCCCCGCCGCTTTGGGATATAAAGGCCGTGGAACCGGGTTCCCTCGAAAAATCGGACCCCGGCAGCAGGGTGACCCCGCCCTTGGGCGAATGCAGGCCGAAGCAGTTGGGGCCGATGATCCGGAGACCGGCCCGGGCGATGTCGGCCAGCTCGGACTGCAAGGCCAGCCCCTCCGCCGTGCCCAATTCCCCGAACCCGGACGAATGGACCTGGGCGCCGGCCAGGCCGTGTTCCAGGCATTCCCGCAGCACCCCGGCGACGCCCTCGGCGGGAACGGAGATGGAAGCCAGGTCCACCGGACCGTCGACTTCCCCCAGGGACTTGTAAACCCGAAGGCCGGATACCTCCCCGCCCTTGGGCGAAATGGGATAGAGCCGTCCCTGGTAGCCGTACCTGAGCTGACTTAGCAGAATCAAATTGCCGAAAGACCCGATCTTGCCGGCCCCGCCGTAAAGAGCCACGCCCCGCGGCTGAAACATTCTGTCCAGTTTAACCTTTTCCGCTGGTTTCATGGATATTGCATCCCTTTCCGAATTCCGGCCTCGGCGGAGTATAGTCGAGAACCGGATGATATGTCAAAATAGCCGTTTTCAGCTTTTCCCCGACCACCGGGGACCGAACAAGCCCGCCAGGGCGGCCGCCCCGATCGATTTCAACTGCCTGACCGCCAGGGCGGCTTTCACCGGCGGCAAATGGAGAATAGCCCCCAGGACCGCCGCCGCGGCCCGATGGGACCAGAGGACCCGGTTGTCGAAGAGGTAATCCTGAAGCTTGCCCCGCTCCAGGGCCATCAACACCGTGCGCTGGGCCGCGTCCCTGGGAGTGACGATCTTTTTTCCGGGCCGGGCGCAAAGGTCGATCAGGTTGTTCGGACAGACCCTGACGCAAATCCCGCAACCCAGGCACAGGTTCAAGTCCGCCTTGGCTTTTTGAAGTCGCGGCCGGAAAGGGTCGTTGGCGGACACCAGGCTCAAGGCTTCCACCGGACAAGCTTCCACGCATTTGCCGCAACCGGTGCATGCCTGGGCGTCGAACTTCGGAACGAACCCGGACGCCTGGACCGGCCGGAGCCAGGCGAACTTACGGAAGGCGATCAAGGCTTCGCAGCAGCAACCGCAGCAATTGCAAATAAAAGCGACGCCGTCCCTGGCGTTTTCCCCGAACTGAACGAGGTTTTCCTCGCAACATCGCTGGATAAGGTCCAGGGCCTCCCCCTTGCCGAGGGGCCTGGCCAGGCCGTGCTTGATCAGGGACTCCGCCGTCCGGTTCAATACCAGGCAGGCTTCCAGGGGGCCGCGGCAGACTCTTCCCAGGAGGTCCATTCGACGGCGGCAGTAACAATAGCCCACTCCGATCCGGGACGCCGACTTGACGGCGTGGGTCGCCCGTTCGTGGTCCAATATCTCGACCAGGTTTTCCTTGGACAGGGCCGTCTCCTGAACGAAGACTCGTCCCGCCCGGGTCTCCCCGCGGGCAAAATGGTCCTCGATCAAATCGTCCCGGCCGTCGAGATATTGGTAATAAAGAGCGGCCAGGGCGGCGCGGTCACAATCCCCCTGGTCGCTCATGAGGGAATATTTGAAAAACCCACCCAGGGGCGGCGGAAAAATGAAATACCGCCGGTCCAGGACCTCGACGTCCAGCAGCAGGCCCCGCCCGGCCAGCCCTTCCAGGATAATCGTGGCGGTGTGTTGGTCCAGGTCCCAGATGCGGGAAGCCTTATGGGCGGTGAACGGTTTTTGGGGCAGGAGGGCGGCCAGTTCGGCTTCCTTCTCGCTGAACAGCATCCGGAGGATTTCCAGGAAAATAGGCGTGGTCGGCGCCCCTTGCGGCGCCCGGTCGAGCCGTTTGGCCAACCGGTAAAAACCTTTGCCGAATGAATGGTGGGCCATGGACAGGACTCCGACCGCCAAGCCTAAAATGAATTGCCATTCAGTATAGCATTTTCAAATTAATTTGTGAAGAAAATTAGATAAAAGGGGGGAAGACCCGGCGCGGCTGGGGCTGCTCCGCCCCACGCGCGGCAGGAGTTGGGCTTCGAGGGATTCCTTCCCGTCCCAGGGTCAGGGGCGCATGGAGTCGCCTGGCCCGGCTCGCCTCCACGCGCCAAAAAAGAATTCGCTGGTTCCCAAGCTCTAGCTTGGGAACCCGGGAACGGGAAGCTCTAGCTTCCCCACTTTATCCGGAAAGCAATCAAGGGGAATCAACACGGCGTTTCCATTTCGTGGTCGTGGCACGGCGGTGAAGGTATTGGTATTAGTCGGTTTGATATTGCACCCGCCTTGCCGAGCCCATGCCTGAAGGATCGCCGGGCAAGATATAGTCCAGGGCCGGTGATCATGGGCAAGGGCGGAAGCGCCACATATCTAGAATGAGGAAGCCGGCGAAGCTACGCCTCAAACCGTCAAGTAAAAATTTGATCTGTTTGTAAAGAAATTGAAGCATATAGGCGTCTGGAGTTTGTAGGGTGCGCAACGCGCACCATTTTTTACTATTTTCCGGGCCCGGCCGCGGTAAATTGGAGACGTTGGCCGCGCCTTGCGGGCGGGGTTGCTCCGCCCCCCGCGCGCCTGGCGTTGGGCTTCGAGAGACTCCTTCCCGTCCCAGGGTCAGGGGCGCGCCGGAGCCGGCGCCCC
>JAZDGM010000076.1:0-66043 GCA_043806915.1 Pseudomonadota bacterium | reverse complement strand
TGCACCCGCCTTGCCGAGCCCATGCCTGAAGGATCGCCGGGCAAGCCAAACACCAGGGCCGGTAAGCAGGGGCGGGGGCGGAACCGCCGCATAACTAGAGGGAGGAAGCTGGAGCTTCCCAGGCCGAGGTTCCCAAGCTAGAGCTTGGGAACCAGCCGTACTCATTTGGCCATCCCCTTACATTTTCAACCGGCCGCCAACATTCCCCAAACCATGAATCCCTGGTCGCCGGCGCGGGCGCGGGCGCGCACCAGTCGCCGGTTCGTCCGGCCGGGCCGCCGGATCGAGCGACTAAACAAAAAAGGCCCCGATAAGGGGCCTTTCCTGATATTTCCAGAAATTAAAGGTCTAGGCTGTTGCCGCGGCTTCCTTTTTAGGAGTCGCCGCCTTGGCCGTTTCCTTCTTTTTGGAGGTCTTTTTCTTTTTGGTTTTCTTCTTGGCCTTGTCCTGATCCTCGGGCTTGATCAGTTCCAGAACGGCCATGTCGGCGGAGTCGCCGTGTCGGGGGCCGATCTTGACGATGCTGGTGTAGCCGCCGGCCCGTTCCAGGTAGCGGTCCTTAATTTCCGAGAAGAGTCGATGAGTCACGGACTTCTTGGTAAGAACCGACAGGGCCTGCCGCAGGGCGTGGAGGTCCCCCCGCTTGGCCAGGGTTATCATTTTTTCAGCCAGCGGCTTGAGCGCCTTGGCCTTCGCCTCGGTGGTAACGACCCGGTCATATTCGAACAGGCTGGTTACCATATTACGCATCATGGCGGTGCGGTGGCTGGCGGTCCGGCCTAGTTTTGCTCCGGCTTTTCGGTGTCTCATGACGTTTGTTCCTTCTTCATAATTTCATCACGGGGCGGGAAGTTGTCCACTTTCATACCAAGTGAAAGCCCCATGTCGGAAAGAATCTCTTTAATTTCGTTAAGGGACTTCCGCCCGAAGTTTTTGGTCTTGAGCATTTCGGCCTCGGTTTTTTGCACCAATTCGCCAATCAGGTGAATGTTGGCGTTCTTGAGGCAATTGGAAGACCGAACCGAGAGTTCGAGCTCGTCGACGCTTCGAAATAGATTGTCGTTGAGCTTTTGTTCGGGCGTCTCTTCGTCTTCCAGGGCCGGCTCCTCATCCTCTTCAAAATTGATGAACAGGGTGAGTTGATCCTTGAGAATCTTGGCGGCGTAGGCGATGGCGTCCTGTGGTTCCACACTGCCATCGGTCCAAACTTCCAGGTTCAGCTTGTCATAGTCGGTCCGCTGGCCGACACGGGCGTTGGTGACCGTGTAGTTGACCTTGCGGATGGGGGCGAAAATGGCGTCAATAGGTATGACTCCGATGACCTGGGCTTCGTTCTGGCTCCTTTCCGCGGGGACGTACCCTTTCCCGAGGCTGACCGCCAACTCCATATTCAACACGCCGTCCTTGGAAAGGGTGGCGATATGATGGTCAGGGTTGAGAATCTCGACCTGGCCGTCGGTGATGATATCACCGGCTCTGACCACACCTTCCCCTTGGGCGGCGACCCGAACGATCCGCGGCGGATCGGCGTGTAATTTAAGGCGAACTTCCTTCAGGTTGAGGATGATGTCGCTGACATCCTCCGTAACCCCCGGGACCGTTGTCAGCTCATGGAGAACGCCTTCAATCTTGACCGAAACAATGGCGGCCCCTTGCAGCGACGACAGTAGGATGCGGCGAAGGGCGTTCCCGATGGTCAGACCGAAACCCCTTTCCAGGGGCTCGCAGGTGAACTTCCCGTAAAAACGGTCGTTCTCGTCCGACTCCATCTCCACCTTTTTCGGTTTTATCAATTCTCTCCAATTCCTGTGCATGGCCTCTCCTCGATGAGGGAAAGGATTTGGACTCAGGCCAAACCTACTTGGAATAGAGCTCGACGATGAGCTGTTCCGAAATGGGCATGGTCAGATCTTCCCTGGTGGGGAAGGCTTTCACCGTGCCGGTAAAGTTGTCTTTTTCCAGTTCCAGCCATCCCGGCACCCCGCGCCGGGCGACCGTTTCCAGGGATTCCAAAAGAATTGGGGATTTGCGGCTTTTTTCCCTGATGGTGACAACGTCGCCCACCTTGACCAGGTACGACGGAATATTGACCTTGCGGCCGTTGATCAGAAGGTGGCTGTGACGAACCAACTGCCGCGCTTGGTTTCTAGACGTGGCGAAACCGAGGCGGTAGGCGATATTGTCCAGCCGGCGTTCCAGAAAAACCAGCAGGTTGGCGCCGGTGACGCCCTTGACCTGATCGGCTTTCTGAAAATATGACCGGAACTGCTTTTCCAGAAGGCCGTATGTTCTCTTGACCTTCTGCTTTTCACGCAACTGGACGCCGTAATCCGAAAGCTTGCTGCGCCGCTGCCCGTGCTGGCCCGGGGGATAGCTGCGCCTTTCAAAGGAACATTTGTCGCCGTAGCAACGGTCTCCCTTCAAAAACAGCCTGGCGTTCTCCCGCCGGCAAATTCTGCACACGGCGCCTGTATATCTTGCCAATTCAGGAACCTCCCTGTTAAAAACTAGTTAAACCCGCCGACGTTTTGGTGGACGGCAGCCGTTGTGAGGAATCGGGGTTACGTCGCGGATCAGGGTCACCTGGAATCCGGCGCTCTGGAGGGCCCGGAGGGCCGCTTCCCGACCGGTTCCGGGGCCTTTGACAAAGACTTCCACGGTCCGCATTCCGTTTTCCATGGCCTTCTTGGCGGCGTCTTCGCCGGCCATCTGGGCCGCGTAGGGCGTGGACTTTCTGGAGCCCTTGAACCCCTGGGTCCCGGCGCTCGACCAAGCCACGGTATTTCCCTTCGGGTCGGTTATCGTGACGATGGTATTATTAAACGTTGATTGAATATGGGCCACCCCGACAGGAATATTCTTCTTTTCCTTCTTTTTGCGGCTCCGTTTTCCGGCTCTTGCCATGGCTCCTCCAGCTTACTTCTTTTTCTTGCCGACTACGGACCGGCGAGGGCCCTTCCGGGTGCGGGCGTTGGTATGGGTCCTCTGCCCTCTGACGGGCAGGGATCGACGATGTCTTAGGCCTCGATAGCAACCGAGGTCCATAAGCCTTTTAATGTTCATGGTGATTTCGCGGCGGAGGTCGCCTTCGACTTTGTAGTCGCCGTCGAGGACTCGCCTGATCCGCCCGATCTCGTCTTCCGTCAGATCATCCGCCTTGGTTCCCCAGTTTACTTCCGCCTGGGAAAGGATGTTCTGGGAACTTGCGCGGCCGATTCCATAGATATAGGTCAGGGCGATCTCGATCCTTTTGTTCTTCGGTAGATCTATGCCTGCAATTCTGGGCACTTTTCCAGTCCTCCTCGCCAGCTAACCTTGCCGCTGCTTATGCTTGGGGTTTTCACAGATGACCCGGACTTTACCATGACGCCGGATGATCTTGCATTTCATGCACATCTTTTTAACTGATGCCCGTACCTTCATTTTAGGTCCTCACGCCCCCAGCGCCGGCTTCTTCGCCTTTCCTTCTAAAAAGCGTCCCGTGACAAGGGGCAATTCAATGTTTGTCTCTAAATAGAGCCGCCCGGAAACCTCGGTCTTGAACCGAAAGGTTTCCGGGAGAGCCGTCGTTAGCCTAGGACTTTGACGATCCGGCCGAAAATTTCGGAAATTTCGCCTAAGCCCTCGATGGGCCGTAGGAGCCCCTTGGCCTGGTAGTATTCGATCAAGGGCTGGGTCTGGGCGCCGTAGACGTCCAAGCGGTTGCTCACGGTAGCTTCGTTGTCGTCATCCCTTTGATAGAGCTCGCCGTTGCATTTGTCGCAGACGCCGGCTTTTTTCGGGGGGTCGAACATAACGTGGAACCCCTGGCCGCAGGCCCGGCAGGTCCGACGTCCGGTCAGCCGCCCCAGCAGTTCGGAATTGGGAACGTCAATGCTGATGACGTGGTCGATCCCGGAGCCCTGCTGGGCCAGTATCTTGTCCAGGGCCTCGGCCTGGGCCACGGTCCTGGGAAAGCCGTCGAGCATGTAGCCTTTTTGGCAGTCGGCTTCCTTGATCCGGTTGTTGATGATGCCGATCACGACCTCATCGGGAACCAGCTTTCCGGCGTCCATGAATTTTTTGGCTTCCAGTCCGAGCTCGGTCTGAGCCTTGAGGTTGGCCCGGAGGATGTCGCCCGTCGAAATCTGGGGGATACTGTATTTATCGACCAGCTTCTTAGCTTGAGTGCCTTTTCCGGCCCCTGGAGGGCCCAACAGGATTATATTCATTTTCACTCTCCTCCTTTAGCGCCGGATGCGACCGGCCATTCCCTTTTTAAGGAATCCTTCGTAGTGCCTTGTCAAAAGGTGCGATTCAATCTGGCCGACCGTGTCGATAGCCACGCCGACCACGATCAGAAGCGCGGTTCCGCCGAAGTAGAATGGAACGTTAAATTTAGTGATCAAAAAGGACGGCAGGACGCAGACGGCGGAAACGTAAACCGCGCCGCCGAAAGTGATCCTGGTCAAAACCCGGTCGATATAATCCGCCGTCCGCCGGCCCGGCCTGATCCCGGGAATAAACCCGCCGTATTTCTTCATGTTGTCCGCCACGTCGACCGGGTTGAAGGTGACCGCGGTGTAGAAGTAGCAGAAAAAGAAGATAAAGCCCACGTAAAGCAGGTTGTAGAGCCAGTTTCCGGGCGACAGCGCGGCCTGCACCGTTTCCATGTACGGTAGTTGCACGAACTGCGCGATGGTCGCGGGGAACATGATGATCGAGGACGCGAAGATCGGCGGAATAACCCCGGAAGTATTGATCTTGAGCGGCAGGTGAGTGCTCTGCCCGCCCATGACCCTCCGGCCCACCACGCGCTTGGCGTACTGGACGGGAATCCGTCTCTGCCCACGCTCGCAATAAACGATCACCGCGATAACCACCACCATGAGGACCAGGAGAGCCAGAACCAACAAGGGCCCCATTTCCCCAGTCGACATCATCCCGAAAGTGCCGAGGATAGCCTGGGGCAGCCCCGCGACAATGCCGGCGAAAATGATCAGGGAAATGCCGTTCCCGATGCCGAGCTCGTTAATCTGTTCACCGAGCCACATGATAAAGGAAGTTCCGGCGCAAAGGGTAATGACGGTCATTAGTCGGAAACTCCACCCGGGCGTGGGAACCACCATCTGCCCGCCGGAGGCCATGCCCTCAAGACCAATCGCGATTCCAAAACCTTGGATGCAGGACAGGAACACGGTCCCGTACCTGGTGTATTGGGTTATTTTTTTCCTTCCGGCCTCGCCTTCCTTCTTCAGTCTTTCCAGGTGGGGAATGACCACGGTCAGGAGTTCGAGAATGATCGAGGCGGAGATGTAGGGCATGATCCCCAGGGCGAAGACAGAAAACTGGCTTAGGGCGCCGCCGGCGAACATGTCGAACAGGCCGAGAAGGGTCCCCCGGGAGCCTTCGAAGAAACTGGCCAGGGCCGCACCGTCGACTCCCGGCGTCGGGATATGAACCCCGACCCGAAAGACGGCCAGCATGGCCAAGGTGAACAGAATTCTTTTCTTCAGCTCCGGAACACGAGCTATATTTCCGAATCCGCCTAACAAATTATTATCCCGCTAGAATCTCGACCGACCCGCCGGCGGCTTCCACCGCTGCCTTGGCCTGGGCCGAGACGCCATGCACTTTGAGGGTCAACGGTTTATCGACGGCGCCTTTCCCTAGAAGCTTGACCTTTTCGTTGGCCCGCTTAATCAAACCGGCCGCGACCAAGCCTTCGGCGTCGATCACGCTGCCGGCTTCAAACCGGACCAGGTCCCGCAAGTTGACCAGGGAAAATTTTTTCTTCCAAATGTTGGTGAAACCCCTCTTGGGCAAGCGCCGCTGCAAGGGCATCTGACCGCCCTCGAAGCCGGGCCTGACCCCGGAACCGGCCCGGGAGCCTTGGCCCTTGTGGCCGCGGCCGCTGGTTTTTCCCAACCCGGAGCCTTCGCCCCGACCGACCCGCTTGGGGCCTTTTTTGGCGCCCTGGGGTGGTTTCAAATCGTGAAGGCGCATGGTTACTCCTCGACTTTGACCAAATGGCAGACCGCGTTGATCATCCCGCGAATAACGGGCGTGTCTTTGTGGACCACTGTCTGGTGCATCTTTTTCAGTCCCAGAGCCCGGACGGTCCGGCGATGCTTTTCCGGGCGGCCGATAATGCTCCGAATCTGTGTTACTTTAATTTCCTTGTCCATGACGGGCGACCTCGCATTCCCTTTCTTAAGCCCTAAACGCCTTGACCCGGTCGAGATCAACGCCCCGTTCGGCGCAAATGGTTTCAGGCGATCTAAGCATGCGCAGCGCGTCCATGGTGGCGCGCACTACGTTGTGGGGGTTATTGGAACCCAGGCATTTGGTCAGGATGTCCTTGACCCCGGCGGCTTCCAAGACGGCTCGCACCGCCCCGCCGGCAATGACTCCGGTTCCCTTGGAGGCGGGTTTGAGAAGGACCTGGCCGGACCCGAAATGCCCGATGACCGCGTGAGGAACGGTTTGCCCCTGGATGGGTATCTTGGTCATGTCTTTTTTAGCCCGTTCCACTGCCTTACGGATCGCTTCCGGGACTTCGTTGGCTTTTCCCAAGCCGAACCCGACGGACCCGGCGCCGTCACCCACGACCACAATGGCCGAAAATGAGAACCTGCGTCCGCCTTTGACCACCTTGGCCACCCGGGAAATATGGACCACTTTGTCGATAAAGCCCTGCTCTTCGGATTCCCGCTGATACAAAACCCTTCCTCCTTAAAATTCAAGCCCGGCTTCCCTGGCCGAATCGGACAGGGCCTGGACGCGGCCGTGATAAAGAAAACCATTTCTGTCAAAAACGACCTTATCGATGCCCTTCGCCTTGGCTTCCTGGGCGATATGTTTTCCCACCAACTTAGCCGCCTCGGTCTTTTTTAAACCGGAAACCTTTTCCTTGAGCGCAGGGGTAAGGGTCGAAGCCGCGACCAGGGTTTTTCCTTCCACGTCATTGATAATTTGGGCGTAAATGTGGCGCGCGCTACGAAAAACGCAGAGGCGGGGCCGCTCGTCGCTGCCCAGAACCTTTTTCCGCACCCTGCTTTGTCGCCTCGCCCTCGCCAGCGCCTTGGGGTTGACCTTGCCCATATTCTATCTTCCTCTTCCGACTTTACTTGTTACTTGGAACCGGCCTTGCCGACCTTGCGAACAATGGTTTCCTCGGCGTATTTGACGCCCTTTCCCTTGTACGGCTCGGGTTTGCGCAGGGCCCTGAGTCGAGCGGCTGTAAGCCCCAAGAGCTCCTTGTCGGCCCCTTGCAAGGTGATTTTATTTTGTTTATCCACCGAGGCGCTGATCCCGTCAGGCAGGGGAAAGTTCACCGGATGCGAGAAGCCTAGGGCCATATTAAGAACCTGCTCCTTCGCCTCGGCGCGATACCCGACCCCGATGACCTCCAGGACCCTGGTGAATCCCTGGCTGACGCCGACCACCATGTTGCTGATTAAGGTGCGGGTCAGACCCCAGATCGCCCTGGCGTCCCGGCTGTCGTCCTTGGGCTTCACCGTAATGACCGTGGGTTCTATCTCCAGGATCGCCAAGGGGTGAATTTCTCGACGGAGAGTGGCCTTGGCCCCCTTGACCACCAGTATCGGCGCCGTATATTCCACCGTCACCCCTTGGGGCAGCGGTATTGGTTTTTTTCCAACTCGTGACATGGCCAAACAGTCCTTTCCGAAAATTTCCCTTCGGTCTACCAGACCGAACAGATCATCTCGCCGCCGACGTTCAGCCGCCTGGCTTCCCGGTCGGAAATGATACCCTTGGAAGTGGAGATAATCCCAACTCCCAGACCGGAGAGAACCGGAGGAATTTCATCGGCGCCCACGTAGATTCGCCGGCTGGGCCGGCTTACCCGTTCAAGCCCCTTGATCACGGACTTGTTTTGGTCGTTATATTTAAGGAAGATCCTGAGGACGCCCTGTTTATTGTCCTTGATCACCTTGAAGTTCTTGATATAGCCCTCGTCCTTGAGAATCCGGGATATATTGACCTTGACCTTGGAGGAAGGCATATCGACTCTTTCGTGCCTTGCGGTCAGGGAATTCCTGATGCGGGTCAGAAGGTCGGCGATGGGATCGGTCATGCACATGACTTAAGCTCCTCCTTACCAACTGGCCTTGATCACCCCGGGTATGTCCCCGGAGAGAGCCATTTGGCGGAAACAAATCCGGCAGAGGTTGAACTTCCTGATGTAGGACCTCGGCCGTCCGCATATCGGGCAACGGTTGTAACGCCGAACCTGGAACTTTGGATCCCGCGCGGCCTTGGCGATCATAGACTTCTTGGCCAAAATCTTCCTCCCTTTATTGCGCCTGCCCCTTGAAGGGCATTCCCATTTCCTTCAACAGGAACCGGGCTTCCTCGTCGGTCTTGGCGGTCGTGACGATGGATATGTTCATACCTTTAATCTTATCGACTTTATCGTAATCGATTTCAGGAAAGATGAGCTGTTCCTTCAATCCCAGCGTGTAGTTGCCCCGGCCGTCGAAAGCCTTGGGAGAAACGCCGCGGAAGTCGCGGACCCGGGGAAGGACCAAGTTGATGAGTTTATCCAAGAAGTGGAACATCTTTTCCCGACGCAAAGTCACGGTGACCCCAATGGGCATGCCCTCGCGAAGCTTGAATGCGGCGATGGAGCGGCGGGCCTTGGTGATGATCGCCTTCTGGCCGGCGATCGCGGTCAGTTCCTCCACCGCGCCGTCGAGAATCTTGACGTTCTGGATGGCCTCGCCCAAGCCCATGTTCAGGACGACTTTCTGGATTTTGGGTACTTGCATCACGTTTTTGTACCCGAATTCCTTGATCATCCGGTCGACTATTTCTTTCTGATAGTATTCCTGTAGTCTTGCCATTTTATACTCCAGGCGACCGGTTAATCGTCAAAGGCTTCGCCGCATTTGCGGCAAACCCTGACTTTGGAGCCGTCATCGAGAACTTTCCGGCCCACGCGAGTCGGGTCGGTGCATTTGTTGCAAATGACGGCGAGGTTGGAAATAGGCAGGGAGCCTTCCTTTTCGATGATTCCGCCCTTGGCGGCCATTCCCCCGGGCTTGGTGTGGCGTTTGATCATATTGATCTTCTCCACGATGGCCCGGTCGGTCTTGGGCAGGATCTTCAGGACTTTGCCGATTTTCCCAACCTCTTTCCCGGAAAGGACCATCACCCGGTCGTCTTTCTTTATGTTATACCGCTTACGCTGCATTTTTTTTATCCTTCCGAGGTATTCCCGATCCACGTCCCGCTCCTGGAGTCGGGACGGAAGGATCGAGGCTCACGGCTTTAGATCACTTCGGGGGCCAGGGAAACTATCTTCATGAATTTCTTGGCCCGCAGTTCCCTGGCGACCGGGCCGAAAATACGGGTTCCGATTGGTTCTTGCTGGTTGTTGATCAAAACGGCGGAATTGTCGTCGAATTTGATGTACGACCCGTCCGGGCGGCCGACTTCCTTGACCGTTCTGACCACCACCGCCTTCATGACATCGCCCTTTTTGACCTTGGAATTGGGCAAGGCTTCCTTGACCGAGACGACGATAATATCGCCCACGGTGGCGTACCGACGACGCGAGCCTCCCAGCACCTTAATGCAGTATAGCTTCTTGGCGCCCGAGTTGTCAGCCACGTTTAGTCTGGTTTCCGGTTGAATCATGACCGTTCCTCCCCTAGGCCTGGCGCTGGATTACCTTGGCCAGCCTCCACCTTTTGGTTTTGGACAGCGGTCTTGACTGGACGATCTCGACCCTGTCGCCTATCCGAGCGGAATTCAGCTCGTCATGAGCGGTGAACTTGGCCCGACGGCGGATGTATTTCTTATAAACCGGGTGTTGAACCAGGCGATTGATAACCACCACGATGGTCTTATCCATCTTGTCGGAAACCACTTCGCCGACCATCCTTTTTCTGTTACGTCTCGTCTCCACGTTCTCAACCCTCGACACGGGACGAAGCCCGTTCTTTTTCGCGGATGATTGTTTTTACCCGGGCGATTTCCTTCTTGGCCAGGCGCATGCGCATGGGGTTCTCCAACTGGTTGGTCCCATGCTGGAAACACAGGTTGAACAGTTCTTCCTGCAGTTCGCGGCCGCGCTGGAAAAGTTCATCCATATTCATGTCCCTGAGTTGGCGGGCCTTTTTCATACTATCTCTCCCCTTTTAACAAAGCGTGAAGGGAAGGGAAGCTTGCGGGCCGCGAGCTGAATGGCTTCGCGGGCCACTTCCTCGGGCACCCCGTCCATCTCGAAGAGAATCCGGCCGGGCTTAATCACGGCCACCCAGCCTTCCGGAGCCCCCTTGCCCTTGCCCATGCGGGTTTCAGCGGGCTTACTGGTGATCGGCTTGTCGGGGAAGACCCTGATCCAGATTTTTCCGCCCCTCTTGACGTGGCGGGTGATCGCCACGCGGCTGGCCTCTATCTGCTGGTTGGTCATATACCCGCGATCCAGGGCTTGCAAACCGAATTCGCCGAAGTCGAGCTTAGCCCCGCCCTTGGCGTTGCCTTTCCGGCGCCCCTTCTGCATTTTGCGGAATTTAACCTTTTTGGGGGCTAACATTACCTGGCCTCCTGCATTCTTTCTTGCTCGTCGGCGGTCAGGACTTCACCCTTGAAGATGTGAACCTTGACGCCGATAATACCGTAGGTCGTCTTGGCCTCGGCGAATCCGTAATCGATATCGGCCCGGAGCGTGTGCAGGGGCACCCGGCCTTCGCGGTACCATTCCCGACGGGCCATTTCCGCCCCGCCCAGCCGTCCGGCGCAACCGATGCGGATTCCCTGGGCCCCGAATTTGAGGGCGAGTCCCACGGCTTTTTTCATGGCGCGCCGAAAAGCCACGCGACGCAGGAGCTGCTGGGCCACGTTCTCGGCGACCAGTTGCGCGTTGATTTCCGGCTTGCGAACTTCCTGGATGTCAATGAGGATTTCCCTCTTGACCAACTTTTCCAGCTCCGTGCGCAGTATTTCGATTTCAGAGCCCTTTTTGCCGATAACGATGCCAGGGCGAGCCGTGTGAATCCGAATTTTGACTTTGTTGGCGGCCCGTTCGATTTCAACCTTGGCGATCCCGGCCTGGAAGAGCCGCTTTTTGATGTAGTCCCTGATCCGTCGGTCTTCCACCACCAGTTTCCCGAAGTCACGGCGGGCGAACCACCGTGAATTCCAGGTCTTGATAACTCCGAGACGAAAGCCGACGGGATGTGTTTTCTGACCCAAACCTATTCCTCCTAATTCTCTTCCAGGACGACGGTTATGTGGCTGGTCCGCTTGTTGATGCGGTAGGCCCGGCCTTGGGCCCGCGCCCGAAATCTCTTGAGGGTCGGGCCTTCATCCACGTGCACTTTTTTAACCACGAGAGTGTCAACGTCCACTTTCGGGTTCTGTTCCGCATTGGCCACCGCCGAATTTAGCACCTTGAGCAGAATCTTGCCGGCCTTCTTGGGAGTGAAGGTCAGGATGCCCAAGGCCGATTCCACAGGCTGGCCTTTTATATTTTCGGCCACTATCCGCACTTTTCGGGGTGAAATGCGTATAAATTTGGCCACCGCTTTCGATTCCATGGTCTTACTCCCTTTGGTCCACCGGGCTTATTTCTTGCCCTTCATCTTGGACTTTTTGTCCCCGGCGTGGCCGTAGAAGGTCCGGGTGGGGGCGAACTCGCCCAGTTTGTGCCCGACCATGTTCTCGGTGACGAAAACGGGGATAAACTTTTTACCGTTATGCACCGCAAAAGTCAAGCCGACCATTTCGGGGATCACGGTCGAACGCCTGCTCCACGTTTTTATTACCCGCCTGTCCTGGGCCTCTTGAGCCAGCGAGACCTTGGCCAGAACGTGATCATCCACGAAGGGACCTTTTTTTACCGAACGGGGCATGGGGCTACTTTCTCCTCTTTACGATGTACTTGTCGCTGTCCTTTTTGCGGGACCGGGTTTTATAACCCTTGGTGGGCACGCCCCAGGGAGTGACCGGATGCCGACCGCCGGAGCTTCGGCCCTCGCCGCCGCCATGGGGATGGTCGACGGGGTTCATGGCCACGCCGCGAACATGGGGTTTCCGTCCCAGCCACCTGACGCGACCGGCCTTGCCCCAGGAAATGTTGCTGTGATCGGGATTGGACAATTGCCCGATGGTCGCCTTGCATTCGGACAGGAAGCGACGAAGTTCCCCGGAGGGAAGCTTCAGCAGGGTGTAGCGACCTTCCTTGGCCATGACCTGGGCGTACGTTCCGGCGCCCCGGACAACCTGTCCACCCTTGCCGATTTTCATTTCCAGGTTGTGGACCAAGGTGCCGAGGGGGATGGTCCGCAAGGGCATGGTGTTGCCGGGTTTGATGTCGGCCTTGTCGCTCGATATAACCTGGTCGCCGACCTTCAGATTCAAGGGCGCGAGAATATAGCGCTTTTCCCCGTCGGCGTAGTGGAGCAGGGCGATGCGCGCGCCGCGGTTGGGGTCGTATTCGATCGAAAAGACCTTGGCGGCGATGTCCATCTTGTCGCGCTTGAAGTCAATGATCCGATAACGACGTTTGTGACCGCCGCCCCGGTAGCGACAGGTCACCCGGCCGTAGCAGTTGCGTCCGCCGGTCCGGGGAAGGGTTCTGGTAAGACTTTTTTCCGGTTCGGTCCGGGTTATATCGTCGAAGGACTGGTAAGTCTGAAACCTGCGGCCCGGCGACGTTGGTTTTACTTTTTTTATGGCCATCTCGCTTTACCTTTCGGTTTTATACGCCCTCGAAGAAGTCGATATGGTCCCCGGGCGCGAGGGTCACAAAAGCCTTTTTCCAGTGGGACCGACGCCCAGTAAACCGTCCCACCCTCTTCTTCTTGCCGTCCATGTTGATGGTCCGAACGTTCAATACCCGGACCTTGAAGGCCTTTTCCACCGCCTGGCGGATTTCGATCTTGTTGGCCTTGGTATCTACTTCAAAGACCACCTGGTTGTTCATTTCCTTGGCCGTGGTGCTCTTTTCGGTGATCAGCGGCCGAAATATTACGTGGTGCGCCTCTCTCATTTGAGCAACCTCTCTTCAATCTTGGCCAGGCTGGCCTGGAGAAGGACCAAGTTATGGTACTTCAGAAGGTCGTAGCAGTTCAATCCGTCGGCCCTCAAGACCTTGAACCCGGGGACATTCCGGGACGACTTTTCCAGATGGTCGTCCTGTCCCACGGTCACGACCAGGGCGTTCGGCAACCCCAGGCTTTTCATGGCGTCAACGAACTTCTTGGTCTTGATCTCGCCAAAATCCATGGCGTCGACGACCAGGAGCTCGGATTCCTTGAGCTTGGAGGTCAGGACCGACTTGATCGCGCCCCGGCGAACCTTTTTGGGGGGACGCCAGCCGTAGTCGCGAGGATGCGGCCCAAAGATGGTGCCGCCGCCGCGCCACAAGGGGGACTTCCGGCTGCCGGCCCTGGCCCGGCCGGTGCCCTTTTGCCTGTAGGGCTTGCGGGTGCTGCCGGCGATGTCGCCTCGTTCCTTGGTGCAAGCCGTTCCGGAGCGGCGCGCGGCCAACTGGGCCGTCACCGTCTCGTGGACAAGATGGGGTTTGATTTCGGCGTCGTAGATTTCGGCGGGCAGCTCGACTTCTCCGACCTTTTCCTTTTTCAGGTTATATACATCAACCTTGGGCATGACTATCTCCGCCGGCCTATTTCTTTTTCAGGTAAACCACACTGTTGTTCGCCCCCGGCACCGCGCCCTTAACCAAGATCACGCCGTATTCGGGACGAACATCCACGACCTCGAGGTTACGGACAGTCTGCTGCCGGTCGCCCATGTGACCGGCCATCCGTTTTCCCGGGAACACCCTGGAAGGATACGCGGAGGAACCGATCGAGCCGGGAGAACGGTGCGTGGTGCAACCGTGAGTGGCCCGTCCGCCGCCGAAACCGTGCCGCTTGACTACGCCGGCGAAGCCGCGACCCTTGGTGGAGCCTGTTATATTAATTTTTTCACCAATCTTGAAAATGTCAAGGTTGATGACGCTTCCGGCTTCGAGCCCTTCTTCCTCTTCAAAGTTCTTGAATTCCTTGAGGACGGCGAATTTGGCCCCCCCCGCGGCCTTGAAATGGCCCGCCAGGGGTTTGTTGATTTTTTTCTTTTCGCCAAAACCGAGCTGGAGGGCGTTGTAGCCGTCCTTTTCCACCGTCTTTTTCTGGACGACGGTGCAGGGTCCGGCCTGGATTACCGTTACCGGAACCGAGGCGCCTTCCTCAACAAAGACGCGGCTCATACCGAGTTTTTTGCCTATTATTCCTTTAACCATGGCTATCTCAACCCTTGCGCACCCCAGCTTTCGGTCCGTCGTTCCGAGGAACCGCCGCCGGCCGCGTCAGATCAGTTACAGCTTAATTTCAACATCAACGCCGGCCGAAAGGTCCAACTTCATCAGGGCGTCGACCGTTTGTTGCGTCGGGTCCAAAATATCGAGGAGACGCTTGTGGGTTCTCACCTCAAACTGTTCCCTTGACTTCTTGTCGATATGGGGAGAGCGGAGCACGCAGACCCGGCTTATCTTGGTCGGCAGCGGGATCGGCCCCGCCACGCGGGCTCCGGTTCTCCTGGCCGTGTCCACTATCTCCTGGGCCGATTGATCGAGCAATTTATGGTCGTAGGCCCTGAGTCTGATCCTAATTTTTTGGTTATTCATCATCATGGCGGCCGTTTACCTGCCTATTCTATAATCTCGGAAATTACACCCGCGCCCACGGTGCGGCCGCCTTCGCGAATGGCGAAGCGCAACTCTTTTTCCATGGCGATGGGGGTGATCAAGGCTACTTCAACCGCGACGTTGTCCCCGGGCATGACCATTTCCACCCCTTCGGGCAAGGTCACCACGCCGGTAACGTCGGTGGTGCGGAAGTAAAACTGGGGACGATAGCCCCCGAAGAACGGGGTGTGACGCCCGCCTTCGTCCTTATTAAGGACGTAAACTTCCGCCTTGAATTTGGTGTGGGGAGTGATGGACCCGGGCTTGGCCACAACCTGGCCCCGCTCCACGTCGTCGCGCTTGGTGCCCCGGAGCAGGATGCCGATGTTGTCGCCGGCCTGGCCCTGGTCCAGGAGCTTACGGAACATTTCCACGCCGGTACAGACCGTTTTCTGGGTCGCCCGCATGCCGATGATCTCGACTTCCTCGCTCACCTTGACCACGCCGCGTTCCACGCGTCCGGTCACGACGGTGCCGCGGCCGGAGATGGAGAAGACGTCCTCGACCGGCATCAGGAAGGGCTTGTCGATGTCCCGAACCGGCTCGGGCACGAAGGAGTCCACGGCGGCCATGAGCTGGGCGATCGCCCCGCAGTCCGGACAGGCGTCCTTGCCGCAGCCGCATTCGAGGGCCTTGAGGGCCGAGCCGCGAACGATTGGAGTGTCGTCGCCGGGAAATTCATACTTGTCGAGAAGCTCGCGCAATTCCAACTCAACCAGCTCGATCAGCTCCTCGTCGTCCACCATGTCGCATTTGTTCAGGAACACGACGATGGAGGGCACGCCGACCTGGCGGGCCAGCAGAATGTGCTCGCGAGTCTGGGGCATGGGACCGTCGTCCGCGCCGACCACCAGGATGGCGCCATCCATCTGGGCCGCTCCGGTGATCATGTTCTTGATGTAGTCCGCGTGACCGGGGCAGTCCACGTGGGCGTAATGGCGGTTTTTGGTCTCGTATTCCACGTGCGCCGTGGCGATGGTGATGCCGCGCTCTTTTTCCTCGGGGGCCTTATCGATCTGATCGAACGAAACGTACTGCGCCCCGCCTTTTTTTGACAAGCACAGTGTTATCGCCGCTGTCAAAGTGGTTTTCCCGTGATCGATATGTCCAATGGTCCCCACGTTTACGTGAGGCTTCTTCCGTTCGAACTTTTGCTTGGCCATCGCCAGTCCTCCCTGTCCGGTCCCGCCCTATTGCGGGTAACCGCCTGATATCTGAAAGTTTTTGCTTAGACTTTTTGGCCCTTGGCCTGAACTTCGGCCCAGACCGATTCCGGCATGGGCTCGTAACGCCCGAATTGCATGGTGAACGTCGCCCGGCCCTGCGTCTTGGACCGTAAATCGGTGGCGTATCCGAACATGGCGGCCAGGGGGACGTCGGCGGAGATGACTTGAACCCCGGATCGGGATTCCATGCCCTTGACCTTGCCGCGCCTGGAGCTGAGGTCCCCCATGACTTCTCCGACGAATTCCTCGGGGGCCACAACCTCGACTTCCATCAACGGTTCGAGCAGGATGCAGCGGGCCTTCTTGAGACCGTCCTTAAACCCGAGCGAGCCGGCGATGGAGAAAGCCATCTCGGAAGAATCGACATCGTGGTAGGAACCGTCGCGAAGCGTGACCTTGACGTCGGTGACCGGAAAACCGGCCAGTATGCCTTTTTGAGCCGCCCCGACAACTCCCTGCCCAACCGCCTGGTGGTACTCCTTGGGAACCGTGCCGCCGACGACCGCGGTCTCGTAGACGATGCCGCTGCCCGGCGCCCCGGGTTCCATCTTGAGCTTGACGTGGCCGTACTGGCCGCGCCCGCCGCTCTGACGGATATGCCGACCCTCGGCGTCCACGGCCTTGGTGATGGTTTCCCGGTACGCGACCTGGGGTTGGCCGACCCCGGCCTGGACCTTGAATTCACGAAGCAGGCGGTCGATGATGATTTCCAGGTGGAGCTCGCCCATCCCGGAAATTACCGTCTGGCCGGTTTCATCGTCCGAACGCACCCGGAAGGAAGGGTCCTCGGCCGCGATCTTCGAGAGGGCCATGCCCAAACGATCCTGGTCGTCCTTGCTCTTGGGCTCGACCGCGATATGGACGACCGGCTCGGGGATATGGAGCTGCTCCAAAATTATCGGGCTGTCCTCGGCGCACAGCGAATCACCGGTGGTGGTGTTACGCAGGCCCACGGCGGCGACAATGTCCCCGGCCCATATTTCCTTGATGTCCTCGCGTTTGTCCGCGTGCATCTTCAGGAGTCGGCCGATTTTTTCCCTGGCGCCCTTGCTGGCGTTGTAGACCTGACTGCCGGCTTTCAGTCCGCCGGAATAAATTCTCAGGAACGTCAAGTGTCCGACATAGGGATCGGTCATAAGTTTAAAGGCCAGGGCGGCGAAAGGCTGATTGTCGTCGGCGGACCGCTCTTCCTCCTCGCCTTTTTCGTTCAAGCCGGTGACGGCCGGAACATCGAGGGGGGAAGGCAGGTAATCCACCACGGCGTCGAGCAGCAACTGGACGCCCTTGTTCTTGAACGCCGATCCCAGGACGACGGGCACGCCCTTGAGGGCGAGACAGGCCCGGCGAATCCCGGCCTTGAGTTCCTTGGGTGAAACATCCTGTTCGGCCAGGTATTGATCCATAATCAGATCGTCGGCCTCGGCCACGGCTTCCAGGAGTTTTTCCCTGGCCGCGGCGACGTTCTCGGCGAATTCGGCCGGTACGTCCTCTATTCTCGGGTCCTTGCCGAGGGCGGCGTCGTCATAGAAGTAAGCCTTGTTCTCGACCAGGTCGATCAAGCCGACCAGGCGTTCTTCCTGGCCCATCGGGATTTGCAGGACCATGGGGTTGGCCTTGAGCCGGTCGGCTATCTGCTTGAGACAGCGTTGGTAGTCGGCGCCCACCCGGTCGAGCTTATTGATAAAGGCGAGGCGGGGAACCCTATACCGGTCGGCCTGTCTCCAGACCGTCTCGGATTGAGGTTCGACGCCGCCCACGGCGCAGAAAACCGCGACTACGCCGTCCAGTACCCTAAGGCTGCGTTCGACTTCGATGGTGAAGTCCACATGCCCGGGCGTGTCAATGATGTTAACCCTGTGTTTTCGCCAATAACATGTCGTGGCCGCGGATGTGATGGTGATTCCACGCTCCTGTTCCTGTTCCATCCAGTCCATGACGGCCGCGCCGTCATGGACCTCGCCCATCTTGGTCGAAACGCCGGTATAATAAAGTATGCGTTCGGTGGTGGTCGTCTTCCCGGCATCGATATGAGCGATGATGCCGATGTTACGCACCCGCTCGAGTGGTACTACGCGGGCCATCGGGCTATATTCCTACCAACGGTAATGAGCGAAAGCCTTATTAGCCTCCGCCATCCGGTGGGTGTCCTCTCTCTTTTTTACCGAGGAACCACGCCCATTGGCGGCGTCGAGAAACTCGCCGGCCAACTTGGCGTCCATTCCGTGTTCGCCTCTTTTTTTGGCATACCCAATCAACCAACGGATTGACAGGGCCAGCCGCCGCTCCGGTCTGATTTCAACCGGAACCTGATAGGTCGACCCGCCAACGCGCCGGCTCTTGACCTCGACCATGGGTTTGACCCCTTCGAGGGCTTTTTCGAAAACCTTGACCGGGTCTTCCTTGGATTTGTTAGCGATGATTTCCATGGCCCCGTACATGATCTGTTCCGCCGTGCTTTTCTTGCCGCGCCGCATCAGACCATTGATGAACTTGGCCAACATTCTGTTACCGTATTTGGGATCCGGTTGGATATCCCTTTTAGGAACCTCTCTCCGCCTTGGCATATCGTCTCCCTACTTCGGCCTTTTGGCCCCGTACTTGCTCCGGCCGTTGCGCCGGTCCTGCACGCCGATGGCGTCCAAGGTCCCGCGAATAATGTGGTAGCGCACGCCGGGCAGGTCCTTGACGCGGCCCCCGCGGATCAAAACCACGGAGTGTTCCTGAAGGTTGTGCCCTTCCCCAGGGATGTAGCTGGTGACTTCCATCCCGTTGGTCAGCCGCACGCGGGCGACCTTACGCAAGGCCGAGTTCGGCTTCTTGGGAGTGGAAGTGTAGACCCTGATGCAAACGCCCCTTTTTTGGGGGCAGGCTTTGAGGGCGGGCACAACGTTCTTCTTGCGCTGCGCCTCCCGTCCTTTCCGGACCAACTGATTGATCGTCGGCATAAGACCTCGTTCTTTCGGAGCTTTAAAAATCGCAACAATGCCCCTTAAGGGCCTAGAGTGCTCCCTTTGGGGGGGAGACCTCGGCCCGAAATAAGGGGCCGTTCATTGAAAATGTCGTTTGCGCTCAGGCGCTAAAAAGCTATAAAGACCACATTCCGGTCCAATTTGTCAAGGTTTATTTTCATAAACCCGATATTTTCCCTAACAGGCCCCGGAAGTCGGTCGGGGACCGCCTTGTAAAAATAGGCAATCCCCTGACTTTCCGGCTAATTCAAGGCCTCAGGCCGCTTCCAGCGATTTTCGCTTGAGCATGGCCAGGTACTTCGGCATTCCCGATCCCGCCGGGATCAACCGGCCCATGATGACGTTTTCCTTCAACCCGGTCAGATGATCCACCTTACCGGCCACCGCGGCCTCGGTCAAAACCTTGGTGGTCTCCTGGAAGCTGGCGGCGGAGATGAAGCTCTCCGTGGACAACGAAGCCTTGGTGATGCCCTGCAGCAGCGGTTCGCCCTGGGCGGCTAGCAACCCCTGGGCCAGGAGGTTTTCGTTGATGTCCTCGAACTTCTGCCGATCCACTTGCTCCCCGATCAACATATCGGAATCGCCCGGGGACTTGACCTTGACCTTCCGGAGCATCTGCCGGACGATCACCTCGATGTGCTTGTCGTGAATCTTGACGCCCTGGAGCCGATAGACCTGCTGCACCTCGTCAACCAGGTATTTGGCCAATTCCTTGAGCCCCCGGATCGACAGGATGTCGTGGGGGTTGGCCGACCCGTCCATGAGAGGCTCGCCGGCCCGGATAAAATCGCCTTCGTGGACCGTGACGTGCTTTCCCTTGGGAATGAGATATTCCTTCGGTTCGCCGATGTCGGGAGTCACGATCACCTTTCGCTTGCCCTTGGTCTGTTTTCCGAAGGACACCACCCCGTCGATTTCGCTGATGACCGCGACTTCCTTCGGCTTCCTAACCTCGAAAAGTTCGGCCACGCGGGGCAGACCGCCGGTGATATCCTTGGTTTTGGTGGTTTCTCGGGGAATCTTGGCCAAGACGTCCCCGGCGAAAACCTTCTGTTTTTCCTCGACCAGAAGAATGGCGTTGACGGGCAGGAGGTACCTGGCCGGCGAGCCCTTGTTGGTCTTGATGACCTTGCCGTTTTCGTCGGTCAGGGTGATCCGGGGCCGAGCCTCGGGGTCCCTGGACTCGGTGATGACCTTCGAGGATTTGCCCGTGACCGCGTCAACCTTGTCAATCATGGTCTTGCCTTCCTCGACGTCGACGAAACGAACATAACCCGAGACCTCGGTCAGGATCGGGGTGGTGAAGGGGTCCCACTCCACGAATTCCTCGGCCTTGATGACGGTCAACTGGTAATCGGCTTCCAGGCGGACCTGGTCCAGGGTGTCCTTCATGTCGTACTCCGCCAACACCTGGTTTACGTTCAACTTGCTTTGTTCCACCTCGGGCATCAAGAGGCCGAGTTGGGCCAGGGGCGGCTTCAAGTTCTCTTGTTCCAATCCGGCCACGGTCCCGGGGTCGGGACGCCCGTGGGCGTCGCGTCCGACTCCTAAAGAGGCCAGTATCTCGTCCCAGTAGCGCAGGTGGCCATCCAGGCGACGGCGCAAGGCGCTCAAGGTCTGCTTGTCGCTGTAACCGGTTTCCTCGATTTCGGTCAAAATCGCGCGAATGTCGTCGAGGACCTGGAAAAGTGTCGCCGGGTCGATGTTTTGTTCCTGACGCCATTCCAGGAGCTTGGTTTCGTCGATTTTTCTCTTGATCTTCAAATGGGCGCCGTAAATCAACTGGTGACGTTCCCGGGGAAGCCCCTGGTCGTCCCGCACGATAAGGTCGCCCTTGCGGCTCATGACCACCAGCTCGCCGTCCATGGACCGGACCAGCCGGACATCCTTGCTGAATTCCATGGACCCGCCCACCAGGTCGGTTTGGATGACATGGCGCTCGGCCCGCCGACTCGCGGTGCCGCCGATATGGAAGGTCCGCATGGTGAGCTGGGTCCCGGGTTCGCCGATGGACTGGGCGGCGATGATGCCGATGGCCTCGCCGATTTCAGCCTCGTCCCCGTGGGCCAGATCGCGGCCGTAGCATTTGGCGCAGACGCCCTTCTTGGAACGGCAGGTGAGGACCGAGCGGATTAGAATCCGGTCCAGACCCGAATCTTCGATCTTGATCACGCCTTCCTCGTTGATCTCGGCGCCGGCGTGGACCAGGACCTCGTCGCTGTACGGGTCCTTGATGTCGTCCAGGGCGGTCCGCCCGACGATTCTTTCCCCGAGGGGCTGGATGACTTCCCCGGCCTCCCTCAGGGACTCGACCCAGATGCCGTCCATGGTGTGGCAATCTTTTTCGGTGATGATGGCGTCCTGGGCCACGTCCACCAGGCGGCGGGTCAGGTATCCGGAGTTGGCCGTTTTCAAGGCCGTGTCGGCCAGGCCCTTGCGGGCGCCGTGGGTCGAAACGAAGTACTGGAGCACCGTCAGGCCCTCGCGGAAGTTCGCGGTAATGGGCTGCTCGATAATTTCACCGGTCGGCTTGGCCATCAGGCCGCGCATTCCGGCGAGCTGCCTCATCTGGTCCTTGCTGCCGCGGGCGCCGGACTCGGCCATCATGAAAATGGGGTTGAATCCGGGCAGTTCGACTTCCTGGCCGTCGGAAGTCATGAAGCGGTCGGTGGAAATTTCCTTCATCATCTCGATGGCCACCTGGTCGGAGGCCCGGGTCCAGATGTCGACGACCTTGTTGTATTTCTCGCCCTCGGTAATCAGACCGTCGTTGTACTGCTCCTCGACCTCCTGGATTTCCTCCTGGGCCTTGTAGATGATCTCCTCCTTGCGCTGGGGGATGACCATGTCGTTGACGCAGATGGAAATGCCCGCCCGGGTGGCGAAACGGTACCCCAGGTCCTTCAGCCGGTCGGCCAGGATGACCGTGGCCTTGGTGCCGGAGTTGCGGTAGCACCGGGCGATAAGGTTCTTGAGTTCCTTTTTGGTCATGACCCGGTTGACCGAGTCGAAACCCATTTCATCGGGCACGACTTCCCAAAGCATGATCCGGCCCGTCGTGGTGGTTTCCCTGGCGCCGTTGATCCGGACCACGATGCGGGCTTGCAAGTCGAGGGCCCCGGCGTCGTAGGCGATGCGGACCTCGTCCGGGTTGGAAAACAGCCGCCCCTCGCCCATGACCCCGGTCCGTTCCCGGGTCATGTAATAGATGCCGAGAACGATGTCCTGGGAAGGCACGATGATGGGCTCGCCGTTGGCTGGGGAGAGGATATTGTTGGTGGACATCATCAGAACGCGGGCTTCGATCTGCGCCTCGATGGACAAGGGCACATGAACGGCCATCTGGTCCCCGTCGAAGTCGGCGTTGAAGGCGGCGCAGACCAGGGGGTGCAACTGGATGGCCTTGCCTTCGATCAGGATCGGCTCGAAGGCCTGAATGCCCAGGCGGTGCAGGGTGGGCGCGCGGTTGAGCATGATCGGGTATTCCCGGACGACCTCGGACAAGGTGTCCCAGACTTCGGGAGTTTCCCTCTCGACCATTTTCTTGGCGCTCTTGATGGTGGTGACCAGGCCCTTCTTTTCGAGACGTTCGTAAATGAAGGGTTTGAAAAGTTCCAGGGCCATCTTCTTGGGCAGGCCGCACTGGTGGAGCCGCAGGTCCGGGCCGATAACGATGACCGAACGACCCGAATAATCCACGCGCTTGCCGAGAAGGTTCTGACGGAAGCGGCCCTGCTTGCCCTTGAGCATGTCGGAAAGGGATTTGAGGGGTCGCTTGTTGGGACCGGTGATGGTCTTGCCCCGGCGGCCGTTGTCGAACAGCACGTCCACGGCTTCCTGGAGCATCCGTTTTTCGTTGCGGATGATGATTTCCGGGGCGTTGAGCTCCATCAACCGTTTCAAGCGGTTGTTGCGGTTGATGACCCGGCGGTACAGGTCGTTGAGGTCGGAAGTGGCGAACCTGCCGCCTTCCAGGGGAACCAAGGGGCGCAGGTCGGGAGGCAGGACCGGAATAACGTCCATGATCATCCAGGCGGGGCTGTTGCCGGAATCCCGGAACGCCTCGACGATCCGCAAGCGCTTGGTCAATTTTTTCCGCTTGGCCTCGGACGTGGTCTCCTGCATCTCCCGCCGGAGCTGGACCGAAAGGCTTTCGAGTTCGAGCCGGGACAACATGGCCTGCACCGCCTCCGCGCCGATGCCGGCCTCGAAGGCTTCGCCGTAGTCTTCCCGGGCTTGCCGGTACCGCTCCTCGGAAAGCACCTGCCCTAGGGTCAAGGGGGTTTCCTTGGGGTCGATAATTATATGGGATTCAAAATACAGGACTTTTTCCAGGTCCTTCAAGGTCAGGTCGAGAAGGTTGCCGACCTTGGAAGGCAAACTTTTCAAAAACCAGATGTGGGCCACCGGGGAAGCAAGGTCGATATGACCCATTCTTTCCCGGCGGACCTTGGACTGAATTACTTCCACGCCGCATTTTTCACAGACCACGCCCCGGTGTTTCATGCGCTTGTATTTTCCGCAGTTGCATTCATAGTCCTTGGTTGGACCGAAAATCTTGGCGCAGAAAAGTCCGTCCCGCTCCGGCTTGAAGGTCCGGTAGTTGATAGTCTCCGGCTTCTTGACTTCTCCGAAGGACCACTTGCGGATTTTATCCGGGGAAGCCAGGGCGATCCTGACGGCGTTAAAGCTCAGCGGGTCTTTGGGCTTCTGAAAAAAACTCAGAATATCTTCCAAGGCGTCTGCTCCTTTGCTGAAAAAAGGACCGAATCAGGCTTCGGCCGCTTCAGGGGCCGGAAGCTGGCCCGGTTCGTTTTCATCGATGTCCTCGGCCTCGATAAGTTCGACGTCGAGGCCCAGGCTTTGGAGTTCCTTTATAAGGACGTTGAAGGATTCGGGCAGACCGGCCTCCAGCACGTTATCGCCCTTGACGATCTTTTCGTACATCCTGGTCCGGCCAACCACGTCGTCGGACTTGACGGTCAGGAACTCCTGCAGCGAATAGGCGGCCCCGTAGGCTTCCATGGCCCAAACTTCCATTTCACCCAGCCTCTGCCCGCCGAATTGGGCCTTGCCGCCCAAGGGCTGCTGGGTGACCAGGGAATAGGGTCCGATGGACCGGGCGTGAATCTTGTCATCCACCAGATGGTGAAGCTTGAGCATGTACATGATGCCCACGGTAACTTTGTTTTCGAACCGTTCCCCGGTCCGGCCGTCCCGAAGATAAGTCTGCCCAACCGCTGGACATCCGGCTTCCGTTAGAAACGCCTCGATTTCCCGTTCGGCGGCGCCGTCGAAAACGGGAGTGGCCACGTGAACGCCGTTGCGCGACCGCTTGGCCAGGGCGATGATGTCGTCATCGTCGAGTCCCTCGGCGTATTTGGCAAAGTCCTTCTCGCCGAGAATGGACCGCAACCTCTTGAGGGCGGCTTCGCGGTTGAAGTGGTCCACCAGTTGGCCCATGGCCTTGCCGAGGGATCGGCTGGCCCAGCCCAGGTGGGTCTCCATGATCTGGCCGACGTTCATACGGGAAGGGACGCCCAGGGGGTTAAGCACGATGTCCACCGGGGTGCCGTCCTCGAAATAAGGCATGTCCTCGTCCGGCAGAATCCGGCTGACCACGCCCTTGTTGCCGTGCCGACCGGCCATCTTGTCGCCCACGGACAGTTTCCGCTTCATGGCGACGTAGACCTTGACCATTTTTATGACGCCGGGAGGAAGCTCGTCGCCTTTTTTGAGCTTGGAAATCTTCCGGTCGAAGATCATCCGAATCAGGTCCACCTGTTCGTTGTAGTGGCTGATGATGTGGTTGACCTCGTCGCGAATGGCGCCGGACTTGTCTTCCACCAACTGCACGCTTTCCCATTGGGAAGGCTGAACCTGTTCAATGTTCTCCGGGGTGACGACGGTCTTCTTCTTGAGGACCAGTCCGCCCTTCTTGGAGTCGGAAACCTGTGAATTCAGTGTTTTTCCCACCAATAGCTCGGACAGGCGGCCCTGGGTGCTCTTGGCGATGATATGAATCTCGTCTTCCTGGTCCTTGACCAAGCGGGCGACTTCGTCATTCTCGATGCTCTGGGCCCGCTCGTCCTTTTCGACGCCCTTGCGCGAAAAGACCCGGGCGTCAATGACAATGCCTTCCACGCCGGGAGGCACCCTCAAGGAAGTATCCTTGACGTCGCTGGCTTTCTCTCCGAAGATGGCCCGGAGCAGTTTTTCCTCGGGACTGAGCTGGGTCTCGCCCTTGGGCGTGATCTTGCCGACCAGGATGTCGCCGGCCCGGACTTCGGCCCCGATGCGGATGATGCCGGCGGAATCGAGGCTGGCCAGGCTTTCCTCGCCCAGGTTGGGTATGTCGCGAGTGATCTCCTCGGGGCCCAGCTTGGTGTCCCGGGCCACGGTTTCGAATTCCTCGATATGGACGGAAGTAAAGACGTCTTCCTTGACCAGGCGTTCGGAGACCAGGATCGAGTCCTCGAAGTTGTACCCGCCCCAGCTCATGAAGGCGACCATGACGTTGCGGCCGAGGGCCAGTTCCCCAAGTTCGGTGGCCGGGCCGTCGGCGACGATCTGCCCCTTCATGACCCGATCGCCCCTCCGGACAATGGGTTTCTGGTTGAAGCAAGTGTTCTGGTTGGTCCGTTGGAATTTGATCATCTTGTAGATTTCGACGCCGTAGCCGAGCCCCTCGGAATCGCCGTTCTGGTAGCGCAGGACGATGCGGGAGGCGTCGACGTCCTCGACGACGCCGTCATGCTTGGCCACCACGGTAACCCCGGAGTCCCGGGCCACGATGGGTTCGATTCCCGTCCCGATCAGGGGCGCGTCGGTCCTTAGCAGGGGCACCGCCTGGCGCTGCATGTTGGAACCCATCAGGGCGCGGTTGGCGTCGTCGTGCTCCAGGAAGGGGATCAGGGACGCGGCGACGGACACCAACTGATTCGGGGAAACGTCCATGTACGACACTTCCTCGGTGGGGACCATGACGAACTCCCCGGCCACCCGGGATGAGACCAGGGAACGGACGAACCGCCCGGACTTATCCAGCGGAGCGTTGGCCTGGGCGATGGGATATTCCTTTTCCTGCAGGGCGGTCAGATACTGGACTTCCCTCGAGGCGGTCCGATCCTGCACGATCCGGTAGGGCGTCTCGATGAATCCGAAATCGTTCACCCGAGCGAAGGTCGACAGGGACACGATCAACCCGATGTTCGGACCTTCAGGGGTCTCGATGGGGCAGATGCGGCCGTAGTGGGTCGGGTGCACGTCGCGCACTTCAAAACCGGCCCGCTCCCTGGTCAAGCCGCCGGGTCCGAGGGCCGAAAGACGACGCTTGTGCGTGATTTCCGAGAGCGGGTTGGTCTGGTCCATGAACTGCGAAAGCTGGGAAGTGCCGAAAAATTCCTTGACCACCGCGGAGACGGGCTTGGAGTTGATCAGGTCGTGGGGCATGAGCGTTTCCACTTCCTGGAGGCTCATGCGTTCCTTGATCGCTCTTTCCATGCGGACCAGGCCGATGCGATACTGGTTTTCCAGAAGCTCGCCCACGGCCCGGACGCGACGGTTGCCCAGGTGGTCGATGTCGTCGACCTGGCCTTCCCGGTCCTTGAGTTCGATCAGTTCCTTGACGGCCGCCAGGATGTCTTCCTCCCTCAGGGTCCTGAGGGCGATGGGCGCGTCGAGGTTGAGGCGCAGATTCAATTTCAAGCGGCCGACCTGGGAAAGGTCGTAATGCTCGGGATTGAAGAACAGGTTGTCGAAAAAGGCCTGGGCCACTTCCAGCGTCGGAGGGTTGGACGGCCTGATCTTTCGATATATCTCCAGAATCGCTTCCTCCCTGCTCTCGACCTTGTCGAGCAGAAGCGTATCCCGGAATGAGGAAGAGACGTTAATCTTGTCGATAAACAGGAAGTTGGCTTCATTGAGGCCGGCTTCGAGCATGGCCTCGTACATCTCTTCGGTGAATTCCTCGTTAAGGGCGGCGATTACCTCGCCGGTGGAGGGGTTGACGATGTCGCGGGCCAGGAACCGGCCGTGGAATTCATCAACCTGGGCCGGGATGTCCCGCATGTCCAGTTCGGTCATGCGCCGGACGGCGGCTTTATTTATTTTCTTGTTCTTTTTTACGAGAACCTTATTGTTTTCCGGATCAATGATGTCGGCCTGGACGCGATGCCCCAGCAAAAGGGCGGGGTCGATGCGGCGGGTGGCCTGGCCTTCCTCGAAGCGGACGGTTTCAGTTTTGTAGTAATAATTCAAAAGGGCCTGGGCGGAGTAGCCGAGGGCCTTCAGGAGCAAGGTGACGGGGAACTTCCGACGGCGGTCGATCCGGACGAAGAGAATGTCCTTGGGATCGAATTCCAGGTCGAGCCAGGAGCCGCGCATGGGAATGATACGGGCGGAGTAGAGAAGTTTCCCGGAAGAATGGGTTTTTCCCTTGTCGTGGTCGAAAAAGATGCCGGGGCTGCGATGAAGCTGGGATACGACGACGCGCTCGGTGCCATTAACGATAAAGGTCCCGTTCTCGGTCATGAGGGGCAGCGTGCCGAAATAAATTTCCTGCTCTTTGATGTCTCTGATACTACGGGCGCCGGTGTCCTTGTCTACGTCGTAAACCACCAGCCGGACCGTTATTTTGAGCGGAGCTTCAAAAGTCATCCCCTTGGCGAGGCATTCCTCGACGTCATATTTGACTTCGTCGAAGTTGTAGGAGACGAATTCCAGCGATGAGAGGCCGGAAAAGTCCTTGATGGGAAAGACGCTGTGGAAGACCCCTTGAAGGCCTATGTCCTCCCGTTGGTCTGGGGGTGTTTCTTTTTGCAGAAAACGCTCGTAAGAGTGGCGCTGCATCTCAATGAGATTAGGCATATCGGCGATCTGGTCGATCTTTCCGAAATTTTTCCTAATGCGCAGGTTGGTCGTCGGCCTGGCCATCTTGACTCCTCAAATTGGGGATTACTATTGAGGTTAAGTCCATAGGGTTTAAGGGGGCCTTCAAGGCCCCCCTGCTAAAGTTCATCCGGTTATTTGATCTCGACCTGTCCGCCGGCTTCCTCCAATTTGGCCTTGATCTGCTCGGCCTCCTCTTTGGAAATCCCTTCCTTGACGGGGCTGGGAGCCTCATCGACCAGGGCCTTGGCTTCCTTGAGCCCCAGGTTGGTGATGGCGCGGACTTCCTTGATGACCTGAATTTTCTTGTCGCCGGAAGACAGCAGGATGACGTCGAACTCAGTCTTCTCCTCGACCACGGCGGCCTCGGCGGCGGGGCCGGCCGCCGCGACGGCGACGGGAGCGGCGGCGGAGACGCCAAAGGTTTCCTCGAGTTCCTTAATGAACTCGGAGAGTTCCAACACGGTCATGTTTTTGATGAATTCAACGACATCGACTTTGGTGATATCGGTCATTTATAGTATCTCCTTAGAATTAGGTGCGTTTGGAAAAGGCGAACCTTAAGCGGCCGGCGATTCCTTGGAATCACGGATCGCCGCCAGGGCGTAGACGAGTTTCTGGGGCACGGCGGCCAGCACCCGGACGAATCCGCCCGGAACCGCGTTCATGGCGCCCAGCATCATTGCCAGCAAGACCTCCCGCGGAGGCAGGTCGGCCATGGCTTTAACTTGGTTGAAATCGAGAAGGCGACCGCCGAGACCACCACCCTTGATGACGAATTTGTCATTGGTTTTGGCGAACTCAACCAGCGCCTTGGCGAAGGCGGCCGGTTCCTTGATGGTGGTGCCCAAGCCGTTATTGCCGTGCAGCAACCCGGAAATACATTCCGCGTCGGTGCCCTTGGCGGCGATTTTGGCCAGGGTGTTTTTAGCCACCTGGAATTCGCCTCCGGCTTGGCCGATCTTGCGTCGCAGCTCGCTCATCTTGCCGACGGATAGCCCCTTGAAGTCGGCCACAAACACGGCCTGCGCTTCGTCAAGCACCTTCGACAACTGCGCGACTACATCTTCCTTCTTTTGACGTTTCAAATAGTTCCCTCCCTTCTCTTTGGCCTGTTATGTTAACTTTCGGCCCTAGAGAACCCTCAGGGAAATCCCTTACGGTCTCGGCAGGTCGACCTGGGTCGCTTAGGCCCGGACCCCTTGTCCGGACGCCTGCTGTCTTCGACCCGAAAGTTAAAACGATTCAAGGGGAACCTCGCCGGTTGGCCCTCCACCTCTAGCCGGAGGGTCGTCCCGCAAAGTTCCCCGAAATGGCGCGTTGACAGCTACCGGTTGTTTGTCCTTGCCCCCTACAGCCGTCTTCCCAGCGCCTAGGCGCTGAGCTCCCTGACCTGACCTGGGTCGATCTTGACGCCCGGGCCCATGGTCGTGGAGATTGATATGCCTTTAAGGTACGTCCCCTTGCTGGTGGACGGCTTCAGCCTCTGAATGACATCGAAGAAGGAGGCTATATTCTGAAGAAGCTTGTCCGAGCCGAAGGAAGCCTTCCCGACCGGGGCGTGAACGATGCCGTTCTTTTCGACGCGGAAGTCGATTTTGCCGGCCTTGAGTTCCTTGACCTGATTAGCCACGTCGAAGGTCACGGTTCCGAGTTTGGCGTTGGGCATAAGTCCGCGGGGACCAAGAATCCTACCCAATTTGCCCACGGCGCCCATCATGTCGGGCGTGGCCACCGCCTTGTCGAAATCCAGCCAGCCGCCCTTGATTTTTTCGATCAATTCGTCGGCGCCGGCGAAGTCGGCCCCGGCATCCAGGGCCTCTTTTTCCTTTTCGCCCTTGGCGAAGACCAGGACCCGGACGTCTTTTCCGGTTCCGTTCGGCAGGACGCAGGTTCCGCGCACCATCTGGTCGGCGTGCCTGGGATCCACGCCCAGCCTCACGGCCAAGTCGACGCTTTCGTCGAATTTGGCGTAGGCCGACGAGAGAACCAGGTCAAGGCCCTCGCGAAATTCATATCTCTTGGTTCGGTCGATTTTCGCCTGGGCGTCTTTAAGTTTCTTACCAATGAAGGCCATTTCCCTTGATCTCCTAAACTATTTCCAGCCCCATGCTCCGGGCGGTTCCAGAGATGATCCTCATGGCCGCGGCGATGTCGTTGGCGTTGAGGTCTTCCATTTTGAGCTTGGCGATCTCCTCAACCTGGGCTTGGGTGATTTTTCCAACCTTGGTCCGTCCGGGTTCGGTGGACCCCTTGGCCAGCTTGGCGGACTGCTTTAACAGGACCGAGGCCGGCGGGGTCTTGGTAATGAAGGTGAAGGACCGGTCGGCGTAGATGGTTATAACCACCGGAGTGATGGTGCCGGTTTGCGCCTGGGTCCTGGCGTTGAACGCCTTGCAGAACTCCATGATGTTCACGCCGTGCTGCCCCAGGGCCGGGCCGACAGGCGGTGAAGGCGTGGCCTGCCCCGCAGTTATTTGTAGTTTAACCTGGGCGATTATTTTCTTGGCCATTACCTGAACTCCTTAGCGTATATTGCACTCCAGAAGAACCGCGCCGGGGATTCTGGAAGTTGTTGGAATTAGACTTTAAGGACCTGGACGAATTCTAGCTCCACCGGGGTGGCGCGGCCGAAAATGCTGATCAGAACCCGCAGCTTGCCTTTATCCTGGTTAACCTCTTCCACGGTCCCGTTGAAATTGGAGAAGGGTCCCTCGATAACCTTGACTTCATCGCCCTCCTCGAAGTTGAACTTCGGCTTGGGCTTTTTGGTCCCCTCTTCCATCTGGGCCCGGACCATGACGGCTTCTTCCTCGGAAATGGGAATCGGCTTGGTCTTTCCTCCGACGAACCCCGTGACCTTGGGGGTGTCCTTGACAATATGCCAGGTCTGATCGGTCAGCGCCATGTGGATCAAAACATACCCAGGGTAAAACTTCCTGGTCGAGGTTTTTCTTTCCCCGCCCTTGGCCAACTCCACCACGCTCTCGGTGGGGACCAGTATTTCCTGTATCTGGTCCTGCAGGCCAAGCTTTTTGACTGTCTCTTCCAGACTGGTCTTGACTTTATGTTCAAACCCCGAATAGGTGTGAACTATGTACCATTGAAGAGCCACTGGTCCGATCCTCCCCCCTTCTGCCGGGGTCAATGAAGCAAAATCTTGAGCGCCCGGGAAAGAGCGATGTCAACTACGCCGAGGAAGATGGAGATTAGGAAAACCACGATCAGGACCACGGAAGTGGAAGCAATGGTCTCTTTCCGGGAGGGCCAGGTTACCTTTTTGAGCTCGACCTTGACTTCCCTGAAAAACTGCTTTGCTCTCTGAAAGAAACTTGGACCCTTTTCAACCGGCTTCTTGGCGGGAGTCTTGGAATTTTTCTTTTCCAAAAGCTCCTTCTTGCCGGCGGCCTTGCCATTCTTGGCCTTGGCCTCCGCGCCGGTAGGCTGGGCGCTCTTTTTCGTGTCGTTCTCGTTTTTAGCCATTTCCGACTTGACCCAACCTTGCTTCTCGATGCCGACCCGATCATGTTCGGGATATTTGAGTTAGTGGCAGGCCAGGAGGGACTCGAACCCCCAACCCCCGGTTTTGGAGACCGGTGCTCTACCAGTTGAACTACTGGCCTACCCGTTCCCGCGTCCGAATATGTCCGGACGCGAGGACAATTTTATTTCGTTTCCCTATGGACCGTGTGCTTGTGGTCGAACGGACAATATTTCTTTAGTTCCAGCCGACCGGGCGTTCTCCGCTTGTTTTTGGTGGTCGTATAGTTACGACGCTTGCACTCCGTGCACGCCAGTGTGATTATATCTCTCATTTTTTGGTCCGCTACTCAATAATCTCGGAAATAACGCCCGCGCCCACGGTGCGGCCGCCTTCGCGAATGGCGAAGCGCAATTCCTTTTCCATGGCGATGGGGGTGATCAACGCTACTTCAACCGCGACGTTGTCCCCGGGCATGACCATCTCCACCCCTTCGGGCAAGGTCACCACGCCGGTGACATCGGTGGTGCGGAAGTAAAACTGGGGACGATAGCCCCCGAAGAACGGGGTGTGACGCCCGCCTTCGTCCTTGTTAAGGACGTAAACTTCCGCCTTGAACTTGGTGTGGGGAGTAATGGAGCCGGGCTTGGCCACAACCTGGCCGCGCTCCACGTCGTCGCGCTTGGTGCCCCGGAGCAGGATGCCGATGTTGTCGCCGGCCTGGCCCTGGTCCAGGAGCTTGCGGAACATTTCCACGCCGGTGCAGACCGTTTTCTGGGTCGGCCGCATGCCGATGATCTCGACTTCCTCGCTCACCTTGACCACGCCGCGCTCCACGCGTCCGGTCACGACGGTGCCGCGGCCGGAGATGGAGAAAACGTCCTCGACCGGCATCAGGAAGGGCTTGTCGATGTCGCGAACCGGTTCGGGCACGAAGGAGTCCACGGCGGCCATGAGCTGGGCGATCGGTCCGCAGTCCGGGCAGGCGTCCTTGCCGCAGCCGCATTCCAGGGCCTTGAGGGCGGAACCGCGGACAATGGGCGTGTCGTCGCCGGGAAATTCATACTTGTCGAGAAGCTCGCGCAGTTCCAACTCGACCAGCTCGATCAGTTCCTCGTCGTCCACCATGTCGCATTTGTTCAGGAACACGACGATGGAGGGCACGCCGACCTGGCGGGCCAGCAGGATGTGCTCGCGAGTCTGGGGCATGGGGCCATCGTCCGCGCCGACCACCAGGATCGCGCCGTCCATCTGGGCCGCTCCGGTGATCATGTTCTTGATATAGTCGGCGTGACCGGGGCAGTCCACGTGAGCGTAATGGCGATTCTTGGTCTCGTATTCCACGTGCGCCGTGGCGATGGTGATGCCGCGCTCTTTTTCCTCGGGGGCCTTATCGATCTGATCGAACGAAACATACTGCGCTCCGCCCTTTTTGGACAGACACAGTGTTATTGCCGCCGTCAACGTGGTCTTTCCATGGTCGATATGTCCAATGGTCCCCACGTTTACGTGAGGCTTCTTCCGTTCGAACTTTTGTTTGGCCATCACCAGTCCTCCCTTTGGAGTTTGTTATCTTTATCATCCCCGGGTCGGAGGCCTTGCCCGACCCCGGGGCGTTTTTAAAAAGTGGAGCCCACGACCGGCCTTGAACCGGTGAACCTCTTCCTTACCAAGGAAGTGCTCTACCAACTGAGCTACGTGGGCTAGCGAGTTCCGACCTTAAACTGGTCATTCTCGATATATTTTTTGGAGCGGGAAACGGGGCTCGAACCCGCGACCCTCAGCTTGGAAGGCTGACGCTCTGGCCAACTGAGCTATTCCCGCCTTGCATCCAGCGATTCTATTTTTTTTACAGGACCGGACAAGATCGGTTGTAGTATGTCCAATATCCCGAAAATATCTCCTACAGTCCGTCTAAATTTGAGTGGTGGAGGGGGGAGGATTCGAACCTCCGAAGTCGTTCGACGTCAGATTTACAGTCTGATCCCTTTGGCCGCTCGGGAACCCCTCCGTCCGGTATGCTTGGCGCGATCGAAAAATTTCGATCCACATTATTCAAAGAGCCACTTGGAGCTGGCGATGGGACTTGAACCCGCAACCGCCTGATTACAAATCAGGTGCTCTGCCAATTGAGCTACGCCAGCCTCGCCCAGGAATTTCTTCAAACCCTCGGCGGTACAACTTTTGGTTTGTAGTCTTTTGGTTTGATTTTGTCAAGGATTTTTTTTAAACTTTTTTTCAAGCCCTCGAAACCTTAATTCAGCCAGTCAGCCAAGGTTTCCCAAGTTCCCGAAATAAATAAAAATCCCGTCAAACCAACTACCAACCCGGCGAATCTGGTCGACATGGCGCCCCGGCCCGTCCTCGGACCTCCGAGAACCATGATCGCCTCGATTCCCAGGCGAAAAGCCCACACCGCCTGGAATACTCCCAGGCAGTGGAAAAGAAGCAGTCGGCCGCCCTTTTCCAGCCCCACGGACATTCCCATCAGGACTTCAAGGCTCACTAAAACCTCGTTTAGTCCCGGCCTGAAAGCCAGGCCCAGGGAAGCGCCGGTGAGCGCGGCCCACGCGGGGGTGAGCAACCTCGACCCGGCTTCTTTACTCCCCATCCCGACCATTGTCAAGCCTTGCCAGGCCAAAATCGCGCCGGCCCCGTATTTCAACGGGTTTTGGAGATCGAAAACAACCTTACCCAACATGGTTGACAAGGGTTGGCCGCGAAAAAAGCAAACCGCGGCAAATCCCAGGGCGAATAAAAAAGACCTGACCACGGGCGAGGGCCGGCTTCCCGCCGCCCCGGGATAATCATCGCCCCCCCCGACCGAAGGCTTCCAGGCCAAGGCCGCCGCCGGGACCAGAACCAAGGCGCCGGAACCGAGGAAAACCTCGATTCCCGATAATAGCGCCCCGACGTACTCGGCGACCAGGGCCATTTAAACCAGCCCCGCCATGGTCGCCGCGCGCTTCCCCCGCCGCCCGGTCATTTTATCACCGATCCCACGGAGGGAAAACGTTTCCGGTCCGTATGCGGAATAAACCTGGCCGCTGAAAACCTGTTCATCAACTCCTGGTTGACGTTCATCTCCAGATAAGTCAATTTTCGCCAGACTTCCCGAACCTCTTGCCGGGCCGCTTCCGAAAGCAGGCATAGAATCGCGCCCTTGAGGGACGAATTGCCAAGGGAAACGAATCGTTCCAGGGGGATATCGGGAATCATGCCCACGGCCACGGCCATGGCGGGATCGATATACTGCCCGAAGGTCCCGGCCACGAAAAAGCGTTCCAACTGATTGAATTCTAGCCCCACGCTTTTCACCACGGTCGTGAGAATGGTGTACATGCCGGCCTTGGACCTGGTCAGGATGTCGATCTCCACCTCCGAGAGAGTGATCGGCTCCCCGTTTTCGGTTTCCGTCCCGGGGACCACGACAAAGGCCGGCCCCTCGTCGGTCTCGACTCTGCGCGGGCTTCCCGGGGGCATGGTCAGCTTGCCCTGGAAATCGATCAGCCCGGACAAAAAAAGTTCGGCCAGAAGGTCGATCAGGCCGGACCCGCAAATGCCCCGGGGCGAGGCTCCCCCAATGGTGGTGTAAGCGACTTCCTTGGTAACGCGATCAATCCGGACCCGGTCCACCACCCCGTCCCGGGCCGCCATGCCCATTCTGGCCACGCCTCCTTCCAGGGCCGGGCCGGCGGCGCCGGCGGCGCCCACCAGCCAATCCCTTTGCCCCAGGACAACCTCGGCGTTGGTGCCGACATCGACCAGGATCGAAGGCTCCTCCCTTCTCGCCATGCCGGAAACGACCACGCCGGCCATCAAATCCCCGCCAAAATAAGAGCCGCGGTTGGGCAAGGTCAGAACCGGGGCCTCGGGCGCCAGGTTCAAGCCGATTTCCTTGGCTTTGACTTCTCCAGGATCGTTGATCACCGGCACGTAGGGCTCCCGGATCAGGGTCCGAAGGGGCAGGCCCAGCACGAAATGAGTCATGCTGGTATTGCCCGACAAGACGGCGGCGGTCAGGTCCGTGGTGGATATTCCCCGGCCGCGGCAAAGTTTTTCCAACCCGCCGTTGATTCCGTTCCGGAGGCATTGGACGAGAATATCCAACCCGCCGGCCTTTTCGGCCAGATGCGCCCGGGTCAGGATATCGGCCCCGTATTCCGTTTGAGGGTTCGGCAAGATCAATTCATCGATCACCCCGGGACCATCCAGATCCACCAAGGCCAGCGCCAAGGTCGTGGACCCCATGTCCACCGCCGCGCCGTAATTGACTTCCGAACCTCTCGCCGGCCGTACGTCCACCATGGTCCCTTGCCGGCCGCGGACCGCGCAGGTCGCCCGGACCCGGTAATTCGACTCGACCAGAACCCGGGCCAGGGACGAGGCCAACGACAAGGGCGCGTGGACACAGTCAAGATTGAAGGCCTTGGCCGCGGTCTTGACGAGCCGGTCCACCCAGGCGGTGTTGTCCCGCAGGGACGGCGGAGCCATTTCCAAAACCAGGGACCTGGTCAGGGGTTCGTGGTCCAGGCCCCGGGCCGCCAAATCGATCCTTTTTCCGAAATCTTCCATGGCGGACGGGGTACCAGGTTTAATCTCCACTGTCAAGACTTTCAAAACCCGAGGAATCCTTCTTAACTTTTTTCACTTTTTTCCGGGGGAGCGCTTGTGGTAACGTCCGGTCCGGAGGAAAAAATGATCGAACTAACAATACCCGGTTTCGCCGAACTGACTCTCGAACGCCTGATTCTCGATTTCAACGGAGTCCTGGCCGTGGACGGCGAGGTGGCGGCGGGGGTCGCGGACCTGCTGCGCGTCCTGGCGCCCAGCCTCGCCCTCCAGGTGATAACCGCCGATACCCACGGGACCTGCCGGGACAAACTGGCCGGACTGCCGGTGGAGGTCCACACCCTGGGCGAGGGCCCCGAGGACCTGGCCAAGCTCCGGTTTCTGGAAAAAGTCGGCCCCGAAAGTTCCGCCGCCCTGGGCAACGGTCGGAACGACCGCTTGATGCTGGCCCGGGCGGCCCTTGGCGTCGCCGTCCTCGGGGAGGAAGGCGCGGCCTCCTCCGCCATCGTCGCCGCGGATATTACGGTCCCGGGCATAATCCCGGCCCTGGAGCTTTTTTTGAAGCCGTTGCGAATAAAGGCCGGGCTCCGGGTCTGACCTTTTAAAAAATGCTTGGTTAAAAAAGGGATTGACGGCGACCGTCCCATTTAATATTCTATGGTTAATCGAGGCACGAAGCCTTTTTTCACTTGATGTCAACATAATCAGCCCAGGTCACGAAGGCCGGTGAATGGTTCCCCACGGGAACGGCGCCGGTTTTTTTTGGTCCCGGGCCGCCGCTCCGGAACCGATTATTCATTCAGCTCTGGAGGTTTTCAAGATGAAAAAAGGCATTTTCGCGCTCTGTCTGTCCCTGGCGGTCATTCTCGGCCCCGCTCGTTTCGCTCTCGCCCATTTCGGCATGATCGTCCCTTCCGACCAGATGGTTATGAATGGAGAGGACAAAAATGTTCACCTCGATCTTCTTTTCTGGCACCCCTTCGAGGGGCAGGGCATGAACCTGGTCAAGCCGGCGGCCTTCGACGTTTTTTTCGACGGCAAAAAAACAGATATTTTGGGAACGCTCAAGGAAAAGGATAGAAACGGGCTCGCCGCCTGGGAAACCACCTACCAGATCGGCCGCCCCGGGTTGTACGCCTTTGTCATGCAGCCGACGCCGTACTGGGAGCCGGCCGAGGACTGTTTCATCGTCCATTACACCAAGGTTTACGTGGCGGCCTTCGGAGACGACGAGGGGTGGGACCTGCCCCTGGGGCTCAAGACGGAGATCGCGCCCCTCAGCAAGCCCTATGGCCTTTACGCGGGGAATGTTTTTCAAGGCCAGGTGCTCCTGAACGGCCAACCGGTCCCCGGGGCCGAGGTCGAAATCGAATATTATAATAACGGCCAAGCCGGAGAGGCCCCCAGCGACTACATGGTCACCCAGACCGTCAAGGCCGACCCCAATGGCGTCTTCACCTACGCCGCCCCCAAGGCCGGCTGGTGGGGCTTCGCGGCCCTTTCCACGGACGACAAAAAAATCAAGCAGGATGGAGTCGACAAGGACGTCGAAATAGGCGGCGTGATCTGGGTGCAATTTCACGAAATGAAATAGGCGATATTGATGGCCCGGCTTGACGGCCGGGCCGTTCCGGAGAAAAAAATGCATATTTCCGAAGGAGTCCTGTCGGCGCCGGTGCTGGCCTCGGGCGCGGCCCTCACCGTCCTGGAACAGCCATCGGCCTCAAGAAAATGGACTACGACCGCATACCCCAGACGGCCATTCTCACCTCGGCCTTCTTCCTGGCCACCCTGATCCACGTTCCCATCGGCCCCTCGAGCGTCCACCTGATCCTGAACGGGCTCCTGGGAATACTCCTGGGTTGGGCCGCCTTTCCCGCCATACTCATCGGACTGGCGCTCCAGGCCGTTCTATTTCAGTTCGGCGGCCTTACCAGCCTGGGAGTCAACACTTTAAACATGGCCCTGCCGGCGGTGATTTGCTATTACCTGTTCGGCGGCCTGGCTCGCGGTGAAAACCCGGCCGCGGCCGGAATCGCCGCCTTCCTGGCCGGTTTCTCGGCCATTCTACTGGCCGGCCTGCTGCTGGGCCTGTCGCTCTTCCTGACCGGGGAATCATTTTTTTCCGCCGCGGCCGCGGTCTTCGCCGCCCATATTCCGGTCATGGCCCTGGAAGGTCTCCTGACCCTGATTACGGTGCAATTTCTCAGAAAAGTCAAGCCGGAGGTGCTGCATGTCGCCCTGGCCGGATAAGAGTTGCCGGTTGCTTGGCGTGATTTTTATGTTCGCCGCGGTCCTGGTCGCGGTCGCGCCTTCCCCGGCCCGGGCCCACAAGGTCTACCTTTTCGCCTGGGTCGAGGGGAACAACGTTCAGACCGAATCATATTTCAGCAAATCGAGAAAAGTCCAGGGCGGCGTTATCAAGGTTTTCGATTCGAAGGGCGCGCTGGTCCTGCGGGGAACCACCGACGATCAGGGAAACTTTTCCTTTCCCGTCCCCGGGAAGGACGATCTGCGGATCGAGGTGGAAGCCGGAATGGGGCATAAGGGGGATTTCACTCTAACCGCGGGCGAATTGCCGTCGTCGGCCGACAACGCTCCTCCGGCGGCTTCGTCCCCCGTTCCCGTTCCCGCGCCCGCGCCCGCGCCGACGGCCTCCCCGGAAAAGGTTCAAGCCGCCGCGGCCATGGACCCCGACCAGTTGAAAAAAATACTGGAGCAGTCGCTGGACGAAAAGCTCAAGCCGCTTATCCGACAGCTCGCCGAACTCCAGGAAGACCAGGGCCCCGGCGCGACGGAAATAATTGGCGGACTGGGCTGGGTATTTGGCCTCATGGGCTTGGCGATCTTTTTTCGCTCAAAAAAAAGAAGATCGGACCCGCGTTAATTGCATATTGAAGAATTTTCCCACGGCTCGTCATTAATCCATCGGCTTGACCCGCGGGTGAAGATATCATCAGCGGTTCTTTTTTCCGTGGTCGCGGCCCTGGCGGATCGGGTGGAAGTCCTGGCGGCGGCCCTGGTCGGCGGCGCGGCCCTGGTCCTGCTGGCTCGGCTCAACCTCCGCCGGGTTGGAGTCAGGCTGGTCATGGTTAACGCCTTCGTCCTGTTTCTCTGGTTTTTCCTGCCGTTTTCGCAGCCGGGGGAAGCGCTTTTCCGGCTGGGGCCGTTGACCGCCGCCCGTCCGGGAGTGGACTTGGCCCTGGCCATCACCATTAAATCGAACGCCATTATCCTGGCGGCGATAGCTCTGTTGGCCACCCAGACTTTTTTTACCTTTATCCACGCGCTCCGGCATCTTCATCTCCCGGACAAGCTTATTCATCTTTTTTTCTTCACTTTTAGGTATTTTCAGGTTATTCACCAGGAATACCTCAAGCTGCGGGCCGCCATGAAAGTCCGGTGCTTTTCGCCGCGAACCGACCTGCACACCTACCGTTCCCTGGCGTATCTGGTGGGCATGGTGCTGGTCAAAAGTTTCGACCGCGGCGAAAGGGTCTTCCAAGCCATGCTCTGCCGGGGCTATGACGGCCGTTTTTGGGTTTTGGATCATTTTCAATTGAAAAAAGCCGACCTGGCGTTTTTGGGGCTTATGAATCTTTTCACCTTTTTTCTGGCGTTGGGACAATGGACGAATCTGCTCCGATAATCAGACTACGAGGCGTTTCCTTTGCCTACAATCATCACCGCCAGGTCCTGAAAAACCTGGATTTCGACTTTTTCGAAGGCCAGCGGGCCGGGTTGCGCGGGGTCAACGGGTCCGGCAAGACCACCCTTTTCCACCTGATAATGGGGCTTCTTTCCCCGGAAAAAGGCGTGGTGGAAATATTCGGGCGCGCGCGGGCCAGGGAGCGTGATTTTCGTGAAGTCCGGGCCAAGATAGGCTTTGTTTTCCAGGACGCCGACGACCAGCTTTTCTGCCCCACCGTGGCCGAGGACGTGGCCTTCGGCCCCCTCAACCTGGGCTTGAGCCACGACCAGGCCCGGGCCGTGGTCCGGGAAACCCTCGCGCTGTTGGGATTGACCGGCTTCGAGGACAGGATCACCTATAAACTGTCGGGGGGAGAAAAAAAGCTTGTTTCCCTGGCCACGGTCCTGGCCATGAAGCCGCGCCTGCTGCTCCTGGACGAACCCACCACCGGCCTGGACGAACAGACCACGGAAAGATTCATCGGGGTCCTCCGGGAATCCGGGTTGCCCTATCTGATCATTTCCCATGACCGAAAATTTCTTTCCAGAACGGTCGACGCCTTTTTTCGGATGGATGGCGGCGGGATTTCGCGGGAAGTGGTTGGGGATTGAAGCCGAGTCCCGGCGACCGGCGGGTCGCCGGGCGAGCGGCGGGGCGACGAGCGCCCCGCCTGAAAACAAAGCCTATTCCGACGCGGCCATGAAAGCGGCCTTGAATTCCGGGTCCTGGAAAATGGCCAGGACCGCCATGGACGTCATCTCGTAGGCCCGGTTTTCCAACTGCTCCAGATTGGGCTCGCCCTCGGATATGGGGGGGCCCTTGATCGTGAAATCCTTGGTGAAAGCCGCCGGGGATATTCCCTTTCCGACATCCACCTTAAAGGTGTAGGCCTCGGAGCTCAGACTCTTCAGGGTGATCAGCACCGCCGGGCTATTGGGGTTGCGGTTGTCTTCCGTGAAGACCGTGGTTCCGGCGCTCAGGATGGCCCGCTGGAACATGTACCAGAAGTAGGTTTCCGGCCAATCGGTGACATAGGACATCTTGCCGTCGGGGCTGTAATACCCCCACATGGCGCTGTTTTCGGCGTCGTTGACCATGTTCAGCAACGTCATGGACTTGCCGCTGTAATCGCTCAATTCCGCCTTCAGGTCCGGAACGTATTTCCCGTAATCCAGCTTCACGCTCAGTCCCGAGGAACCACATCCAGCCGCGAGAAACAACGTGTAAAAAACGACCAGGACCATGCCGGGGATAACCCATGATTTCCTTTTCATCATACACCTCTCGTCTGTTAAGTTTTCCATCGAAACAACACCACCAAGACACGTGTAGATTTTAGACTCCGGAACGGGCGATTTCAAGTTGTTTCCATGTTTGACTTAAAGGCCGGTCGAGGCTAAAATCACAGGTCGACAGCTCATCATCCAAGGACAAAAAATGACCACACAAATATTCCTGGTCGACGCCAGCACTTTTATCCATCGGAGCTATCACGCGCTCCGGGGCTTATCCGCCAAAAACGGCGCGCCGACCAGCGCCGTGTTCGGCTTCACCGGGGTCCTGAACAAATTCCTCAAGGACCATTGTCCCGAATACATGGCCGTGGTCTTTGACTCCAAGGGCCCCACCTTCCGGCACGCCCTGTACCCGGCCTACAAGGCCAACCGGCCGCCCATGCCCGAGGACCTGATCGTCCAACAGGAACCCATCCGGGAAATCGTCCGGGCCATGGGCCTGAAAATTGTGGAAAAACCGGGGCTGGAAGCGGACGACCTGGTGGCGACCCTGGCTCGCAGGGCCGTCGACGCTGGTTACGAGGCGGTTATCGTGGCCGGGGACAAGGATTATTACCAGCTCCTGTCCGACCGCGTGACCCTGCGCGACCCCAACCCCAATCGTGAAACCGAAATGACGCCGGCCGCCCTGATGGCCAAGCTAGGCCTCGCGCCCGCCGGCTTCCTCGAAGCCCAGGGGCTGATGGGAGACAGCACCGACAACATCCCCGGGGCCCGGGGAGTCGGTGAAAAAACCGCCGTCAAGTTGATTCAGGAATTCGAGACCCTGGAAAACCTGTACCTGAATCTCGACCGCGTCCCCCAGGCCAAGCTACGGGCCAAGCTGGAAGAATACCGAGACTCCGTTTTCCTGTCCCGGGACCTGGCCCGGTTGAAAACCGACGCGGACCTGTCCGAGGAAATTTCCGACCTCCGGGTCCAGCCGCCGGACGCGGACGCCCTGCGCAAGGTTTACAACGAACTCGATTTCACCACCTTCGCCGCGGAACTGGGGCCGGAACGGACCATCAGCTACGACGACTACCACCTCGTCGACGATCCCGACGCCCTGGACCGACTGGTCGGGGAGCTGTCAGGCGCGGCCAGGCTCTCCGTGGACCTCGAAACCACGTCCATCGACCCCATGCGGGCCGAAATCGTGGGAATGTCGCTGGCGGCCCGGCCGCACCGGGCCTTTTATATTCCCACTGCCCACCAGACCCTGGGCGCCAGGCAGCTTCCCTGGGAAACGATCCGGGAAAAACTGCGCCCCCTGTTGGAATCTCCCGACATCCCCAAGGTCGGACAGAATATCAAGTACGACTTGATCATCCTCCGGCGGCATGGGGTCAACCTCGGCCCCGTCGCCGACGACTCCATGGTCGCCTCGTACCTGCTGGAACCGGGCGTCGGAGGTCACAACCTCGACCGCTTGGCCCGCCACTACCTCGGCCACGACACCATAACCTACAAGCAGGCGGTCGGGGCTAAAAACAAGGGCTTCGACCAGATTTCCCCGGAAGAGGCCAGGGAATACGCCTGCGAGGACGCCGACGTGGCCCTGATCCTCGCGGGAAAGCTCCGCCCCTTGTTGCACGAAGCCGGCCTGACCGCCCTTTACGAAACCGTGGAACTGCCCCTGATCGAAGTCCTGGCCGAAATGGAGATGAACGGGGTTTATCTGGACCGGGCGCTCCTGGCCGAGCTGTCCCAGGAATTTTCACGCAAAATGAGACGCCTGGAACAAAGAATTCACGAGCTGGCCGGACGGGAGTTCAACATCAATTCCCCCAAGCAGCTTGGTCATCTGCTTTTCGAGGAACTCAAGCTGCCGCAAGGAAAAAAAACCAAGAAGAAAAGCGGTTACTCCACCGACGTGGAGGTTTTGACGGAACTGGCCCAGGTCCACGAGCTGCCGGCGGAAGTCCTCAACTACCGGGGCCTGGCCAAACTCCGCTCCACCTACGTCGACGCGCTCCGGGACCTGATCAACCCCGCGACGGGACGGGTGCATACGTCCTTCAACCAGGCGGTCACCGCCACGGGCCGGTTGTCGTCCTCCGACCCCAACCTGCAAAACATCCCCATTCGCACCGAGGAAGGGCGGCGCATCCGGGAGGCCTTCGCGGCCGAGCCGGGAAAAAAAATCCTTTCGGCCGACTATTCCCAGATCGAGCTGAGGGTCTTGGCGCACTATTCCCGGGATCAAAACCTGATGGACGCCTTTGCCCGGGGCGAGGACGTGCATACCAGGACCGCGGCCCAGGTTTTCGGGGTCCCGCCCGGACTGGTCTCGTCCCAAATGCGCCGGGAAGCCAAGGCCATAAATTTCGGCATCATTTACGGTCAACAGGCTTTCGGCCTGTCCCGCCAGTTGGGGATAGGGAAAAAAGAGGCCCAGGACCTGATCGACCGGTATTTCCTGCAATACTCGGGAGTCAAGGATTACATCGATCGGACCCTGGCGGAAGCGCACAAGACCGGACTCGTGTCCACGCTCCTGGGCCGACGCCGCGCCCTGCCCGACCTCGACAGCAAGAATTACCAGAACCGGTCCCTGGCCGAGAGAATGGCCATCAACACCCCCATTCAAGGCGCGGCGGCCGACCTGATCAAACTGGCGATGCTTGGCGTTCATAAGGCCCTTCATCAGGCCGGCCTGAAAACGAAAATGATCCTGCAGGTGCACGACGAGCTGGTCTTCGAAGTTCCCGCGGACGAACTCGAGGCCGTCGCCGCCTTGGTGAAGTCCGAAATGGAAGGCGTCCACCCCCTGGACGCGCCCTTGGTGGTGGACGTCAGCCATGGCGACAACTGGGCCGAGGCGCATTAACCGGGCCGCGGCCCCCAAGGAATCGGATTGACTCCGATCATGGTTTAAGGAGGCTTCCCGAGAACGATTACCGTTCCTGGTTGTTCTGTTGTCATAACCACACTTCAAACGGTTTGTAAACAAGGAGGTTCCCATGGGCGAGATTTACGGTGGACATCTGGCGGCCAAGTACCTGAAGGAAGTGGAAGGCGTGACCACGGTCTTTTCCCTGTCCGGCGGTCACATCGACCGGATATACGACGGTTTCCTGGAATACGGGGTCCGGTTGATCGACGTGCGCCATGAACAGGCGGCCGCGATGATGGCTCACGCCTGGTCGATTTACTCCGGAAGCCCCGGCGTCTGCCTGGTCACGGCCGGCCCCGGTTTTACCAACGCCCTGACCGGAGTGGTCAACGCCTTTCAGGAAAACGCGCCCCTGGTATTGATTTCCGGGATGTCCCCCTTGCGGGACCGGGGCCTGGGGGCCCTCCAGGAAATCAACCAGGTGGACATGGTCAAGGCCACGGTCAAATGGCACGGGGTCTGCCACCAGGTCCACCGCATCCCGGAATTCCTGAACACCGCCTTCCGGCAGGCCGTTTCCGGGCGGCCCGGCCCGGTCTTGCTCGAACTCCCCCCGGATGTGCTGAACGTCAAGGTCGACGAAGCCAGAATTCCGGTTTTGAAAAAAGGCGGAACATCCACCCGGACCCGGCCCGACCGCGAGCTCCTCGTCCAGGCGGCGGAATTGATCAACCGGGCCGAGCGACCGGTCATACTGGGCGGCAGCGGAGTCGCGGCCAGCGGTTGCGACGCGGAACTAGGGGAATTCGTCCGCCTGACCGGCGCGCCTCACGCCTTGATCAACAACGGTCGCGGCGCCGTGTCGGACCTCGATCCGCTGAGCATCTGGGATGGCGGCCTGATGGCCATCATCACCGCTCTCAGTCAGGCCGACCTGGTCATCGCCCTGGGCGTCAGGTTTAACTGGCTTTTGATGTTCGGCCAGATTTTCCCGGCGGCCAAGGTGATCCGGGTCGATATCGATCCCACGGAAATCGACCGCAACCGGGCCTGCGACGTCGGCTTGGTCGGGGACCTGAAATACGCATTGGCCGAACTCAACCAACTCGTGGAAAAGAGGGACCACGGCGCCTGGCGAAAAAGCCTCGGGGAGGCCTATCTGCCCATGCTGCAAGGAGAAATCGATTCCCGCAGCACTCCCTCCACCCCCATCCATCCGGCCAGGCTGGTGGCGAAGATTAGGGAAGCCTACGGCGACGAGGCCCTGTACATCATTGACGGCGGCGATACCTCCTACTTCGGGATCACCGGCTTCAAGGCCCTGGAACGGTCCGCCGTCATCGGAGCGGCCGGCGGGCAATTCGGGTGCCTGGGCACGGGCGTTCCCTTCGCCCTCGCCGCCAAGGCCGCCCGGCCGGACAAGCAGGTGGTGGTCCTGAGCGGGGACGGCTCCTTCGGCTTGAACGCCATGGAATTCGACACCGCCGTCCGGCACAACCTGCCTTTTGTCTGCGTTATCAACAATGACCAGGCCTGGGGCATGATCCGCCACGGCCAGGAATTGACCTATGGCGGGGACAGGGTCTGCGGCTCGGTCCTGGGCGTGGTCCATTATGAAAAAATGGTGGAGGGCCTCGGCGGGCACGGCGAATTCGTCGACAAGGACGAGGATATCATCCCCGCCCTCGAAAGGGCCCTGGCCTCCGGCAAGCCCGCCTGCGTCAACGTCATGACCGACCCGTGCGTCGTCAGCCTGGCCACCATGCAATTCGTGGAAGGATTCAAGATGGAGTAACCCATGAAAGCCTTGACCTTTAACGTCACCGTCCCGCGGTGGCTGGTCTTGAAGGCGCTGGGGCGAATCCGCCCCAGCCTCCATTACCGCGGCGCCCTGGCCGCGGTAAAAATGGCCGAGATTCCCGAACCGACCCTGAAAAAGCCCGACTGGGTGAAGGTTCAAACCATCCTGACCGGATTCTGCGCCAGCGACCTGAATCTGATCTTTCTGCACGATTCACCCAGCGCCAGCCCCTTCACCTCCTTTCCCTGCGTCCTGGGCCACGAAACCTGCGGCCGCGTGGTGGAAAAAGGTCCGGAAGTCAAGGGTCTGGAAGTGGGAGACCTCGTTACCGCGGCCCCGGCCTTGTCCTGCGTCCCCAGGGGTCTCGACCCCGTCTGTCCCGCCTGCGCCGCGGGCATGTTCGCCGCTTGCGAAAACTACGCCCTGGGCGACCTCGCCCCGGGCATGTTCCTCGGCATCTGCCGGGACGTCGGCGGCGGCTTCGCTCCCTTCTTCACCGCGCATAACAGCCAACTGTTCAAGCTCCCCGAAAACCTGGCCCCGGAAGTAGGAGTCATGATCGAGCCTTTTTCCGTGGCCCTGCAGGCGGTCATGAACAACCGCCCCCAAAAGGGGGAAAAGGTCTTGGTCATCGGCGGAGGCGTGATCGGCGGCCTGATCGTGCGGGCCCTCCGCGCCCTGGATATCGAGGCGGAAATAACCGTGTCCGACCCTTCCCCCTTTGCCGCGGAAATCTGCCGGGCCGCCGGCGCCGACCACCTGATCCAGGACGGCGACCTCCCGGCCGGAACGGTCCGCCTGACCGGCGCCAAGAGGTACAAGCCCCTTTTGGGACCGGATTTCGTGATGGGAGGCTTCCAGCGGGTCTACGACACTGTCGGCTCCTCCAAAACACTCAACGCCGGTCTTCGCTGCCTGGCCGCCCGGGGCGTTCTCAGCCAAGTCGGCATCGGCGGGGACGTCAAGCTGGACCTGACGCCCTTGTGGCTGAAAATGCAAACCATCAAGGGCGTCTTCGGGGCCGGCGTCCAGGACTTCCGGGGCCGGCCGCTCCATTTGTTCGATATCGCCCTGGAACTACTAGCCGAGGGAAAACTGGATTTATCCGGGATGGTGACCCATAAATTCCCCTTGGAAAAATTCGACGAAATGATCTTGATCAACATGGCCAAGTCCAGGCATCGCGCCATTAAAACCGCGGTGACCTTCAACTGACGAACCCCGGGGACCCGACTATTTCCGGCGCCTCCGGCCGTTGTCGCGGAACCGGAGGCGCCCTCGGGCCGCCCCTTGTTTTTTCGGACAAAAGAAAAGGACAAGCAATGAAAGCACTGGTGACGGGCGCCGCGGGGTTCATCGGCGCCAGGCTTTGCCGGGAACTCCGCCGGCGGGGCGACGAGGTCCTGGCCCTGGCCTTGCCGGGAGAAAACGTCGACCACATTTTAAACAACATAACCAAAACCGTGACCGGCGATATCACCGTTCCGGAAAGCCTCGCCCGGGCGGTCGAGGAGGTGGACGTCGTCTATCATCTGGCGGCCAGGGTCTTGGATTATGGGTCCAGGGACCAGTTTTACCGCCCCATATTCAGTGGGACATCCAATCTTGTGGAAGCGATGCGTGGTCGCGCGGGTCGCTTCGTCCAGGTCAGCTCCATCGCCGCTTGCGGCCTGGGTCGACACCTCCGGGATGTCAAGGAAGCGGACCCCGCCAGAAAATCGGGGGTCCCCTACAATGACGCCAAGGCCGACGCCGAGGTCGTGGTCCGAAAAAACCACGAAAATTTCCCCCAAGGGACCGTCATCGCCCGACCGGCCAATGTCATCGGCCCGCGCAGCGCCTGGGTGGATGAAGTCCTCCGTCAATTCCGCCGGGGCCCGGTCCCGCTCCTGGACCACGGCCGGCACAGCGCCAGCCTCGTTTTCGTGGACAACCTGGTCGACGGCTTGATCCTGGCCGGGACCACTCCCGAGGCGTCCGGGCAAATCTATCATTTCCGGGACGACTGGGACGTGACCTGGAAACGATACCTCACCGACCTGTCCGCCCTGATCGGCAAGAAACCTTCCCTCAGCCTCCCCTTCGGCTGGGCCTGGAACCTGGGGGCCGTCCTCGAGGCCGTCCTGACGCCCCTGGGACTTCGCCCGCCCCTGACCCGATTGGCGGCCGGAGTTATGGGCCGCGACAACGACGTGGATGCGACCAAGGCCCGCGAGGAACTTGGTTGGCGAACCAAGGTTTCGTACTCCGAGGCCATGGCCGAAATAAGCGCGTACGTCGGCGCCTCGCTGGGATAACGACTAGAAAAACCGTACCGCCCGGGAACCTCGACCGGGGAAGCTCCGCTTTCCCCGGATAAATGGGGTTCGTCCCCGGCTTTTTGGCCGCTTCAATTATATCATTTTAGACATATTTCTCTTGACACTTCTCCTCCCGCCGCCATATAGACATGGGTAGGAGACTCGGCGGTCTTCGATCCGCCCTTGGGATCACTGACCGGGATGCTTTAATCGGCCCCTCCGGAACAAATCCGGAGGCCCGGGCCACAACCACAAAGCGAGCGAGAAATGCCTGATAATGACCGGAAACGGCCGCCCACGCGGACTTCGGAAGAGCTCTCGGCCTGGCCCAAGGCCCGGGTCGAGGTCTTTGGCCGGGAAATGATCGAACGGGTGGTCAAGCTGGGCGGCAGCAGCGGCCGGGTCTACCTGCCGACGGAGTGGATCGACAAGAAGGTCAAGATCATCAGGATCGACTAACCGCCTCCGAGGCGCGCCCACAGCCCCCCAATTTTTTCAGTATGACACCCATTTTTGCTTGACATTGTTCCCGATGAAGGCCTATGGTGTAGTCGCAATCAGAAATAATTTTCGAACATAAGGAGAACGGCCATGGCTTCGGTCAGGAGTGAAACCGTCGTGGAAGGCGAGGAGGGGTTGTACCATTGTATCGCGAGATGCGTTCGTCGCGCGTTTTTATGCGGGAAAGATCCTTACACCGGCCGTTCCTTTGAACACAGAAAAGAGTGGGTCCGGGAACGGCTGAAATTCCTCTCATCCGTCTTCGCCATTGAAGTCTGCGCCTACGCGGTCATGTCCAATCATCTGCATGCGGTGATTAGGACACGGCCCGACTGGGCGCAGGGCTGGAGCAACGAGGAGACGGCCCGGCGGTGGCTGACGCTGTTTCCTCCCCGGGACGAAAATGGAATTGCGCTCGAGGTAACGGAAGGGATGGTCCTGGCCTTCAGTCTTGACGACCAACTTGGGGACAAGCGGACCAGGCTCGGGAGCGTCAGTTGGCTAATGCGTTGTTTGAATGAGGCCATCGCCCGCCGAGCCAACCGAGAAGACGGGTGCAAGGGCCGGTTTTGGGAAGGCCGGTTCAAGTGCCAGGCCTTGCTGGACGACTCGGCCGTCTTGGCCTGCATGACGTATGTGGACTTGAACCCCATCAGGGCCGGGATGTCGGATTCTCCCGAAACCAGCTTTTTCACCAGCGCCCGGGAGCGGATTACGGCGTCCAAATTCAACCGTGGGGCTGATGGCGCATCGAATAAAAATGAATCGCCGGCCAGGCGCCCAATTGAGCGCCTCGGTCGAAACACCTGGGAGTCCGGCCCGGCTGGTTGGCTTTGCCCCTTTGGCGGCGAGGGCCAAAATTCCCGGCGGGGAATTCTTGAGATCACCGCTGAGGACTATCTGTCGCTCCTCGACTGGACCGGCCGTCAAATAAGAGATACGTCCGGCGGGGTCGTCCCCGGCCATCTGGCTCCCATCCTGGACCGGCTGGATATCGAACAAGGGAACTGGCTGTCATTGATGGAAAATTACGGAAGGTTGTTTCATCGGGCCGTGGGCAAGGTCGGTTCCCTAAGACAAGCGGCGCGAAAAGCCGGACTCCGGTGGTTCCAGGGACTGGGCGCCAGCAAGTCGGCGTTTTCCTCTCTCGCCGCGGATTAGGCCTCTTTTCCCAAGTCCGGAAAGCCCGACCTTCGCTTGGGCGGCGGTGAACTACGCTCGAATAAGGCCCGTGGGCCGGACAAAAAATTATCTGTTCCCCCAAACCGCCCGAAAAAACAGCGTCCTCCAGTCATTCCCTCCGCAAAGCTAAACCGTTACCAATACGAAAAGCGGAAATTACCCCATCCGACGATGAGTACAGTGAAGTTGGGACCCATGATTTTTAGAATGGGTGACATTTTAATTTGTCGAAAAGTATCAAGTTTCGAAATTTCCTTGCTTGACAAGGCGGTCTGGAGGCGCTAATGATATGCTATTTTTAGCATATTGGTTCAATAAATTAATGGAAGTCCGGTCTCGGCCGTACGTACCGTCGTCCTGGACGGCATGGCCCGCCTAGCCGGACGAAAAAGGAGGTTCTTATGGTTCGTGCGTTATTATCGCTGGTGATGGTTCTGTTAATGGCTCAAACCGCCTTGGCCGGGAGCCTCACCGCGGCCGCCGGGGCCGGGTACAAGAGGATGCTGGAAAAAGTTTTTTCCGTATATCAGGAAAAAACAGGCCGACAGGTGGACCAAATCTACGGCCACATGGGACAAGTGACCATGCAGGCCAAGGCCGGTGGAAAGATCGCCGTTATTGTCGGCGAGGAGGGTTTCCTGGCCGCCTCGGGTCTGGAATTCGACTCCATGATCCCGGTGGGTCGGGGGGTGCTGGTGTTGGCCTATCCCAAGGGCTCGTCCCTGCAAAGCGCCGAGGACCTGACCCGGCCGGAGATCGCCCGGGTCGCGGCCCCGGACGGCAAGCAAGCCATCTATGGCAAGGCCGCCTTGCAGTTTCTGAAAAACGCCGGGCTTTTTCCCAAGGTGGAAAAAAAGATGCTGATCGTGTCCACCGTTCCCCAGGTTTCTTCCTACCTGATGAGCGGGGAGGTTGACGCCGGGTTCATCAATCTGACCGACGCCATCAATATCAAGGACAAAATCGGCGGTTACATTGTGGTGGACCAGGAAAAATACGATCCCCTCCGCTTGGTGGTCGCGGTGCTCAAGGGCTGGCAACACCAACCTGATTGCAAGGATTTCCTTGACTTTATAACCAATGACCCACAAGTCAAGGCCATTTTAACGGCTTCCGGTCTGTAGGTCGAGAGGAGGAGCCCCCCTTTCCGGGGGGGCCGCCCGCGGATAGCAATAAAATGGATTGGCTTGATTTATTCCTGGACGAGCGAATGGTCTTTCCGATCTGGTTCACCGCCCGGGTGGCCGCGGTAACCTTGGTCCTGCACCTGGCTTTCGGCGTCCCGTTGGCCTACTACCTGAGCAAGCCGTCTTCCTGGCTTCGCAATTCCCTCGAGGTCCTGATTACGATCCCGCTGGTTTTTCCCCCCGTGGCCCTGGGCTTCGTGCTGCTGTTGCTGCTGGGCCGCCATGGGCCGGTCGGGCGCGGGTTAAGCAGATTTTTGGGGGTGGAGATCATTTTTTCGCCTGTCGGAGTAGTCATCGCCGCCTTCATCGCCGGACTTCCCCTCATCGTCAAACCGGTGCAGGCGGCCATCCAGAACACCGCCGGTAGACTGATCGAGGCCGCCTGGATGCTGGGAAAATCGGAATGGCAGACCATGTTCTTCGTCGTCCTGCCCGCTGTTCGCCGCAGCATCGCCGGTGGTCTAACCCTGGCCTTCGCCCGGTCCCTGGGAGAAGTGGGCCTGACCCTCATGCTGGGCGGCAATATCGTGGGCAAAACCAATACGTTGTCCCTGGAAATCTACAACGCCGTCTTTACCGGTGAATTCGAGCGGGCCAAGGCCCTGGCCGTGATTCTCGGCCTGACGTCCTTGGGATTGTTCACGCTGATTAAAAAATACGGCGCCTCCAAGGCCTGACTCCCACGCCTAGTCTCAAGAACGGGCCGGCAACCGACCAACCGCATTCTTCCACTCCTCGTATTCCAGCGTCAGCTCCAACAAATCGCCTCCCGCTTCCACCAACAGTATGCAGCAGTCGAGGCTCCCCCCGGTTTTGAATCCGACAATCCGGCCCGTTCGCCTGCCCGAAGAGTCCAGGTGAACGGCGCCGTACTCGCCGGGCGAAAGAAGGCAAGCCCGGCCATCCTCTATCATGAGCACAGTGGAGGCCATCCGCGCAATCTCCCGCGTCTGGTGGGAAACAAGGATAATCGTCAGGTCAAGCTGTTCCTTCAAGCGTAATATCTCGTCTTGCAGCCGCCCGCGCATGGCCGGGTCTAAAGACGAAAGCGGCTCGTCCATCAGCAACAGTCCCGGCTTCCGAATCAACGCCCGCGCCAAGGCCACTCGTTGCTGCTGCCCGCCGGACAGGGCGCCGGGAAAACGATGCTGTAATTCCCGAAGCTCGATCAGGCCCAGCATAAAGTCAACCGCCGCGGCATTCCTGTCGCCGGCCGCGAATTCCAGGTTACGCCGGACCGTCATGGTTGGAAACAAGGCGTAATCCTGAAAAACCAACCCCACGTTTCTTTGCTGGGGCCGGAGATTAATCCCCGCGCCGCTGTTGAACCACTCGACTCCACTCCAGGCGATGCGCCCCTCGTCCGGGTTGTCCAGGCCCGAGATCATCCGCAGGAGAGTCGTCTTGCCCGCGCCCGACGCCCCGGTCAACGCCGTTAGCTCCCCGGCCCGGACCACGCCGCGAACTTGCAGGACAAAAGGACCGTCGGCTCCGGACAGGGTCTTCTTAATATCTAGTTCCAGCATGCGACATCCTTGGTTTTCATCTTCTCGACCGCGCCTCGCCGGCAAGGGATCATAAACTCATCATTGGGAAGGGGCCGCCGTCCAGGCCCAACGGTGAAAAACAGCCGCCATGACCCCGGGTCTGATCAACTCATCACGGACAGCCGCAACTTGTCAAGACCCTTCATTTTGTATATGGGGCGCTTTACGTTCGTGCTGTAATCAATTATTTTTTGACCCCGGTATCTTGAGCGGCGTATTTCCCGGCTCAAGGCCCGCGGGATAGACGTCTGCTTGTCTTTTTAAACGTTGTTTGAATTTAAAAGTGGGTGTCTTACATAACGTTACATAACGGGGCGCTTTACGTTCGTGCTGTAATCAATTATTTTTTGACCCCGGTATCTTGAGCGGCGCATTTCCCGACTCAAGGCCCGCGGGATAGGCGTCTGCTTGTCTTTTTAAATGTTGTTTGAATTCAAGAGTGGGTGTCTTATTAATAAACATCGGCGGGTTGCGGGTGTTCTTGAATTTTTCTAATTTAACTATTATAAAGGGAGTCGAGCGTGTAGTTTTCAATCACCGATTTCAGGGAGGACCGATGGACGCGTATAAAACGATGCAAGAACGACTGGTGGAAGTGATCCAGCGGAACGGCTGGGAAAAGGAGCCGGTCAAGGTGACCGTGAGGACGATGACGCCCGAGGAAACCATCGGCGTTCCCAAGGACAAGGACTATCCCTTGGTCAAGGGCAAGGAAAGAATGATGGAGGCTGAATTCCTGGGCGCGAGGGGACAGGCCTTCACGGATATGTACGGCGATTTTACGGGGAATGTTTTTGAAACCGCGCGAATGGATTTAACCGACGACTTCCGGCGCGCCGTTTTCCTGGCCAGTCTTAACGCAGTCCTGCGCCGGGCCGGGCTGGTGGACCAGACGGTGCACTGCAAGAATGACGACCCCGTGCTCTGCGCCAAGGAACTGGTCGATCATGTCGCCCGAAACCACGGCCGCCCCAAGATCGCCCTGGTGGGCCTGCAACCGCGCATGCTGCAGGAATTATCCAAAAAATTTGAAATAAAAGTGACGGACCTCGATTCGGACAATATCGGGCGCGAAAAATTCGGAATAATGGTGGACGGCCCGGACCGGACCAGTCAAAACCTCGCCTGGTCCGATCTGATCCTGGCCACGGGCAGCGCCTTTTGCAACGCCTCCATCATCGACATGATGACGGAAAAACCAATCATCGTTTTCGGAGTAACCGGCGCGGGACCGGCCGCCCTCTTGCACCTCAATCGTTTTTGTCCCAGGGGGGCCTGAGGGGCGGCCCGGGAGGGGCAGGGTCAATAATCGAACTTCCAGTTTATTCCCAACCCCCCCTGGGCGTCGGCGCCGACATCGGTTTCCAAGCTTAATCTGGGCGTGATTTCCACTTCCACGGTCAATTTCTGGTCCCCGGAGCTGAAACCCGACTCGGCCTGAAGATAAACCCGGTCGCCGAGGTATTTGCCCGCCCCCACCTGGGTCTGGCCCTGTTTGTTTTCCTTGACTTCAATCTGATCCACTCCCAACAGTTTCCTGGCTCTGCCGATGGGATCGAGGGACCAACCGCTTCCGCCGGTCAGGCCGCTGGCGGCGTAAGCCAGGCTCAGGGCCTGCAAGGGCGTGATTTCGTTCATGGTCCGACCAAAAAGCAACCGGGCCAGTATCTCATCCTGAGGGTAAACCGGGTCCGAGGTCAGGCTGATCCTGGGATTCATGATCGGCCCCGTAATCTTGACCACGGCGGTCAGGTCCTGGGTCTCCGCCTCTCCGGTCAGGCTGATGATCGGGTCCGGCGGGTCCGCTCCGCTGAACGACAGCAATCCGCTGGTAAAAGCGAACCGCTTACCCAGAAAGCTGTATTTGCCCCTCAACACTTCCAAATCCCCATGAATCACGGGGGCCGTGGTTAGGCCGGTCAGGGAGAGACGGCCTTTCCATTCGGATTCGAGGTCGTTCCCGCGGACGAAAAAACGCCCCGGCATAATGAGTTCAACGTTCAACATGACCTTCATCGGGGAAGCAGGAGGCGGCGCGGGCGCGTCTTCGGGAGGCCGGTTGATTTCCTCCACTTCCACCGCGGCCATGCTGACCGGCATTTTTTTCGGTATGGACAACTCGGCGGGATCAATTTGAATTCGACCCGATAGACCAGCCACGGCCAGGTCTCCGTTAATACCCAAGGCCCCGGACCCGACGGCCCGCAGCAGGTCCAGCCTGATGAGACGAAGGTTCTTGATTTTCAGGATGGCGTCGTAAGGAAAATTTTTCTCTCCCGAAAGAAGGATGCTTCCCACGGCGGAGACGGTTCCGCCTTCTCCATCCCCGGCCGAGGCCTCGCTTATGGTCAGCTTCGAACCCTGGGCTTCCATCCTGACCTTGATATTTTTCAAAATCGTTCCGGTCCGAAGGTTTTCATAGCGGCCGTCGATCACCTGGACGGAACCGGAGGCGAGGGGGTGGCCCGGCGAACCGACCGCGGTCAGGTGAATCCGGGCGGTCCCCGAAACGACTTGATCGTCGAGAGAAAGCAGCAGGGGGATAAGACGCAGATCAAGGTCGGCGTTCATCCGGCCCGACAGGTCGCCGTCCGGGACGGTTTCCAGAAGAAAAGGGCCCAGGGAGAACCTGACCGGCAGGGAAGCTTCCAGTACGCCCGGGTCCTTTCCCAAGCCCCTCAGGTCCGCCCTGGTCGAGAGCAGGCCGTCTTCGACCACAATTTTCAGGTCGAAATCAACCGGGGGAGCGTCCTTGGGATCGGGCCCAACCAAGCGCAATCCCCTGACCCGCCAATATGAATCCAGCCGCGGCCGGGCCGGGGCGCCCGAAATCGAGATTCCGCCGCTGACCAGGCCCTCCACGGGCGTGGAGATGAACATGTTGACCGGGGCCAGGGACATGTTCTCGGCCTTGACTTCGATGGACGCCCGTTCCGGGGTCAAAAGGCCGCTGCCCTTGATGCTTCCGGAAGACAGGCGAAGGTCCAGGCCATCCAGGCTCAGGTAGGCGCCCCGCTTTTCCACTGAAGCCGGCACGGCCAGCCGAAAGGGATAATTATCGAACTTGCCGGAAAACGTATTGATTTTCAAGCTAGTCCGGTCCAGCGGCATTCCCTGGCGCGACAATTCGGCCTCGGCTTTCATGGAAAACGGGCGAAAGGCCGCTCCGTTCGCCGCGACCTTGATCTTCATTCCGTCCAAATCGCCGGCGACGGAAAAAAACAACTTTTTGAATTTAACCTTGGAATCGCCGGCGTTCTCGACGTTCAGGGACGCTTCCAGCTTCCGACCGCCGAACAGGTCCCCCGCCCGTCCGTCCAAGGACAGGGCGCCGACCCGCCAGTCGCCCCGGGAAATATTCCGCCCCCGCGCCTTGATCGTCGCTTCCTGTCCTTGTTTTCGCGAGGACAAGCCGATAGCGCCGTCCAGGCTTCCTCCCAGGCCCAAGCCCAGGAAACCGGCGAGGGGAGAAATATCCTTGGCCTTGACCCCCACCAGGCCGTCCAGGCGGCCGGTTTCGTGCTCGACCGCCAGGTTTCCCTCGACTTTCACCCCTGAAGCGGCCAGTTCAAAGCCCTTAATCGCCGTCCGATCCTTGCGCGGTTCCACCTCCGCCCCCAGGGAAACCCCCAGCTTGCCGGCCTGGGCCGAGGCCTTGACCCCTAGGTGGAGGTCGCCCGCCAAACCGGACCAGTTCGTTTCCACCCGCGGGTCGACGAAAAGCAAATTCCCCACCGCCAGTCGGTCCAGGCCGGCCTCGGCCGTCAGGACCGGGTCGGCCCAGGGTCCGGAAAGCCGGCCGGCAATGGTCCCTCGTTCCGAGACTTCCAGGCCGTACTGGGCCAGGAATTCCCCTACCCCTCCCAGGTCCAGTTTGTAATCGAGAGCCAGTCCCTTTTTTTCCAGATCAACCTTTCCCTGCCCGGAAAACCGGCTTTTTCCCCCCTCGGCCGACAAGTCCAACCGGGCCGCGCCGTCATGATAGTCCCCCTTGACCAGGAAGTTCAGGTCCTTCCCCGACAGCGAACGGGTTTCCCGGGGCAGTCCCTTGATATTTTTCCACTGGCCGCGAATGTCGGCTTGAATTAACCCGGACTCGAACCCGCCCCGCAACGAGGTTTCGACCGCTGCCTCGCCGGACAATCCCAGGCGCCCGAAGGGAGCGAGGCGTTTGAGCTCGGCAATTTCAACCTTGGTTGTCGTATTGTAATCCAGGGTGTCGATATCGAGTTCCCCGGAAAAATCGACTTTCTCCCACCCGCCGTCGGCCGTGAACTTGGTGATATGGTATCTCTCGACCCCGTCCATGCCCGTGACGAACTCAACTTCCAGGTCCTCGGGAACAAGGCCGTCCAAAAACGATTTAAACCCTTTCAAGCCCACCCGTCCGTGGGAAGTAAAGCCGTCCCAGCCCTCGAAAAAGGAAATAGTGGGGCAAAAATCGAGTTTTCGCGCGACCAGTTCGGCCCGCATTCCGGCGAAGGTCACCGGTCCCAGGTCACCGGACACCGCGAAGGTGGGTCGGCCCACCACGCCGGTTACCGTTCCCGTAATGGGCCGGCCCGTTTCGACCGCCACCCCGGCCAATTCGAAAAGGTAGTTCAAGTCAAGGGGGGTGACCACATACGAGCCTTCGACTCCCAATGTCTCCAAGTCCAGGTCGGCGGTCAGGGAGACGTCGGCCGTGGCGGTCCTGGCGTTGAGGCTCCGGAGAAGAAGCTTCCGTCGGCCTTCCAGGGAGGTTTTGAGGTCGAAATCGAGCCGGCGCCCCAGGAACCCCTCGACTTCCCCGGGGGCCCAACCCGGGGCGATGCTCAAGCCGCCCACCAAATTCAACCCCGCGGGCTCGCCGACGGCGAGATCGATTTTAACTTGAAGGTCCAGCACGTTTTCCAGGTGGGTCTCCAATTTGCCGGACCAGGCCGCCAAGGGCCCCGATCCGGTAAAGGAGGCGGAGACCACCCCGGGCGGAGACATCCCCATCAACTCGCCCAGGGTCCCGCCCGCCGCTTCGTTCATCTCGACCTTGACGGTCAGCTCCGGCGGGGACCCCGTCAGGTCCAACCCCAGGGACAAACCGTCGGACGGTCCATCAACGCGGTGAAGATCGATGCGGGAAGAGGCGGCCGGCCCCGCGGAGACGAAAAAGCCTTTAAGGGTGAATTCCGCGGTGTCGGAGACCAGGGGTTGTTCCAGGATGATCCGGGAAATTTCCAATTTTCCCAAGGAGATGGAGGGAAAATGAATGCTCGGTGGCAATTCGAACGGCGCGGCGGCGGAAGCGGAAGGGCTTTCCGGCGGTTCTGGCCGGCGGACCAACACGACCTTTCCCAAGCGGGCCCGGGGAAGGCGCAGGCGTCCCTCGAACAAATCCCGCAAGGACCAATCCACGGCCAAGTCCTCGCCTTTCAGCCAGACGCCCTTGTTATCGGCCAGGGAAAAATAGGCCAACCGGAGCCGGCCGGGCAGGCCCGCGCCGAGACCCTTTAGGGTCAACTGGGCGCCGGACCTAGACGCCAACGAGGAAATAAAACGGCCGGCCAGATTGAGGCCCGGCTCGGTTCTCAGAAAAAAAAGGCCCGCGGCCGCGGGAAGGCCTAAAAACAGGAATAGCAAAAAAGACGCCGCAATCCACGGCCTTCTCTTGTCTTTTTTAGTTTCGGCGTCGCTCATGGCTTAAAAAGACTGCCCCAGGCTGACGTAAATCTGAAAATCCGAGTCCACGCCGCGCCGTTTGTTCAAGGGAAAGGCGATATCGGCGCGAAATGGCCCAATGGGACTGTAATAACGCACTCCGCCGCCCAGGCCCCAAAAAAGTTCATGGGCGGGGTCCTTGATCTCGTCGGCATAGGCCCGGCCGCCGTCCAGAAAGGCCGCCAGGCCCAATGATTTAGTCAACTTCGTCCGGGCCTCCATCGACATTTCGAGTTTTGACAACCCACCCATGGGTTCCTTGTCGATCCCAAGGTCCCCGGCGTACTGGTAGGCGTATCCACGGACCGAACCGCCCCCTCCTGAATACATCAATTCATCCTTGGGAACGTCGTTTCTGGTTTCGGAGCCCACGACGCCCCAAACGACTTTCCCGGCCAGCACCAAACGCCGTTCCCCGATGACCTCGAAATAATGGCTGTAGGAAGTGAGAAGCTTCCAGAACCCCTTGGAATTCTGAAATATATCGGTGAAGGGCTCCCAATGCAGACCCAGGCGCCCTCCGGTTGACGGATCGAGCAGGTTATCGGAGCCGTCGAACTTGAAATACAAGGGAAAGGAAACCAACCCGTAGGTGCTGTCCTGGTTCAAGATCAGTGATTCCCCGTTGAAAAGGGCGTTGACCAGCCCGAAGCGCTTGGTTTTCTCGTCCTCGGTGATGAATCTGTATCTGGCGCCCAACCCGAATAAGGACTTTCGGCTCAAGCTCCTTTCCAGCGCCCCCAGGACCTCGAAACTACGGCTTTCATAGGCTTCGGAGCTTTCGTCGGTGATCCCGGATTTAATAATCAAGGCTTGGCTTTTTTCCAGGAAGAACGGCTTGCGAAAGGACCCGCCCAAGGTCTGCTCGATCTGATTGACCGCCAGGGCGACTTCCAAGCGTTCGCCGGCCCCGAAAAAGTTACGATGCTCCCACCCCAGCTTCCCTCCCGGCCCAAGGTCGGTTTGATAGTCGACGCCCGCGCTCATCGTCCGGAAGGGTCTTTCCTTGAATTTTAGGGTCACGGGAAGAACATTGTCCGCGCCCAATTGGCCCGGGGTGATTTCGGCGGAGGAAAAAAGTCCGGATTCAATCAAGGTCGCCCGGGCTCCCTTGACGGCCGAGGAGTCGAAACGATCCCCTTCCCGCCAGGGAATCAGGTCCAAGACGTAGCCCGCCTTGATATCGTTCAAGCCCTCGATGGTTAGGGGTCCGAAAACGGCCAAGGCGCCGCGCTCGACGGTAAAGGTTATGGCGACGGTGTTTTCAAGGTGGTCCGCGATCACCTTCCGGCCTGTCACCTTGGGAAAGGGATACCCCTTGCGGCCCAAGTCGGCCAGAATTTTTTCGTCGGCCTTCACCACGTCCTCCCCGTAATACCCATGGCCGACCAGGAGCCCGACTTCGCCGGGCTTGGGCAGATCGATTCCAGCGGCGGCGGACCGCTTCGTTTCCAGTATTTCCACTTTTTCAAGAATGAAGCGGGGGCCGGGATCGACCTGGAAAACAACCAGGGGCGTTTTTTTATCCTCGTCGATGCGGGCTTCGATGACAGCCTTGAAAAAGCCGTGATAGCCCAGGGCCTTTTTCATCTCGGGAATATCGTCCCGGACGCGAATCCGGAGAAGATTCATGGAGGCTGGGGGGCTGTCGAGCAAGAAAAAAACGTCGGAGGCCGATTTCATTTGTTCCAGCACCGCGTCGTCTTGGACGCCCACTATTTCCGCCTTGTACTCCACTCCTGATTTTTCTCGGTCGAAGATGGAAAAATCGAACTCCGGAACGTCCTTGCCGATTTCCAGTTCCGGCGGCTCGTCGGCCCATGAAGCCTGGCCGGCCCCGCCGCAAATCCAAAAAATGAGCATAAGAAAAAGCAGCAAGCTCTTCGGTTCAAGGAACGAGGATGCCGTTGAAGCGGGTTTAGCGGAAAAGGTCATCGGCTTGCTGGGTTCGCGTCTTTTTTCCCCCCAAGGGACGCGTTTTCAAGGCCTCTCGGGACAATAAACCGTGCGGCCGTGAAACATCCGGCGGATAAAAAAACGGTTGTGGAAAGCCAGGCCCGTCCGGCCCTGGAACTCGTCACGAATAAACTCCAGGGCACGAAATATTAAAACGTCTCGAGAGCCGTCGCTCCAAGTTATTTCCCCTTTTTTTTCTGGAACGATCCGCACAGCAATTCGTCTCTTCCGAGAAGGCGGCGCCTGAACGCCCCCCTTGGCGTTGGAAGGGGCCGGCCCCGCCTGTCGGGGGTCGGCCCGCGGCCTTCGAATTCTTCTCAGAAGGGAGCCGGCGGACCCTCGGCGCCGGGCGAGGTATTCTTCAACGGATCAGGGGGAACTTCCGCCGGAGCTTCGCCGGGCTTGGCCTGTTGCTTGGCCAGAAGCTCCGCTTCCGCGATTTTTTCCCGACAGTTTCTTATGTAATTAATGGCCTCGGCATGATACCCGGTATCCGCGTAATTCTTCAACAGCCCCAGGAATCGCCCGAGGGCGGCCTGGTATTCGCCGTTCTTGTAATAGAACTCGCCGACGTAGAACTCATGGTGGGCGATGCTTTCCTGGGCCTCGGTCATCCGGGACAGGGCCATGCCCGCGTATTTGCTTTCCGGATATGTCTGTTGGAGGCGCGCGAAGGTTTCAATGGCCTTCTCGGCGGGCCCCTGGTCCCGGTCGAAACCGGTCATTCTCATAAAGTAGCACATGCCTTCCTGATAGGCCGTGTATGGGGCCGCCTCGTTGCTGGGATGAAGCTTCTGAAATTCGGCGTAAGCGGCCTGGGCCTCGATGTAGGCTTCGTTCTGATAATGCGCGTCGGCTATTTTCAATTCCGCCATCACCGCCAAGTTGCTATAGGGGTAGCGGTCCTTGAGTTTCTGATAGGTTTCGGCCGCGAGGCTGTACCTTCGGGCGTCCAGATGAGCGGCCCCTTCCTCGGCCAGTTCCTCGGGGCTTTTATCGACTTCAAGTTCCTTGAACCAGGAACACCCGTTCATTAACAAAAGGGCCAGCCCCAAAACAAGAAGGCCGGCCATTTTATGCTTTGTTGTTTTCAAGACACCCCCGGATAATGCTTAAACATTACCGCATGATTTTTCTTCAAGATATTTTTCGGCGCTATAGGCGGCGGTCGCGCCGTCTCCAACCGCGGTCGACACCTGGCGCAACCTTTTGACGCGAACATCCCCGGCGGCCAGGACGCCGGGTTGGTTGGTCCTCATTTCCCCATCGGTTTTCACGAACCCCTGGTGGTCCAAGTCGACAAACCCGACCAAAAAGGAAGTGATCGGTTTTTGCCCGACGAACATGAAAACGCCTTCCACGGGCATTTCGGTCTCGGCCCCGGTCTTGAGGTTTTTACATCGCACCCGCTGGACCAGGCCCCGTTCGTCGGGAAGAATGGAGGTCAGGACCGACGAGAAGTGAATCTCGATCTTGGGCTCTTCCAAGACTTTTTCCCGGAGAATGCCCGCGGCCCTGAATTCGTCCCGCCGGTGAAACAGGTGTATGCGGGACGCGAAGCGGGTTAGAAACAAGGCTTCCTCCACCGCGGTGTCGCCTCCGCCCACCACGGCGACCTCGGCGTTGCGGTAAAACGGTCCGTCGCAGGTGGCGCAGTAGGATACTCCCCGGCCGGTCATCTCGGCTTCCCCGGGAATCCCGAGCTTACTCGGCTGGGCGCCGGTGGCGATAATTACGGTCTTGGCCGCAAGGCTGCCGCCGCCTTCCAGGTTGACGACAAGATGGTCTCCATCCCGAAAAAGGGAGCAGGCTTCTCCAGCTTCGATGTCCAACCCGAATCTCTCGCTCTGTCGACGCATCCGATCCACTAGCTCGAAACCGGAAACGCCTTCGGGGAAACCCGGGTAATTGTCGACCCAATGGGTGGTCAGGATTTGACCTCCCGGGGCGAGTCTTTCCAAAAGCTTGGTTTTGAGCCTGGCCCTGGAAGCGTACAGACCGGCGGTCATTCCCGCCGGCCCGCCGCCGAGAATAAGGAGATCGAACATCTCCCCCATGATTATAAAGCCTTTTCCAAGGCCTTGACGATCTGGGCTTTTCCCACCGCTCCGGTGATCTGCTCGGTCACCTGTCCACCCTTGAACACAATCAACGTCGGGATGGCGCGGATGCCATACTTACCGGGAGTTTGAGGATTTTCGTCCACATTCATCTTGGCCACCTTGATCTTCCCGGCATACTCGGCGGCCAGTTCCTCGATAGTGGGGCCGATGGCTTGACAAGGTCCGCACCAAGCCGCCCAGAAATCAACCAGAACCGGCACGTCGGATTTAAGGACATCGGTTTCAAATCCGGAATCTGATACATGGAGAACGTTTACGCCTGCCATAGCCTACTCCTTGTGCAAATAATTGAGATAAGTTATACAAGGTGAGGCCCGTTCTGTCAACTCCCTAACCCGACCCGCCCCGGGCGAAAAAAGGCTGGTGGTTTCATAGCGTCGAGAATCAAAACGACTTTCGTCTGCGCGGAATGCGGATCAAGGTCCGCCAGTTGGTTCGGGAGGTGTCCCGACTGCCAGGCGTGGGATTCCCTGGCCGAAGAAAAAATCCCCGTCCGCAAGAAAAACGAACCCGAACACCGCCCGGCCCAACCGATTTCCCTGGACCAGGTCCCACTCGAGCAGGGGAATCGCCTGAGCACCGGCTTGAGGGAATTCGATCGGGTGCTGGGAGGCGGGGTCGTTCCCGGATCGGTGGTCCTGCTCGCCGGCGAGCCGGGCATCGGGAAATCCACCCTGCTCCTGCAGGCCGCGGCCGGACTGGCCCAAAACGGACGCCTGCTTCTATACGTCTCGGGGGAGGAATCGACCTCCCAGATCAGGCTCCGGGCCGAGAGGCTGAGGCTCGACCTAGCCAGCCTGCACGTCATCCCCGAGACCAACCTCGAAGCCATCCTGGCCGCCGCCGAGACCTGCCCCTGGGATATTCTGGCCGTCGACTCGATCCAGGCCGTGGGCAGCGTCAATGTCCCCTCGGCCCCGGGGAGCCTCGCTCAAATCAGGGAATCGTCCTCCAGGCTGATTTCCCTGGCCAAAACCCTCAACCGGCCGGTCTGGCTGGTCGGGCACGTCACCAAGGACGGCGCCATCGCCGGCCCCAAGGTCCTCGAGCACATGGTCGACGCCGTGCTGTACTTCGAAGGCGAACAGGGCTACAACCTGCGCATATTAAGGTCGTTTAAAAATAGGTTCGGCTCCATAAACGAGATCGGGGTTTTCGAAATGAAGGACCGGGGGCTGTCGGAAGTGGACAACCCCTCGGCCCTTTTTCTGGCCGAGCGCCCGAAACACGCTTCCGGATCGGTTGTCATCCCCACCATCGAGGGAACGCGTCCCATTCTGGTGGAATTGCAAGCCCTGGTTTCCGCCTCGGGCCTGGCCATGCCCCGCCGGCAGGCCCTGGGAATCGACCCCGCCCGCCTGATGCTGCTGACGGCGGTGTTGGAAAAAAAAGTCGGCCTACGACTTTACGATCGCGATGTTTTCGTAAACGTCACCGGGGGGGTTAAGGTGGTGGAGCCCGCCGCCGACCTGGGAGTCATGGCCGCCGCTGTTTCCAGCTATTTCGACCTCCCCGTGGACCCGGAAACAGTCTTCATCGGGGAGGTGGGGCTGGCCGGAGAAGTCCGGGGCGTCAGTCGCTTGGACCTGCGTCTGCGCGAAGCCCAGAAACTTGGCTTTAAAAGAGCGGTCCTCCCCAAGAGCGAGTCCGAGCGCGTAAAACCGCCGCCGGGTCTCGACCTGGCCCCCGTTGCGTCGGTCGCGGACCTGCTGGCCTGGATCCGGGGATGAAAAACGACTCGATTTCACGGCGGTCGGGCGTTTTGGACTGTTTCCGGCCCCGCGCGGCCTAAAGATTGGCAGCGAGGGCCGCCGGATTCCCCGCCGTCTTAATTGTCCCCGTTCCAGGCCAAAAATTTGCGCCGTTGCCGCCGGAAATATTCCAGGTCGTCCCGGGGTCCGGCCAAGGCCAGGGCCCGGTCGATGAATTCCACGGCCAAGTCAGGGCGGCCGTTGACGAACCAGGCCTCGGCCAGGGTGTCCAGGATATGGGAGGCGTCCTTGAGTCCCGCCGCGGCCTGGGCCAGGCTCAAGCCCCTTTCCTGGTCCCGCCGGGAAGAACCCGGCCGGGTGATGAGAGTCCAGGCCAGGTTGTTGAGGGTTTCAGGGTCGTTCGGCCCGAGGAGCGCGGCTGACTCGTAAGCGGCGATGGCTTCATCCAACCTTCCGTCCTGGAACAAGACGTCGCCCAGCCCCCGATAGGCTTCCACGTTACCGGGGCGGCGTTTTATCTCCGCCTGAAAAACGGCGACCGCGAGGTTGCTCGTGAGCTGGGTTTCCAGAAACTGCCGGTGAGCCAGAAACGAACCCGCGCCCAAGACCGCCAGGGCCACAAAATAAGCGACCATCATCAACAAGACTTTTCTCTCGTGCCCTCGCGCCAGGTCGGGTTCGACCCGGCAACGCTCCAAAAAATCCACCCGCTCGGCGATGGAATAATGATGCCAACTCGGCGCCCGACGACTCTGACCCGAATACAGGGCTATTTTTTCCAGGGAATTAACCAGGCCCTTGATCGTTCCGGTCAGGCCAAAGGCGAACAGATCGGCCTGGCGCTCGAAATTGCGCATGAACGCGCCCAGGATGAACCGAAAATAAAGAATCACCAACACCAAGGTCGGAACGATCAGGGCCGCCGAAAGGGCGGCGCCCCCGCCGGGTTCCGGAGAGAGCAAGACATCCCGGACCGGCGGAGTCAGCAGGGCCAGGTACAGGCCGAAATCGAAAAGAATTGGACCGAGGGCGTGCGTTAGCAGAATAAAAAACAGGACGAAAAACAGAAGATAATAAAAAAGATGTCTTTTTTTGACATGACCGAGTTCGTGCGCCAGCACCGCTTCCAGTTCCCCGGGGTCCAGAATCCGGAGCAGGGACTTGGTGACCAGTATGTACCGCCAACGTCCGGCCAGTCCCATGACGCCGGCGGTCAACCCCTCGCCCTCGTACAAGGGCCAGAGCATTATTTCCCTGTAGGCGAACCCATGTTTCCCGCAGAAGGATTCCATCGAAGCCCTCAAGGGGCTTGCGGGTAGAGGCTGGAGTCCCCACAACGGCCTGATAAGAAGAGGAAAAAACACCACCAGGCCGGATACGAAGACCAGGTAGAAGGTCAGGTCCCCCAGCGGCGAATCCAACCACTCCCTCAGGCCCGACCGGGGCAGCAGCCCCATGACGTCCTCGACCAGGGACAGGATTAAAAAAGGCAGGACCACCGGAATGTTGAACCGGAGTTGGCTCCACACGAACCGCCCCCGCGAAAGACCGGTGTTGTATACCCTTCGGTAAACGGAATAAGACTCGGCCCACAGCGCCGCCAGGAACACGGCGAAGGCCGCCAGCCCCGCCAAGCCGGAAAAGGCGGCGGAACGTCCCAGGACCGGGCCGGCCTCGATCAGGTCCTTGAGGCCGAACAAGTGAACGTCCAGGGTGAATAAAAACAAGGCCAGGACGGATAGCCTGGTTTGAATTTTCTGGAAAGCCGGCCCGGCTGGCCCCCCTCTTCCCGCGTCCAATCGTTGGCCAAGCCTTTTAATCCAGACCCTGGACCCGGACCAGAACAGAAAAAACATCCCGACTATCAGGCCCAGGCAAACCCACCAGGGAAACGGCGGACTCGTACCGGGCTGATAGGTGGTGAAGACCATCAACACCACCAGAAAAAAAATAAGGTTGTTATACATGCCGCTCCACGCCGGTCCAATCTAACCCGGTTTCCTCGGGCCTGGTCATTAATATCCCGCCCGGGACTTCCGCGCAAGGGGGGCGGCGATTTGGCGGCCGGTTCGGTCCAGGGGTGTTAGCGGCCGGTTGAAAATGAGTAAGGCTGGTTCCCAAGCTCTAGTTTGGGAACCTCGGCCAGGGAAGCTCCAGACACCTATATGCCTTGACTTCTTTACAAACAGATCAAGTTTTAACTTGACGGTTTGAGGCGAAGCTTCGCCGGCTTCCCCGCTCTAGAAATATGGGTGTCCTTGTTAACTTAAAGCCCCCCTCACCCCAGCCCTCTCCCCCCATGAATGGGTGGAGAGGGAGAATAATCACTTCTGTTTTGTTCCTTTTATTCTGAAAGACAATACCTTGCCCCAAACGGAGGCGAGGCCGGGCCGGACAA
>JAZDGM010000075.1:0-29366 GCA_043806915.1 Pseudomonadota bacterium | reverse complement strand
TAAAGAAGCGGCCATGTCGTTCGCGTCGTTGACAGGATTCCTCAGTGGCGCGGATTCATAAGCCCCGTTCCCGATCACCAGGGCTACGCGTCGCTCGTTCACCGCGTCAGCCGATGACGCGCCGGCCAGAACCACCCCGCGGGCCGGCTCCCTCGCCTGGTCATCGACCACGCTGGGGGAGCTGGATTGGCACGACGCCGTCAATATGGATACCGCGAGTATTAAGGCCGGAACAACAAAGAAACGCCTCAATCTCCACCCTTGACCTGGAATGACGCCCATTTACTCCCTCCATATCCATATTTCCTACAATAACGGCGAGTTGATTAGAATCACCGCCTGCCATGAGTCGTGAGATTAAACTCACCATGGATTTGACCCACGAACTGGTCCCGCCGCTTGTTGCTGACGGAAGCAGGGTCAACGTAAAACTTTAAACTTCAGTGAAATTGAACGGTCATGGCCGACGTTCTTTAAGCTTTCCCTTTTAAGTCGGCCATGAGGTTCGCCCATATTAAACTTTGCCCCGCAAAATGAAAAGACCTTTTGTATGGCCGGGCTGGGTTATGGATTCACCCCCGAGACATTTTGAGGGGCTCGTATCTATCCGACTTCCCTATCGCCCCTAAGCCGCGCCAGTTCACCCCACAGCTTCCAACCCGCCTAGAATATGCTAGCAGAAATGTCCGAGTTCGCCGACTGAACGAAAAAAGGTTTTCTGGAACAACTACCTAAAACCTTTGTAAAATCTGGATCCGGCGATGGGGTTTGTCCGCCTCTGGCGGGTTGGGGCGCGCCAAAGGCGCACAAGCCCACTCCCGGGAGTTAAGGCTCGGTAGTCCGATCGATCCGACTTCAGTCCTTTAGCCGGCCTACCGAGCACTGCTTACTTCTCGGAACGGAGCGCCGTGACTAATTACTGTGTTCCCGGAATTCCAAAAAATCCAGTATTAGACATCGTATAAACCCTTGTCGATCACCTTTGTGTATTGCTCGGGATCAAGCTGCCCAGTAGGGTCGCCGGTCGGCTTATTCGTATTCGGGTCGATCTTCCAGTAGGCCGGCGCATTCGGTGCGGTATAGGGTATCGAGGTATTGGCCTGCGGCCAGGCGTAGTTGGAGATTACGGCCCTGCGCTGGGTAATATTGCTTGCGGTAACGTTCAGCACCATTGTGTCGGCGGCAATCGTCACCGCCCCCTGTGGGTACCATTTACGGATATTTTCCATCGCTAGGCAGATGGTGTCATCCGTGGCCTGGAAATGCGTGCCAACGGCAAGTCGCGGCGCCTGTCCAGTCTGTCTGATCTGGTCAAGGATGTATCCGTAGGCAACCTGAGGCGTGTGGGAGCTGTCTTGTACCTGCTGTGCGCTGGTCACCGCATTAGGATGGGTTGCCGGGTCGACACCCATCTTCGCCACCCAGTTCTCTGCCGGCATGACCATCTCATGTATTAGCACATCCACCCCTTGCCGTGCATGGTCGATCATGTACTGGTTTGGGAGGGTATCGCCGCTGTAGATTATCGACAGGCCGTTCCACTCCAGTTTGTAGCTTAAAGCGGCTGACCGGCAGTGGACGGCCGGGAAATGGGTGATCTTGACGCCGTTATGGTTGTAAGCCACGTTGTCATCCGTGAAGTTACCTTTGTCATCCATGCCGGTCTTCTTCCAGTCAAGTTCAATCGGTACCAGGTCGTAGGCGTCGATCCGTTGCCGCGAAGGATCAGGGTCATAAGGCGGGATCGAGTAATCCTGATAGCTGGTGGTCAGAAACGATTGGCTTTCATTGTGCCAGACCATCATCTGCCTAAGAGCGTCGCAATAGGCCTCGGTCCCGTCCTTGAATGGTCCCCTGGTTTTTCCATTCGGGTCGGTATATACAAAATTGGAATCAGACGGCCCCCAGACATACAATGGCCAGAGACGTCCATATGATGGTCCGAAGCCATAGACAAAGGACAAGTCCCCCATATGGTCAGCGTGCAGGTGTGCCAGGAATATCCGGTCCAGCTTGTCCAGGTTAATTCCCATGGCCCAGTATTTAATAATCGAGCCGGTACCCAGGTCAAAGGCGAAACAGTCGCCGTTACCCAGTTCAACAAAAACGCTGACCGCCGCTTGGCTGATCATGGGGATGCAGGTAGTGCCCATGAACGATATCCGCATCTCGTCCGCCCCCAATGGTTCCGTGCCCGGGTAGTAGGGGGATAGGCCGGCCAGCAGGTTATTGCTTTGTGACGATTCTGAAGTGCAGTTGATCGAAGAGGAGTCCGCTGAACTATCCCTTGCGCAGCCGCTCAGAATTGATCCCACCGTCAAACCACCCAGCATCGAACCTGATAGTTTCAAGACATCTCGACGCGACAATTCACTCATGTTCCGCTCCATTTATAGTTGGTCGTATTTATTCCAGGTCAAAACCGCCGGCATGGCCGGTGATGAGGCGTGGGGCGGAGGCCCCGCACCGTTAGCGAGCAAACGTTGTGGGCGAGGATAAAGTCTGTCATGGCGGCAAGGTTTCCCCGCCGCTGCTCGCCTGACTGCACAAGGTGCACCCCAGGCTGTTAAGGCGGGACTCAAGATCAGAGGCAATGATTACCTCGTCGTCCACGATGATATTTTTGACCTTTTCTATATTCGAAGTCATATCAAGCACCTTGGGTTAATGATCGTGGCTGGGAAGGATCATGGGGCCAAAGCCGCGCCGATCACCCCCAATTGCCCCCGCCCGTGTCTGACCCTAGTAACTTGCCACAAAACTCAGCGGCCGACCATAACCTCGGCAAACCTGTCTAGCGCCGTCCCAGAACAGTTTCGATTTCCTGTTCCGGTCGGATCCATGGCGAAGAAGGTCAGTTCAGTCCAACCACCTGTTTTGCTTTATATTTTTTTAATGTTCGGGTTCAACCTCCCCCAAGGTGAGCAAGTAAACGTCCTGCTTTTACCATATTCCAGGCTAAAGTGGTAAATTTTCACCACCCAGGCCCACAGAAAAAAGTGATCTGACGGGTTTTTTTGATCTGACGCGATTTCACGACAAACGAATTATGAGTTTTCGCGACGCGTGAGCCGTAGCGAAAACTCATAATTCGTTTTGGAATGAGCCCGACAACGGGGCCGGGTCAAAAAGCCAAGTTTTTCAATTGGCTGAACAAAGTAATAATATCACTTCCTTCCGAATCGGACAATCGCTTCAACCATTTTCCCTTGTCACCAATCTTTATCCGTCCGGCCAACTGTTTGACATGGAACTGTTTTCTTATACCCCCGAGGCCATGGGAGCCAGGGAAGGGGAATATGATGAAAATAAACAACAACGGGGCGAATCCGGGACAGGCCCTTGGTCGCGAGGTGACCCGATGAAGATAGATTTGCATTTGCATTCCAAATTTTCCAAGCGTCCATCCCAGTGGATTCTCCAGAAGATTGGATGTCCTGAAAGCTTTTCCGAGCCGGAAAAATTGAATCGGCTGCGGCTGAGGCAAGGCATGAACGCCTTTACCCTGACCGACCACAACACCATCAACGGCGCCCTGGAGATCGCCCATATTGACAACGCCTTCATCAGCGAGGAAGTGACCACCTATTTTCCGGACGACGGGTGCAAGGCCCATGTCCTGGTCTACAATATTAACGAAGCCATCCACGAGGACTTGCAAAAAGTCAGGAAAGACATTTTCGAACTCACGGCGTACCTGAACCAAAACCGCTTCGTCCATGTCCTGGCCCACCCGCTTTACGCCGTCAACGACCGCCTGACCACCCGGCATTTCGAGCAGTTCCTGGTCCTGTTCCGGGTATTTGAATTGAACGGCGCCCGGGACGACTGGTCCAACCAGGTGCTGCGGGCAATCTTGGAATCACTGACCGCCAAGGATATCGAGCACCTGGCCGATAAACACGGTCTCGAGCCCATGTTCGAAAAACCCTGGAAAAAAAGCTTTACCGGCGGGTCGGACGATCATAGCGCCCTCAATGTGGCCCGGGCCTACACCGAAGTCCCGGGGGCCAAGACCGTGGAGGAATTCCTGGCCGCGGTCAGGGAAGGCAAAAGCCTGGCCCGGGGTAAGGGGTCGACTCCCGAGACCCTGGCCCACAATCTCTACGGCATTGCCTATCAGTTTTACAACAGCCATTTCAACCTCACAAAATACGCCAACCAGGACGTTCTGATGAGGTTTCTGGACCGCCTGCTACAGCCCGAGCCGCAATCCCCGGGGTGGTTGCCCGTCAGGCTGTTCCACTTTTTCGATTCCCGGCGGAAAAGGCAGATCGCGGCCTCGGACAAGGTCGAGGACGTCATCCGGCGAGTGGGTGAAAAAACCATCAATTCCGACCCCCAGTTGGCTCGGATCATTCGCGGCGGGTACAGCGGCGGGGGCAACCAGGAAGAGCGTTGGTTTTCCTTTGTGGACCAGGTCTGCAACAAGGTCATGGACAAATTCGGGACCGACTTGTTCGGCCAACTTTCCGGCGCCAATGTTTTTTCGGTCTTCGGGTCCATCGGCGCGGCCGGGTCGCTTTACACCTTGCTGGCCCCGTATTTCCTGTCCTTCTCCCTTTTCGGCCGGGGCCGTCATCTGGTCCGGACCCTGCGGGACGAGCTGGACCTCGCCCAGCGCCCGGCCTTGCGAAACGAGTCCCATACCAAGGTCGCCCATTTTTCCGATACTTTTTACGAGATCAACGGCGTGGCCTGGACCTTGCGCCAGCAGGCCGAGGCGGCGGCCCGGGCCGGAAAGGACCTCGCCATTATCACCTGCGCCGCCGGAGACGTTCCCGAAATCAAGGGCCTGGTCAAGAACTTCAAGCCCATCAACGTTTTCGAGCTGCCGGAATACCCCGAGCAGAAAATATTCATCCCGCCTTTTCTGGAAATGGTTCGTTACATCTACGAAGGCGGCTTCAACTACATCCATAGCGCCACTCCCGGCCCCATCGGGCTTTGCGCCCTGGCCGCGGCCCGCCTGCTCAAACTGCCCATCAGCGGGACCTATCACACCGCCATTCCCGAGTACGCCAAGCATTTGACCGGAGACGATTCCATCGAGCAGATGGTTTGGCGCTACACTCTCTGGTACTACGACCAGATGGACCTCGTTTACGTTCCTTCCCACGACACCGGCGCCGGACTGACGGCCAAGGGCCTTGACCCGGCCAAAATCCTGCTCTATCCCCGGGGCGTGGACACGTCCGCTTTCAATCCCAGGTTTCGAAACGGCTATTATGAAAGAAATTGGGGGTTGGGGGACAAGACCAAGCTTCTGTACGTCGGCCGGGTCAGCAAGGAAAAGAACATGCCTCTCCTGGCCCGGGCCTTCAAGCGGCTAAGTCGACAAAACCCCAACCTGCACCTGATTATTGTCGGCGACGGACCATTCCGCGCGGATATGGAGGCGGACTTGGCGGGTTGGCCCTGCACCTTCACCGGTTATCTGACCGGGTCCGACCTGTCCGAAGCCTTCGCTTCCGCCGACCTCTTCGTCTTTCCTTCCACCACCGATACATTCGGCAACGTCATCCTCGAGGCCCAGTCATCCGGGCTGCCGGTGGTGGTTTCCGACGCGGGCGGGCCCCGGGAAAACATCCAACCCGGTAAAACCGGGCTCGTGGTCCCCGGCGACGACCTGGACGCCCTGGTGGACGCCGTGCGGACCTTGACTTCCAACCCCTTGAGGTTGAAGCAGATGAGCAAGGACGCCCGGGCCGGCATGGAAAGCCGGTCCTTTGAAAAGGTCTTCCTGGAACATTGGAAATTGTACACCCGGGAACAGGAAGATTCCCCGCTCGCCGCGACGCGCCGCGCCGGATGACGCGCCGTCTCCTCGCCGGGGGCGACCGGGCCGCGCTGGACCAGGCCCGCCCCGCGATTCCACCCCTTTTCCCGGAGGCCCCATGTCCGTCTTGAGTCGAGTCAAACCCATATTCAAAGGCCGGGTCCCCGGCCAACTGGTGATCCAGTTCGCCAATCATTGCAACGCCGCTTGTCCCCAGTGCGGCATGAACAAACACAACCGCATCCCGCGTCACCGCCTGGCGGGCGACGAAATCCGCCGCATCCTGGACGCGGCCGCGGAAAAGGGCGTGAAGGTCGTTTCCTTCACCGGCGGGGAGCCGCTGCTTTTTCTCGACGACTTGGTCGACTATATTCAATACGCCGGACAGGCCGGCCTGGAATTCATCCGCACCGGGACCAACGGCTTTCTTTTTGCCAACCCCGAGCAACCCGGGTTCGAGGACCGGGTCAAGGAAACGGCCGACAAGCTCGCGGCCGGCCCCTTGCGGAATTTCTGGATCAGCATTGATTCCGCCGTTCCCGAGGCCCATGAAAAAATGCGGGGGCTGCCCGGGGTCATAAAGGGGGTCGGGAAGGCCCTGCCGATTTTTCACGAGCGCGGGCTCTTTCCCTCCGCCAATCTGGGGCTAAACCGCAACCTGGATGGACCGGACAACGACGTCCTGTGGGGGAGGGCGGAAAACGACCCCGGCGAGCGACTCGAAGGTTTTCGGCGGGAATTTCGGTCGGCCCTGCGGAAGTTTTATCGCCTGGTGATCGACCTGGGCTTCACCATGGTCAACACCTGTTACCCCATGAGCCTGGATGATGACGACAAGTCCCCGGGCGGCCTCCAGGCCGTTTACGCCGCCGCCGCCGCCGACCGGGTGGTGAGGTTCGACCCGGGCGAAAAAGTCATGCTTTTTCAAGCTCTCCTGGAGACAATCCCCGAGTTTCGGCCGAGGGTCCGTGTTTTTTCCCCCCGGTCCAATCTAGGCGCTCTGATCCGTCAGTATAAAAACGACCCGGAACTTTCGTACCCCTGCCGGGGCGGCGTGGATTTTTTCTATATCGACAGCCGCGACGGAAACACGTACCCCTGCGGGTACCGGGGCCGCGAAAACCTGGGGAAATTTCCGGACCTGGACCTGTCGAAAATCAGCCGTTCCACCGGCTGCCGCGAATGCGACTGGGAATGCTTCCGCGATCCGTCGGAACTGTTCGGGCCCCTTGTCCAGCTTTTCGACCGGCCCGGGGAGTTGATAAAAAAAGTGATCCGGGACCGGGAATATTTCCGGCTGTGGCTGGAAGATATTCGTTATTACCGCGCCGCGGGTTTTTTCGACGGTCGTCGGCCGCCGGATTATCGGAAGTTGGAAAAATTCTCGTCCGCCGGCGTCGCGGCGGACGAAACCCCGCCGGGGTCGGCCCCGGAACATCGAAAAGGTTGACCGGCCGTGGGTGGGTGGAAACGGCCGGCCGGCCGCGGTCACCAGGTAAAGGTAAAGTCTAGTTTTCCTCCGCCGGAGAGCGCGTCGCCGGGAGGGGTCAGGCTTATCCGAAGTGGAATCCCGCCGCTTTCATCCGGTGGGCCGGCTTGGATTGTCAGGTCCCGCGGGGGGCGGCCGCCGCGTTTTTCCCAGTATCCGGCCAGGGCCGCGGTCAGGTTTTCCGCCAGGTCCCCCGTTCTCATTTCCTGGTCGAGATTGTCCTTGGCATGGAAGAAGAACCCCAGCAGTTGCGACATAAAAAGCTGAAACCTGAATGAATTGCCCGCCAGGGCGGTTTCCTTGGGAAAGAAGGCCCGGTCCTTGCGCTGGACCCCCACCAGGGGCGTGACCCCGGCCTCAATGAATTCCATGATCCTGTCCTCGGAAAGATGAATTTCCGCGGCCAGCGGACCCTTTCCGGTCGGGTCCAAAAGCGTGAGGTCGGTCAGGGCGACCTTGGTGTATTCGGTGAATCGGCTCGGCCAGCCGAACAGGTTCAGGCTTTGGGCCGCGGCCGCTCCCAAGGCCCAGACCGGGCTGAGCCAGAGCGGCTCGTGTTCGTCGAATTCAACCTTTTGGGGCTTGGTCAGGGGGCCGTACGGGGCCCGGCCCGAAAAACGGTTGCACAAAACCGACATCCAGGGCGCCCCGTCCAGGTCCTTGAGCTTGCGCCACTTGGCGTACGCGGCGTCTTCCAGGTGGTTCTTGAGGTACTGGACCCGGCCGAGCTGGGCCCAGTCGTCGAGATGCAGGAACCCCTGGTCCAGCCAGACCGCCGTGGGCGCCAACAGCGTGGCCGCGAATTCCGCTATTTTTTCCAACAAACCGATGCTCCGGGGAGTGTTGTCGAAGGGCAGGTCGATCAGGACCAGGCCCGGCAAGTCCAGGCCGAGCCGGCCCGTCAGTTTTTCCAGGGCTTCCTCCAGGTTGGCCGGGCTGACGGCCGCGACTTCGAGGCGGACGTCCGCCCCGGACCGGATGGGTCCCTGCCTGACGAGGGCGTCCAGGCCGCGCCAGGCCGCCTCATAAACCCTGAATTCCTTGTTTTCAAAGATAATCTTTAAAAGAGAGCCAAGCAGGGTTTGAAAACGCCCGGGCCAGTTCCGGACCGCCTTTCCGGAAGACGGGGCCTCGTCCGGAATGGCCACCAGGGAAAGAATGTCCTCCACCGCTCCGGCGTTGACGGCCGCGGGGGTGGCCCCGGCGTCTTCCGGCGGGGTCAGGAGCGCGGGAGGCAATTCCGGCCATTGTTCCCTCAACCGCGCCATTATGTCGGAGGGGCGGGCGCCGAACGACAGGGAATCCTCGACGAACTTGCCGGCCTCGGCCGCGGCTTTTAAAAAGGGCGTTTCCCTAATCAGGATGTCCGGCTTGAAGTCTTTTAAATGACGGATTTCCAGTTTCAGCCCCCCGTCCGGACAAAGCTCCCGGGGCGTCGGAACGACGAAGGATGGGCCCAGCATGGACATGGCCGCGTCCAGGGAGGACAGGTCCACCGGGACCAAGCGGGGATTGAATTCGGTCTCCGGGGTCGGGTGGACCGGGGCCAGGGCCAGGATGTAAAAAGGACGTCTTGGCGCCACCATTTTTTGCTCCTTATAAATCCAGGGTGGAAAAGACCCGGGGACCCGCCCCGGCAAAGCTGGGAAACGAATAATTATAATACCTGCAAATATTTAACAAGTGTAAGTCATTTTGGGTCCGGATGCAATCGTTAATGGGAGTGGTTCAGGCCCGGCGGCCCGTTCCGGCGGCCCGGAGCATTCCCAAAAAAAACTTGACAGGACGGAACGATTAGTGAATATTACTAACATCAATTCGACCCGAAACGGTTAATTTTGATAAAAACATAAATAAAAAAGTATGTTGTCGACGAAACCACATGGTTACCAATGCTCACTTTTGAGCGAAAACGGCTGAAAATGAGGCTTTCGGGAACCGGTTCTGCCCGGCGCGAAAGTCAGGGTTTCATTACCGCCGAGCCTCGCGGGGGCGACGGCCGAGGGAGGAAGCGAGTATGACGCATTGGCTGGAGGAAACTGAATCGTTGGTTCACAAAGGCCGGATCAAGGTCCCTTATACGTGGTGGGTCGGTGAAACCGGGACCGACTTTTTCAATGCCATCAAGGACGACAAGACCATAACCGGGACCTTCTGCCCGAGCTGCGGCCGGGTTTTCACGCCGCCAAGAAAAAACTGCGGCCGGTGTTTCACCCAGGGCCTTGAACGGCGGGAGCTAGGTTCCACCGGGACCCTGACCACCTTCACCATCCCCCGGCGACAAACCGAGTTGAGCCCCCGGGAAGGCCTGTTCGCCTACGGCGTCGTCAAGCTTGAAGGCGCCGACGTGGGTTTGGTTCATTTGATCGCGGAATTCGATGAAGGGTCCCTCCGGTCGGGGATGAAGGTGGAAGCCGTTTTCAGGGAGGACCGGCGCGGGGAAATCCGGGACATCGAATATTTCAGGCCGGTCAAATAGGCGAGGAGATAAAACCATGGAAAAAACAGCCTTTATTGGGGTGGCCCAGACCAAATACGAGCGCCGTAAAAAGGACGATTCCTTTGCGGACCTGGTTTTCGAAGTCGCTTCCAAGGCCTTGGAAGACGCGGGCCTGACCATCGACGACATCGACAACGTGGTCACGGTCTCCAACGATTTCTGGGACGGCCGGACCATCTCGTCCATGGCCGTGCAGGACGCCTGCGGGTCCCGCCACAAGGATATTTCCACCGTGGAAGGCGATGGCATGTTCGGGGCGTTTTACGGGGTCATGCGCGTGTTGTCCGGGTCCTTCGGCTCCACGCTGGTGACGGCCCACATGAAGGGTTCCGAAAGCCGGATGGACCTGATAACCAACGCCATGTTCGATCCCATCTACACCCGGAGCCTGGGTCTGGATTCCATTACGTCGGCGGGCCTGCAAGCCCGGGCGTACCTGGACGCCTTCGGAGTAACCGAGGAACAGTGCGCCCTGGTTTCGGTCAAGAACCACAAAAACGCCATGAACAACCCCTTCGCCCAGCTTCCCCTGGACTTGACGGTGGATCAGGTGATGAAGTCCCGGATGCTGTCCGACCCCATCAAGCTCCTGGACGCCTCGCCCATAACCGACGGCGCGGCGGCCATTATCATCGCCGACGAGAAAACGGCGAAAAAATCGCGAAAAAAACCGGTCTGGCTCAAGGGCGTCGGCCATTGCTCGGACGCCTACCACCTAGGAGACCGGGACTTGGCCCGGTCCCCGGCTTTGGTCAAGGCCGCGCAAAAGGCCTACGCCATGGCGGGGGTTTCCAAGCCCTTGTCGGAAATCGACGCGGCCGAGGTTTACGACGCCTTTTCCTACATGGAATTGATGTGGCTGGAAGGGCTGGGATTCTGCGAGGAAGGCGCCGCCGGACGCCTGACCGAAAGCGGGGCCACCCTCAGGGGCGGCGTCTTGCCGGTCAACCCTTCCGGCGGTTGCCTGTCGGCCCACGCGGTTCATGTCGCGGGATTGGCCCGGCTCATCGAAGCGGTGCTCCAGGTTAGGGGCGAGGCCGGAGGTCGTCAGGTCGACGGCGCCCGGACCGCGTTGGCTCATGGGATCAACGGCCCCTGCGGGCAAAGCCACTGCGTCATGGTGGTGGGGAATTAATTCCAGGGAAAGAGGGGAGGATTACAAATGGGCAAACGCGTGGCCATCGTCGGCTCCGGACAGACCCACTGCCGGAGCGTCCGAAAAGACGTTAATGGGCAGGAATTGATAAACGAAGCGGTGCTGAGGGCCCTCCAGGACGCCGACCTGACCAGGGACGACATCGACGCCGTGATCATCGGCAACATGGATCATTTCGAGGGGATAAACTACGTGGACGCCTGGAGCGTGGACGGCTCGGGCGGCGTAATGAAGCCGATCATGAAAGTCACCACCGGCGGCACCACCGGCACCACCGTGGCCATGGCCGCCTATTACCATGTGGCTTCCGGGCTTTTCGACCGGGTCCTGGCCATAGGTTGGGAAAAGAACTCCGAGAGCGACACCACCGGCGCCATCATCACCGCCTTCGACCCGGTCTTCGACCGGCCGACCTTCGGGGGCGCCGTGGGCGGCTTGGCCGCCGTGGCCGCCCGGTACCTTCATTTGAGCGGGGCGACCCAGGAAGACGCGGCCAAGGTGGCGGTCCGGGACCGCAAGCACGCCCTCCGCAACCCCTACGCCCACCTGCACCTGGAGATTACCGTGGATGACGTCATGAAATCCCCCATGATCTCCTTTCCCGTGAAATACCTGGACATGTGCCCCCGCACCGACGGGGCCTGCGCCGTGGTGTTCGCCTCCGAGGACGTCGCCGCCAAGACATGCTCCAAGCCGGCCTGGGTGCACGGGGTCTGCAACCGTCACAATTACGCCCTGACCGGGGACACCGGCTGGGATAACCTCGAGTCCCTGGCCGAGGCGTCCCGGGTCCTTTATCAAAAAATAGGCGTCAAGGAGCCGCTCAAGGAATTCGACGTGGCGGAACTTTATTTCCCCTCGTCCTTCGCCGGGTTGCAGTGGGTGGAAGACCTCGGTTTTTGCCCGCGCTTCGAGGGCGCGCGCCTGGTCGGCGACGGGGCGACCGACATGGGCGGGGAACTGCCCATCAACCCCAGCGGCGGAGTCTTGTCCAGCAACCCCATCGGCGCCACCGGCTTGCAGCGCGTGGCCGAGGCCGCCATGCAGCTTATGGGAAAAGCGGAAAACAGGCAGGTCGACGGGGCCAAAAGAGCCCTGGTGTCCGGTTTCGGCGGTTGCTTCTGGTCCGATCTTCTGGCCCTGGGCGCCGAAAAACCGGCCTGACGAGAATAAGGAGCGGAAAATGGCGGAAAAAAAGATATTGCTCTCGGTCGGTTCCGGCGAGGCGGAACAGCCGTTCGAATGGTCCATTGGAAAACACGGGTCCAAGTTCCTGCTGGAACTTCGGGACAACAAGCGGCTGGTGGGAGTTCGCTGTCCCAAATGCCGCAAGGTCTATACTCCCGTCCGCAAGGTTTGCGGGGACTGCTTCACGGCCATGGATGAGATCGTGCCCCTGAGTGGGGAAGGGACCGTCGCCACCTTCACGGTGCTCAATTTCGGGTTCGTGGACCCGGATACCGGGCGCCAGAAACCGGTCCCCTATACCTGGGCCTTTATAAACCTGGATGGGTCCGATAACAGCTTCATTCATTTCGTCGAGGAGACGGACCTGGAAAAACTTCATATCGGCATGAGGGTCCGGGCGGTTTTCGAGGAGGAACGCCGCGGGACCATCCTGGATATCAAGCACTTCGAGACCATTAAATAAATGGGGCCGCCCGGCGGGCAAACGGCCGGGGTCCCCTGATTCCGGCCGCCGCGGCGCGGCCCTGGGCGCGCGAGGAACAGTCATGGATTTCGAATTCAACGAAGAACAAAAAATGCTCAAGGAAACCATGGTCAGGTTCGTCAACGAGCAAGTGGCGCCCTTGGCGCCCGAGATTGACGAGGAAGCCAGGTTTCCCCGGGAAAATTTTCAGGCCATGGCCGACATGGGCCTGTTCGGCATGTCCATCCCCGAATCCCACGGGGGCGGCGGCGCCGATTTCCTGTCCTGCGTCCTGGTGATGGAGGAACTGGCCCGGGGATGCGTGTCCACGGCCAATACCTACGGTTCCCACGCCATTTTGTGCACCGAGAACATCTTCCGGAACGGGACCGAGGCCCAGCGGAAAAAATACCTGCCCGACCTTATCGCCGGCCGGAAAATCGGGGCCATCTGCATCACCGAGCCCGAGGCCGGGTCCGACGCCTTGTCCATGCGGACCAGGGCGGTGAAAAAAGGCGACAAATATATCCTCAACGGGACCAAGATGTTCATCACCAACGGCCCCTTGTGCGACGTTTCCGTGGTTTACGCCAAAACCGACCCGGAAGCCGGGGCCAAGGGGATTTCCGCGTTTATCGTCGAAAGCGACTTCCCCGGTTTTTCCCGCGGCAAGACCCTCAAGAAAATGGGGGTCAGGGGGTCGCCCACCGGCGAGCTGATCTTCCAGGACCTGGAAGTGCCCGCGGAAAACCTTTTGGGCGAGGAAAACCAGGGGCTGAGGGTCCTCATGAGCGGGTTGGACCGGGAACGGATCGTCTACTCCATCGCTCCCATCGGCGCGGCGCAGGGCGCCTTTGACGCGGCCTACAAATACGCCAACGAACGACAGCAGTTCGGGGTCCCCATCATCGCCTTCCAGATGGTGCAGTCCACCCTGGCCGAGATAGCCGCGAGCATCCAGGCCGGCCGGGTCCTGTCGTACTGGGCCGCGGTCAAGGCCGAAAGCGGCAAGAGGGTCCGGCTGGAAGCTTCCTACGCCAAGCTCTTCTGCGGCCAGGCCGGAGTCGAGGCCGTGGGCAAGGCCATCACCATTTTCGGCGGCTATGGCTTCATCAAGGAATTTCCCATCGAACGCATGTACCGGGACGTGAAAGGTATTGAATTCGGGGCCGGAACCAATAATATTCAAAAGCTGATAATCATCGGCGAAATGATGAAAGGTCATTGAAAAAAATTCCTGGAAAGGACATATGTAAAACATGGCCAAGAAATTCAAGACCAAGATCACCGAAATGCTGGGGTGCGACTACCCCATCCTCTGCGGCGGCATGCAGTGGATCAGCAAGTCCGATTTCGTTTCCAAGGTTTGCGAGGCCGGCGCCTTCGGCTTTATCACCGCCGAGTCCTTCGCCGGCCCCGAGGAATTACGGGCCGACATCCGGAAAATGAGGGACCTGACCGACCAGCCTTTCGGGGTGAACCTGTCCATGGTGCCGGAATTCGGGCTGCCGGAAAGGACCCTGCGATTCTGCGACGTCTTGATCGAGGAAGGGGTCAAGGTGGTGGAAACCGCCGGCCGCAGTCCCGAGCCGCTCATGCCCAAGCTCAAGGCCGCCGGGGTCAAGGTCATCCACAAGCTGACCTCGGTCCGGCACGCCCTCAGCGCCGAACGCCTGGGCGTGGACGCGGTGACCTTGATCGGGTACGGTTCCGGGGGGCATATCGGCATGGACAACGTGGCGTCCTTTATCATGATTCCCCTGGCCGTGAAGAAGCTCGGCATTCCGGTCATCGCCGGCGGCGCGGCCGCGGACGGCAAGGGGTTCCTGGGGGCGCTGGCCATGGGCGCCGAGGCGGTCCTGTTGGGCACCGTGTTTTTCGCTTCCGAGGAATGCCCCATTCACCCGGCCATCAAGCAACGCCTGGTGCGGACCACCGAAACCGGGACCTGTCTGTTGATGGGGTCCCTTAAAAACCCCATTCGGGCCGTCAGAAACGAACTCGCGGAAAAGGTCATGGAAATCGAGGCCCGCGGCACGACCCTCGAGGAGTTGCTGCAACACGTCGGCGGCGGCAAGGGCAAATTGGCCTATGAGGAAGGCGACCCGACCATCAGCCTCATCCCCAGCGGCCAGGTCGTCGGGCTGATCGACGAGGTCCGGCCGGTCCGGAAAATCGTGGCGGACATGGTTGCCGAGGCCGAGGCCTTGCTGGAACGCCTGGATAAGATGAGGGTCTGACTCCGGATAGAGCGGGGGGTCCTTTTTGTAACATGCTCCGGAAACAGGCTTGGTCGGCCTGTTTCCGGCTTGTGGTTTTTCCTCTTGCCTTTTGACGGATTGCTTGAAAAAACGCCTCTCAACCCGTAACCGTTGACTAGTGTTTCCGTTTCGTCGGTCCCTGTTTTTTTCGATTCAAAAACAATGCTGTTTTCTCGAGGGAGAGTCATGGAAAAAAGGATCTGGCATAAATCTTACGCCCCCGGCGTCCCCATAAGCATCGACTACCAAAGGAAAACCTTGCCCGAAGGATTGGAGGCCGCGGCCAAGCGGTTCCCCGAGGTGACGGCCATGATCCTCATGGGCAAGAAAATCAAGTATCGCGAACTCAACGACCTGGTTAACCGTTTCGCCGCCGCGTTGTCGGACTTGGGGATGAAAAAAGGCGACAAGACCGCCATGATCATGCCCAACATTCCCCAGATGGTCATCGCCTGCTACGCGGTTTTCAAGCTGGGCGGAGTGGTGGTCATGAACAACCCCCTTTACACCGAAAGGGAGCTCCTGCACCAACTCAACGATTCCGAGTCCAAATTTTGCATCTGCCTGGACCTCCTGGTCCCCCGGGTGCTGAAATTGAAGGACCAGACCAAGATCGAAACCGTTATCGCCTGCCATATCCGCGACTTCCTGCCCTTCCCCAAGAAACAGCTTTTTCCTTTCGTCAAAAAGGAGATGCACCGGCCCATCGGCCCCGGGGAAAAGGTTTTCGACTTCATGGACCTCCTGGCCAAATACCCGGCCCGCCCCTTCGAAATCCGGGCGGAATGGACGGACCTGGCCGCTCTTTTATACACCGGCGGCACGACCGGAGTGTCCAAGGGCGTGATGCTGACCCAGGCCAATTGCTCCTCCGTCATTCAGCAGTTCCGGGCCTGGCTGCCCGACGCGGTCGAGGGCGTGGATTCGACCATCGCGATTTTTCCCTACTTTCACGTGGCCGGGTTCACCGCCATGATGAATCATTCCATCTGGGCCGGCTTGACCCAGATTCTCGTGCCCCGACCGGACCCGGGCATTGTCCTGGAATTGACCCGCAAGTACAAGCCGACTTATTTCGGCTGCGTGCCGACTATTTACGTGGGCCTGCTCCGGCATCCCGATTTTCCCAAGGCCGACTTTTCCTTCATCAAGGGCTGCCTGTCCGGGGCCGCTCCCCTGGCGCTGGAAACCATACGGGAGTGGGAATCAAGGGTCGGGGCGGTTATCGTGGAAGTTTACGGCATGACCGAGAGCACCACCTTGTGCCACGCCAACCCCTGGGGGGGCCGGACCAAGGTCGGCAGCGTGGGAGTCCCGATTCCCGACACCGACTGCCGCATCGTGGACGTGGAAACCGGGGAACGGGACCTTTCCCAGGGCCAGCCCGGGGAAATCCTGATCAAGGGGCCCCAGATCACCCAGGGGTACTGGAAACAGCCCCGGGAAACGGCCGAGGCCATCAAGGACGGCTGGTTTTATACCGGCGACGTGGGGTACATGGACGAGGACGGTTACCTGTTCATCGTGGACCGTAAAAAGGACATGGTCATCGCCGGCGGGTACAATATCTATCCCCGGGAGATCGACGAAATCCTATACGAACACCCCAAGATACTCGAAGCCTGTTCCGTGGGCGTTCCCGACCCGTACCGCGGGGAAACCATCAAGGCCTTTATCGTGCCCCGGCCCGGAGAAACCTTGACGGGCGAGGAAGTGATCTCGTTCTGCAAGGAACGGTTGGCCGCGTACAAGGTCCCCAAGATGGTCGAGTTCATCGACGAGCTTCCCAAAAGCGCCATCGGCAAGATCTTGCGACGACAGCTTCGGGACGCGGAAGTCAAAAAAAACGCGGCGAAATAGGGCGGCCGGCCCCTAACCCAAGTTTGGGAACCCGGGCCGGGGAAGTTACGGCTTCCCGAATCCCAGGCGAGCCGCCCCTGGCCGGCGTCGACCGGACAAGCGCCGGGCCGCTGAATTAAAGCCGGCCCGGCGTTTTTTGTAGACCAAAAACTCCTGTTTTATTATTTACCCCATTCCGGCTTCAGGGTATGGTGGGTCCGTCGACGGACCCGGGAAGTCACCTAATCCATTGGAAGGAGATCATTATATGAGCGCCGGCGAACTGGTTTTATATCATCGCGAGGGGTATGTCGGTTATTTGACCTTGAACCGTCCGGAAAAAAGGAACGCCCTGAATCCGGCTGTCTGGAACGCTCTCAACGACGCCCTGGCCAAGGCCGAGGCGGACGCCGAGGCCCGGGTGGTCATCGTCCGGGGGGAGGGCGTTTCCTTTTGCGCGGGCCTGGACTTGAGCCCCGACAACGCCCTCTTCGTCGCCATCGGCCAGGCTCCCAACGCCGGCCAGAAGACGACTTTTTTCAAGGAAGTCCTGCATGTGCAGCGAATTCACACGCGCCTGGACCGCTTGAGCAAACCCACCATCTGCGCCATTCAGAAGCATTGCCTGGGCGCCGGGCTGGAATTGGCCCTCTGCTGCGATATCAGGCTCTGCACCCAGGACGCGGTCTTTTCCCTGCCCGAGGCCAAGCTCGGCTTCATCACCGACGTGGGCGGGTTGCAGCGGATCGTCCGGGTGGTCGGCCAGGGGCACGCCCGCGAAATAAGCTTTAGGGCCCACCGTTTCGACGCCCAAAAGGCCCTGCGCATCGACCTGGTCAACGAAGTCTTCCCCGACGAGGAGACATTGAACGTCAAGGCCCTGGAAATGGCCGGGGAAATCGCCGCCAATCCGCCCCTGGCGGTCCAGGGGGCCAAGGAAGTTTTCCTGTACGACCAGGAAGTTTCCCTGGAGGAATCCCTGGAATACAACGCGGCCCGGTCGGCCATGATCGTTCCATCCGAGGATATGGGCGAGGCCGTGACCGCTTATCTGGAAAAGAGACAAGGAACGTTCAAGGGCGCCTGAGACGGTCCGGCCTTGACGGCCCGGGCCCCGTCGGTAAGGGCTTTTTTTTCGCGCCGACGCCGGTTTTTCGCCGGACCCCGACGAGAAATCGGCGTCGAAATTTTTTCACAAGGAGTGACGAGGGCATGAGCAACCAGGACTTGGTTATGTATCACCGCGAGGAACATATCGGCTTTATCACCCTGAACCGGCCCGATAAGCTGAACGCCATGAACGTGGCCTTGTGGATGTCCCTGGGCCGGGCCGTGTCCGAGGCGGACCGGGACGGCCAGGCCCGGGTGGTGATCGTGAGGGGGCGGGGGCGGGCTTTTTGCGCCGGGTTGGACCTGAGCCCGGACAATGAACTGCTGGCTTCCCTGACCTCCGCTCCCTGCGCGGCCCAGAAAGCCGGGCTGATCGAGCAAATCAGGAAAATTCAGAATGTTCATACTGCCCTGGAAAAACTGGGGAAACCCACCATCGCCGCGATCCAGGGCTATTGCCTGGGCGGTGGGCTGGAACTGGCGCTGTGCTGCGACATCCGGCTGGCCTCTTCCGACGCCGTCTTCGCCCTGCCCGAGTCCCGGTTGGCCATTATCACCGATGTGGGCGGTCTTCAGAGACTGCCCCGGGTGGTCGGTCCGGGGCACGCCCGGGAAATAAGCTTTCGGGGCCATAGATTCGACGCGGCCCGGGCCAAGGAGATCAACCTGGTCAATTACGTGTGCCGGGACCAGGCCGCCCTGGACCTAGCCGTCCTGGAAATGGCCGGGGAAATCGCCGCCAATCCGCCCCTGGCCGTGCAGGGGGCCAAGGACGTCTTTCTTTTCAATGAAACGGTTTCGGTGGAGGAATCCCTGGAATACAACGCGGCCCGGTCGGTCATGATCCTGCCGTCCGAGGACCTGGGCGAAGCCGTGGCGGCCGTCGCGGCAAAGAGAAAAGGGAATTACCAGGGGGCCTGATCGGAAGTTCCGTTTCCGGCTCCCCCGCCCCAAGCAGGGCCGCCGGAAACGGGCGACAAGTCAGGTCCCCCGGGGGACCCTCAGGCGCGGCTTCCCTGGAGCAGCCTCAGCAGGGCCGGGTCTCCGGAAACCTGGGCCTGGCCTTGTCCGAGCAGTTCCTCCGACCCGACGGCGCCGGTAAAGACATTCATCCAGTCGTCGAAATCCGCCCGAACGGTCAGGTCGGCTTCCTGGGGACGCCCTAGGGAAGCGCCGATCTCCCCTTTATCAATGACAAAATAACAACCGCCGCTGACGTTTCCCGAAAAGATGAATTGAATGACGCTCCGGGCGTGGTCGGTCGTTCCCGGAGTGAAGCCCAGCTTGGTGATGGTCATGAAGGTTTCCAGGGAAGTCGGCCGGGGCTTCAGGCCCTTGGCCGAGAATTCCTTGGGCGTGACCTGGGCTTCGATGCAGGCTTGCCAGCCCAGGTTGACCGCCTCGAGAATGTCTTCCACGCCTTCGATCGGCTCCGTGATCATGGCCAGGGCGCCGGGGGAAATGGCCCCGGTGGAGGCCAGTTCGCGTCCGGCCTGCCGGGCCGCGTCCTGGATCGAGGCCAGGCGGTCCTTGAAATAGGGTTCGGCCAGGGTTTCGGCGCCGGGCCGGTATACTTCCGCCAACAGGCCCTTGCGGTACATGAACCTCATGTAGGACGAGAGCTGGGAGAAGACCGAATCCTCGGGAAAACCGGCGACCGACAGGGCGATTATCCCCGGGTGACGGCCCCGCAAGGGGTGATAGGTCTTGCCGTCCTTTCTTCTCAGAAAGGGTTCGATCGCCGGCAGGGTCCTTTCGATGAAGGCTTTCATGGCCGCGTTGACGGTGAAATGATAGAGCGGGGAAGCCAGGACCGCCAGGTCGCACGACAAAAACCGAGGCAATAGCTCGGTCATGTCGTCCTTGAGGACGCACCGGCCGGGCGTCTTGCTCCAGCAGGTAAAGCAGCCGAGGCATAACTTGATCTTCAGGTCCTTCAGGTTCACGACCTCGACTTCCGCCCCGGCTTCCCGCATCCCTTCAATCAGGGGATTAAGCAGCATCTCCGTTTTGCTTCCGTTCCCCACCCGGGGGCTGGAATTAAGAGCCATCACCTTCATTATAAAGAATCCTCCTTTAAGTCCCGGTAACGCCGGCTTCCCCGAGGGCGGCCTCGACGAACTCGGGCAGCATCATAATCTTGGTCCCCTTGTCCTGGGGATGGTTGACCAGGGCCTGGACGTAGCAACCGGTGCAGATATGAACCATTGTTCCGGTCCGGATGCCTTGCAGCATGTGCTGCAATCCTTCCGGTTTATAGCAGCATTGGGGCGCGCTGACGCGGTTTATTTTCAGCCCCTCGATTTTTTCGAAAACCTGGTTGGTGGACTTCAGGTCCATGGGGGTCGGAGCGAATTTGCGGTGGAGCCGGTAGCAGCCCGCGTAATAGTCGATCTCCTGGTGGAGGTTGATGGTCGGCATGATCTCGTTGAGGGCCGTCGGGTAAAAGACTATATCCTCGTAGGGAAAGGCGTGTTTGTAGATCGGGTAGCAGGGCGAACAGAAAATGACCAGCCTCTTGGCGCCCAGTTTTTTGGCGAAGGTGATGTTTTTTTCCAGGAACTCCCGGGACAGGTCCCGGCACTCGGCCAGGGCCTTTTCATCCTTGGCCTTGATGGCCGGCCGGTACACGTTGTTCCCGCAGCAGTATTCCTCGGACAAAAAAGTATGGGAAAAACCGGCCCTTTTCAGGACCCGGGACAGGGAGGCCAGAATATGGGGCAGCCCTCCCAGTATCTGGCAGCCGGTGATAACGGCGTTCTCGGCCGGTTGATCGTAGGGCAGGGCGTATTTTTCCAGTATCCCGATCCGGTCGGGCAGCCCGGGATCGGTTTTTCCCGAGGCTCGGATAACATCGACCATTTGTGCGTTGATGAGAGGGTTCATGACGATTTTCGGCCTCCTATCAGGGGGGAAGGGCTGGAGTTTTCAGGGCGGGCCGCCGGGGCGGGCCGGGGACGGCGCGGGGCGGCGAACAGCGGGCCGGGTCGAACCGGCGACCATGAAAAAGGCGCTCTCGATCCGCCTGGGAACAAATATTTCTCCTTTCAGATGCTCCAAGTCAGGGCCTGGTCGAGTTAGGCGCTTCCAAGGGGGGCTGGACCCCGCCGGGAACCATTGGTGTTGGAAGCCCACGTAGCGATTCAGTCTTGAGTATGGCCGCATATTGCCATAAAAAATGAAAGACGGAAACTCCTTTTTCAGGCCCCGCCTTGGCCGTCTGGTCGTCCCCCTGTCCCGGGGCGGAATATGGCCGTGGAGCCTCGAGGCCGCCCCCTGGTCCTTGGCCGCCGGCCGGGAAGGAATGAAGCCGTTTTCGAAAAAAGGTTTTATTGTCGGGACCGGATGACCTGGAGTATTATTTTTCGACCGGGGGCGCCTGAACCCCGAAACCCCAACCGACATGACCGCGGGTCATGTCGGTCGCGACAAGCAATGAAAATGCCCAAGGAGTATCCCCTCATGTTTTCCATCCATCCGCGACGCGTTCGAATTGTTGTTATCGGCTTGGCGGTATTGGTCCTCATGGGCCTCGGACCCCGGGCGGCCTCCGCCGGCGGCGAGGTCCCCACGCTGGACGGCGAGACCCTGGCCGGGTTTGACGCTCCCGACGCCTACCAGGGCGCGGCCGTCGACAAGGAATACCTTTACGCCATCAACAATTTCCGCATCACGAAAATGAAGAAGGCGACCGGGGAGCCGGTCTTGCAGTGGGACGGCTCGGGCCCGGACGGGCCCATCATCCACCTGGATGGCGGGGTGGTGGTGGATGGCCGGCTCTATTGCGCCCATTCCAACTATCCCGCCTGGCCCATGACCAGCTCCGTCGAGGTCTGGGAAGTGAAAGACATGCGGCACGTCGCGACCCACAGCATCGGCGTCGCCAACGGGACCCTGACCTGGATCGATCGGCATGACGGGTTTTGGTGGGGGACCTTCGCCAATTACGATCTGGTCCAGCCCGGCCGGCAACTGCCCCACGGCTTGACCCGCAACACCCAACTGGCGAGGATGGACGATAATTTCCAAGTGCTGGAAGCCTGGACCTATCCCGAGGAACTCCTGAAGCGGTTCCAGGGCATGAGCTGTTCCGGGGGGTCCTGGGGGCCGGACGGACGACTGTACATCACCGGCCATGACTTGCCGGTCGCCTATGTGATGGAACTGCCCGGGGCCGGCTCGATCCTGAAATGGGTGGCGGAGGTCAACCTGCCGGACATCGCGGGCCAGGGCCTTGCCTGGGAGCGCGACGGCGACGGCCCGGTCCTCTATGGCGTCCGCCGCAACGCCAACCAGGTCGTCAAGATGCGCCTGCCGCTTCAACAAGGCCGGCCCCGGGCCGGAGACGTCGGCGTGGTCCGCGGACCGGCCGAGATGGTGAAATAGGCTTGGCGCGGGCTTGTCCCGGTGGGCCGGGGCGCCGTTTAAGGCGGCGGCCCCGGTCCGACGGGACGTTCAGCGAAGCTGCTTTTTATCGATTTTTCCCACGGCGGTCAGGGGCATGTCCTTAAATTCCAACACTTTGGGAACTTTATAGGGAGCCAGCTTTTCCCGGGCGAAGGCCAGCACGGCCGCCTCGACCTCTTCTTCCGGCTTGGCGGCGTAGTCCCGGGAGCGCTGAACCACCAGCTTCACCATTTCCGTTTCCGGCCGCTCGGGGTTGGGAATTCCGACCACGGCGCACATGCCGATCGCCGGGTGCTCGGACAACACGTTTTCCACTTCCGTGGAGAACACCTTGTACCCGCCCACGATAATCATGTCCTTGGACCGGTCCACCAGGTAGAGGAAGCCGGCCTGGTCCAGGCGGCCGACGTCGCCGGTCCGGAGCCACCTGTCGCCGTCGAGCTCCACGAAGGCCAGGGCGTTTTCCTCCGGCTTGTTATGATAGCCCCGCATGACCTGGGGCCCGGAAACCAGGATTTCCCCGACCTCGCCGATGGCCACGTCGCCCCGGCCTTCCACCGGGTCGACTAGGCGCAGCTTGGTCGACGGCATGGGCAGGCCCACGGACCCGACCATTTTCGGCGCCCCGGGCTGGTCCATGGCGATGAGGGGGCTGGTTTCGGTCATGCCATACAGTTCCCGAACCTTGCCCGGACCGATGAGGCTTTCGAGAGCCCTGATTCCTTCGTCGCTGAAGGGGGCCGCGCCGGAATAACAGACCCGGACCGCGGACCAGTCGATTTGGCGGGCCACCGGGTCCTGGAGAAACATCAAATATAGGGTCGGCACGTTGACCAGGACCGAGGGTTTATAGGCCGCGATCTGGTTTAGGATAAACTTGGTGTTCCTCGGGTCCGGGATGACTACCTGGGGAATTCCGAAAAATGGGCCCAAAAGGGAAACCACCAAGCCGGCGATGTGGAACATGGGCAGGCCCGCGCAAAACGAGTCGCGCCCCCTTTCCAGCCTCAAGACCGCGCGGAACTGTTCCATGTTGGAGATCAGGTTGCGATGGGTCAGGACCGCGCCCTTGGGCGGGCCGGTGGTGCCTCCGGTGTATTGAATCAGGGCGGCGTCGTCCAGGCCGGGATTTATTTCCGGGTCCCGACCGGGAAATTCGGCCAAAAAGGCCTTGAACCCGACTATTTCCTTGTCGAAAAATGGGGTCAGGCCGCCGGCCGGTCCCGGGGCCGCCGGACCGGCCGGCGGCTGGGTGAGGTCCATCAGTCCGGTCACGATCACGGTTTCGAGGTTGGGGGTCTGTTTGGCCGCGGCCTGGAACGGCTTTTCCAGCAGCATGTCCGCCAGGACCAAGGCCTTGGCGCCGCAGTCGTTCAACTGGTAGGCCATTTCGTGGGCCGTGAGCAGGGGGGAGACGTTGGAGACCGCGGCCCCGGCTTTCAGAATGCCAAGCAGACCGATGGTGTACTGGGGCGTGTTGGGCAGGCAGACGCCGACCACGTCGCCCCGGCCCAGGCCCCGGGACAGCAGGGCCTGGGCGAACCGGTTCGAAAAATCGTCCAACTCCGCGTAGGTGAAGGTTTTTCCGAGAAAAAACAGGGCCGGCGAGTCTCCCGCCCGCCGGGCGACCTCCCGGAAACGCTCCACGAAGGTTTCCTCCGGAGGAACTATTTCCCGGAAAACATCCGGACCATAGGATTTCAACCAGGGTTTTTCGGCGTACGTCATAGGGGACTCCTTTGGATCAAGGTTGCTGGTATCGGACCAAGACTTGCCCCACCGGAGGAATCAAGTTTTGTGCCAGCAAAACCGGGCCGGACCTCCGGGACCAGGCCCAACCCCCGTAACCGCGGCCCCGGGGGAGTTTTATTTACTAAAGCGGGCCGCCGCCCGCGAGCCCGCCAGCCGTAATGATCATTTTTTTGTTAAAAAGTAAGAAAAATATCCTTAAGGCGCTAAAGGGAAGTTAGGGGCGGTGAAGACGGTTTGATTTCGGCCTGATTGCAGTGGTAGTTTCAACATTTGGGCGCGGTTCCCGGTAAATTGTCACAATAAGCCCGGCGGCCGCGCGGTCAAATAGAACCGGTCGCCGGGTTTTAACACCGGGATCACTGGAAAATCGCCATACGGGGGGTCCCGGGAATCGACATTGTCAGCGGCCGGTTGAAAATGTAAGGAAAATGAGTAAGGCTGGTTCCCAAGCTCTAGCTTGGGGACCTCGGCCAGGGAAGCTCCAGCTTCCTCACTCTAGAGATGTAGCGCCCCCGCCACCGCCCATAATCGCCGGCCAGGGGATAGACCTTGCCCGGCGAGCCTTCAGGCATGGGTTCAATGGGACGGGTGAAATTTCAAACCGACTAATATCGATACCTTCACCGCCGCGCTAGGACTACGGAATTGAAACGTCGCGTTGATTCCCCGTGGTTGCTTTCCGGATAAAGTGGGGAAGCTAGAGCTTCCCCTTCTCGGGTTCCCAAGCTAGAGCTTGGGAACCAGCGGGTATTGGATGTCTTTGTAAAAAGCATCCGCGAAACCATTTGGCCATCGTTGAGCCCTCCCTGCCCGATGACAAGGATACAAGGGGTCACGACGGCAAGAAATCCATAAGAAGAAGGCCTGTGGAGGGAAGAAAATGAAGTGGTCAATTTTTTTTGAACTGAAAAAGATAAGGAATAATACAATTTCAGATGGCCAGGTTTTAGGCATTATCAGATGGCCGTTGACAGACATCGCCATGAACCTGGTGGAACCGACAAACCTCGAGGTGAAAACCAGGGCCGAGCAGTTCGCCTTGGCCGGTTCCGTGATTAACGCCATTCCCGAGGTTTGCGCCGCTCCGGCCGGAATTTTTCATTTTCCCGTCTTCGCGCCTTTTCGGGAACGGTTTTAGCGCGTTGACCACGCCTTGGTCCGGCCCGGAAAATTGTCTCGAAAAGCCGTCGCGGCGCGGAATATGGGATCGATATGCCGCTTAGCGCCTGTCCCGGAAGCGCCGGGCGAATCCCGGCCGAGGGGTGAAACTTCCTTCCGGCGGCGGGCTTGAGCCAAAAACCCGCCGGCGGGCGCCGGCCCCCGGGGTCGGCCGGGAAGCCCTGGCGCCCGAATTGCTCCTCCAAGCCGGACCGCGCGGCGCGGAATTCACGGTCCACGCCGACGACACCACAGGGAGGAAACAGGCGATGAAGGATTCGGATATTGTCCTGGCCGCGCCCAGGCGCACGGCCATTGGTTCTTTCGGCGGCGTGTTCCGGGAAGTCGGGGCCGTGGATTTGTCCATCGCGGTGATGAAGTCCGCGGTCGAGAGCGCCGGGATCGATCCCGTTCTGATTGACGACGTTATCTGGGGCCAGGCGGCTCAACGGACCAGGGACCAAACCAACCACGCGCGGGTGGCCGCGCTGAAAGCCGGGATTCCGGACACAACCCCGGGCGTGACCATTCACCGGGTCTGCGTTTCGGGGCTGTGGGCCATCGCCCAGGGCGCCCAGGCCATCAAGGCCGGGGACGCTTCCTTGATTCTGGCCGGCGGCACGGAAAGTTACAGCACCCAGCCCTACGTGGTGGACGGCGCCCGGTGGGGCGGCCGGCTCGGGGGGGTGGAAACCAGTGATCCCGTGCTTGACGGCCTGCATCGGATCGGCGTGGGGCCATCCATGGGCTTGACCGCGGAAAACCTGGCGGAAAAGCATGGACTTTCACGGGAAGAGCAGGACGAGCTGGCCTGCCTGAGCCAGGACCGGGCCTGTCGCGCCATTGAGGCCGGCAGGTTCAGGGACGAGATCGTCCCGGTCCGGGTCCCGCGACCGCGGGGCGAGGTCGCGGTGGTGGAAACCGATGAAGGGCCCCGGCCCGGCACGACCATGGAAAAGCTGGCCAAGCTGCCTCCGGCGTTCAAAAAGGGCGGGACCGTGACCGCCGGGAATTCATCCACCATGAATGACGCCGCCGCCGGGATACTGGTCGCCTCGGGCGCCGCGGCCAAGGAAATGGGGCTCGTTCCCTGGGCCAGGATCAGGTCCCACGCCCTGGCTGGAGTCAGCCCGGACGTCATGGGCCTCGGCCCGGTCCCGGCGACCCGCAAGGCCTTGGAAAAGGCCGGACTCGGGATTGGAGACCTGGAGCTGATCGAGATCAACGAGGCTTTCGCGGCCCAGTATTTGGCGGTGGAAAGGGAACTGGGCCTCGATCGCGGGATCGTCAATGTCAACGGCGGCGGGATTTCCCTAGGCCATCCCATCGGGGCCACGGGCTGCCGGTTGGTGGTTTCCCTGCTTCACGAAATGAGACGGCGGGGCCTGGGCCTGGGCTTGGCCGCTCTCTGCGGCGGCGGCGGCGTGGGCTTGGCCATGGTGGTCGAATGCTTGTAGCGGGAATCGATTATCAGGCGCGCCCCGGTCTGGCTTTCCGGGGCGCGCGGGTCGCCCGGCCCGGGGCCGGCTCCCCGGCATCCCCGGGCCGTCGCTAACGGCATCTAGGTCCATTCCACCCGGTGGTGGACGTAGGTAAAGCGACCGATGGCCTCGGCCGCGGCTTTTTCCACCGCGGCGCGGTCCACGTTGTCCTTCGCGGCCAGGGTGATCACGGCCGCGGTCCCTTGTCCCTTGACGTCCTCCACCTCCACCTTATAGCGGAGCCCTTGTTCTTGCAGGAAGCCGAGGGCCTCGGTGAATACCGCCTTGGCCTGGGCCAGGCGCAGGGCCGGCTTGAAAATCTTGCCCACGCCGGTCATGGGCATCTGGTCGATGATGATTATTTCCTTGGGCTTGGCCGGTCGCTCCGAGATGCGGTCGGCCACGAAGTTCATCAGGTCCCCGGGGGCGACCGAGGCGCCGGGCTTGAGCTGCACGTACGCCACCGGAAGCTCTCCGGCGTACGTATCCGGCTTGCCAATGGCCGCGGCCAGATTCACGGCCGGGTGCTCCATCAGGGATTCCTCGATAATGGACGGATCGATGTTATGGCCGCTCCGGACGATCAGGTCCTTGGCCCGGCCGGTAAGGTAGAGCCACCCGTCCTCGTCGAAATACCCCAGGTCCCCGGTGACCAGCCAACCATCCTCGGTCAGGACGCCCTTGTTCTGGGCCGGGTCCAGGTATCCGGCGAAGACGTTGGGTCCCTTGACCATTAACATGCCCGGTTCCCGGACCTCGCATTCCTCCGAGAAATCCCGGCTGGTCAGTCGGACTATTTTCCACTGCTGGTACGGGATTCTCAGGCCCACGGAGCCGATCCTCGGTTCGCCCAGCACCGGGTTCATGGAAATAATCACGGTCGATTCGGTCTGGCCGTACATCTGGTAAATCTTGAGGCCGAAGACCGAGCGGAAATCCTTTTCCACCTGGACAGGCAGGGCCGACCCGCCGGTCAAGGCCCGTTCCACGCGGCTGATATCCGCTTCCCCCACGGGTACGTTGAGCAGTGCGCCCAGGGACGTCGGCACCCCGCCGATGACGTTGACCCGGTACTTTTCCACCAGCCGCCAGTGGTTTTCCACCACCGTGGGATTGCGCAGCCCGGCCGGCGTGGGGATGACCAGGTCCAGGCCCGACGCCAGGGGCGCCAGGGAAACCACGAACGCCCCGGCCACATGGAAGAGGGGCAGCCCGCTGATGGCGATATCCCCGCGTTTGTACTGCCAGAAGTTGGCGATGGCCCAGGCGGCGTAGACCTGGTTGCCGTGGGTCTGCCGGGCCAGCTTGGGCGCGCCGGTGGTGCCGCCCGTGTGGAAATAGGCGGCGATTTCATGTCGGGAAAATTTCCGGCCGCTGGTCAGCCTATCCCCCGGGTATTTTTCGATCAGTTGATCGAAGGAATAAATATTCCTGGATTCATCCCCCGGCCCGAAAACGGACAGGATGGCCTTGAGGCTGGGGACCCTGTCCCGCACCGCCTCGACCTTTTCCCAGATGTCCAGGGCCGGGTTGGGACCCAGGGCCACCAGGACCTTGGTCTCGGCGGCGTTGAGCAGGTCGGCGATCTGGTCGGGATTCAAGAGAAAATTGATGGGGTTGGCTATGCCGGCCGCCTCCGCGCCCCAGAGGACGTACTGGGCCTGGGGCAGAAGCGGGAGCAGGAAGGAGACCACGTCCGTTGGGCCCACGCCCAGGCCGGCGAACATGTTGGCCGCCTGGTTGATGCGTTGGATCAATAGCTTGTAGGGAATGCGGATGGGGTTCTCGTCCACGGCGCCGGTCAGGAGAAAGGTCATGGCCGTGTCGTCGGGTCGCCGCGCCGCTTGGTCGGCCAGCAGTTCATAAGTGCTTTCGGCGGGAATGACTTCCTCCCAAGGGGTTTGTTCCAGGATTTCAACATCGCCCAGTCCGGTGATCGGTTTCGTTTCGAGCATCGAGATTCCTCCTCGGGTTCAAGTAAAAGTGTGAAGTGACGCTTTTGATCAAGGGCGAAAAAATCGCCGACAACCCTCCTTTTCCGGGTTGAACGGAAAAAGAGAACGGCCGACCATGATTACCATTACTCCCGGCCGGATCCCGCGGCCAACGCCGCGCCTGGCCCGGGGCCGGGCCGCGAACCTCGCTTGGGCGCCCGAGCCGCGGTGGACCCCGCAAGAAGTCCAAATCCGGGGCGCCCAAAAAAAATTAGTCGTTTAACTTATCGAAAATAAAATAAATTATCCACTTGCACCCATGGTAATCCAATTTCGCCCCGCCTGTCAAATGAATTTATAGCCGTCGGACCGGTCAAGGCTCGGTTTCGGTCCGTCAAGGCGGGAAAAGGGCTCCCCGGCGGCTTGGCGCGGTCGGCAGGGCCGGCCCCGCGGCCTTTTCCCGGGCCGCGGTCCCTCGGTGTCAGCGGTCATCTGATAATGCCTAAAACCTGGCCATCTGAAAATGTATTGTTCCTTTTATTCCGAAAGACAACACCTTGTTTTAAACGGAGGCGAGGGCCGGGCCGACGGGGCTGGCCAAGATGTTGGGTTTCGCCGGCGGCTCAACCCAACCTACGGAGATCACATTATTTTTTGACCGGTAGAGGCGCGCCGGGTCAAGCAATTCCAAACGCCCCGGACTTCTTTGGGCGGGCATGGACGCCCGCCCTTACCGCCCTCGAAACAGGACGTTTCGGGGCGTGAAACCGCCGCCAGGCGGGTTCTCCGGAAAAAGAGCCGGGGGTTGTCAGGGGCGCCGGCTCCGGCGCGCCCCTGACCCTGGGACGG
>JAZDGM010000074.1:0-40285 GCA_043806915.1 Pseudomonadota bacterium | reverse complement strand
AGCATGGCTGTTAGAGTCGGAGTCAAGGGCGCGAAGCGCCGAGCATCGCGAGGCTTGCCCTTGACGCCGGCTCTGGCCATGCTAACTTGCTCGCAGGCTGGCGGAACCAACCTTACCCACACAAAACAGCGAAGAACCAATAATTTTGGATGTCCTTGTGCGCCATGCTCCGGGGATAACATAGATATCCGAGCGATTTGAGATCACTTTATGCTCAGAAGTCCTCGCATGGAGGATATTGAACTGGCCTTGGTCCTTCTTCGTATATCACCCGTGGATAGAGAATTTCTGGATTCGGTTTAAAGGCTTTTCCTTTCTTTCTAATTTCAAAAGTCCAGGAATCCCCAAAGTCGTATAGATAGTAGAGCTTTTTGTGGGGCCCTAGCGGATAGATTTCTCCTAGGGTCTTAAGCCAGGCGCTCTTTTCATCCAAACCAGAGTCTTCGGGGTCCGTCAACCAAATCCTGTTCCCGTGACAAGTGTTGGCGATATAGAAAACCGACATGTGGTCATGGTCAAAGTCAAGCAAGTCATCGTTAATGAAAATGTGGAGGTCTTCCAGTGTCATAATGGTCGGTATTTCCACGACTCGGAGAAACGGTTCCACTATAACTGGTCCAAAGACGCACTCAATGGATACTTTCAAAACCTCCCATGAGGAACTCTGCCTTTTTGCGCCAGTATTATTTGCCTTTTTTTCATTTTTCATCCAGCTAGGGACAACAGGTTCCCCCGAATTCGCAATATGTTGTAAAGCAATGTGAATAACTTCACCACCAGAATTGGGATACCGGAAGTCTTTTACTTTAAACTCGCCTTGGTCTCTTCCCTCAATTTCTATTGAAACCGGAACTGACTGATCTTGAGGGAGGATGGCCTGGCGATACATTTCCAAAACCAGGAATGCCGGGGCCGTAAGCTCAATTAAGTCATTAGTAAAAGCGAAATCTATATGTTGTTTGGGATAGCAAAGATGAGAAACTGTATTCTGATTCCATGGCATGCAAAGCATCTGGATCTCATGAAGTTTGCGTCCGTTGATTGCTATGTCTTGCATTGGCTTATACCTTTTGCCCTCGGCAAGAAACCGGCAAGGGATTTTGAGCGTTCTTAAAATCGCATCAGATTTAAATTATTGAATTATTTTGGTGAAGGCGGCGGGAGTCGGATGCGCCAGAGGCGCATAAACCCGCTTAGTCATTCCTTGCCGCCAAGTTCTGTTCAAATCGGTTGAGCCATTCTCGGCCTTGACCTGATTTCAAGAGAAAAACATAGAACATCCATTGTTGAAAAGGTTTTCTTAGACTCTTTGTTATGGATGTCATTTGAAATTCCAACAATTGCCGACGCCCGCATCTTCCAGTTGTCAAGCATTTCTTGACAACTGCCGATGAGGACATGTCTTAAACCCTGATCATTCTCTGTGCTCATGCGGCGGCCTCCCGATAGAGCCAACCGCGTGCTTCCGCCTTCACCTTGAGCTGTTTGGCTTTCTTTTCGATTGCGCTCTTGCCGTGGACGGAAAAATCGATCAGCGCATGTTCCGGAAAGGGGCCAGTATCTGGCTCCACGGACAGCTCGAGCGCTCCGCATTCCGCCATGGACACCGCCAGCACACCGCTACTACCCAACTTGAGGTCCTTGGTGTAATGCTCAAAGGCATCGGCGGGTGCTATCTGGTCGCCATCGTAAACGGAAAGCTTTTGTTCATCCTTGGGTGTGGGACGGAAGGCCTGGGATGAGGGCCGCCCACCCTGCACGAAACCGGGGTGGATCTGGCGCAGCAGAAGGGTGTGATCGTTCACGCGTCACCCCAAGCCCGTTGAGTGATCCGCGTTGCCAGCCATTGCCAGTCGGCGGACTCAGTTAGATTTAGTGTTTTTTCCTCTTCTTGCTCATTGGACATATCCAGGGCATGCCATTGGCCCTGCTGCTGATATAGGTCGATTTCAAGGCTGATTTCCCAGCCGTTCACCGACCATTCGGCCTGCACTCCGCCTTCTGCAGTCGGGTAGAGATAAGGCGGGGTCAGTTCATCCGGATAGTTGCGCTGGAACATATCTGCCAGCCAATCAAGACCCGTCTTGTCGGGAGCAAAACCTTTTTTGCCGTCCAACCAGCCGTGACGTAAAGCCTTGAGTTCTTCCAGTCGGGCGGCGATGTCATTAAGGTCCAGCAGGCTGAGATGCTCAATGGTTTCTATACTTTGCAGTCGGTCGTAACGGTTGTAGCGGCCGATGCCGTGCAGGAGCACACGCGCACCCTGGGTATATCCATTAAAGGCTTCCATTACGGTCGGTAGATGTTGGCCTGCAATGGGAGCGACCACACGCGGCCCGTTGATGACCTGAAGTTCAAAGGTCATCTTGCCTTGGTCGGCTTCGGGGATACTGCCGCGCAGGGTGACCTCTTCGGTGAGTTCCTGCACCTGGCTGGAGGCCAGCACCAGTTTGCGGCGCGTGGCCTTGGTGAGTCTGGCCTTGCGGTCAGCTTCCTGGGGTGCAAATTCAATGGCTTCGCCATCGCGCAGGCCGCGCCCGAAACGGTCGAAAAAGGCTAATAGCGCATCGGGAAGATGCTGGGCGATGGGCTCATTGTGTTCGGCGGCATCAATCGCGCCGACCAGATGTGTGCGGGCCTGTTCTAAATAGGGCAGCGCTTGCGGAAGGAAGGGGCGCTCCTGTTCAACGACCAGGCTCAACCGTGGTACGACGCTGCCTTCGCCGACGCCGGACAGCTTGAGTGCGACGCCATCGGTAAAGCCCTTGGGTGAACGCTTACGCTCAGGGTGTTTCTGTAGGTAGCACCATTTGGCAACCTCGATGATCATCTCCTCCAGCACAGCCAGATCTTTAAGTAACTCCAACGGGATGGCGTGTTCGGCAAAACGCGCGCCGACCATACGTGGGGTTAGAAATTCTATGACTTTGCTCATGCGGTCACCTCCTTGAGCAGTTCAAGAATCTCGCCTTTCAGCCCCTTGATCTCGGCCTCGATATCGGTCAGCTCGCGTGGTGGATTGTAGCGGTAGAAATGGCGGTTGAGGGGGATTTCATAACCGCCCTTGGGCTTGCCATGGCTATGGTCTCTGGGTCGCCTTGTAAGGTCGCTGGTTATTCCGACGTAGCGCTTACCGTTTTCACCTTTTAAAACGTAAAGCATGACCATCTTGAAGAACCTTTAACCCGGCAAGAAACCGGCAAGGGGTATTTAACCCATTGCTTGAAACTAACTTGTTGGAATGATTACCTTTGTTTGGTGGAGGCGGCGGGAGTCGAACGCGCGTCCGAAGACCTTCCCCATAGACATCTACATGTTTATTCCGTGTTTTTTTTCTCGCCCTAGGGACCCCCAACGGACAGGATTCCCATCGGGCCAACGGAAGTTGTTTTCGGCTTGCGGCGTGTTCCGCGCCCCCCGCAAGGCTAGCCTACTGTGTCGTCGTCCAACAGACCCCCATAGGCGAAGAGCTTGTTGGACGCTAGCCTAAACGGCTAGAGCGTACTCGTATGAGTCGGCTTTTGTGTTTGTTCCCCGCCTTTTTAACGAGTCGGCGAGAACCTCGACATGCAACCTATGGTTCAACTATCCCCGTCGAAACCGTTTCGTCCCCACGAAGGTATCGATTAATATATACTCCGAAGGGAAAAATGCAACTTAAATCAGGGAACATCGAATCTTTATTTTTTGGCCCGGGAGCGCGCTCAAAATGGAATATTCGTTTTTTCGTCTCAGTTTAGGGAGAGAAGAGTGGAATGAGAACCATCACCAGTTTGCTTCACCTGGCCTTGACCGCCTTGGCCATAACCGCCTTGAGCCCCCTCCTCCTGGGGACCCATCTGACCAGGAATAAAAGGACCCGCCGGGAACATGTCCGGCTGAGATCCCGGCTGCTCCACCTTTGGGCGCTAGTCGCGACCAGGGGCCTCGGTATAAGGGTCGTGGCCAAGTGCATTTCATTGACATCCATATAAATAGATTAACTGCACGATTGGCGGACTTCAGCGAGACGGAAGTGATGGATAATTTTGGATGTCCGTAATAATTTTTGTCGGAATGTATGGGAATGGCTGAGGAGGCGCCCAAAAGGCCGGTTTCGGCGCCGGTCGGACCGCCGTGGAGAGGAAAAGTAAAAACAATGGGTGTCCAGTGAAGATTGAACGGGAGAAAAAGCCTCGTTCCAATAATCTGACATATCGTGATCGGGATCGACCGGCGATCGATCCCGATCCACCGCGAATCAACCGGTTTCGGCGCGCGGTTCCAACTTGTCGATCCGGACCGCGCAGGCTTTGTATTCGGCCGTCTTGCTGACCGGGTCGAAGGCCGGGTTGGTCAGCCAATTGGCATTGCCCTCGCGGAAATGGAAAGCCATCCAGACCAGGCCCGGTTGGACCTGATCCGTCACCCGGGCCCGCACGGTCACCCGGCCCCGCCGGGAAGCGACCGCGATGTATTCGCCGTCGGTCACCCCCAATTTGTTCGCGTCTTCCAGGGAAATATCGGCCGTCTCCTCGCCCAGCAGGTCATTGAGGCCCGGGCAGCGGCCGGTTTGGGTACGGGTATGGTAGTGGTACAACCTCCGGCCGGTGCTGAGGACAAGGGGGTATTCCGCGTCGGTTGTTTCCGCCGGCGGGGTCCAGTCGACCGGCGTGAACCGGCCCAAGCCGCAAGTGAAACAACCATCCCGGTGCAGAAAGGGGGTGCCGGGGTGGGTCAAGTCGGGGACCGGCCACTGCAGGCCGTCGCCCTCGATCCGGTCATACCTGATTCCGGCCAATTGCGGGGCCAGGAGCGATATCTCGTCGTCCCAGATGGCCCGGGCGCTGTCGCTTGGCCACTTGTGTCCGAAACGCTTGGCGAGTTCCTTGAAAACCCACCAGTTGGGCCGGGCCTCTCCGGGCGGGGGCGACGCCGTCCGGACCCGGCTGACCCGTCTTTCCGAGTTGGTGAAGGTCCCGTCGTTTTCGCTCCAGGCGGCCGCGGGCAGGATAACATCGGCGAACCTGCTTGTTTCGTTTGGGAAGATGTCCTGGACCACCAGAAACTCGGCTGATTCCAGGCAATGTTCGACGTGACGGATGTCCGGCTCGGTATTGGCCAGGTTTTCCCCGAAAACATAGAAAAACCTGATTCGGCCGTCAGCCAGGCCGTTGATCATATCCGGCATCATCAAGCCGTTATTCGCCGGCAGGTCCGCTACCCCCCAGGCGGCCTCGAATTTGCCACGCATGGCCGGGTCGACGACTTTTTGGTAACCCGGGAACACGTTGGGCAGGGCGCCCATGTCGCAAGCTCCTTGAACGTTGTTCTGGCCGCGAAGCGGGTTCACGCCTCCGCATTCGAACCCGACGTTGCCCAGGAGCATCTGCAAATTGGCGCAGGCCAGAACGTTGTTGACCCCGCAGGTGTGCTCGGTGATGCCGAGGGTATAAATGAGCATGGCCGGCTTGACCGCGGCCAGCGTACGGGCGCATTCCCGGATGGCGTCGGCGCTAAGGCCGGATATCTCGGCGGCCCGCTCCGGAGGGTACTCCCTGACCTTGGCCTCCAATTCCTCGAAGCCCATGGTGCAGCCCTGGACGTACCTCCGGTCATGCAGTCCCTCGGTGATCAGAACGTTCATCAGGCCGTTGAGGAGGGCGATATCGCTTCCGGGCTTCAGGGCGAGGTGGCGGTTGGCGAACTCGGCCAGGCCGGTGCGTCGCGGGTCAATGACAATAAGTTCCGCTCCTTTTTGCACGGCCTGCTTGATAAACGAGGCGGCCACCGGATGGGCCTCGGTGGTGTTCGAGCCGATGACGAGGAACATCCGGGCCTTGGCGAAGTCCGCGAAGGAATTGGTCATGGCGCCCGAACCGAAAGACGTCGCCAGACCGGCGACCGTGGGAGCGTGTCAGGTTCGGGCGCAGTGATCGATATTGTTGGTCTTGATCACCGCGCGGAAAAATTTCTGCATCTGGTACGAGTCTTCGTTAAGGCTGCGGGCGCAGCTAACTCCCGCGACGCTGTCGGGACCGCTCTCCTGTAGCACGGTTTTGAGACGGTCCGCGACCAGGTCCAGGGCTTCATCCCAGGACGCGGGCCGTAGGTCGCCGTGTTCACGTATCAGCGGCGTGGTCAGCCGGTCCTTGGAATAGATGAAGTCATACCCGAAACGGCCCTTGACGCAGAGGCGACCCTTGTTGGGCTGGGCGTCCTCGACTCCCGTGACCTTGATAATTTTTTTATCCTTGACGTGAAGCGACAATTGGCAGCCCACCCCGCAGTACGGGCAGGTGGTCCGGATTTTTTCCATTTCCCAGGGGCGGCCCTGGCCGCCGGCCTTTTTTTCCACCAAGGCGCCCACGGGACAGGCCTGGACGCATTCGCCGCAAAACACACAGTCCGAATTTTCCAGGGGCAGGTCGCCGACCGCGACGATCTTGGAGCGCGACCCGCGATAACCGAAGTCAATGGCGTTGTTGACCTGAACCTCGTTGCAGGCCTGGACGCAGCGTCCGCAGAGGATGCACCGGGAAAAATCCCGGATTATGAAGGGGTTCGAGGTTTCCTTGGGTGGATGGACCCCGGGGCGGGGGAAGCGCGGTTTTTCCACCCGGTATTGATAGGCCAAGTCCTGCAGGCGGCAGTCGCCGTTGGATTCGCAGACCACGCAGTCGTGCTCGCCGGACGCCAAAAGCAGTTCGATGACCATCTTGCGGGCGGCGCGGACCTTGTCGCTTTCGGTCTGGATTTCCATGCCCGGGGCCATGGGCGTGGCGCAGGACGCCGCCAGCGACCTGGCGCCCTTGACTTCCACCAGACAGACCCGACAAGCTCCAGTGGGCGCGCACCCTTCCATGTGGCACAAGGTCGGTATCGCGATTCCGTTGGCCCGGGCCGCCTGGAGTATGGTGTGACCGGGTTCGAAGCTAATGGGGCGGTTGTTCATGATTGCGGTATTGTTGGTCATGGGCGTCTCAACCTCCGTAATCTGGCGGGAAGGATGATATCTCGCTTTATTATATCATAACCGGCGGCTTTCAACTATTTTTCCGGCGGTTGCGGCCAAGCTTGATTGTGGAATGAATACCCCGGAAACATCCGGACCTTACGCCGCGTTCCCATGGCGCGGCCTGATCAGGCCATGGCAACCAGGCTCTTAAGTCGGTCGTGCAGGAGTCGGCCGCGGCTTTCCCAGGAATGATGTTCGGCGACGAAGCGGGCGACATCGTTTTTGTGCGTTTCCGCCGAGGGTGAAGAAGTTAAAAGGGCGTCGAGGCGGCGCGACATGTCCCCGACATCCCCGAAGGCGAACACCAGGCCGCGTCCCGCGGCTAGGATCAGGTCGTTGTTGAGAACGTTTTCCTCGGACAGGACCATCAACCCGCCCCGTAAATAGGACAGGACCTTGGACAGGTCGTTATCGAAGGCGTGAGGGCCGGTCGCCAGGGCCAGCCCCACGTCGGCGTGACGGATGTAGTCCCAAATCCCGGGTTCCTCCACCTCCCCGTGCTGGATTATCAGGGGTGAAAGGATATCGTATCGGCTTCCGCCGTAAAGGCGAGCCACGTTTCGTCCCAGGTGGTGAACCTGGATTCGGGGATGAACCGCGGCCGCCAGGTCGTTGAGTAGATGAACCATTCGCGGCGCCGCCAGGGAGCCTAGAAAAAGGACGATCGGTTGGTCGGTTTGATAGGGATTTTTCCCCGGCAAGGGCAGGATCGCCGGGCAGCCGTTCGGTATCAGGGTGATGGGCGGACGGGCGCCGTATCGGGACCGCCAGCGGTCGGCGTTGGCTTGGTTGTTCAGAATAAGCGCGTCGGCGCGCTCCAGGATCATTTCCTGAAAATACAGCAGCCGCTTGCGGTCGGCTTCGTCCCGTTCGGGCAGGCGTTCGTCCACGACCCGGACGATCCGGGCCGCCACGGGGCCCTGGAAGGCGCCGATCAACCCCAGGGACTGGTGATAACAGGTTTTGAGCAGCGCATAGCGGCCCGGATCGTCCAGGCAGGCCAGGGGCCGAACCGGGATCAGTCCGTCGATCCAGCCGTCCGCCCTTACCGGCGCGACAATCTCGACCGACCAACCGTGATCGAGCAGGGCCCGGCCAAGGGCCCTCAACCTGACGAGGTCGATCCTGGTCGGCGCTTCCAGGGGGTCTTTATGAAAAACGAGGCCGATGTTCATTGCCGCGACGCCCTTGTCTGTTTCATTGGGGTATACTATACTGACCGCTCGGCGGCAAGCCGATTAAACCCGATTCAAAACGGACGGATATGAACAAGCGCCCCCCCAAGGTCTGCCTCGCCGCTCCCGAGTTCCCGCCCTCGTCCTGGGGCGGGTTGGCCCGCAGCGTCGAACGGACGGCCCATTTCCTGAAAAAATCCGGCCTGGACGTCCAAGTGGCCCATTTCGTTTTCGAGGACCGTCGGGACATCCTGCTGGACGAGAACCGAGAGAGCGAATATTACCGGGGCGTTCTGGTGCACCGCCTGCGCCTGGGCCGCGAAGCCATGCCGGCGACCGGCCGGGAAATTTGGGACTGCCCCCACGACCTGACCCTGCGGATGATGTATCAATCCCTGGAACTACTTCACCTGGATGAACATTTCGACTTTTTTCAAAGCTATTTCCTTTACCCGGTCGGATACGTCACGGGCTTGTTGGCGGCCAGGCATCGGGTCCCCACCGCCGCGGCGCTGGTCGGCAACGATATCAAAAAATACATTTTCAGTCCGGAGAAGGCGGCCTTGTGCCGGAGCGGGTTGGAGAACGCGGACCGGGTCGTCTGCCTGAGCCGGGAACTGCTGGAACTCGCCAACGCCCTGACTCCCATCGAATCCAAGGCCCGGGTGATCCATAATTCGGTGCGGCCCCCGGACGAGGGCCGTTCCTGGAGCGATCCCCCCACGCCGCCCTTTCGAATCGGCGCGGCCGGAATATTCAAATACGCCAAGGGCCTGCCCTATCTGTTCAAGGCCGCGGCCGACCTGCGTTCCCGCCTGCCGGTGGTCCTGGAGCTGCGGGGACGGGTCCGGCCGTCGGAAAAGAGCAATTTCGATTATTGGCTCGATAAAACCGGGATACGCGACCTGGTGGACTTCGGGCCGCCGGTCCCGCACGAGGACATTTTCGACTGGCTCAAAACCCTGGATGTTTTCGTGCTGCCCTCGGTGTCGGAAGGGTGTCCGAATATCCTCATGGAAGCCATGAGCGTCGGCCTGCCGTGCGTGGCCGCCCGCGTGGGCGCGGTCGAGGACTTGATGGTCGACGGCGTGGATGGGCTGGCGGTCCCCTGGGGCCGGGCCCAGGCCATCGCGGACGCGGTCCTGGACATTCTGACGCGCCCCGATCGCGGCGCTTCGCTAGGCCGGTCCGCCCGGGAACGCATGAAGGAATTTTCCCCGCAACGGGAATGGGCCGCCTGGGACGCCCTGTACCACGAAATGCTGGATTTTTGAATGGTCCCGGTCCCGAGATACCCTCCCGGCCACTGGATTCGAGACGCTTTCCCCGGACCGGGCCTGGAGCAGTACCTGAATCAACAAAACCTGGTCTACAGCCGCGTCAAAAACGGCTTTGTCCGGGACTTGCTCGGGGACCTGGGCGACAAGTCCTTTCTTGATTACGGATGCGGCGGCGGCTTTTTTCTCGCGGAGGCCGCTCGGGCGAAAGCCCGGCTGGTCATTGGGGTCGACGCGGAGGAAAACGTGTTGGCCGTCGCCCGACATTTTCTTGACCGCCAGGGCGGTGGTTCGCCCGTTCATTTGATTCGAGGCGCCGAATTCCCGGCGTTTCGACCGGGAACGAAATTCGACGTCATCCTGATGAAAGACGTTATCGAACACGCGCCGGACGACGTGGGCCTGGTCCGGGCCGCCGCCGCGGCCCTGGCGCCGGGCGGCCGGATGGTGCTGTCGACCCAGAATTCCTGGTCCCTGAACTATCTGATCGAAGGGACCTGGAAGCGGCTGGTCCGAAAAAACAAGGCCTGGCGCGGCTGGGACCCCACCCACCTCCGGTTTTACACCCCGGCCCGGTTGAACGGCATGCTGTCGAGCGTCGGCTTGGCCTGCCGGGAGTGGCGTTCCAGTTACCTGATACCCTACAAGTGGCCGGCCCCGCGCTTTCTGAAGCGCCGGTTCATCCGCGTCGACTGTTTAAGCGTCGTGGACCGGGCCTTGGGAGCTTTTTTCCCGTTCAATCGCCTGGGCTGGAGCGTGGCGGTCCTGGCCGCGTCCGACGAGAGAGGCTGACCATGGCTCGCTCGGACGTTCACCCCTGGCGCGAGTTCAAGCCCTGGCAGGTCTGGCCCGGCGCCCACGGCAACCCGCCGTCGGATGGTATTTATCCCTGGCCGGACCTTCCCGGGCCGCGCCTGAATAAAAGGACATCCATGGCTTCCATGGGTTCCTGCTTCGCCCGGGAAATAAAACACGCGCTCAAGCGGGCGGGGTGCAATTACCTGGAAGAGGAAACGGACCGCCCGGCGGCCCAACACGCCAGCGCGGCCTGGGAACGGCTGTACAACACTTTTTCCATGCGCCAGATATTCGAATACACTTTTGAATCGTTCACCCCCCGGCGCCGGTGGTGGATATCCCCCCAATCAGGGCTGGTCCAGGACCCTTTCCGGCGCATCATCCTGTATTCGTCGCCGGAAGAGGCCGAGGCGGATTTCGAGCGGCATCGCGCCTGTTCCCGTCGGGTATTGGAACAAGCCGAGGTCCTGATCCTGACCCTGGGCCTGACGGAAATCTGGGCGGACCGGGAGGACGGCGCCGTGATCTGCCTCCCTTCCGGCCCCTATGTCAACGAAGGCGGGGACATGAGCCGGTATGAATTCCGGGTGAGCCGGCACCGGGAGAACCTGGACAACCTGGAACGCATCCACGCCATCATGAAGGCGCATAATCCATCCTGCCGGTTGATAGTCACGGTCTCGCCGGTGCACCTGTGGGCCACCTTCAGGGAAGACGCGGACATTATCAGCGCCTCGTGCAATTCCAAATCCACCCTGCGGTCCGCAGTGGACGAGTTCGCCGCCGATCACGACAACGTGCATTATTTTCCGGCGTACGAGATGGCGGCTATTTTCCGCCCCATGCTGGGGCAATCCATCTTCGCCGCGGGCCGGGAAAACTTCCACGTCAACCAGGATGTGGTCGAATTCATCATGCGTCATTTTTTCGCTTTTTATTTCGACGGGTTCGAGGAATGAACCCGGGCCTCGGGCCAGGCCGGGCCAAGGCTGATTACATCCCCGGCATATAAAGGACATCCAATTTCAAGCCTGATCGTCCCGTCCGCGGCATCCGCCCGGGCGGCCTGGACGCGGCCGGCGCGGCCCGCTTCCTCCGGGACCAGCAGCCAGATCAGGGAGAGGGACGCCGTTACCCTGGCCGCATACCGGACATTGGTCGCCGGGACATCCAGGCCGGCGACGGAGGCCCAACCCCGCGGCGGCTCGACCCGGCCCGATACGGCGTCGACTTCCAGGCGGTTTGTTCCAGGCAGGGGAAGCAGGCGCAGGGAACCGGAATTTTCCGCGGCGGTTTTGACAATTCCGGTTTGAAGGTCGACCTCGGTCTTTCCCGGGGCGAACTGCCAGCAGACTTGGGCGGTGGCCGCGTCCGGGACCTGGATATAGTCCCAGACGACCCAGTAGGAACGGTCGACCCAGATAACGGCGCGTCGGACTTCCGCCCTGATTCGCTCCCGGCCCCATGGCCCCGGGCAAAAACCAGCGGCCATTTCCAACCGTTCCGTCGACCGCCAGGTGAAGTCGGCGCCCGCCGGCCTGGTCCGTTCGGAAAAGTCGGCTTGGGACCGGCCGGCGCCTTGGCCGTTGATCAAGATGGTGTTGTGGGCCGCGGCGGAACGGTAATAATCGGTCAGCGGACCGGGCGCGTAGGCCGTGACGCCGGGGTCGACCAGCCGGGGCCGGCCGAAGGCCGCGACGTCCAGGGACAGGACGTCCTCGTGGACGTGAGCGGCCCCGGCCGGTCCGGCCCGGAACAGCAGGGCCTGGGAACGGGATGAAAAACCGGACTTCATGACAGCCAACCCGGCGTCGGGGAACGCCTGGAAACAACCCTCCGACGGCGGCTCCCCTTCCTCGCCCCGGGAGCCCAGCCACAAAAAGTCGCGCCGCCCGAACAACTTCCCGGCCTGGCGGATTTCCCCGGTGTAAGCCCTTGTCATCCCGCCTGAATCGTTGCCGGACGGCCAGGTGAAGTCGGGCCGGGCCAAGGCGGCCAGGAATTCCGCGGCCCTTTCCAGGGGGCGGCCGAAGAAGCCGGGCAGGGGCCGGTCCAGGCGGGCGGCCGCTTGCTTCACTTCCAGCAAGGCCCCGACGCAGATGGCCTGGTAAAGGGGCGACAACTCGTACTGCGCGCCGTCGGGAAAATACTGGCGGCGGCATTCCCGTTCCAGGCGTTCCAGTCCGAGGCGGAACCAAGCCCCGGCCTGGTGAAAAATAGGCAGGCACATTCCGGCCAGGGCCAGGGCCGCGGATTCCACGATCAGCCAATTCGTTGGATGTCCTATATGATCGGAAAGGCTGACCGCGTGTTCCCAGAGGGAGCGGAGCATCACGTTCTTGGCGGCGTCGCTGAAATATGGCGACGGCCAGGCCAGGCCGATGACCCACAGCCATTCCCGGAGCCGCCAGGCCGTGGAGAGGGTTTCCCAGGCCGGACCCGCTCCGCCGTTGGAATCGAGCGGCGAGGGGTTCCGCTGGACCCAGTCGCGTACTAGTCGGTCAATGGCCTCGACCGCGGCGGGAGCGAGGGCCGTCCGCCAGGGCCCCAGCAGTTGGCGCTGGAAATGGTGCCGGTTCAGAAAGTGGGTCCATTCCAGCCGGCCGTCGGGGCTCGCCCTCCAGTCCAGGGGCCAAGGGTTTTTTCGCCCCATGATCCAGCCGGACAGGACCCGGTCGGCCGGTTCCACCGGATGGGAATGAGGCGGCGGGATGTCGAAGCCGGACCCCGGCTCGGACGAAGTATAAAGGCCGTGTTGGTTGAAAAAAGTCGCGACGTCGGGGACCCGGTCCGACACGGCCCGCAGCCCGGCGGCGGTCAGCCTCGGCCCGGATGGCGTGTCCAGGCTTTCCCCGTCCAGGGAATGGATGATCAGGGTGAAAGGCGAACGATCGGTCTCGGTTTTTTCGAAAAAAACATGGATCACGATTTTTTCAACGTCGGACCAGCCGGCGGGCCGACCGTATACTCCGAAACAGTCCCGGGGAAATTTCAGGTCCATCCAGTGGTGGGGCGGGAGCGGCTCCCGGCCGCCGGAAAAGGATGTCGGCGCCGGCCCGGCCCGGCCCGGCGCGGGGCGGTGGACCAGGGTCAGGCCGACCAGCAGCGGCTTGGAAGATAGGTTCAGCAAACGCAGGGAGAGTTGGTTGAATTGGTCGAGTTCCGGGCCAAGCCGGTCCAGGGTCAGGTCCAGTCGGCCCTCGGCCTGGCAGACCGCGCCGTCCCCGTCGAGCCGGGCGCCAGGCGGCAAGACCAGGTCGCGGGCGTGGCGGAGCCGTTCCTTTTTTAAAAGCCGGTCCGGCTTGAATAGCTCCGGCGGCAAGCCTGGGTTGAGCATCCCTATATCTCCCCGGGGGCGGCGGCGCCGCCGATCGTTCATCGTACCATTGGCCGCTGCTTCCGGCAATCCACAAATGATCATCCGCGATTGACCGGCGGCGTCGGTCGGCGATATAACAGTCCAGGTCAGGAGAACTTTGGTGCGGCTTTATTTATTGCGACATCCAAAAACCATGGCCAATCGAGATGGCCTGGTAGTGGGCGGAGGGGATTCCCTCCCCACGCCCGAGGGGTTGCTCGTGTTCCGGCGGGTCATGGAACTTTTGCGCCCCGAGCCGGTCGTCGGCCTGCTCAGTTCGCCCCTGCCGCGCGCCCTGGCCGGCGCCCGAATCGCCGCCGTCCTTTTCCGCCTCCGAATCGAGATCGAACCCGGGCTGGCGGAATTGTCGTGCGGACAATGGGAAGGCCGTCCGCGGGCGGAACTGGGCCTGGCGGGCCGGCCGATACGACGGCGGTGGGATGACCGCCCGCCCGGGGGAGAGAGTTGCCGGGACGCGGAAGCACGATTGGCGCCGTTGATCGGACGCCTTCAGGCGGAAAACCGGCCCGGTTCGGTGCTGATTGTCGGCCACGCGGTCGTGAATCGTGTTTTTCTGAAGCTTTGGCTCGACCTGGATCATAAAACGGCCCTGGCCATGGAGCAGGGGTTTCACGAGGTCTTCGTCCTGACCGCCGGCGGTCGGTTGGAAACCCTCGCCGCCACCGGCAAGGACTAAGCCGCCATGCGCCGCCCGCTGAAAAACAGGAAAATCATGCTGATCGAGCCGCCTTTTTACCGGCTGTTCAAGGAAACCTACGCCTTGGCCCGGCTGCCCCTGTCCCTGGGCTACCTGGCCGGGGCGCTGCGGAGGCGCACGGAATGGGAGGTCCAGGTCTACAACAGCGATTTCGTGCTGCCCCATGAACCTTTTCAGATCAGCCATTTTACCGGACCGGGCTTCGCAAGATACCTGGACGTATTGAACGACGCCCGGGCCGGGATTTGGGACGAAATCCGGTCCGCGGTCAAGGATTTTTCCCCGGCCGCGGTCGGCCTGACGATCAAATCCCCCATGCTGGCCTCGGCCCGGAACACGGCCCGCCTGATCAAGGAGATCGATCCCGAAACCGTGGTCGTCGCCGGGGGGCCGCACGTCTCCCTTGATTGGCCGTCCGTTCTAGACTGTCCCGACATCGATATCGGGGTCCTGGGCGAGGGGGAGGCGACCATCGTCGAACTGGCGACCGCCCTGGAAAACCGGACCGGGCTCGCGGAGGCGCGGGGGCTGGTCTTTCGAAAAGGCGGGGACTTGGTCAAGACGCCGCCCCGGGGCCTGATCGAAAATTTGGACAGCCTTGTTTTCCCGCACGAATTCGCGCCTCAAACGCTTAGGGATTATGACCTCTACCCGCCTCTCGCCTTGGGACGGGTCATGACCGTTCGTGGGTGTCCTTATAACTGCCTGTTTTGCGGCTCCCGCGCCCTCTGGGGCCGGCGGGTCCGGTCGCGGACCCCCGAAAACGTGGTCGCGGAGTTGCTTGGGTTATGGGAAAAAGGCGTCGAGGTCGCGCACTTCGAGGATGATTCCTTCGGGGTCGATCCCCGTCGCCTGCGCGACCTGACCCGCTTGATGGCGGAGAAGGTCCCGGGCCTGGGCTGGAGTTGCGAGACCCATGTCAATCTCATTACCGACGAAAACCTTGGCTATATGAAAAACGCCGGATGCCGGGCGATTCAGATCGGGATCGAATCGGGATCGAATCAAATCCTCAAGGCCGTGCGCAAGGGCTTCACCCTGGAAAAGGCCCTGGCCGCCTGCGACTTGATCAAGCGTCGGGGCTTGCGGCTCGAAACCTTTTTCATGGCCGGCTTCCCGGGAGAAACCGAGGCGACGCTCCGGGAAACCCTGGCCGCCATTGAAAAGGTCCCGGCGGACAAGGTCATTTTAAGCCTCTTTACTCCCTACCCCGGGACCGAGGCCTTTGAACTATGCGTTTCCGCTGGCTTGATCGGCCCAGGATACGATCCATCCCGGTATTGCCACCAGGGTCCGCTCAACTGCTTTTGCTCGGCCCTGAGCCTGGAACGGTTCCGGGCCGTGGTCGGGGAAATGGAGCAAGCCGTGGTCGCCAAGAACCTTCAAGGGCCGAAGCGGTCGTCCGCGGCGGCGGACCCGGCCTGACCGGGAACGGCAATTCAACGCCGGTCGGCCCACTTTTCCAGGTCATCGATTATTCTGCGTCCGATCTCATACTTGTTGAAATCGTGGCAATCGGGCGTCGGTGCGCGGTTCAACACGGCGGGCAGGATGGCGGTCAAGCCGCCGCCGAGGACTTCCTGTTCGGTGATCGCGGTTATATTGCCGGATAGCCTCGCGGCCCGGAGCTCCTGCTCGCCGCTGGGGTGACGCTCGGGAATGACCACCGCCCGGACGCCGGTCAACTGTATTTCGTTGATCGTATTGTATCCGGCCCGGCAGACCACCAGTTCCGCTATGTTGATCAAATCCACCAGGTTGTGGATGAAGGGGATAAAGGTGGCGTTGACCGGCCGGCCCAGGCGTTCCAGCTCGTTCCGGGTCTCTTCCGGGAGATAGGGGTCGAGGATAACCGCCGGCCGCCGGCTAGGCCAGAGCCCCGTTGTTTCGCCGGCCGCGAGAAACCTGGAAAATATTCCCGGAATGTCGCCGTGCCGACCCAGGGACGCGAGGACGATGGGACGATCATCCAGTCCCAGGCGTTCCAGCACTTCCCGGCGCGGCGGCAATTCCTCCTTGGTTTTAGTGGTCGTTCTTCCGAGAAAATGAATCTTGTCCCGGAGCTTCGGGGATGAATCCCCTTGGATCCGCCAGGCCTCCGCCTCGGAAGCGTCTTCCAGGATGTACAGGAAGTCGTAGAGGTCCAGGATGTCGTATCTTCCCGAGCCAATGTCGAAAAGGCGGGGGATGGCCCGGCGGCCCAGGTTCCCGCGGGATAGGTGGACCAGGGCGAATTCACCGGCCTTTCCCGCGATGGCGATTTTTTGGGACAGCAAGGGGGAGGCCTCCCCCAATAAACCCGCGAGTTTGTGTTCGATCATCACCACGTCGGGTCGGAAAAAGGCGTGGACGTCCGCGATGATTTTTTTTCGAAGGGCCAGCAACTCGCCGAGTCCGAGACCGGGGAGAAGCCGCGGCCGGTAGGGCTGGTCCTCGCTATCGATATCTCTCATGATTCCGGGCAGTTTAACGACTTCAACCCCGTCCTTCAATAGGACCTGGGGCAGGGATGACCCGGTCAGGACCAGGATGTCCAGGTGGGGGCGGCGCCGCCTGAGCCCGGAAACCACGGCCGCGGTGCGGAAAAGGTGTCCCAAACCGATGGAGTTTGGAGTATAAATCAATATTCTGTTGATGGGGGCCATGGCCTCGTCCCGAGGGAAATGTTGGAAAACGGCTTATTGTGGTTCCCGGGCCGCGGGGACCGAGCCTTCTATAGCATTTGTCGCTCCATGAAGCAACCGGGCTCGCCCCTGGCGGGGCCCGGGGCCGGTTCTTGACTTTTTTTGGTTGGAAAAGGGCCTAATTATGATGTCCAGGCCGCGGCCGGCGGGATTTATTCGGAAAAAATGACGCATCAGGATTTTTTTAGAAAACGCCTCAAGATTTATGAAAACGAAATCGGCGTCTTCCTTTGGCTGGCCGCCTTTTTCTTCCTGACTTTCTTCGTCACGGCCGTGTTTCGCAATTATGTGGAGACCGCCTTCCTGAAACGCCATGGCCCCGAGTCCCTGCCGTTGATGTTTGTTATCAACGGCTTTTTGACGATCATTGTTTTCAAGGGCCTCCGCAAGATCGAAGCGGGAAGCGGAGACCACTATCTTATGGCCGGAATTTTCCTGGGATACGGGGCGGCGGTCGGCGGGCTGTTTTTCGTGGGCCCAGCCGGGACGAACTTGATTTACCCCGTCTTGTTTCAATTGCTATATCTGCTTGATTCTTTAGTTATTGTTTATCTTTGGAATATTTCCAACGCCCTGGTGAACGCTCGGACGGCCGGCCGTCTATATCCTGTGTTAACCGCCGTCACGGTCGCCGGCGGGTCGAGCGGCGGGTTCCTGACCGAGCCCCTGGGAGCGGTCCTGGGCTATGACCGACTCCTCCTTTTTTCCGCCGCGGTTTTCGTTTTTCTGGCCATGTTTCTGTTTTTGAGTTCGGGCCGCTTGAAGTTCCAGGCCCGCGAGGTCCGGGGCGAAACCCACGAAGTCAAAACCAGGGAAATACCGGGCTTGGTCCGGAAATATCCCATCCTGCGTTACTTGATCATGGTCAGTTTTGTCCCCAATATCCTCCTGCCGGTTTTTTTCTATCAATTCAGCGTAATAGCCAATAACACCTTCGGTTCGGAACAAGCCTTGCTGGCTTTTCTGGGTTCCTTCAGGGGCGGAATGACCGCCGTCATTTTCATTCTGCTGTTTTTTATTTCGAGCCTGTACAAAAAAGTCGGCCTGGCCAGGGTTTCACTGGTCAACCCCTTGACGTTTTTCGCTATTTTTGTGAGCTTCAACTTTTTTTTCAATATCTACGTCGCCGCGGCGGGCCAATTTTTCATCCGCCTGATGCAGCGGGCCGTGTCGGGGCCGGTGAATAAGATTTTTTTTCTGGTTGTGCCGGCTGAAATTTCCGCATGGAGCCAGGTTTTCGTCCGCGGCGCGGTGGTTAATGTCGGCATGATCGCCGGGTCCCTGGTCCTGCTGCTGGTGAAACCCGTGGTCGAGCCCCGGGAAATGGCCCTTCCGGCAGCCGGACTGGCTTTATATCTCGCGGCCGAAACCCTGCTCTTCGCCCGTCGTTACGGAAAAAGCCTGAAGCAGGCGGTTATCGGCCGAAATATCGATTACGATTCCCTGGACCCCCGGGAATACTGGACTAATTCGATGGGCTCGGCCGGGGATTTTTCGGTTCCCGGGGCGCGCGTCGAGAACCAAGTTTCCGACCGGGAGCCGGCAGCGGAACCTCTTCCGGTCGATGCGGCCCTTGAATTGCTCAACGATCCGGACGAGGCTTCCCGGGCCCTGGCCGCCGACTCTTTCGCCCAAACAAAATACCTGCCCGCCACTAGGCGGTTGATTGACTTGCTCGATGATCGCGAGGTTGTCCGCAAGGCCGCCATGGAGGCCCTCGCCGTCTATCCGGACTGCATCCTGCCGGAATTGGAAAGTTCCTTGTTCAGGTTGTCCCGCCGCGGCCAGGAGGGCGCCCTCGAAGTCATGCGCCTGGCCGGCTGGAGGGATTTCGAGGAAACACCCTACGCGGCCAAGCTCCTCGCCGAGTCGTGTCACAACCTGATGGCGGCGGACCTGCTGGGGAAAGGGCCCGGCTCGGTCGGCCGGGACCTGCTGATACGGGACCTCGAAGAGACCAACGACCTGCTTCTGACGTTGATCTTTCAGGCCCTGGGGGTGAAATACGCCGATATGCGGCTGATCCGCCAAGTCCTGGGGTCCAGGGAGGCCCCGGTGGCCGTGGAAATGCTGGAACACACCCTTGACGGCCCCCTGGCCGGATGCCTCGTTTCCTTGCTCGACGAACTGCCGGTGGAAGAAAAACTAAAGCGCGCCCGCCGGTTTCTGCCCTTAATGAAAAACATGACCCTGGAAAGGTCCATCGTCTACCTGACCCTCCGGGACGAGCCCGCCACGCGGATGCTGACCGCCTTTTTTTTATCGGAGACCGAAGCCCCCACGTTTTCGATCGCCGGCGAGGCCCTGCTCCGGGACCCGGACGAAGCCGTGCGCAACACCGCCAGGTACGCGGTAAAATGTCACAACGGAGAGACGCCGCCCATGCCCGAAATATTGGACGCCATCCTTTTTTTAAAGACCTGCCTGGTTTTCGACGGGCTGGGAACAAGGGAATTGAAGGCCATTGCCTCCATCGCCGTTCGCCGGTCCCACGGGGCCAAGGAAGTTATTGTCGAGCAAGGCTCCGAGGACGCCTTCCTGCGCCTGATCGTCGCGGGGCGGGTCAACGTTGTTCGAAAAGACGAGGACGGCCAGGCGGAAACTTTGAAAACACTGGGACCCACCGCCTTTTTCGGCTTGGTGCGGCTCTTTGCCGGAGGTTCATCGGACGAATCCTATATCGCCGCCGAGCCGACCTCGATCCTGGAAGTCAACCGGTTTCATTTCGAGGAAATCATGAGGCTATATCCTCGGATCGGCATCAATCTCTGCACTTTCCTCGCCTTGAGACTGGAATCGGTCCAGGTAAAATACCCCGGCAATGTCAATATCTGAGCGGCGGGTAGGAGCATTAGCCATTAAAAACTAATAAAAGACATCCATTGTTATATATATTCGCCACAAGGAGACTATACGATACCTGAAAATAAATGAAAGTGAAAATTGATGACATCCAAAAAACAATATTTAGGTGGGACCCGACCGCCGCCCGCGCTGCATTGTTTCCGCCGACCGTCGGCGTCTGGGCTCCGGAATACCGCGATCCCCACCAAGACCAAAACACCGATCCCGCTTTGACCGGACTAACTTCAATGAGGATGGAGATATGAAACCAGCTAATTTTTTAATATTGATTTGTTTCATTTTGCTGCTGAGTCTCTGCTTGGCATCATGTGGAGGCGATGATAATGACAACGGCCAATTAGGCTTTCAACGAATTGTCCTTAAAGCCGATGATATGGTCTACAATAGTGATTTTGGCATTTCAAAACAATGGAGCCGTTTTTTAGACTATGTGGTGGAAAAAGATTTGAAAGCCGGCGTGGGCATCCTGGGAAACTCACTCCTGACCGAGGACCCGCGCTATTTCCAGATTCTCGGGCAGTACCTCGACACGGGTCGATTTGAAATCTGGAATCACGGCTTCGATCATCAATTGAACGCCATTAATCCAAGCGGCTCGGTTTATAGCGAATTTCAGAACACCACCGTTGAATATCAATTGGAACATTTGCTGAAAACGCAGGATTTGGCTCAAGAAAAATTGGGCGTTGTTTTGACGACCTTTGGCGCGCCTGGAAACAAATTCGATAAAAACACCGAGACGGCGCTTCGACAGGTTCGGGACATTACCGTCTGGCTTTTCGGGTCCCCTGATTCGTCAAAGATAGCGCCGCAACGGATGGCCGATATGGAGTTTCCAGGCGGCAACCCGGTTTTTTTTGACTTTGTCAATAACTATTACCCCGAAGTTGACCTGCTTGTTTTTCAACTTCACCCCGGCATGTGGGACGAGGCCAAATTTGCTGAATTCGAAAAAATGATTGATTTTCTATCGCGGAGACCGGTTATTTATGTTCTGCCTAATGAAATATTGAATTAGATGTCAGCGGCCGGTTGAAAATGTTAGGAAAATGGCCAAATGAAATTGAGTAAGGCTGGTTCCCCAGCCAGAGCTTGGGAACCAGCGAATAATTAACGTAGGGTGCGCATTGCGCACCAAATAACGTTCTTTTGTCCTCAAGAATATACCATGTCGGAATATCTCCGAGTAAAAAGGTCATATTTTAAACCAATCTCTTGACTTAATGCCAATGGGCCTGACGGGCAAGGCCTGTCGCCTCCAAATCGATTGATTGGAGGCACGGTTTTTCCAACAAATGACGGGCAAGGACTTCCCCCGGTTATTTTTCGAAGCTTGCGGCGTTTGGTTTTCGATGTTTAAGCCCAGGCCCTCCGCCCGGCGTTAAGCCCCCGCGGCCGGCGCCGGCCCAGGGCGGTCGCCGTCTCTTGCATAAGTTGGGCTCGTCCGGCGGTGGTTTTCAGCCAGCGGTCGGAATCGGCCCGCGGTCTATCGAGACTGGGCGCCAGTTCCCCGGGAATGCTCTTTTTCCCTCCCGCCCAGAACTGGCGGCCGGTCCAGTCGAGTATGTCAAGATATTGGTCCAGGCTTAGATCGAGCAGCCCGGGAAGGTCCGCCGGACGCATCTGGAAACGCGGTGGAAAATCCCCTCGACCCCGTCGACGATGGTTTCACTTCCGGCGCCGGCATGAGCCGCCTTTCGGGACGCGATTTATATAGGTTGAAATAGTATCTCAAGAACCAAAAAAAGCAAAAAATGGATATCCCTTATAATACGCGGCCAGGCTGGAGCGTGGACCGATCGATGGCTAGGGATGGAGGCGGACCTCGCAAGGGAACAGGCGGTTGGGCGTCCCGCCGGAGATCGGGTCCATAAATTGGTCGTTAACCAGGCGGTTGATGTTGGCCAGGCCGTCGGTGGGATTGCCCCAGCCAAAGTCGATCCAGACCAGGCCCGGAGTCGTGTCTTCGGTTCGTTTGGCCTTGATGACTATCCGGCCTCCAGGCGACCTCACCTCGACTTCGGCGCCGTCCTTGACGCCCCTTTCCCAGGCGTCGCGGGGATGCAGATAGACCAGCGGTTCCGGGTAGGATTGGGCCGTCTTGGGAAGGTTCTTGAACTTGGTGTGGACGAACCGGGCTGGTCTGCGGCTGGTCCCGAGCAGGGTAAAACCTTTTGCGGCCAAGGCTTGTCGGTCCAGGGGCTCGCCGGCGGGAGCGGAGAAGGCCGGCAGGGGAGCGGCGCCCAGTTTTTCGAACCAGAGCGAATGAAATTCCACTTTACCCGAGGGTGTTTCAAACCCCTTTTCCAGATATTTTTTGTATTGAACCGGGGGGGTGACGTACAGAATCTGTTCGGCTTCCAAGCGCTCGAAGGTCGTCCCGGTCGGCCTGATCATGAAGTCGATCCAAGACCGATCATTTTGAAACGGGTACCCCTCGTGGAGATTCATCCGCTGGGCCAGCTCGAATTCCACCTCAAAGACGGACCTGGACTCGCCCACCGGGTCGACTATTGGCCGGGCCAGGGCTATAAGACCGCCGGCGGCGCTGGAATAGCCCCGGTAACCATGGGCCTCGAAATCGGAGGTCATTGGAAGGACCAGGTCGGCCGCCTCGGAGGTGGCGGTCGGAAAGATGTCGCAGACCATCAGGAAGTCCAGCTTGCGCAAGGCCCGCCGGGTCCGTTCCTCGTTGGCCTGCACCAGGACGGGATTGCCGTGGTGAACGATCATGGCCCGCGGGCGGTCCGGTTCCTCGTTCAGCAGGGCGTCCTTGACGGCCGGGAAAGGGACGTGGGCCGGGAGCGGAAAACGCTGGAACCCGATCCGTTGTTCCTTGAGGGCCGGCCGGGTGGGCAAGGCGGACGGATGAGGGAAGGGCATGAACACGTTGCCGCCCGGGGCGTCCAGATTGCCGGTCAGGGCGATCAGAATGGCAATGGCGCGAACCGCGTCCACTCCGTTGGCATACATATCCAGGCCGTTGCCTTCATGAACAGCCGCCGGCTTGGTCCCGGCGTAGGTTCGAGCCAGGTTTTCGATGGTCTCGGCCGCCAGGCCGGTCGGCTCCGCGGCCCACCGGGGGCTAAAGGGTTCGACGTGGGCCGTGAGTCGATCGAAACCGCCGGCGTGGGCGGTCACGAAGTCATGGTCGTATAGTTTTTCCTTGATAATAAGGTGGATCATGGCCAGGCCGAGCGCGGCGTCGGCGCCCGGCCTGATCCGCACCCATTCGTCCGCCTGCCGGGCCATCGAGGTCCGGAACGGATCGACGCAGATTGTTTTCGCCTGGCGTTTTTTCAAGCTCGGCAGTATCCGGTGCTGGCCGCCGTAGGCCGCGTAAGCGGAAAAACGTTCCGCGACCATGGGGTTGCAGCCCCAGAAGATGACCAATTCGGCCCTATCGTAGTCCGGTTCGGCCCTGATCCCTCCGGTTACGGCCTTGAACGCCGTCATGCGGGGCGCCATGCAAAGGTTGCCGACGCCGGTGAGATTGGGTGAACCGTACGCTCCCATGAATTCCAGGAAGCCGTCCCGACATTGATAGGAGACCGGAGCGCCGGTACAACGCGCCAGGCCGGGGGGACCGAACCGGCTTCGTATGTCCCCCAATTTTTCGGCCGCGATAGTAAGGGCCTCGTCCCAGGATATTCTTTTGAACCCGGTCGGGGTCCTTTGCAAGGGATGTTTGATCCGGTCCGGAGAGCCGAGGATTTCGATGTTGGCCAGGGCCTTGGCGCAGCAGCGCCCCCGGTTCACGGGGTGGTCCGGGTCTCCTTTAATGGAAATCCGGCCGTTCTCGCCCCGCCTGACGATCAACCCGCAATTGGTATGGCATAACTGACAAAGCGTGCGGAGCGGCGTTTCGCTCATGGCCATCGACTCCTTTTTTCTTGAATATTTTATTCCCCGGAACGTCGGACCGGCGGGATGTCTTATTTCGGTGGATATTGTTCCAAGGCCTTTTTTAGGAAAGAAAGGTCCACCACGTCGTCCATGGGGACCGGTTGGCTGATCAGGCCGACGCTGATGGACTGCTTTTCCAGGGCCTTATGGCCTTCCTCGGTAATGAGGCCGTCATGGCTGAACGCCCGCCTGACGTCGTCAATTGTCGCTTCGTTGGGGGAACCGAGAAAATACGGCGCGACCTTTGCGGCGATTTCCCGGCTGGTTTGTTCCTTTTCCCAGGCCATGGCTTGCACGGTCGCATTGACGAAGTGTTGGACGATCTCGGGGTTTTTCTCGATGTACTCGGCGGTCGCCAGCACGACTTTCAGGGGAAAGGCGTCGGTTTCCAGCAAGTCCCGGTGCTGCTTGGGGTCGTTCATGTCCACCAGGACCCTGGCCCCTCTTTGCAGGAGCTCGGTCTTGCGGATGCCGGAGCCGACCGTGGCGTCGATGGCCTTGTTTTCATAGGAGGGCAGGATGGCCGTTTCGGGGAGGTCGACGAAAATGACGTCCTTTTCCGGGTCCAGGCCGTAATGGAGCAGGATGTTGACGGCGAAGGCGCGAGGACCGGAACCGGGCATCTTGGCCGAAATGGTTTTGCCCTTCAGGTCCGCGACCGTCTTTATTTCCGACCGGGCCAGAAGCGCCCAGGGATGCTTTTCCGTGGTCGTGAAAAGGTTCTTCAGGGTTTTTCCCTTTTCGAACATTTTCAGGGCTTGGTCATAGCTGGTCAGGCAAAACTGTACTTCATCGGCCAGCAGGGCGGCCACGGACAAAGGGCTGGACTTGAAATTGATGAATTCCACCTCGAGCCCTTCCTTTTTAAAGAAGCCAAGCTGGTCAGCCAAGTAGAGCTGAATGCCGTAGTCGTCGTGACCGGGTTGGGCGATGCGGATTTTCGCCGGGGAACCAGGCGAACCGGCCTTGTCGTCGGCCTCGACGTCGAGGGCGCAGAGCGTCGACGCGAAAAATAGGAACATGAACAATCCAACCGCGAATTTCCATTTAACCATTGGTAATCCCTCCTGTGTTTCGACTATTTTACGTTGGGGCGCCATTTGAGCAGGCGGCGTTCAACCAATCCCAAGGCGGCGTTCAGGGCGGCCATTAATAGCATTAGGGTAATGATGCAGGTAAAGACCCGGGCGATGTCGTACATGCCGCCGGCGTACTCCACCATCCACCCCAAGCCTGAATTCGCTCCTATGTATTCTCCGACCACGGCCCCTAGCAGGGCCGCTCCCAGTCCGGCCTTTATCCCGGCCATCAACCACGGGACCGACGACGGCAACACCACCTTCAAGACGATCTGCCGATTGCTCGCCCCCATGAGACGGACCGCGTTTACCAGGGATTGGTCAACGTTTTTAAACCCGGCGTATGCGTTGAAAAAAACTAGAAAAAATACCATCAAGGCGGCCAGGAAGATTTTCGATTCAATGCCCAGGCCGAACCACAATATGAAGATGGGTCCCAAGGCCAGCTTGGGAATGCCGTATAGGGCCATGATGATCGGGTCCAGGACCCTGGCCGCTAGGTCCAGTTTTCCCAGGATGAAAGCCGCCAGGACCCCGGCGATGGTCCCGATTAACAGACCCGAAAGGGCTTCCTTCAGGGTTACCAGCATGTGTGGGTATATTTCCCCGGTTACAACGGCTTCCTTCATGTCGATGACAATGGCTGATGGTTGACCGAAAAAGAAGGCGTCGATGACTTTATAATGCGAAAGAAGTTCCCAGGACGCCAGGAAGGCCATGATCAGCAGGAGCCTGAGGAAGAACACGTGGGAACTTGGCGCGCTAGCCACAAAACCCTCCCTTGGCCTTCAGCACTTCTTCCCGTAGATCGTTCCAGATCATCTTCTGCAACTCCACGAATTCCGGCTGGAACCGGGTCTCCAGGGCCGATCGTGGTCGAGGCAAGGGGATTTGGTATTCGTTTTTCACCGTGGAGGGGCGGGCGGTCATAAGGATGACCCGGTCGGCCAGGGTAATGGCCTCGGCCAAGTCGTGGGTGACGAAGAGAATGGTTTTTCGGGTTTCCTGCCATAATTTCAGGATTTCGTCCTGCAGCGTTTCCCGCGCGAAAACATCGAGCGCCCCGAACGGTTCATCGAGGAACAGGACCTCGGAATCGGCGGCCAGAAGGCGGATGATGACCACCCGCTTTTTCATGCCTCCGGACAGTTCGTGCGGATAGCTGTTTTCAAAACCGCCCAGGCCTGCCTTGCGGATAAGGTCCCCGGCGATGTCGCGACGCGCCCTTTTGGGCGTTCCCCGTATTTCCAGGGCCAGTTCCACATTGCCCATGGTCGTCCGCCAGGGCATCAAGGCGTCGGCCTGGGACATGTAACCGATGCGGGGGGTGACGCCGTTGAGTATCCGCCCGTTGAAACGAACCTGGCCCGCGCTTGGCCTTAAAAGGCCGGACATGATGTTGAGCAGGGTGCTTTTGCCGCAACCGCTGGGACCCACAATGGCCGCGAATTCCTGGTCGCGGAGCCGCAGGTGGACATCTTGCAGGGCCGTGGTGGTTTTCCCTGAAGGCGAGTCGAAAAAATGACCGACTCCATGGGCTGATATCTTTATTTCCTGGATTTTACCTTGGCTGTTCGATGAAGGCCGGCCGCTTGGAAGCCGGGTATGCTCCCCCGCTTCCTTTTCCCTCGGGGCGGCGCGCAAGCTTTCGGCGGATGGGGCGTGCCGCGTCATGGTCCATACCTCCCTCGCAACCGTTGGTGTTAATAAGTCCAGGCCTTTGGCGGCGATATTCGGGGCGCCTTGACCAGCCCGATTCGACCGAACTGGCCCGGGGCTTTTTTCGGCGATCGGGGGGAGCCCAAGGCCTGCCCGCGAACTGCCGCGACCAGTCCCCGGACTGATTTGCCGAGAGGTTATATTGACAAGGTCTATTTGTCAATTAGGTATTTCCGATATGTGAAATCAGCACGATATTATAAGGACATCCATTTTTATAAATCAGAAAAAACTATTTGATATATAGTCACAGCCTATGGTATACCGTCGGCTAGATGGCTAGTACGATAAATCCACGGAGAAAATAATGAGGCGCTGGCCAACGGCGATTTTGAAATCCAACTGGACCTACTTCCTGATCAGGGCGGGGGTGGCGGCCCTGTTTTTAACGGCCGGCTTCATTAAAATCCAGGACCCGGGGACTTTTTCCTCGGTCATCGACGCCTTCGGCCTTCTGCCGCGGCCCCTGCCCGATCTGTTGGCCATCGTCCTGCCGATAATTGAAATACTCGCCGGCGTGCTGCTTCTTTTCGACTTGAAGGGCGGCTTGCCGGTCATAACGGCCCTGACCCTGATGTTTTGCGCCGTCTTGCTTTACGGCCTCCAGTTGGGGTTGGACGTCGACTGCGGCTGCTACGGGCCCGGGGACCCCGAGGCCGAGGCTTTCCATGACCTTAGGGGCGCCTTGGTCCGGGATTTATGGATACTGACGGCTATCGGCTATCTGTTCTGGTTTCGTTTTACCGGGGGAAACCGCCCGGTCGAGTCCCTGGATTCGGCGGGCGTCGCTAAAAAATAGAATCGGGAGGAAAAGTTGTCATGTTGAGGAAGCATTTTAATCTCACTCTGGCCGTGGTCTCTTTTCTAATAATGGGCCTGGCCCAGCCGGCCCTGGCTCTTTTCGACAATAAATTCGAGCAGGAAGTGGAGCTGGAGAAAAGCGCCGTCAAGCTTCTGCGCGAAGTGGAGCGCGGCGGGTACCAGATCGTCGCCACCCAGGAGCTGAAGGAATGGATGGACAAGGGCCGGGAAATGATTATAGTCGACACCATGCCCTTTGAGGACAGCTACAAAAAGGAGCACACGCCCGGCGCGGTCCAGTTTTTGTTTCCGATCCCGGATATGACGGAATGGGATACGAAGGAAACAGGCGGGAAGACCGTCGAGGACTTCGAACGGCTCCTGGGCCCCGATAAGGACAAAACCATCGTGATCTATTGCGGTTTCGTCAAATGCACCCGGAGCCACAACGGGGCCGCGTGGGCGCGGAAGCTCGGGTATAAAAACGTCTACCGTTTCCCGGGCGGAATTTTTTCCTGGAAGGGCGCCGGGTATCCGGTGGAGAGCGTAAAATAGCCGGAGAAGATAGGCCTCCCGGGGGCGCCCCGACGCCTCCGGATGGTTTGATGTGCCCCAAATGATTAAAAAAAACAATGATCCGGCCCGCCGGTTCGGCGGCGAAGCAAAAATCGACGCCACCGTCGATCTAACCGCGGCTGTTCGGGTTCGGGCCGAAAACCTATTTTTAACCAAGCAATACCTTTGCACCGAGGCCGTGTTCGTCGTCCTGAACGAAACGTTGCGCGGGGGATTGACCGAGTCCCAGGCCGTGGGCCTGGCCGCCGGCTTTCCCCTGGGCCTGGGCGAGAGCGGCTGCCTGTGCGGCGCCTTGAGCGGCGGAGTGCTGGCCTTGGGGCATTTCCTCGGCGGCGCCCATCCCCTGGGGCGGCGCGGGGAAATCCGGGCGGCCTCCAATTTGCTTCATCGGCAGTGGATCGAGCGGCATAAGTCCACCTGTTGCCGGGTCCTGACCAAAAACGTCCAGGCCGACCCGAAAAGTCATTTCACCCAATGCGCCGGGTTCACGGGCGAGGCGGCTGAACTGACCATGCGGATCATCCTGGATAAACGGCCCGAGCTAGCGGCCCGGGTCGACGCGGACTTCCTGGCCCGACGAGGAAATTTTTTTTCCGCCCGCCGCAAACGGTTGACGGAATTCATCAAAAGCCTTATCCGACGATAAATCGCCCCTAATCTCGACTCCGACGAATAAAATCCCCGATGGATAACTCCCTATAGACTGCCCCGACGCGCTAGTTCCCTGTCTTGGCGTAAGACCGGCCCCCGTGCCAGTCGGGATGAACTTAGGCCGGATTCATGGCTTATTAAACTATCTTCTTGGTTTTTTAATAAATAACTCCGATAATAATCGAAATTGGGGGGGCGGAGGCAATCTTGGAGCCTCTTTTCCTGGAAGGCGAATCCGGACCAGGCGGCTTGGAGGCCTAATACCGACAGACCCGCTGCAGGGGGCTGAAAGAGTTTTTTTATTGAGAGTTGCAGTCAGGCGCCTTGCAAGAATGGTGAATGAATGAGCCACGACCTACCCTATTTGCCTGTTATCCTTTTTTTTCCGGCGATTCTCAGCGGATTTCTCCTCTATTACAGCGCGCGTATTTATTGGACGAAAAGGCGAAAGACCGCTGAACTGCTCATGTCCCTCATCGCCGCCGGGTCTTTCCTGACCACCGTTTCCTACAGCCTGAGCCCGTGGGTTCACGGCTTGAACGGAAAAATGGCGATCGCGTTTTTTTTCTATGTCGGGGGGCTGGGTCATGTGCTGGCCACCTTTCTTTTTTCCCTGTGGTATGTGGGAAAATGGCGTTGGATCGCCACGCCGGGCCGGCTCGTTCTTTTATTTCTTCCGACCGCGGTCGGTTTGACGGCGTTGGCGACGAATTCGGTCCATGCCTGGTATTACGCGGAAGCTTCAGTCATATACAAACATGGGATCGCCCTGCTTCGACACACCCCCGGGCCCCTGTATTACCCGACGCAGGCCTACGCCTTCATTGTCAGCCTTTTTTCCCTGGGTTTTATAATCCACTGGCGGCTGTCTTCCCCGCGGGGGTATTATCGGAATATCAACCTGCTGTTGTTCGGCGTTTCGGCGCCTCTCTGGGGGCAGTTTTTGTATCTGCTGGGGGTGAGGCCCTGGGGGTTCCTCAACCTCATGCCCATTTTCCTGACCCTGAACTCCGTCGCCTTGACTATCTGCGTTTTTCGCATGGACGTCCTGGGGTTCGCGCCGCTCATGACCGCCCTGACCTTGCGGGAGCTTCCGCTCGGGATAGTGGTCCTGAACGAGGACCTGCGGATTCTGGATATCAATAAGGCGGCCGAGGGCTTCCTGTCGGTTTCGTCCGCCAAGGTCTTGAACCGCGTGATCGGGGAAGCGCTGCCGGAAAACGACCCCTTGGCCGCCTTCGCTGGAAAGCCGGGCCTCGCTTCCCTGATAATACAACGGGGCGACCGGCGACTACAACTGACCAAAGCGGTCGTGACCGGCCACTACGAGGAGGCCGCCGGGTTCATCCTGTCCATTCAGGACGAAACCGAGAGGACCCTGGCCGAGGAAGCGTTGCGGGCCAGCGAGGAAAGGTTTCGTTCCTTCGTGGAAAACGCCAACGACATCGTTTATTCCCTATCCCTGGAAGGCTCCTTTTCCTATGTTTCACCTAATTGGACCGAAATTCTGGGGCACGATGTCGACGAACTGGTCGGGAAATATTTCGGCCTGTTCGTGCATCCCGACGATCTCGGGACGTGCCTCGCCTTTTTGGAGTTGATAACCAGGACAAAAGGCAAGCAAGGCGGCGTGGAATACCGGGTCATGAAAAAAAGCGGGGAATGGAGCTGGCACACGTCCAATGTTTCGCCGGTTTTGGACAAATCCGGAAATATCGCCTATTACATCGGGATCGCGCGGGATATCACCAGGAGAAAGGAGATGGAGATCGAACGGGAACACCTCATCGGCGAACTCGAGCGGTCCCTGTCCGAAATAAAGACGCTCCAGGGCTTCATCCCCATCTGCGCCAACTGCAAGAAAATCCGCACCGACGAAGGTTACTGGGAACAGATCGAAAAGTATATTTCCGACCGCACCGACGCCCGGTTCAGTCACGGCATCTGCCAGGAATGCGCGCGGAAGCTGTATCCCGAGTTGTACGAGGGCCGGGATGGTCCGGCGTAGACCCGGTCCTGTCCGACCCGACGCGGTGATGAAGGACATCCAACTTGCCGCCATAATTGGTAAAAGACATTCAGGCGCCACCCAATACAAACGACGGGAAAAAAACGGCGCGAGACCATGAAACCCCGACGACCGGTTATTACGGATGTTCCGGGCGCCGCGGCTCAAACCATCCTTACGGCGGCCGCGCGTCTCCCGGGACCGTCCGAGCGATTGCCATTATACCTCTTGCGCCGGGCCGGGCGGGGTGGTATTAGTCATTTGAAAATACAGGGAGAACAGTTGCCTTGCCGTTAACTAGCCCCATGATCGGAAACTTCCCGAACCCCGCTTCACCCGGCCTTACTGAACGTCTCCATATATTCAACCGTCCGCCGGGCCGGTCCCGAAAGAGCAGCGCGGTTGATTTCGCGAGCATTCCGGCTAGGGGGGCGACACCGTGACCGAGGCCTCGGAAACCATCCGGCTGCTCGACACCGGCCTTTTGAGCGCGGCCGGGAACATGGCCCTCGACGAGATCATTCTGGAGGAAGTCGCGGCCGGGCGGTCGCCGTCCACGTTGCGGTTCCTGCGCTTCTCGCCGCCCGCGGCCCTGGTGGGCGGTCACCAGGACGTGGCCCTGGAACTCCGGGAGGACTACTGCCGGCGGCGCGGGGTGGACCTCAACCGCCGGATCACCGGCGGCGGGGCCATCTATTTCCAGACCTCGGCCCTGGGCTGGGAAATATTCGGTCGGCGGGACCGGGAGCCCCTGCGGGGCTCGTACGACCGCCTGCAGGAAGTGATTTCCGGCGCTGCTGTCAAGGCCCTTCATTATTTGGGCGTGGAAGCCGGGTTCCGGCCGCGCAACGACATCGAAACCGACGGACGGAAGATCAGCGGCACGGGCGGCGCCTGGCTGGAAAATGGGTTCATGTTCCAGGGGACCCTGCTTATCGACAACGAGATCGAGGAATTTTTGCGCTGCTTGCGGGTGCCGGTGGAAAAACTGAAAAAGCGCGAAATCGAGTCCCTGCGCGAGCGGGTCTGCTTCTTGAACGACCTGGTGAACCCCGCGCCCGGCCTGGACGAGGTCAAGCAGGCGTTTATCCGGGCCTTTGCCGAGTTGTTCGGTCGGGACTTGACCCCTCTCGGCCTGACCGCGGCGGAAAAGTCGGCGTTCGAGCAACGGACGCCATATTACGAATCCCCGGACTGGATTTACGGCCGGGGGGAATCGCGCCGACCCCGGGAAAACGGCGTTTATCGGTACACGTCCCTGTATCAGACCGACGGCGGGACCTTTCGGACCCATCTCTGGCTGGACGCCCGCGTCAGGCGCATCCGCCAGGCCCTGATCACCGGCGACTTCTTCTGCCGCCCGGCCCGGCTGGTCCTGGACCTGGAAGCGGCCCTCAAGGGCGAGCGTTTCGTGGCCGAGACGGTCCGGGAAACGGTCCGGAATTTTTTGTCGGCCGCGGACGGCGAGTTTCCGGGAGTCAAACCGGAAGAAGTGGTCGCGGCCGTCGCCGCCGCGGTGGAACGAAAAGATTTGGAAAAACTGGGTCTCAAGGCCGAGGAAGTCAACGAGATATTTATCGTCAATCTCCGGCCCGGGGAAAACGGGGGCCTGAAGCCGCGTTTTTTGTTGTTGCCGTACTGTTCCAAGAAAGTCGATTGCGACTGGCGTAAAATTCCGGACTGCGGCCGCTGCGGGGAGTGCGATTTCGACCGGATGTACGATTTCGGCGAGGAACGCGACCTGGAAGTATACAGCATCCAGAGTTTCGAGCACCTCATGGAAGTCCTGTCGAGCATTCGCGACCGCGAGGGCCTCTTCGTGGGCAGTTGCTGCGAGGCCTTTTATTCCAAGCACCAGAAGGAAATAGAGGCCAGCGGCGCCCGGGGGTTGTTGGTCAACCTCGATTCGACCACTTGCTACGACCTGGGCAAGGGCATGGAAGCGTACGTGGGCGACTTCGAGAACAAGACCGAAATGAACCGCGACCTCATCGAAAAGGTCGTGCGGAAGACCCTGGAGGGATAAGGCCATGGCCGCGCGGGTGGACATACTGGTGGTTGGCGGCGGTCCGGCCGGAGGCGCGGCCGCGGCCGAGGCGGCCAGGGCCGGGGCCGGGGTCGTCCTGGTGGAAGCCAAGCGGCGCCTGGGGGAACGGCCGCACTGCGCCGAATGGGTCCCCCGCCTGCTGGCCCGGGAAGTGGAATTCCCGGAACGGTGCGTCGTTCAAACAACTTCCAATATGGTTACGATTGGCCCCGGGTTCGAGGCGTCCACGCCCGCGCCGGGCTTTATCCTGGACCGCGGCCGGTTCGATCACGGCCTGGGGGAGCAGGCGGCCGGCGCGGGCGCCGACATCCGGTGCGGCGCGCGCCTCGTCGCCTGGGACCAGGGCGCGGCGACCCTGAAAGGCCCCTGGGGGCTGGAAAAAATCCGGGCCGACCTGGTAATCGCCGCCGATGGGGCCGCTTCCACCGTGCGCCGCCTGATGGGGCTCAAGGCGCCCAGGCGCCTGACCGGCGTCGGGGTGGAAGTCCCCCTGGTTCGGCCGCTGGACGACACCCAGGTTCATTTTAACCCCAGGTGGCGGCACGGATACGCCTGGCTTTTTCCCAAGGGGCCGGTCGCCAACCTGGGACTGGGCCTGCTGGAAATACGGCCGGGGGAAGCCCGGGAAGCCCTGGAAGACTTCCGGTTGGAGATGATCCGGCGGGAAGTGATCCGTCCCGGCTGCCTCGGCCGGTCCGTGGGGGCCATCGCGGTCGACGGGCCGGAAAAGTCGTTGATCCACGACCGGGTTATCCTGACGGGCGACGCGGCCGGCTTGACTCATCCCATTACCGGGGCCGGCATTCCCCAGGCGGTGATTTCCGGGCGGGAGGCCGGCCGGGCCGCGGCGGCCTTTATCGACCAGGGGGACCAGGCCGTGTTGTCGGCCCATGACGGGAACATTTTGGACCTTTACGGCGCGACCCTGGCCTGGGGCCTCGGGAAGCGCCGCCATCTGGAAAACAATTGGACCAGCGAGCCCTTTCCCGACCTGATCGCCGGGACGTGGCCCGCGTTTCGGAAATACCGGGAGAATTACCATGGTCGCGGCCGCGGAGCTTGAAGCGGCCCGTCGCCTGTCCGAGGAACGGTTCGGCCGGCGCATCGACTTTTTCCTGCCCGGCATGTTCACTCTATACGGGCGGCGGGGGCGGTATCCGGCTGTCAGCCTGACCGGGACGGACTGCCGCCTGGGCTGCGACCACTGTTCCGCCGGGCTCCTCCGGACCATGATTCCGGCCTTGACGCCCGAGGACCTGGTCCGCGTGGCCGCGGAACAAAAAGAGAAGGGCCGCCTGGGCCTGCTGGTCAGCGGCGGCTGCGACGAAAGGGGCCGCCTGCCCTGGGCCGCCTACCTCGGCGCCATCGAGCGGGTCGTGGCCGAAACCGGCTTGATCGTCACCGTCCACAGCGGCCTGATCGACTTCAAGACCGCGCTGGGCTTGAAAAAGGCCGGGGTCGCCCAGGCCCTGATCGACGTCATCGCCGATGACGACGTCGCCCGGCGGATCTGCCGCCTGCCGGACGGCGCCGCCGGGATTCTCGGCTCGCTCCGGGCCTTGTGGGAAGCCGGACTGGACGTGGCCCCGCACATCGTGGTCGGGCTCGATTACGGCCGGATGGACGGGGAGCGGCGGGCCGTGGACTTGCTGGGGCCCTTCCGGCCCCGCCGCCTGGTCACGGTGGTGCTGACGCCCAAGTCCGGCACGCCCATGGCCGGGGCGAGGCCCCCGGGACCCGACGAGGTCGCGGATTTCCTGGTTTACGCCCGCAAGGTCCTGCCCGAGGCCCGGCACCACCTCGGCTGCGCCCGCCCGGGCGGCGTATACCGCCAGGTCCTGGACCGCCTAGCCATCCGCGCCGGGATCAACGCCCTGGCCGTGCCCGGCGACGAGGCCGTGGATGAAGCCCGACGCCTGGGGCTGGAGGTTGGATTTCACGACGTGTGCTGTTCCCTGGCCGGGAGCATGACTTGACAGGAGACGAAAATGGAAAGCCCTGAATATGTGCGCTTGTCCCTGGCCGCGGCCATGACCCTGGGATTCACTCCAGGCCTGTTTTACCGCGACGCCCAACTGCGCTGCATCAACCTGCTGTTGACCTACGAGTCCGGCTGCCTGGCCAACTGTTCCTTTTGCGGACTGGCCCGGGATAAGAAAAAACGCCATGGAGACAAGGATTTCATCCGCGTGGCCTGGAAAACCTTCGAGACCGCGGAGGTCCTGGCCCGCCTGGCGCGCCCGCCGGCCCACGTGGAACGGGTCTGCATCTCCATGATCACCCATCCCAAGAGCAAGAACGACGCCATCGCCTTGACCCGGGACATCAGGCGGGAAACCGCCCTGCCGACGTCCCTCCTCATCACCCCGACCCTCCTCGACCGCCGGGATTTGGAAGCCATGAAGGCCGCCGGGGCCGATAGGGTCGGCGTGGCCATTGACTGCGCCACTCCGGAACTGTTCGACCGGCTGCGGGGCGCTCAAGTCCGGGGGCCCCACCGCTGGGACCATTACTGGCGGATTTATGAAGAGACCGTGGACGTTTTCGGCCGGGACATGACCGGAGTGCACCTGATTGTCGGGCTGGGCGAGACCGAGGAAGAGATGGTCGAGGTCATGGACCGGGCCCGCCGACGGGGCGGAACCACGCACCTTTTTTCCTTTTTTCCGGAAAAGGGCTCGGACCTGGAAGACCATCCCCAACCGCCCCTGGGCCAGTACCGTCGGATTCAGGCCGCCAGGTTCCTGATCGACGCCGACCAAACCGAAAAAGCGCGCATGAAGTTCGACGCCCGGGGCCGGATCACCGATTTCGGCCTGCCGGACGAGGAACTGTCGCGGCTGCTGTCCAACGGCGTCGCCTTCGAGACGTCCGGCTGCCCCGGCGCGAGCGGTCGGACCGCCTGCAACCGGCCCTACGGCAACGAGCGTCCCGGTCCGAACATCAGGAATTTTCCCTTTACCCTGGAACCGGACGACTTGGCCAAGGTTTTCCGGGAACTTCGCCAGTACGAGGCCTGAGCCGGCGGGTTGGGGACGAGGGCCGCGGACCAGGGGGCCGGGCCCGGAACCATGGGCGTCTTCGGGGTGGAGCGGTTACCGGTCCAGGACGCCGCGAACCTTTTCCAGCAGGCCGCCCAGGTCGTACGGCTTCATGATATAGCCGACGGCGCCGGCTCGCAGGGTTTTCCCGACCTGCCCGTCAACGGAATAACCGCTGGCGATCAAGACCTTGGCCGAGGAGTCGCGCCGGACTATTTCGCACAGGCATTTGTACCCGCCCATGCCCGGCATGCCGAGGTCCATTATCACCATGTCTATTTCACAACGGCGGTCGGCGTGGATTTCCAGGGCCTGTTCCCCGCTGGACGCGGTCAGGACCCGGTACCCATGTTTTTCGAGGGCCTGGGAAGTGAAGTCCCGGACGCCTTCTTCGTCGTCCACCAGCAGGATGGTCTCGGTTCCTCCCCGGAACGGCGCGGGACCTGTTTCCAGGGTTTTTTCCAGCGTCCCGCCCACCAGGGCGGGCAGGTATATTTTAAAGACCGCCCCGCGGCCCACCTCGCTCCGGCAGGTGATATGGCCGCCGTGGCTTTTGACTATCCCGTACACCGAAGCCAAGCCCAAGCCGGTTCCCTTGCCGATGGCCTTGGTCGTGAAGAATGGTTCGAATATTTTTTCCAGGATATCCTTGTCCATGCCGTGACCGGTGTCGGAAACGGTCAGGAGGACGTACCGGCCGGGCTTGGCCGCGGGCTGGGTCCGGATGAAATCCTGGTCCAGGTCGACGTTTTCGGTTTCAATCATCAGGCGGCCGCCTTCCGGCATGGCGTCGGCGGCGTTGGTCCCCAGATTTAACAGGACCTGTTCGATTTGGACGGCATCGGCGTTGATGGGCCATAAGCCGGGGGCCAGTCGCAGGTCCAGGTCGATCATCCTGGGGATCGTTCTTTCGAGCATCCGCCGGGCCAGTTCCACTTCCTGGTTCAATTCCAAGGGTTTTCGCTCCGCTTCCGTCTTGCGGCTGAACAGCAGAAGGTCCCGGACAAGTTCCGCCGCCCGGTTGGCCGCGTTTTGGATGGCGGTCAGGCTGGTGTAATCGGGGTCGTGGTTTGGTTTGTCCATGAGCAGGATTTGGGTGTATCCGCTTATGGCCTGGAGAAGATTGTTGAAATCGTGGGCCACTCCCCCGGCCAGGACGCCGATGGCCTCCATCTTTTGGGCTTGCTGGAGTTGGGCCTGAAGCATTTCCCTTTCCGCGGCGGCGCGTTGGCGCTCCGAAATGTCCCTGGTGATGGAGATGATGTGCGGGACGCCCTTAAGGTTAAAGACCCGGGCGGACATCAGGGCCGTGGTCAGGCTTCCGTCCTTCCTCCGGAAGCGGGCTTCCAGGTTTTCGTAATAGCCCTTTTCCCTCAAACCCTGGACCAGCTTCAGGTGGTCGGCGGGATCGCGCCAGATTTCGATTTCCCGGGAAGGCTTGCCGATGGCGTCTTCCCTGGTGAAGCCGGTGAGCTGGGTGAAGCCGTCGTTGATGTCCACGTATAGCCCGTCTTCCAGGCGATTGATATTGATCGCGTCCGGGCTGGTTTTAAAGGTCAGGCGGAATGTTTCCTCGCTTTCCCGCAAGGCTTTCTCGGTCCGCCGGCGGTCGGTGACGTCCTGGGCGCAGACCAAGACCCTTGCCTCGGACCCGACGCTGAAAAAGGCGATGGAAAGCAGGAAAATCCTATCCTCAATTTTTTGTCCCCGCAGGAAGGGTATTTCGGCTTCCACTTCCAAACGGGCGCTTTTGTTGGCAAAAGCCTCCCGGACCGCCAGGTGCGCCGGGCACTTGGCGCAAGCCGGCCCAAACCCGCAGCCCCGGGGCGAGTCAAGATAATGGAAACAACGAAAGGCCTCGCCGCCCCGAAGGCCGGGTATTTCATCCTGGGGACGTCCGGTGATAAGGGCTGACGCCCGGTTGGCTTTATGGATGCGGCCCGTCTTGTCCACCAGCGCCATGGCAAAGGGGGCGTGTTCGTAAACGGCCGCCAGCTCGGTCAGGAGTTCCTGGGTGCGACCCTCGAGGCGCTTGCGCTCCGTGAGGTCCTCGGCCACGCTCAAGACAGCCGGCGTTTTCCCCCATTCGACCAGGCGGGCGTGGACGTTGAGAGGGAAGGACGTCCCGTCCCGGTGGCGGTGCGTAACCTCGAAGGTCGCCTCGCCGTTTTCCGCCAGTTCCCGCAGGCGCGGAGCTATCAGTTCCCGGCTTTCCGGCACATCCACCCGGCCCAGGTTCAAGCCCATGAATTCATCCTTGGAATAGCCGTGAAGATCGAAGGTGCGTCGGTTGGCGTAAAGAAAGTCGCCGTTAAAATCGTGGACGGTGATTGAACTCGGGGCTTGGTCCAACATCTGGACCATTATCCGATGTTCTTCCTCCGCGGCCCGTTGTTGAGTGACGTCCTGGAAAATACAGTGGGTCCGTTGAAAGCATCCCAGCGAATCGCGGCCTATTTTTCCGTTAAAGGAAGCCAGGATAGTGGACCCGTCCCTTCTGACCATTTCGAATTCCACGTTCGTGACTTCGCCCCGGGCCTTGAACTTGGGAAAATTGGCCTGGAAATGATCCGACCAGCCCGGTTTGAGGAATTCCGCGAAATTCCGACCGATGACATCATTTCTTTCATACCCGAGGGCCTCCAGCCAGGCTTGGTTCACTTCCAGGAAATTTCCGGACTCGTCCAGGGACTGATAGGGCAGGGGGGTTTGCTCGCACAGCAGCTTGAATTTGGCTGCGTTTTCCTCTATCGTCGTTTCGGCCGGCCCGCGGCCGACGGCATCCCCGGCGTCGACGACGACCCCCTCGATATTTCCCCGGGAATCGCGGTGCGGGAACAGGTTGACCTCGACCCGCCGATGGCCGAACAGCGGGGACTCGAGCGCCGCCGGCAAGGCGACGGCTGGCCCCGCGAGGCCGGATGGCAGTATTTTTTCAATATTTGTCGGAGTAAAATCCGGCCCGAATAATTCGTCAAGGCCCAGGCCGAGCAGCGCCCCGCTTTTTTTCCCGCACAGGCGTTCAAACGCCTGGTTGGCTATTTCACAACGAAAATTGTTATCGAAATAGGCGCCGGCGGCCTTGCTGGACGAAAAGATTCTCTTATACTTTTCCAGTTCAGCCTCGGCTTTTTTCCGGTCGGAATCGGCCCGGGCCGTGCCTAAAGCGATCTCGATCGCTGTTTTAATGTCGCCATTTTGAAAGGGCTTGATAATGCAGCGGCGGGGCCGAAGGTTCCCGACTCGTTCCAGGGCTTCGGATTCGGACCGCGCGGTGTAAAAGACGACCGGGATTTCCCGGCCGTCCCGGATGGCGGCCGCCGCGTCCAGGCCGGTCATTTCACCGGTTAATGCCAGGTCCATCATGACCAGGTCGGGATTAAGGCGACCGACCAGATCGAGGGCCTCGGCGGGGGAGGCGGTCTTTCCCGCGACCGCGTAGCCCAACTCGTGGAGGCGAGCCTCCAGGTCGGCGGCCGCCGCGGCCCCAGCCTCGACAATGAGGACTTGGACCTGGGCGCTAGTGTTTTTTTCAACCATGCGAGGTATTCCCGTCCGCCCCTGGACGTAGGGACCAATAATGGTTCTGAACCCGCAAGCGAGCGCGCTTCCCGCAACTGGCCGCGGGGTTGGTGAGCAACTCAATAAAATAGGCAACTTCCCAACATGAGGAAGACCCCCTTGCCTGGCCGCGGGGAGCTTCGATTACTTGCGGTTGTCGGGTTTAACTTACCATGGATTCGCGGCGGGGAAAAGGGGGGCGACGGAGGGCGCCGGGGTGATTCTTGGCCGGGTTTTGTCAGCCCGCCGGGCGCCGTCGGCGGTCCCCGGTCTGAATTGGGCGGCATTATATGAAGGACATCCAGATTTATAAATTTTGTGAGTATTGGCTTTTCTGAACGAACCTGTTAATAGGCCGCTCTTTTTAAAATGATCTTTTAAAAATGACATCAAATTTTCAATTAGATACCGAGCCAGGCGGCTTCATATATATTGACAACCATTGAAATATAAAACGACATTCATAAAATATTAATGGATGTCATATAATACCCTATCCGGCGTGCGCATTTTGGGGGGACTGCCACAATGCATAGGTTCAGCGGAAAAGCCGGGGAGGACGTCGCCGGCGCCTCGCGGGCGGGGCGTGTCCGCCCCCGCGCGGTAGTTTGTAGGGTGCGCAACGCGCACCATCTTTTACTATTTTTCGGGCCTGACTGCGGTAAATTGGAGACGTTGGCCGGCGCCTTGCGGGCGGGGCTGCTCCGCCCCCGCGCGGCAGGCGTGGGGCTTCGAGGGACGTCTTCCCGACCCAGGGTCAGGGGCGCGCCGGAGCCGGCGCCCCTGACAACCCCCGGCTCTTTTTCCGGAGAACCCGCCTGGCGGCGGTTTCACGCCCCGAAACGTCCTGTTTCGAGGGCGCCAAGGGCGGGCGTCCATGCCCGCCCGAATGTTTTGCCTTACTTGAAATTGGAGATTTTTCCAAATTGGGATATAATACCCCAAGGAGGAAACATGAGCAAGCGAGCACGCCGATACATTAGCGCCGATGAGAAGGTAAAGCTTCTTCGTCTTCACCTGTTGG
>JAZDGM010000073.1:0-27701 GCA_043806915.1 Pseudomonadota bacterium | reverse complement strand
CCCCCGGCTCTTTTTCCGGAGAACCCGCCTGGCGGCGGTTTCACGCCCCGAAACGTCCTGTTTCGAGGGCGGAAAGGGCGGGCGTCCATGCCCGCCCGAAGAAGTCCGGGGCGTTTGGAATTGCTTGGCCCGGCGCGCCTCTACAGGTCAAAAAATAATGTGATTTCAGTATGTTGGGTTGAGCCGTAGGCGAAACCCAACATCTTGGCTGGCCCCGTCGGCCCGGGTAAGCCAAGCCCCCCTCACCCCACCCCTCTCCCCCCGTCGGGGGCGAGGGAGATAAGTGGCCGGCCCAGCCCTCGCCTCCGTTTGAAACAAGTTGTTGTCTTTCGGAATAAAAGGAACAATACATTATCAGATGGCCGCTGACATCTTTTAAAAAAGGTTTGATGTCGGGGTGTTATAATTGGGCATCCATATGAGGTAAAATGGATGTCCTGGTTAATTGTTAAAAAAATATTAAAGGGACATCCATTTTGGTGACGCCTAATTATGGGTGTCCATTTATTATGGATGTCCAAAATAATTTGATTTTGCCGGCGCGGGGAGGGACTGGGCCGACGGGACGGGGCCGGCCAAGCCATTGGTCGGGTTTGGAGAAGTTTATTCCTATCAATTCGGGAAATTAGGGAGAGGGAAAGCCGCGGGGCGGCCTCCGGATTCGTGCGCCAAATGGAACAATTACCTTAAACGCCTAAAATTCTTGACGCACAGGCGTTCCTATGCTATATGGCCCAAAGTCACCGTCATATTTAGTTAATAGGACTGTGAAAAAAATTACAAACTTTTCAGCCGACCTGTTTTTCCATTTTTGGTGGAGAACACCGGCGGCGCGACCGGAGTTTATGGACATTTATACGTTCCTGGAAGAAAAACGGTCTACGATCCTCGGCGGATGGTACAACTTGGCCATTGAGGTCTATCCGTCCGACACCCAGCAGTTTCTTCGGCAACAGAAAGATAACTTCGCCAATCCCGTGGGCGGAGATTTTCGGGAAGGCTTGGCCGGCGTCCTCGACGCCCTGCTCAAATCACGCGGGGCCGGCTTGGAACGCGAGGTCGTCCGCCCCTTTCTGGACCGGATGATCAGGATCAGGGCTCTTCAGAAACTGGAGCCTTCCCAGGGGTTGTCCTTTGTCCAGGGGCTCAAGGGCCTGTTGCGCGCGGCCTTGGGAAAAGAGGCGGTCAAGCCGGGGGTGGCGGAGGAACTGGCGCGCTTGGAATCCGCGGTGGACGAGCTTCTATTGTTTTCCTTCGACATTTATGCCGGTTGTAGGGAAGAATTATCCCAGATCAAGGTCCGGGACGAAAAACGTCGGCTGCATATGCTCTTGCGAAGGGCGAATTTACTTTGCGAGCAACCGGATGAACCGGAAATCGAAATAACGGATCTCCGGAACGACGGCATATGAGACCAATCATCGAGAGAGGTAACGGTTTATGGGCTTGATGGGCTTTATTGGAGCTTTAGTGGCGGTCATCGTTCTGATGCTGATCCCGCTTCTAGGATGGGCCGCCAACCTGAACTCCTTGTTCGGAGTGGTAATTCCCTACCTGGCCGCTCTGACGTTTTTCGTCGGACTGGTTTATAAGGTTGTGAGTTGGGGCAAGTCACCGGTCCCATTTCGCATCCCGACCACCGCGGGCCAGGGAAAATCAATGCCATGGATAAAAACCAACCCTATCGACAACCCGTCCAACATGGGGGGGGTTATCGCCAGGATGGCCTTGGAGGTCCTCTGTTTCCGGTCCCTGTTCCGGAATATATCCCTGGACTTCCGGCATGGTCGCGCTTATTACAGCTCGGCCAAGTGGCTGTGGCTTTTCGCCCTGGTTTTCCACTATTCCTTCCTGGTGGTGCTGGTGAGGCACCTTCGCTTCTTCACGCAGCCTGTTCCCTATGTCATCCAGGTTTTGGAAAAACTCGACGGTTTTTTCCAGATCGGCTTGTTCCCCTTCTCCTCCCTACCCGGGTTGCTTCTGAGCGGCGCGGCCCTGATCGGCGCGGCGACCTACCTTCTGCTCCGGCGCGTGGTCATCCCGCAATTGCGGTACATATCCCTGGCCAACGATTGGTTCCCGCTGCTGCTCATCATCCACATCGCGGCCACCGGACTGATAATGCGCTACATCCTGAAGGTCGACGTGGTCGCCGTCAAGCAGCTCGCCATGGGCCTGGTTCATTTCAGTCCCAGTATTCCCGAAGGCGTGGGGGTGATTTTTTATATTCACCTTTTCCTGGTTTGCGCGCTGTTCGCTTACTTCCCCTTCAGCAAGCTGATGCACGCCCCGGGTGTGTTCCTGAGCCCGACCAGGAATCTGGTCAATAACAGCCGGGAAGTCCGCCACGAAAACCCCTGGAACCCCAAGGTCAAAACCCACGACTACCACGAGTACGAGGATGACTTCCGGGAATTTATGGTCGAGGCCGGACTGCCGTTGGATAAAGAAGAAGATGAAGCGGAAGGTAAGGAGTAGACAATGGCGACGCCCAAGCCTGCAGAACTAATGAAGATAGACCACAGGCCGCCCCTGGACAAGGGGTGGATGGATACACCGGTGGATTTGAGGCCGGGGACCTTCTGTTATTCGGCCAATCCCAAAAGCATGGAATACATGGATTTTCCCTTCCCCCGCAAGTGGGACCCCACCGAGGACGACTGGAAGCTCCCGGAAAACTGGAAGGAAATAATCCTTGAGGGAATGCGCGACCGATTGGGCCGGTTTCGGTCCTTCCGTTTGTTCATGGATATTTGCGTTCGGTGCGGCGCGTGCGCTGACAAATGCCACTTTTTCATCGGCACCGGCGACCCGAAAAACATGCCCGTGCTGCGGGCCGAACTCCTGCGGTCGGTTTACCGCAAGGAATTCACCCTGGCCGGCAAGTTGATGGCCCGCATGGTCGGAGCGCGGGAGCTGACCGAAAAAGTGCTGAAGGAATGGTGGTACTATTTCTTCCAGTGCACTGAATGCCGCCGTTGCTCGGTTTTCTGTCCCTACGGAATCGACACCGCCGAGATAACCATCATGGGCCGGGAACTGCTTAACCTCCTGGGATTGAATATCGACTGGATCGCCACTCCCGTGGCCAACTGTTTCCGGACCGGCGACCATCTGGGGTTGCAGCCCCACACCTATAAGGAAAACGTCGAATACCTCCTGGCGGACATTGAGGAATACACCGGCGTGAGCATCGAGCCCACTTTCAACCGGAAGGGCGCTGAAATTCTATTCATCACGCCTTCCGGCGATGTTTTCGCCGAGCCCGGCATCTACACCTTCATGGGTTACCTGCTGCTTTTCGAGCATATCGGCCTGGATTACACCTGGAGCACCTATGCTTCCGAGGGCGGCAACTTCGGCCTTTTCACATCCAACGAAACCATGAAGCGGCTTAACGCCAAGATGTACGCCGAGGCCAAGCGCCTGGGGGTCAAGTGGATTCTGGGCGGGGAGTGCGGTCACATGTGGCGGGTGGTCCACCAGTACATGGACACCATGAACGGACCGGCCAACTTCCTGGAAAAACCGCGGAACCCGCTGACCGGCACGGTCTTCAAGAACGCCGCCTCCACCAAGATGGTCCATATCACCGAATTCACCGCGGACCTGATCCGCCACGGCAAGCTTAAGCTCGACCCCAGCCGCAACGATCATTTGAAAGTGACCTTCCACGATTCCTGCAACCCCGCCCGGGGCATGGGAATGCTGGAGGAACCCCGGTACGTCCTTGAGAATATCTGTAACAATTTCTATGAAATGCCCGACAATACCATCCGGGAGCAGACCTTCTGCTGCGGCGGCGGTTCCGGACTCAACGCCGGCGAGTACGACGTGGCCAGGATGCAGGGCGGGTTCCCCCGAGCCAACGCCGTGCGTTACGTTCACGAAAAGTACGGGGTCAACACCCTGGCTTGCGTTTGCGCGGTCGACCGGGCCACCTTGCCTCCCTTGATGGAATATTGGGTCCCCGAGGTCACCAACTGCGGCTTGACCGAACTGGTGGCCAACGCCCTGATCATGGAAGGCGAGAACGAGCGGGATTATAACCTTAGAGGCCTTGAAATCCCCAAACCGGGCGGCGATGGGGAGACGGAGGAAGATTAACATGTATGACGCGGGGAAAATTCTTACCGGGTTGGTAATTGCTTTGGTTTTCTTGACGTTTCCCTTATGGTACAATATGGGATCCGCCGCGCCGGCCGCTCCGGACCCCAAGCTTTCGGCCAAGGCCCTGGCCGCGGGCCAATGCATCTATCCCAAGGCGGATATGAAAACCTCCCACATGCAGATTCTGGATGATTGGCGGAACTGGGCCATTCGGGACGGTCACACGTGGGTCGTCGTGTCCAATGACCCCCTTAAGGCTCCCGAAATGAAGGTCATTGAAGGAGTGCGGGCGGCCATGGTCGCCCAAGCCCTGGATATCCCCGGCATCGGCGAGGTTCGCCGCCTCGCCGGGTTCCCCACTCAGCCCATGGCCGTCCCGGCCGACGCCAAGCGCTACGAAATGAGCCTTCAGAACACTTGCATGGAATGCCATACCAGCAAAAAGGACTTCTGCGATCAATGCCATAATTACATGGCCGTCGCTCCTTTCTGTTGGGACTGCCATGTCGAGCCGAAGGAGTAAGGAACAATGGGTGTCAACAGAAGAGACTTTCTAAAGATAGCCGGAATTTCCGCCGCGGCCCTTGGGGTCAAGCCGGCCGTGGATGCCATCGCCAGCGAGCATAAAGAGGCCGTTCCGGAAAGGGGCCTGGATGCTCCGGTCGGCGCGTTCTCCCTGGCCCAGCGCTACGCCATGGTCATCGACGTCAAGAAGCTGACCGCGGAGGATTACGAAGCCTGCGCCGCCGCCTGCCACCGTGTTCATAATGTCCCGGACATCAGGAAATCCGACGGGTCCGTGGATGTCATGCACGAAGTTAAATGGATTTGGCGGGACGAATACGAAAACGTCTTCCCCGAGCAGGCTAATCCGTTCGCCGACGAGATCACGGCGCACAAGGATTTCCTGGTGCTGTGCAACCACTGCGATTCCCCGCCCTGCGTTCGGGTCTGCCCCACCCAGGCCACCTGGAAGCGTGAAAACGACGGGATAGTAGTCATCGACATGCACCGTTGCATCGGCTGCCGTTTCTGCATGGCCGGCTGCCCCTACGGGTCCAGGAGTTTCAACTGGTCCGATCCGAGGCCCTTTATCAAGGAAACGAACCCCACCTATCCCACGCGCATGAAGGGGGTGGTGGAAAAGTGCAACTTTTGCGTCGAGCGGCTGGCCAAAGGCCTGTTCCCCGCCTGCGTGGAAGCCTGTAAAAGCGGCGCCTTGACCTTCGGGGATTTGGAATCTCCTTCCTCCACGGTCAGGGAACTGCTCCGGAAGCACCACACCATCAGGCGTAAACCAAGTCTGGGCACAGGCCCTAACATCTTTTACATAGTCTAGAGGGCGATATGTTAGAGAAGGCTCTAAACGGAAGCAAGGTGTACTGGGGATGGGTCCTTTTCCTTCTCCTGATTATCGGCGCCGGAGTCGCCACTTATCTTTACCAGTATTTTGACGGCTTGAGAGTGACCGGGATGAGCCGGGACGTCAGTTGGGCGATTTATATTTCCCAGTTGACTTTCCTGGTCGGCGTGGCGGCTTCCGCCGTCATGCTCGTCATGCCGTATTACCTCCATAACTACAAGGTTTTCGGCCGGATCACCATCCTGGGCGAATTCCTGGCCGTGTCGGCGGTCACCATGTGCATGCTCTTTGTCTTCGTCGACCTCGGGCAGCCCATGCGCATCATGAACGTCGTGCTCCATCCGACGCTAAACTCAATTCTCTTTTGGGACGCCACGGTGTTGAACGGGTATTTGTTCCTCAACATCGTCATCGGGTGGGTCCTGCTCGAATCCGAGAAAAAGGCGGTTTCACCCCCCCGGTGGATCAAGCCCTTCATCTATCTTTCCATACCCTGGGCCGTGAGCATTCACACGGTTACAGCCTTTCTTTACGCCGGCATTCCCGGGCGGCACATGTGGTTGACCGCGGTCATGGCGCCCCGCTTCCTGGCCTCGGCTTTCGCGGCCGGTCCTTCCCTGCTGATCATCCTGGCCCTGGTCCTGAGAAGGGTGGCCAACTTCGACGCCGGGAAGGAAGCCATCCAGACCCTGGCCAAGATCGTCACCTACGCCCTGATCATCAACATGTTCCTGTTCGCCATGGAATTCTTCACCGCCTTCTACAGCGGCATTCCCGGCCACCAGCACAGCCTGGTCTACCTCTTCGCCGGCTTGCACGGACACGGCGTCCTGGTTCCCTGGATGTGGGTCTCCGTCACCCTGGCTTTTACCGCCATCGGCCTGTTGATCGTTCCGGCCACCAGGCATAATGAAAAGGTCCTGGGGATCACCTGCGCGATCGTTTTTATCGCCCTCTGGATCGACAAGGGCTTGGGGCTGGTCATCGGCGGTTTCATCCCCAACCCCTTGGAACACGTAACCGAATACGTGCCCACGATTCCGGAACTTATCATCACCATCGGCATCTACGGCATCGGCGCCTTAATCCTGACCGTGCTGTACAAGGTCGCCCTGGGCGTCAAGGCCGAATCCGAATCCGGAAAGATGATGGCTTCCCACTAGGACAACGTTTAGTACTTACCCGCCAAGGCCCGGGGAAAACGAAGCCCCGGGCCTTTTCCGCAATGGGTTCCGGGTGGGGTCGCCCCGCCGGGCAACGATATCTGGTCCCTTGGTTAACTCACTGAAATAAAAAGATAGCGGGGATGAAAAGCCGCGCCCAAGCGCTCGATTTTGTATGAAAATGACCGAAGGGCATTTTCATTAGTTGTTGTGACCGACATGGCCGGCGGCCATGTCGGTTGGGAGCGGGTAATTCGAGGTTCTAGTCCGCATCCAACATCCGGGCCGCCCCTTCCAGATCGTCCACCACCACGTCCGGTCGGCAGTCGGTCTTTTGTTCTTCCTCCCGCCCATGGCCGGTCCGCACCAGAATGGTCCGGGCGCCGATATTCCGACCCAGGTCGATATCGCAGATTTTATCTCCAATCACCACGGCCCGGTCCGGTTCGAAATTTAAGACTCTGGCGGCTTCCCGGACCAAACCCGGCCGGGGCTTTCGGCAGGCGCAGTTTTGGTCAGGAACGTGCGGGCAGAAGAAGACGCCCTTGATTTCGACTTGTTCTTTTTTTAAAAGCTCCAACATCCGGTTGTTGACCCGGTGCAAGTCATCCAGGCTGAAAAAGCCGCGCCCAACGCCGGATTGATTGCTGATAACCGCCAGGTTCCAGCCGCGGTCCATCATCCCGCGCAACCCGGACGCGGCGTGGGGAAGAAGTTCCACTTGGCCCGGATCGGACAGATAATGGCAGTCCTTGATGATGGTTCCGTCCCGGTCCAGGAGGACGAATCTAGGGCGTTTTGCCAAGATTTTCATCGGGTTGACTTTTTTTCGATCTTTTTCTGATTATCCGGGATAAGAACAGCATCACCGTCACGGCCAGCACGATCCTGACGGAGATCAATATCCAGTAATCCGCCCCAATGGCCGCGAACAGCAAGGGGTCCTCGATCATGCCGTGGCATAGGGCCAGGAATAGTCCGATTATCAGGAGATCGGTCCGGTTGAGCACCCCGCTTCGGGCAAAGGCGAGTATGACCCCGGAGCCATAGGAAATCCCGAAAAGAACTCCGGCCAGTATTGGATAGGCGCCTTCCTTGGGCAAGGTCAGGGCCTTCATGGCCGGCCGCAGGACCCTGGCGGCGGGATCGAGCAGGTTGGCGTCCTTGATGAGTTCCAGAATCACCATCAACGGCAGCAGGATGGCCGTAATCATGAGAGCCGTCTCGCCTCCGCCCCTGAGGATTTCCCATAAAATTTCCATATAATCCATGACGCACCCTTAAAAGAAATTTTTTCCGAGGGCGTTCAGCAACCCGCCCACCGCGAACGCCGAGAAAAGCCTGGTGAAGACCACGGCCCAAACACTAATCCCCGCCTTTTTCAGCACGGCGGTTTCCACGATCAATTCGTGGGCGAAATTCAGCATTACGGCCAGGGTCGTTATCTGGAACGGAGTCAGGTTCAACGCCGCGATGATGCCCAGGGCCGCGTACATGCTGACAAAGGCGCCGGTGACGAAGGCGATGGCCGCTTCCCCCGGCAGGCCGGTGAAATTCATCAGCGGGGCGAAAAGGTCGGACAGCCAGTGAATGACCGGAGTATGTCCCAGCACGGTTACCAGGGCGTAAACCGGGATAATGATTTTAAGAAGCGAGAGGCTTGTTTTTATACCGTTAAGGGCCCCGGTTTTCCAGGTGTTGACGGTGATCATTGGCACGATTCCTTCATTACTAACGCTTTCCGACCGGATGACGGCCGCGGCCTGAATTAAAACACAAAGGCCAAGCCCTTGACTTGGCCTTCCCTCGGGTTGGAGTTACATCCGGTTCCTGAACGGCCAGGGGGAGACTATACACCGAATGAAGGTTGGGGAACAAGACGCAAGGCGAGTCCGAACCACGGGAAAAGGGCGGAATCCCGTCCCGGGGCGGGTAGCCGGAGGGGTTCGAGACGGCCGTTGGCCGGGGTCCGACCGGAACAAGATGGTACCGCCCGGACCGTCGAGTCTTCAACATGCAAGCGAGCGCATTCCCCGCGGCTTGCCAAGGGGTTAGCGAGCAACATAATAATAGGACCACTTCCTCTCATGAGGAAGCGCCCCTCGCGGCTTGCCGCGTGGGAGCTTCAACATGCAAGCGAGCGCGTTCCCCGCGGCTTGCCGCGGGGGGATTAAATGGTCTTATTTAACCTGCTTGAGAGCCAGCTCGCCGGCCACCAGAACAGGGTCCCAGACCGGGCTGAACGGAGGCGCGTAGGCCAGGTCAAGGGAATAAATCTGTTCCAGCGTCATGCCGGCGGTCAAGGAAGCGGCCCAGGTGTTGATGCGGTGAGCGACGCCGTCCGCTCCGGCCATCTGGGCGCCCCACAGTTTCCGGGAGCGTTTTTCCACGACCAAAATGGTGGTGATTTTCGAGCCGCCCGGGTAATAGTGGGCCCGGGAGCGGCTGGTCGCTTCCACTTTTTCCACGTCCAATCCTTCGTCCAACGCTTCCTGAAAGCCCAGGCCGGTGCGGGCGACGGTCAGATTGAAGACCTTGCATATGGCCGTTCCGAGTATCCCCGGAAATTCGGCCGGAAGCCCCACGATGTCGTTTCCGGCTATGCGGCCCTGCCGATTGGCCCCCAGGGCCAGGGGAATATAAACGTTTTTTTTCAACAACAGGTGATAGACCTCGGCGCAGTCTCCGGCCGACCAGATGTTTTCCCGGGACGTTCTCTGACGCCGATCGACCTTGATGGCTTTTTTGGCGCCCAGTTCAAGGCCCGCCCGCGCGGCCAGGCCGCTCCTGGGCTTGACTCCGGCGCCGACGACCACGAGATCGGTTATTATGGTTCGCCCGTCGGCCAGCGACAATTCGAGGCTTGAATCGTCACGGGAGCGCATCCGTTCAACTTCCGCCCCCTGGAGTATCTCGACCCCTTGCCTGGTTAACTCGTCGACCGCCATGCCGCCGATTTCCGGCTCGAAGTTCGGTAAAACTCCGGGGCGGCGTCCCAGCACCGTGGTTTTTACTCCGAGAGCGACCAAGGCCTCGGCCATTTCCATGGCGATATAGCCTTTTCCGATAACCACGGCGCTTTGGGCCGGGGCGCGCAGGGCGTATTGTTTGATTTTTTCGGCGTCGGGAAGGCCCCGCAGAGTAAACACGCCGGCCAAGTCAAGAGCGACGCCCGGCGGGACAGGGGTTCGGCGCCGACAGCGATCAGCAGATGGTCGTAATGGGCTTCCTTGGTTTGGTCGTCCCCGAGGTCCCTGACCAGGATCGTCTTGGAATCGGGGTGAATCGACTCGACCAAGTGGCGCGTGAACACCTTGATGCCCCGTTTTTTTTCGAATTCCGCGGGGCTGACCACCACGAGGTCTTCCAACCCGGGGATTTGTCCGGCGACGTAATAAGGCATGCCGCAGGCGCCGTAGGAGGTGAATTCGCCCATTTCATAGGCTTCGATCTCGAGGTCCGGGCGTCTCCGCCTGGCCAGGCTGGCGGCGCTCATTCCGGCCGCGTCTCCCCCGATCACCACAAGTTTTCCAGCTTTCATTCATTCCTCTCTTTTCAGCCCAACCGACACGGCCGCGGGCCATGTCGGTCAAAACAACCAATGAAACCGCCCGCGGGGCATTTTCATACAAAACCAATACTCAACGCCTGGGCAGGGCGCGCCAGTTTTCTTCCTTTATCAGCCAGAGACCGTTGTATTTTTCGAAAAAAAGGGTCTTTTGCCCATAATCGCGATAACTGTCGGCCCTATAATCCTGGACGAAAGAGGCCGCGGCCCGGGGCGGGTCGACTTTGACCTGGAGGTTGGCGACGTCAATGCCGATGTGGGGATTTTTACCGGCAATCGTCTTCTTGTAGGCGATAAAACCCTGTAGATTCATATTTTTATATTTAAAATCAGGATGATAGCATTTAAAAAAGGAATCCAGGTCGCCCTCTTTCCAGGCCTGGAGCCAGGTTTGGACCTGTTTTTCGACCAGGACGGCGTCGTCCTCGGGTTGCGCCGCGGTTCCCGGGTTTTCACCGGTCTCGACCGGACTTGGCCGGCCAAGCGGAAGGTCGGGGCTTGGTTGGGGCTGGATGTCGGGTCGGTCCGTCCTTGGCGGGGGTGGAGGAGGCGCGAGGGCCTTTACCGGGGCCGCTTCGTCGCGCTTGCTTTCGGCGCCGGCCGTTGATTGTCCGGCGCCGGTCAGGGCGGCCGAGGCGTTTTGAGTACCCAGGCGCTCCAAGGCCTCCGCGGCCCGTCCCCGGACAGCGGGGCTGGGGTCGTTTTGGAGGGTTTGAATAAGAGCGGCTTCCCCCGGCGCGGTGTAGCAAGCGCCCAAGGCCTCCACCGCCTTCAACCTGGCCTGGATAAGCCGTTGATTGTCATCGCCGGAGGGGCCGGAGGGGCTGGAAGGACCGGAGCCGGACAATTGAAAGCGCGGGTTAGAGTTTTTTAATTGGGCTTCCCGCTTTTGGGCCAGGTTGTTCAATTCCAGGGCGGCGGCGATCAACTTGGCCGCGCCTTCCACATTCAGGGCCTCGGCTTCCCTTGGTCGACCGGATCCCAGGAAATCGGCGGCTAGAAGGCTGATTTTACGTCCCACCGCCTCGGTCAGCTTGGTCAAGGCGTGGGCCTGCCTGAGCCTGGTAATGGCCGCCGGGGACTCCTCGGTCGCGGGTTGAGTCTTAAGCAGGCTGATGGAATGGTTGATTTCGCCGGCCAGGAAATCCTGGATGCGCTTCAGCGACCGGGTCGAGTCGGCGAAGCGGAAGGCGGACCAGGCCATGTTGCGGTTTTTATCGAAGGCTTTCTCGTAGTTGTCCCTGGCCTCGTCCCTCGGTCCCTGGAGTTCGGCGATGATTCCCCGCAAGACCAAATTCGCGGCGGGGTCGAGGTTGGCGCTACCTGAGCGGAAACGTGTTTCAAATTGTCGGGGGGCGGTCGCTCCGATTTCCAGGATGACTTTTTGGGCTCTATTCCTGACTTCCAGGTTGGGGTCGGACAAAAGAGGGAACAGGAAGGAGACAGCCTCGAATTTTTTGGCTCGGCCCAGGTCCTCGGCGGCCAACCAGCGATCCCGAGGGTCCTGGGATTGGAGGTTTTGTAACAGGGGATCGATCCCGGAGTTTATTTGTGGGGGTCGGAGTAGTTTGATGTAATCGGCCTGATCGGGGCAGGCGGACCAGGCGGCCGGCGAAAAAAACGCCGTCGCCGCCAGTAGGAATATGATCCGCGAGCCGCTTTTCATTTTAAGGAACAAGCCTAGAAGGCCAATTCCAAACCTTCCCGCAGGAAAAAGACCTCGGGAACCGGGCTTTTCAAGCGGCGGTTATAGCGTCTGGCCCGGCTTTCCATGCGGCTCAGAATCCGGTCGTCGTGGGAAGGGTCGTGATGGGTGACGCCCAGGCGCTTGGCCCCGCATTCAGCGGCCTCCCTGATGCAGGCCCGAGGCGTGCTGTGTCCCCAGCCTTGCCGGCTGTCTCCGCGACCAGGGGCCCGGCCTAGGTATTGCTCGTCCTCGTATTGACCGTCCAGAATCAGCAGGTCGGCGTTTCGTCCCAGGGTCTGGACCTTGGGGTTGGTCCCCTCGTAATGCTCGGTATCCGTGCCGACCGCCAGGACCGCGCCGGTGAATTCGCCGTTTTCGGCCCGTTCCTGGAACCTCCACCCCGCGCATCCGAGGGGGTGATTCAATTCCACCACCTCGACCTTGACCGTGTCGAATTCCAGGGCCTGCCAGAATTTTACGTCGTGAAAGGCGCTTTTGGTGTCTCCATTCCCGCCGATCGAGGGCATCTGGTCCAGGTGCCTAGGGAACTGTATGCCGTCGTAGAGCCCGGCCAATTGCCGGTTCAGGCTGCTGACCGTCAGGGGCATTTCCAGGGTGAAAAAATCGATATGATTGCCGGGAATAAACAGGGGGCCGAAGAACCCCATGCCGAAGGTGTGGTCAAGGTGGATATGGGTAATGAATATCCGAGCTCGAACCTGCTTGATGCGCTTGGAAAACAAATCCTCGATCAGCTTATTGCCCAGGCCGAAAAGACCCGTGCCCATGTCGATGATGAACAACTCTTCTTGATCCCGGTATTTGGTTCTTATTTCGAAACAAGTGGTGTTGCCGCCGAATCGCCTGGTATCAAAAGTCATTGTCGCGGGAGAGGGTAAACTGCCTCGGCAACCCCAAACCTTGAAAAACATAACGCCTCCTGATGCCAAGTCGATGATTTAAACGGTTTTATTTCCAAAAAAACCCGCGGCTGGGGAGCGTTTTCGCGGGCGGATCGTCGGGAACAAAAACTTTTCACAATAATATCATCCCCAAAAGTCATGGTCAAGCGCCAAAAGGTCTCTTAATAAGAGAAAAATTGGTCATCCCGGCCAATGAACCCTCCCAATAACGTCCGAACGGACCGAACCGGCCGGACCTCTTTTGACCAAGAGGGCCTGCCGGGGGCCCAGGGAGACTGTGTCTCGCGCCGGGCTTCGTCCTCGGTCCTCCGGCCCTGGTTGGGTTTTGGCAACGGAACGCCGGAACCCGGCGCCGGGACATGAACAAGCGTCGGATCAGTCCGCCCCGGCTTGGTCCCGGATCGACCGTCGACCCGGAACAAACGGGGCGGCCGGTCCCTTTTTCATTTTTCGAGGAAAAATTCGGATGGATAAAGAGCCCTTTGACAATAAACCGGCTTAATGTTAAATAAATCGAACCATTGGATTAGCGGATTTGTTTGAGCGCCCCCTAGCGGTTCGACCAGGCGCCCTATCCGGCCGGGGGGGACGGCGACCGCCATCCCGGTGAAATGAAAAAGCGTTTTCAGGAGACCATCGTACATGGAAAATCCTTACTTGATTTTCAAGGAACGCGGTTTTATCTACCAGTCGACGGATGATGAAGGACTTGTCAAGCTGTTCGACGAGGAACGAGTGACCGCCTATATCGGTTTTGACGCGACCGCCAACAGCCTCCACGTGGGGAGCTTGGTCCCGGTCATGGCCCTGGCCTGGCTGCAAAGGACCGGGCATCGCCCCATCGGCCTCGTGGGCGGCGGCACCACCATGATCGGGGACCCCAGCGGGAAGACCGAGGCGCGTCAGCTTCTTTCCCGCGAGGAAATCCGGCTCAACATGGAAGGGCTGAAAAGGCAGTTGAGCCGCTTTCTCGACTTCAGCGGCGACCAGGCCCTGATGATCGACAACGGCGACTGGCTGCTGGGGCTCAATTACATCGAGTTCCTAAGGGACATCGGCAAGCACTTCTCCGTGAATCGCATGTTGGCCGCCGAGTCCTACAAGGCCAGGTTGGAAACCGGCCTGACCTTCATCGAATTCAACTACATGCTGCTTCAGGCCTACGACTACCTGGTCCTGTACCAAAAATGCAAAAATAAGCTGCAGATGGGCGGCCAGGACCAGTGGGGGAATATTGTGGCCGGCATCGACCTCATTCGCCGGGTTGAAGGCGGACAGACCCACGGGCTGACCTTTCCCCTGCTGCAGGACCCCAAAACCGGGGCCAAATTCGGGAAAACCCATGCCGGCGCCGTCTGGCTGGATGGAGAAAAGACGTCTCCCCACGATTTCTATCAATTCTGGCGCAACACCGACGATTCGGTGGTGGAAAAGTTTCTGGGGCTGTTCACTTTCCTGCCCATGGACGAAGTCCGCCGCCTGGGACGGCTGGAAGGGAGCCTCGTCAATCGGGCCAAGGAAATATTGGCCTACGAGATCACGGCCATTAACCATGGTCACGAAGCCGCGGCCCGGGCCTTTTTGGCCTCGGTCAAGACCTTCGGGCCGGCCGATCCCGATGGCGTGGTGGAAACATCTTCCAGGGTGTCGGAATTGAAAACCGATCGGGAAGAAGACCTGCCCACGCTGACCTTGCCTCGGGGCGAACTTGAAGCGGGAAGTTTGACCGCCGTGGATTTGTTCGTCCTTTCCGGCTTGGTCAACGGCAAGGGGGAAGCCCGTCGCTTGATCCGCCAGGGCGGGGCGTACATCAATGAAGAGCGTATTGACGAGGAAATCAGGGTTTTCAGCCTGTCCGACCTCAAGGACCAGGCCTTGATTCTTCGAGCCGGGAAAAAACGTTACCATCGGGTGGTTTTCCGCTAACGAACCGCCCCCGGGATTGGTATGAAAATGCCCTTCGGGCCTTTTCATTTGTTGTTGTGACCGGCATGGCCCGCAGTCAGGTCGGTTGGTCCGTGTTTACCGGAGTGGAAAAAGGAAGGTGCGGGAGATGAAAGCTGGCGTGATTTTTACGGGGACCGGCCCGATTTTAATTCTGACTTCGTACGAATCCTTGGTGAGTGAAGGCTTTTCCTCCAAATTGGCCCAAAAGGGAATAAAGAAATACATCGCCGGCGAGGTGGACCCCGAAATCTGCCGGCGCAGGTACGGGCGGCATTTCGACAGCATCGTCGCCGACCTGGGAAGCGCCGAGGACCTGCGGGTCCTGGATTACAACGGCCATAACGTGTTCAATCTTTTTTCCTTTGACGAATTGGGAAAGCTTTTGTTTCTGGAAGGGAAATCCTAGGCGACGTTGTGACGGCCGGTTCGGCCGGCCGTCTGTTTCGACCCGTTTTTGTCGGTTAATCCCACTACGTTAGTAAAGGAGGGCGATTTTATGCTGGTGAAGAACTGGATGTCGAAAAACCCGATCACCGTCGAGGAAGACGTGTCCATGATGGAAGCCTCCCAGTTGATGAGGGAAAAAAAGGTTCGCCGACTGCCGGTCCTCAACAAAAAGGGCCAGTTGACGGGCATTCTCTCGGATCGCGATATCAAGGCCGCCTCCCCCTCCAAGGCCACGACTCTCGACGTGCATGAACTTTATTATCTCCTGGCCAAAATTAAGGTCAAGGAAGTGATGACCAAAAAACCCCACATGATTTCTCCCGAGGACACCATCGAGAAAGCGGCCGTGGTCATGTTGGAAAAGAAGGTGTCCGGTTTGCCCGTGGTGGACGACAAGAACAATTTGGTCGGAATACTGACCCAGGGAGATGTTTTTCGGGTTTTGACCACCATTACCGGCGTGTACCGCGGCGGCGCCCTTTTCGCCTTCGAACTGGACGACCGGCCGGGGTCCATCAAGGAAGCGGCGGATGTCATCCGGGCCGCCGGAGGGGCCATGACCAGCATCCTGACCAGCTATGAAACGGCGCCGCGGGGGAAAAGGAATGTCTTTTTCCGGGTCCAGAACATTCCCGATTCGGAAGTCGACAAGCTTATCGCGGACTTTAAGAAGAAGTTCACTTTTCTCTATTATGTCAAGGACGAATTGCGGACCAAGTAAACCCCGGGGCTTCCCGCGCGCCTAGGGCCGGGGGCCGGTGGTTAAAGATAAATATCCCGGTGGTTAAAGATAGATATCTATGATGAGGCCTTTTTCGTGGAGGGTTTCGAGGTCCTGGGTGTCGGCCAGGCCTCGGAAGCCTCCCGGCTCGGTGGGGACAAGAGGAAAATCATCGGACATCGCCAGGGGGGGGCGGACCGAATGTTGGACTTGCAGGAGTCGGGCGGCGGCCCTGGCGCCTTCCACCCAGGCCAATGTTCCGGCGGTTTCCATATTCCTCGCCTGAATTCCTATTTTTTGCCTTGGCGCCATTAAGGCCGCCGGGCCGGCGGGCGGCAGCCCGCCTTTAGATAATTCTACAGCGTCGCTCGAGGTTTGGCAACTCCCCATGATTAAGCCCTGGAAAGTCATCAAGACCAAAGTGGAAGCCCAAAACAGGCTTTTCAGCCTGAAAACCAAGTTATCCCAATCCCCGCGGACCGGTCGGGAATTCCCATTTTATATTCTGGAAGCCGGGGCCTGGGTCAATATTATCCCGCTGACGGTCGAGAACCGGGTCCTCTTGGTCCGGCAATACCGGCACGGGACCGAGGAAATTACCCTGGAAATCCCTGGCGGGCTGGTGGAGGACGGGCAGACCCCGGAAGAGGCGGCGGCCAGGGAGCTGCTGGAGGAGACCGGGTTCAAGAGCCGAAACGGGTTGATTTTATTGGGTAGGGTGAGGCCTAATCCGGCGTTCATGAACAACTGGTGTTATTCGTACCTGGCCCGGGATGTCTTCAGGGTGAATGACGGCGACCCTGACGAGGCCGAGGACTTGGAACTGGTCAGCGTGGAGCTTTCCGAAATTCCGGGCTTGATAAAATCCGGGGCGATCGATCATTCCCTGGTTCTAAGCGCCTTTTTTCATTATTATAATTCCGAAGGTCGCTGACGGCCGCCCCGGAGTCGGCGTAAAGGACGTTCAGGCCGGCCGCAAGGTTTTTTTCATGGTCAGTTGGTAGATAAGCAAGCCCAGCATCAGGGACGAGCCGGCCAGAAGGAAGATGGTCGGAAATCCCGCCCGGTCGCCCACAAACCCCAGGAAGATGGAACCGAGAAATACGCCGGCGTCGATGCCGCCGGTGTAGATGCCGTTTATCTTGCCCCGAATTTCCGCCGGTTCGTTCCGGAGGGCCAGGACGTTAAGGCAGGGGAACAGGAACCCGTGTCCGCAACCGGTGATGAATCCGGAAATGACCAGGTCCGAGACGGAGGTTAAAAAGACCAGGTAGAGAAGTCCCGAACCGGTGATGAACAAGGCCCAGGGGGCGATCCCGGCCTCGCCGACCCGGTCGGCCAACCGTCCTCCGAATATCCTGGTCATGACCGCCGAGGCCGAGTAGGACAGGTAGTAGGCCGAGGCGAAGGGCAAGCCCTTGGACTGGCTGTAGGGAAAGACGAAATTGCCGTACGCTCCCAGTCCGACCCCGAAAAGCAGGCCCAGGCAGGCGATGATCAATATTTTACGGCGCTTCAGCACTTCGAGGAATGAGGGGGAGGGCTCGCCGGCCCGGCTCTTTTTAAACGATTCCCTTAAGGGGGCTTGGACCAGGAGCGCCAGCCCGGCCAGGACCGACCCGAACAGGAATTGGGCGTTAAAGCCGTATTTCCTGATGATGATTTCGGCGAAAAAGGGGCCGGCCGCCATGCCGATCAAGCCGGTTATGCCGAAACTTCCCAACCCCTCGTTCAATCTGTTCACCGGAATGATGTCGGCGATAAAGGTAAACGAGGCCGTGAAGCAAAAGGCCGCCCCCACCCCATGGATCACGCGGATCAGGGACAGGGGCAGATACATGCTGTTGATGTCTCCGTGGAGAAGAGTGTACAAAAACGGTATGGTCGCCAACATGAGGCAGCCTAGCTGGTAGCTTTTTTTCCGACCGATCCGGTCCACCAGTCCGGAAATCCAGGGGCGGCAGAGGACCGCCGAAAGCGACATCACTCCCATCAGGACCCCGATATCGGTTTTGGACCCGCCTTTTTCGGTGATGAACAGCGACAACAGGTAGAACCCGCTGAAACTGGTCGTGGAAAAAAGGCCGGCCGCGCTCATCAGCAGGAAAGAGGCGCCGTACAAGGGAGGGGGGGATGGTTGAGGTCCCGGCAGCGGTTTTTCCAAAACGATGTTCTCCAAAAAGAGAATCGGCCCCCCGACTGGACAGGGGGCCGGGACCGGACGGTCGGCGGGGCGGTTTTATTCGCCCTTGAAAACCGGTTTTCTTTTTTCCAGAAAGGCCGTGAAGCCCTCGATGGCGTCCTTGGAGCTTCCAGCCGCGCGGCTGCCCCGCAGTTCCGTTTCCAGGCCCTGGGGCAGGCCCTCGTACAGCCCGGCGGACATGGCCTTCAGCACGCAGGCGACGGCGATGGGCGGTCTCTCGGCCAACTTTTGGGCCAGGTCCATGGCCGCGTCGAGCAGTTTGTCCGGGGAAGCGATTTGGTTCACCAGCCCGATTTCCAGGGCTTCGGGCGCCGTCAACCTTTTGCTGAACAGGATCATTTCCAGGGCCTTGGACCGGCCGACCACCCGGGCGAGTCTTTGGGTGCCGCCCCAACCGGGGATGATGCCCAGGTTGAGTTCGGTCAGGCCGATGCCGGCCTTGGGATTATCCGTCATGAGGCGAAAATGGCAGGATAGGGCCAGTTCGCACCCGCCGCCCAGGGCGTGACCGTTGATGGCCGCGATAAACGGTTTTTCAAACCGATCGACCCGCATCCAGAGTTCCTGGCCCTTGGGGCTGGTGATGTGGGAATTGGCCGCGTCACTGATGTCAAAACCGGCGGAAAAGCAGAGCTTTCCCGAGCCCGTCAGGATTATGACCCTGATGTCGCCGTCTTTTTCGACTTCATCCAGGGCTTTTTCAAAGTCGAGCATGGTGGCCAGGTTCCAGGAATTGGCCGGAGGATGGTTGATGGTCATGAGGCAGACATGACCCTTTTTTTCCAGAAGAATGTTTTGCAGGTCCATCGAAGGCTCCTTTCCGAAAAAATGTTCGATTACCGCCAGAAACTATACAAGGTCGCGGCAAAATGCAACCCCCGCCCGCGGGTGGGACCGAGCCCTGGCCGGGCGTCGTTGAACCCGGGGGAAGGCGGGCTGAAATGACCGGCGTGAATCCTTCCGGAGTTTCGGCCCGGGAATTCAAGGTAATCCCGGTCGGGGACAAAGGGAACGTCGAATGAACGCGTCATCGGGTCGCCAGGCGTCGGGCCAGGCGCATTCCCAGGGCCAAGAGGGTAAGGGTCGGCGGCAGGCCCCAGGGTTCGGGTATGACCGAGCAGTCGCAGACATAGAGGTTTTCTATTTCCGTTTGCAGATTCGAGTCCACGACTTCCCCCACCTTGGCGGTCCCTCCGGGGTGGGAAGCCAGGGGCAGGCTCTTAAAGATATTGCGGGCGCCGGCCCTTTTCAGGACTTGGGTCGCCAGGCCCTGGCCGCGGCGCAGTTTGTCCTTGTCGGCCTTGGTCAGGGACTTGCGGACCCGGCCCCCGTCCGTGATATGGCCGCCGAGTTCGTCGCGAACCTTGATCATGACGGTCAGGGTTTGGGCGTGGGTGGGGAGGCGGTCGAATTTGAAGGTCTGGGACGCCAGGAGATGAAACAATTCCCGGGGCAGGGTCATGTCCGTGATCATGAAGCCCTGGCGTTCCGGTGGGCGCCGGCGGCCATGGGTATTTCGCGGCCCCCCCTGATCCCCACGACTTCGCCCATCACCGCTATCAGCGGATCGTAAAAGAAGTCGCGTCCGGCGTTTTTAATTCCCCCCGCCCGTAAAATCAGGGGCGTCCCGAGGCCGCCGGCGCTGATGATCACCTGGGGGGCGAAGGCGGTTTCCGGCCGGCCGGCCTTGAGATACTGGACCCCGCCGACCCGTCCGTTTTCCAGGAAAAAACGGACGACCTTGGCGCCGGTTTTCAATACGGCGCCCCGGGCGGCTGCTTGCTCGACCAACATGCGGGCGTTGAATTTAGCTCCGTGGGGGCAGCCGTACGTACACAAGCGGCAGTTGGGCCGGCATTTGTCCTGATAGAGGAGCTTGGGAAGGCGACGCCAGTCCAGCCCGGTTTCCCGGGCCGCGGCGTTCAGGCGCCTGGCCATGGGACCCATGAGTTTGTCCGACAGGGGGGCGATGGGCAGCTCGGCCTTGAGTTCGTCCAGTTCGGCGGAGATATCCAGCCCGTGTTTTTTCAGGCGTTCCAGGGGCGGCTCGAAGGCGGTGTGATAATAGAAAATGGAACTCCCGCCCGCGGTGACGCCCCTGACCAGGGCCAGGGGGCCTCCGGCGAAAAAAAGGCTTTTGCCGGGCATCCCAAGTTGGGACAGGGCTTGAAAAACCGAGCCCTTGACCGGGCGGTTCGAACCCCATTCCAGGATGAGGACTTTTTTTCCCCGGCGGGTCAATTCCCGGGCCGCCGAGGCGCCGCCCGGCCCCGAGCCGACGACTATGACTTCAAATTCGTTGGTTTCCCGCATCCCCTCGCCCCCGTTGGCCGCCGCGATCAGGCGTGACGCCGGTTTTTCGATCCGGGAAAATAGTAATCCAACCACCCGTAAAAAGGCAAAAAATAAATTGAGCGTCCCCCCGGTAGTGAGCAGGCCCCAGGGAACGGGCGAGCCGCCGACCCGGTCCCACGCTGTTCTTCCCGCCTAGCGCCCGCCAAGGCGACCGGTCCCGCCCGGCTCGACCACGACCGGAAGACGCTTTTTTTTCAATCGGGAGCTTCATCGATGGTCCGGCGGACTTCCCGAAGCAGCTCGTTGAGCCGGTAAGGCTTGCGGACGTACTTCCTGGCGCCCGCCCGGAGGGGGGAATCAGGCCCGTCTTCCAGGGAATAACCGCTGGCGATGACCACCTTGATCCGGGGATTGAGCCTGATCAGTTCTTCCAGGCAAGCCCGGCCGCCCATGCCCGGCATGCCCAAGTCCAGAAGCACCAGATGGAATTTTCCGGGGTCCCGGCGAAAAATATCCAGGGCTTCCTCCCCGCTTTGGGCGGCTTCCACCCGGTATCCGGCGTCGGTCAGCACGTCCACGGCGATTTCCAGCACGGCCCTTTCGTCGTCCACCACCAGGATGTTTTCTTCCCCCCGGTCCGGCCCCTCGATCTCGGGTTGGTCCGCCGCCTGTTCACCGACCGCGGTTTTCAAGGCGGGCAGAAAAATGGAAAATTGCGTCCCCTTTTCGGGGAGGCTTTCGCAGGCGATATGTCCGTTATGGGTTTTTACTATTCCATAGACGGTGGAAAGACCCAGCCCGGTCCCCCGACCGGTCTTCTTGGTGGTGAAGAACGGCTCGAACACATGAGGCCGGGTTTTTTCGTCAATGCCTTCCCCGGTGTCGGAAAATTTGATCAGCGCATAGTCTCCGGCGGGCAATTCCGGGACCTGGCCCGAACGCGATTCGTCCAGGCGGATGTTTTGGGTTTCGATGAGAATGCGGCCCCCCAGGGGCATGGCGTCGCGAGCATTGGTTCCCAGATTCATCAAGACCTGTTCCAGTTGATTCGAATCCCCCCAAACCTGGTGCAGGTTTCCGGAAAGGACCGTTTGGATGCCGATCATTTTGGGGATGGTCCGTTCCAGCAGTTCCACCGTGTGGAGTATTTCCCGGTTCAGGTCCAGGGGCTTGAGTTCGGGCTGGACCTTGCGACCGAAGGTCAGGAGCCGGTTGACCAGGCTCGAGGCCCGGTCCACCGCCAGGTCGATTTCCCACAAGTACCTTTTACCGACCGGGTCTTGCCCGCATTTGAGCATCATGAGCTGCACGAAACCCGAAATGGCCTGGAGGATATTGTTGAAATCGTGGGCCACCCCGCTAGCCAGGGACCCGATGGCCTCCATTTTTTGGGATTGCAGGAGGCGTTCCTCCATCCTTTTGAACTCGGTTATGTCCACGAAAAAGGCGATGACCCCCAAGAAGGAGTTCTCGGACGAAAAGATGGGGGCGCCGTGGATGATGACATTCGTTTTGTCGCTCTTGTCGCCCTCGACCTCGGTTTCCAGGACAAACGGTTCGGTGGGCCGGTCCGGGACCGGAAACCGGAAAATGGATTTTTCCCGCAATTCGTTCGTGGATTCGATCCGGAGCATCTTCATCATGGCGGGGTTCAGGTAAATATTTTCCCCGTGGGGGCCGTACTGCCAGAGGCCCAGGGGCGCGTATTCCGCCAACACCCGGTATTGGGCCTCGCTGACCCGGAGGTTTTCTTCCACCAGCTTTTGTTCCGTCACGTCGTGGACCACGGCCAGGTATTTTTTGGTTCCATCCGCGGTCGTGAGGGGCGTCGAGCGGATTTCCATGTCCCGGACTTCCCCCGAGGCGAGCCGGTGCTTGAAGGACATGAAGGCCCTGTTTTCCATCACGGCGGCTTGAAGTTCCGCCTTGAGTTCATCCTCGGGAATAACATGTATGTCCGGCAGCCGTTTCAAGACGAATTCTTCCCGGCTGTAACCGTAAAAAGCCTGGGTCGCCCGGTTGACGTCCAATATCCTCAAGTCGGCGGCGTCGATAAGAAACATCATGGCCTTGTGTCTTTGAAACAGGTCCTGGAGGTTTTCGGACAAGGTCGTGGCGGGCGGCTCCTCGTCGCGGCCCAGGTTATTCGACGCTTCCGGCCGCTTGGAACAGCGCCCCAGGAAAAAAAACAGGGCCGCGAGGGCTAAAAGAAAAAAAACGGCGTGGGTCCCCAGGGATGGGGATTCCGACCAGGTCGGGAGAGCGCGCGGGGCGCGCCGGTAGTCGAGCCAGAGGAGCAAACCCAGGGCCAAGGTCAGGGACGCCAGCGTCGCCAGGATGATTTTAATGAACGGTTTCATGGGTTCCTCAAACCAAATTGGACGGTGATAGTTTATTATAGTTTTATTTTTTTGCCTTTTCAAGGAGCCCTGGCCTTGGAGTTCATGGAATACCGCCTGGTTACCCGGACGATAAGGATTGACAAGGGCCGGCGGAAATCATACCCTGGAGCATGTTTTATAACTTTTGGCCAAGGGACCCGGTCCGGGATCGAGGACGCGGCTTTTTTCGTCCAGCCCGGTAGCAGCGGCCTCGAAAGCCGACGTCTCGAAGGAGGGGGGGATGGACAAGGTATTGATCACCGGGGCTTCCGGATTCATCGGCGCCCACTTGGCGCAAGCCAATCTGGCCCGGGGCCGGCTGGTTCGCGCCCTGGTTCTTCCAGGCGACGCGGCCGGCCCAGGGTTGGCCGGCCGGGGAGTCGAAGTAATCGCGGGGGATATCCGGGACGGGGAAGCCGTGCGGAAAGCCGCCGCGGGCGTGGACCTGATTTTTCACGCGGCGGCCCTGGTCAGCGACTGGGGGCCGCCCGAGCTGTTCCAGGGGGTCACGGTCCGGGGGGCGGAAAACATCTGCCGGGCCGCCCTGGCGGCCGGAGTGAGGCGTCTGGTCCATATCAGCACCAACGACGTGTTCGGACGGGATGAGTCCGTGACCTTCGATGAATCCTTTCCCCTGGCTTCCTGGGGCGAGCCCTACCCCGACGCCAAGATCGCCGCCGAAAAAATTTGCTGGAAATATTGCCGCGACCAGGGACTGCCGGTCGCCATGGTTTACCCCTGCTGGGTTTACGGGGAGGGCGACCAGACCTTCGTCCCCCTGCTGGCCGACGCCATTCTGAAAAGGGAGATGGTTTTCTGGAGAAGGGACGTCCTGGTCTGGCCGACGTACATCGAAAACCTGGTGGACCTGATGATGCTTATCGCCGACGACGACCGGGCCGCGGGGCAGGGCTTTCTGGTCCATGACGGCCGGTCCGTCACCTTGCGGGAATTCTGCGACGGCGTGGCCGCCGCGGTCGGCGCGGCCCCGGCCCGGTTGCGCCTACCCTATCCGGCGGCCCTGGCGGCGGCCCTGGTAATGGAAAAAGTCTGGAAATTATTGAGAATACAACAAAGACCGCTCCTGACCACCTACACCGTCAAAAACCTGGGGTCAAGACTGAAATTTTCCATCGCGAAGGCGGAAAGGGTCCTGGGGTGGAAGCCCCCCGTGGATTATCCGACCGGCTTTTCCCGGACCATGGCTTGGTTGCAAGGCCTGGACCCGGGCAGGTTGAAAAATAAATAAGCGAGGTGGAACGCCTTGAAAAATTTCGATAATAAAAATGTCTACCTGGTCGGCGGGTCCAGCGGGATCGGCCTGTGCGTGGGGCAGGCCGCGGCCCGGCGGGGCGCCAATGTAATTATTTTCGCCCGGGGCCGGGAGCGCCTCGAAAAAGCCCGCCGCGAAATAGCCGCGGCCGCCGGAACGGCCCAACGGAAATACGAATGCCGGGTCCTGGACGCGTCCGATATCCGGAATGTTCGCGAGGTCATGGCCGAGGCGGTCCAGGCCTTCGGACCGCCCGACGTCCTGGTCAACTGCGCCGGCCGGGCCCTGCCCCATTATTTCGAGGATATAACCCACGAACAGTTTGACGAAACCATGAAGATCAACCTTTACAGCGCCTGGAACACGATCTCGGTCCTTCTTCCGGACCTGAAACGGACCAGGGGGTGCGTCGTCAACGTCTCGTCCATCGCGGGCTTCATCGGGGTCTTCGGGTACACTGATTACAGCGCGTCCAAGTTCGCCGTCATCGGGTTTTCCGAAAGCCTCCGGGCCGAGCTAAGGAAACATGGGGTCCAGGTCGCGGTGCTCTGCCCGCCCGATACCGACACTCCGGCCTTCGAGCTGGAAAACCGCACCAAGCCCGAGGAAACCAAGGCCATTTCCGGGAACGTGAAGGTCATGCGGCCCGAACAGGTGGCCGACGCCTTGTTCAAGGGCCTCGAAAAGAATAAGTTTCTCATTATTCCGGGTCTGGACGGACGCTTGACCAACCTGGCCAAGCGGTTCGTTCCCGGCCTCGTGGACCGGATCATGGCCAAGGCGGCGGCCAAGGTCGGCGCGGGGAAGTAACATGAAAACCCGGGCCAGGCGGCGCCTGATCGCCGCCCTGCAAACCATGACCGCGGCCGGGATTATGATCTTCTGGGCGCTTTTTTTCACCGTGGGTCTAGCCCCGGATAATCCTCCCGCCTGTTACTTCGCCTACGAGCATTCCTTCCCCCTGCCGGACCTGGTCCTGGCCGGGATCATGCTCGCCGCCGGGTTTTTCCTGCGGCGCGACCTGCCCCGGGGGCCAAGCCTCGCCCTCGGCGGGGCCGGCGGGTTGATCTTCCTGGGCCTGGTCGACTTTTCCTTTAATCTTCAGAACGGCGTTTACGCCTTGTCCACGCTCGACCTGGTCCTCAATCTGTTTATCAACCTCTGGTGCCTGGCCTTGGGGGCCCTGACCCTGGTTTTCCTGGGGCCGTCCGACCGACACCGGTAGGGGCCGCGGTTTTCCTAACAGTTTGGGTTTGGGGGAGGCTTCCCGGGGCCGGGCGGAAAAAACTCTTGACATGTTTTTGATTAGTGATATTTACTTACAAATATAACAGAGTGAATTAAAAACCTATAAACGGCAATGTTCAAAAAGTAAGTAAATGGTCCTAGCCAAGCGGTCGGCCCTTCGGGGCCCGGGAGGCCGCTCGGCCGACCGCCACGGGGGAGGGGTTATGGAATCTTATGACGCGGTAGTGATCGGCGCCGGCAATGGAGGGCTCACGGCCTCGGCCGCCCTCGCCGGAAAGGGCCTGCGGGTCCTTCTTTTGGAACGGCACAACATTCCCGGGGGCTGCGCCACCAGTTTCCGCCGGGGTCGATTCGAGTTCGAAGTGGCCCTGCACCAGCTCAGCGGCCTGGGGACATCCGGCGCGCCCGGCCCCCTGCGCCAGACCCTGGGCGGCCTGGGAGTGCTGGACGACCTCGATTTCATCCAGATGAACGAGTTATACAACGCCGTCCTGCCGGACGGTTCCCAAATTTTATTGACCTGCGACAAGAACGAGTGCGCGGCGGTCCTGTCGGACCGATTTCCCCACCAGCGGGAGGCCATCGGCAAGTTCTTCGACCTGGCCTACCGTTTCACCAACGAATTTCTATCGGTCTTCGTTTTCAAGGACCCCGCGGCTTCCCGGGAAAAGTATCCCGTGTTATACGAATACGCCTACAAGACCTCGGCCGAGGTCCTGGACGGTCTGTTCAGCGATCATCTTTTAAAGTCCGTGCTGTCCGTGTATTGGGGGTACCTGGGGCTGCCGCCGACCCGGTTGAGCTTCGCCTACCTGGCGCTGTTGTTTTTCACCTACATCGAGTTCAAGCCCTTTCATATCAAGGGCGGCTCCCAGGCCTTGAGCAACGCCCTGTATAGCCGGTTTGTCCGGAACAAGGGCGAGGCCCGCTTCAATTGCGGGGCGTCCCGGATCAAGGTCAAGGACGGGGCCGCGGTGGGAGTGGTCCTGGACGATGGCGAGGAAGTTCGCGCCAATTACGTGGTTTCGAACATTTCTCCCATCGCGGTTTACAACCAGTTGATGAGTCCGGACCAGGTCCCGCCCCAGGTCGCGGTGGAGATGAGGGGGCGGAGCCTGAGCGCGTCGGCCTTTACGCTCTACATCGGCTTCGACCGCGAGCCGGGGGAATTGGGCCTGAACCAGCCCACCAATTTCCTGATGGATTCCCTGGACTTGGGGGACGGCATCCTGAACCGGATGCGGCGGATCGACGTTTCCGACGAACTACTGGTCTTGTCGTGCTACGACGCGGCGGACCCGACGTTTTCCGCTCCCGGGACCTGCCAGGCCAACGTGGTGACCCTGAAATACGGCGAACCCTGGCTTCGGGTCCCGCCCAGCCAATATTACCAGGTCAAGTACCGCGTCGCGGAAGCCATGCTGCGACGGGTGGAAAGGGCCTGGCCGGGCGCGCGGGCCCATATCGAGGAGATCGAGGCGGCCACGCCCCTGACTCACATGCGGTACCTGGGGCACCCCAACGGGGCGGTGTACGGCTTCGAGCACTACACCAAGGATTCGTTTTTCTTTCAGCCGGGTCGGTTTTCCCCGATCAAGGGGTTGTTCTTCGCCAGTGGTTGGAGCGGCGACGCCGGGTTCCAGCCGACGCTCGAGGCGGGGCAGACCGCGGCCAACTCGATTATCCGCGAACTTGGCATTAAGTAGGGGGTGAAACATGGAAAAAGGCATCTGGCAGGATTTCGACGGCTACGACAAAGTCGTGGAGGCCATTAAAATAAGCCGGGAATACAACCTGGATTACATTCACGACGTCGATTCGGCCCAACAGTTCATCGACCGGCTTCATCCGGCCCGGCTGAGGCTGCGGGTCCAGGACATCATCGAGCGGACCCCCCAGGCCAAGACCATTCGGCTGTCTTCCCGGGCCGGGGACCTGCCGCCCTTCCAGGCCGGGCAGTATATTTCCCTGTTTCTGGAAATAGGGGGCGTGCGCACCAGCCGGCCCTACAGCATTTCGTCTCCCCCCAACCAGATCGGCTACTATGACCTGACGGTCAAGAAAGTCCCGGACGGCCTGGCGTCGAGCTATCTGCTGGAGGACTTGAAAGTCGGGGACGAACTCGACAGTTCCGGGCCGGCCGGACAATTTTTCTTCAATCCCCTGATCCACGATCGGACCATGGTCTGCCTGGCCGGCGGCAGCGGGGTGACTCCCTTTCTGAGCATGATTCGGGAAATCGTGGAGCGGGGCCTGGACCGGGAGGTTTTCCTCTTTTACGGAAACCGGACCCTGGACGAGGCGCTCTTCCATCCCAAGCTCCGAAAAATAGCCGCTAAATTCCCCCAAATAAAATACTTTCCCGTAATCGA
>JAZDGM010000072.1:0-66068 GCA_043806915.1 Pseudomonadota bacterium | reverse complement strand
CCCCTGACAACCCCCGGCTCTTTTTCCGGAGAACCCGCCTGGCGGCGGTTTCACGCCCCGAAACGTCCTGTTTCGAGGGCGGAAAGGGCGGGCGTCCATGCCCGCCCGAAGAAGTCCGGGGCGTTTGGAATTGCTTGGCCGATTACGCCTCTACAGGTCAAAAAATAATGTGATCTCCGTAGGTTTGGTTGAGCCGTAGGCGAAACCCAACATCTTGGCTGGCCCCGTCGGCCCGGGTAAGCCAAGCCCCCCTCACCCCAACCCTCTCCCCCCGTCGGGGGCGAGGGAGATAATTGGCCGGCCCGGCCCTCGCCTCCGTTTAAAACAAGGTGTTGTCTTTCGGAATAAAAGGAACAATACATTTACAGATGGCCAGGTTTTAGGCATTATCAGATGGCCGCTGACAAAACCGGGTAGAAGGCGGGGTCGCCCCCGCCGTCCTCCCCCACCACCGGACGTACGGGTCCGTATCCGGCGGTTCATGAAGCACATTGAAGTTTACTCAACTGTTTTAGCCTTGGCGCGAGTCCGAGTGCATCGAAGAAGCGCTTGGGAAAGGCCTGATTCATGTGCGAGGCTCCGGCGTTCCACCACGGGCCGCTCCCATTGGCTGCCGAGCGCCAAGCGGGTTCTTCGGCCGGCCCACCCTTCATCGGTTTCCTGGCGCCGGTAAAGGGGCGTTTCCACTGACGCCAAAGAATACACCGCCTTCGCGACGTATCCAACCGTCCATATCCTCGATAACGCCCCTAACTTCCGCCAACCGGAAATAGTCCGCCCATCACCGGAACACCGGCGTCAGTCGGGCCGGCGTTTTGCCCGCGGCTTCCTTCGTATTGATCAATCATGTTTTACTGGGCCAGGCGCTTCTTTATCACTTTTCGGGCCGACTTCGATAAGCACCTTGCCGATGCGGCGGCCGTCCATATCGACGACCTCAAAGCGTGCGTTCCCATGTATAAAGCTTGCGCCGGCCTTGGGTATTCGCCCCAGATGCTTCAGCATGAAACCCGCCAGCAGCGCCACGTTCTCACCCATATAGACGCCGGTTAAGGTTTCGACTTCGTCGGTGGGAACCGTCCCGTCCACTAGCCACGATCCGTCGTCTCTTTGCACAATCTGGGGTCCGTCATCTTCTCCTTGTTCCGGAAGGTCCCCGGCGATGGCCTCGATCACATCGGTGAGCGTCACCAGACCTTCAATGACGCCGTATTCATCCACCACGACGGCCAGGTGTACTTTTTCCTTCTTGAATTGATTCAGAAGCTTTAGGACCGTGGTGCGATCTGGAACGTATAGTAGCGGAGTGACCAACTCGGCTAGAGCGACATCTTCACAACTGAGCGCCTCGGGCAGAAGATTCTTGGCATGGATAACGCCGACGGGATGGTCCACCGTTCCGTCGCAAACCAGCAGACGCGAAAAACGATGCGACCGAACCATCTCGATAATCGTGTTCCGGTCGGATTTAACGTCCACCCAAATGAGCTTGGCGCGCGGCGTCATGATGACCCGGACGGAACGATCCGCCAGGCGGAGAACGCCTTCGATCATTTCCTGTTCCTGGGGAACGAAAACGCCCGCATGCGTCCCCTCGGCGATCAGCGACTTGACTTCGTCCTCGGTCACGGTTGTCTCACGGGCTCCGGCCAAACCCAAAAGGCGCAGGACACTTTCGGTTGAGACATGCAGCACCCATGCGGCCGGCGCCGCCGCCAAGGAAAGTCCGCGCATTGGTCCGGCCACCAGGGATGCGACCCGTTCGGGTTGATTCAACGCGATCCGCTTGGGCACGAGTTCCCCGATGATCAACGATAGATAGGTTATGCCGACAACCGTGATGCCGATGCCCACGGAATGGCCATGCGGTGAGATCGACGAGAATGTATTGAGCCAGATTCCGAGTCGCTGGCCCAAAGTCGCACCGCTGAACGCCCCGGCGATGATGCCGACCAGAGTGATGCCGATCTGAACCGTAGACAGGAACCGGCTGGGGTCTTCAATGAGGCGAAGAGCGGCGCGCGCGCCGCGGCTGCCCTGATTGGCCAGATGCTCGAGGCGGCTTTTTCGCGATGAAACGACCGCCAGCTCGGACATGGCGAGCAGGCCGTTCGTCACGGTAAGAAAAATGACTATGAGTAGTTCAAGATAAAGCATGGCGGCCTCTTCTAGGGGATGTTCGGAAAAAGGCAATGCCGGGCCTGGCGTGTTCCAATTTCGTTCAGGAAGGGCCGCGCGCGCGTGGGTAGCTCCATAGGTTGGAAATCAACCCAGGGCCAGTCCGCGCCATGCTCGGCTTTACCGTATTTTATGAGGCGGGTTTTTTGGCTGCCCGGATGCAACCAGGCGGTTAAACAAGGTCGCTCAAAAAACGGATGATGGGAGAATTCGGTGGAAAAAATTGCGCTGAGCGAGTGCAGCCCCCGCGGTTTCAACCGCGCGGCAGATTCTCGCTTTCGAATAGAAGAATCGTCATCGGTATCCAAATAAGGACTAGCCCTCCAATAAACAAGGGGAAGCAGGGCGCATGGCGTCTCTTGCTTCCCCTGGTTGTATAGTCGATCGACGACCCTTGAAGGTTCGTGGTTTGGTTGTTGGCTCCCCATTTACAACCTTCCCTATAACCGTTCTCCATTCGATTGTCAATCCAAAAACACATGTTATTCAACGAATTATCAAAGATCGGGCCATTCCCGGCGGACCGGAAGCGGCGTTGAGTCATATTTCCGGTTATCCACGCGCAAGAATCCGACATCATGGTGTTTGTGCCTCCTCGCTATTTCGTGTGGGTAATTTGAATCCCCAAGGTGTTGCGGGATTGAAAAGCGATGGACCGGAGACATCACCCGAGGCATCAATCCCTTTGCCCAAGGTTGAAAGCGGCCATCCCCCCGCCGTCGGCCTGCATCAAATCTGAGCATGGCCGTAGAGTTGGAGTCAAGGGCGCGTAGCGCCGAGCGCAGCGAGGCTTGCCCTTGACGCCAGCTCGGGCCATGCTAAAAAGCAGGCAGGCAGACGGCCGATTCCTTTACACACACGAAACAGCGAAGAGCCTAAACTACCCGGTTGGCGCTGAAATACTTTTCCAGCCGCTGGTATACGATCACGTTGGGCGCCACCACCAGAAAGTTGTTCAAAAGCGTCGATCCCGCCACCATTTTACAGTGAAAGTGCGATCAGGCCATGACATGACCCAGGTCTTGCCCGAACCGATGGCCATCTTGAAGGCCGGGCGGCAGAGGTTTTCCGGCGGCAGGTCCTGAACCCCCTCCTCGCCCAGCTCCGGCACATAGCGCACGATCTGGCGGAGGCCGTCCGTGGAACGGCGCCACGAACCCGGGCACGTCATGGTCTTCGTCGAACCAGTATTCAAACAGTCGCCGGGTGACCTCCGATGCGCCCGGATACCTTTGCGCACGCCAGTCGTCCACGGCCGTGCGGATTTTCGACGCCGGCAGCAGCTTGCTCTTCCCGCGGCCGGACGCCACCCGCCAGCCGGTTTCGGCCTTACCGTCCTTGACCAGATGGGCATTGGGTTTGATTCACGGCAGGCGGCCGGGGATTTCCGGCAGGTCCCTATCATAGGCAATGACCGAACGGGCCATGATCACTCCTTTCCTTCATCGAAAAGATGCCGGCGGCTGTCGTCCCGCGCCAGGCGACGCCGGGCCAAAACGACCGCCTCATGCAGCTTGCGCTCCAGCTCGGCCTTGGGCAAGGATTCGGTCCAATAGGAGGCCACGCGGATGCCGCTGCCTTCCATGTCCAGCAGCCGCACCGTTTCTTCCTTCTTTCCGGCGCACAGAATGAGCCCGATGGGCGCGTCTTCCTCCTCGCGGCGTTCGTATTTGTCCAGCCAGCGCAGGTACAGCTCCATCTGTCCCTTGTCGGCCGGTTTGAAATCGCCTAGTTTCAGCTCGATGGCCACCAGGCGCCGCAGCCGGCGATGATAAAAGAGCAGGTCCAGGTAATAATCGTCTCCGTCCACGATGATGCGTTTCTGTCGTTCCATGAAGGCAAAACCCACGCCCAGTTCCAAAATAACGGCTTCCATCTCCCGAAGGATGGCGGCTTCCAAATCTTTTTCCGCATAGGTATCCCTTAGACCTAAAAAATCGAGCAGGTAGGGATCGCGGAACACGAGATCCGGGGTCAGCTTGTCTTCTTTCCGCAGTGCCTTGAGTTCCTGGGCGATCAGCTTGTCCGGCTTTTTCGACAGGGCCGTGCGCTCAAAGAGCATGGACTGGATATTCCGGTTGAGTGTGCGCGTGCTCCATCTCTCCATGCGGCACATCTCCGCGTAGAATTCGCGTTTCAACGGGTCATCGACGGGGACCAGCAGTTTGAAGTGGGTCCAACCCAATTCTCGCCGCAGTGCGGCGACAATCTCTTCATCGGGGAAAACCTCGGCAAATTGAACCATCCGGTGCAGGTTTTTTTCGCTGAAACCGCGGCCGAACTCGGTTTCCAATTGTCGCCCCAGCGCGGCGACAATTTCCTGGCCATAGGCCGCGCGTCTTTTTTTGAGAATATCCTGACGGATGCGTCGGCCGATATGCCAGTAGAGCAGGGTCAGTTCGGCATTGACCGTCCGGGCGAGGTTCGACCGGGCTTCAAGGATCAATGTCCGAAGATCACTTACCAATTTTTTCCCCGGAACCGCCATGGGGGAGGATTTCTTTTCGAGCGTTTTTTTCATGGCAACGGCATCTCCACGTCCAAGGAGTGGGGATCGGAGACCAGCGGCAACTTGCGATCCTTGCGGGTACGGAAGGCCATCCAGCCCTGCATGAAGGCGTCGTTCTGGAAATCCCAGTCCACGGCCCAGTAGTCGATGTAGTCGGACCATTTCTTGACCTTGGACCGGACCTTCTCGGGAATCAGCTCGGTGTTGGGGATCACGAAATCCTTGAGGGCCACCTGCAAGGCCGGGTCGCCTGTTTTAACACCGAGACCGGGCCAAGCGGCGGGCTTCTGAACCTCGGCTTCCAGGTAGGCCAGCTCGAAAAAGCGCACGTCGCCCTTGGCCGCGGCCTGTTGTTCCATCACCTCGCGGGGGATATGCAGCAGCACCAGCTTGGCGCCCTTCTTTTTGGCCGCCTCCACCATCAGGTCATAAAGGCCCATTTCCCACTCCCATCCCAGAACCTGCGGTTCCGGTTGCTTGAGCTGGACGCACTCTTCCACGGCCGCGTCGATCTCGGCAATGGTCACCGGCGCATCCACCGCGCCGATATGGATCATGGCCCGGCCCTTTTTGCCGTGGAGGTGGACCAGCCCCGCCACGGGCTGGGCGCCGTATAGCCTGAGGGTGAAGGCCAGGTATTCATATAGCGCCTGCTCGGTAACGTGCTTGTCCTTCTTATCGCCGAAGGTAACGCCCTGCCAGTACTGCCGCTCGTACTTGCCCAGGTTGAGGACTTCGAAGGGCGTGCAATTTTCGATCCCCAGCAGCCGAGCTTTTCAGCCACGGCCATGGTGGCGCCGGAGCCGCGGAAAAAGTCGGCGACGAGGTCGCCGAGCTGACTGAGCCACGATACAACACGGTCCAATAATTCCTCGTGTTTCTGGGTCGCGTAATCTTTTCGGTTCTCGTATGCCTTAATATCATCCCAAACTGTATCGCCGACTTTATCGTCGCTTGGAGGAAACCAGTTTTCCACGGTTCCAGTGGACGACTTACGAATGAACTCTAACTTTTCATTTACGCCCCGCCAGTATTCGACGAGAGACCGTCCCTTCGCTTCGTTTAAGAACATCTCATAATTGCTTACGGCTCTGAAATCACGCTCTATTTCCCATTTCCACTGGCCATGTGTCGGCGTCTCTCCAAGTAATTCGCAGCGCATGCTTGGTCTATTCGCACCACGCCAAAACCGGCGCCAGTAACCTTCAGGGTTGGGCGCTTCATAGGGGACAAGAAGGTTTGCTACTCGTGCTTCTGGCTGATTTGAGTACCAGAGCAGAACATCATGACCTTGGGGAAGAGCGGTTATCACCTCGAACTGTCACTGAAGGTTTTTAGTAATTGGTCGGTGAACAACAACCTCGTTTCCGCGGTTTTCAGCATAAAAGACTTCGTCTAATACCATTCGCAAGTGCGGGCTCACATTCGGCGCTATATGAACAACTATATGACCCCCCAAAAAATAAAAAAGCCCTCCACCAGCCTGGGGGGAGGGCTTTAGTCTTCTTTTAGTTGTTGGCTCCTCGGGAGGGATTCGAACCCCCGACAGGGTGGTTAACAGCCACCTGCTCTACCAGCTGAGCTACCGAGGAACAGCCGCCAAACGAAGCGTTAGATAACTTTTTTCAGAGACAATGTCAACAAAATTTTATGACTTTTTTATTCCACCGCCGCCGGGGCCGCGGCTGGAGCCGCTTCGGCCGGTTTGTTCATCTCGGACAGACGCACGATTTTCTCGTATTCCTTGTTGACCCGGTCCTGGATTTGAGCCGTCGTGGCCTCGTCCAGATGCTTGAAGCGGCCCTGGGCTTTCAGATAATCGGTCAGGGGCTTGGGCTTGTCCACCTTGCGGGTCAGGACGTACTGGCCGTCAATGACCTCGTACAGAGGGAAGACCCGGGTCTGGACCGCCAGGCGGGCGCTTTCCACGGCCAGTTCCGGCTTCATCCGCCAGCCCGTGGGACAAGGGGCGTAGATGTGCAGGTACGCCGGGCCCTCGATGGTCACGGCCTTCTTGACCTTGTTCATCAGGTCCACGTGGTAGGCCGGGGAGGCCGTGGCCACGTAGGGGATGTTGTGGGCCGCCGCGATGGCCGGCATGTTCTTCTTCCAGGTGGCCTGGCCCTTGGAGAATTTGCCCGGAGGAGAAGTGGTGGTCCCGGCCCCGAAAGGCGTGGACGACGACCGCTGAATGCCGGTGTTCATGTACGCTTCGTTGTCCAGGCAGACGTAGACGAAGTCGTGCCAGCGCTCCAGGGCCCCGGACAGGGCCTGCAGGCCGATGTCGGCCGTGCCGCCGTCGCCGGCGAAAGCCACGATGGGGATTCTCTTGTCCGGGACCTTGCCCTTGCGCCGCAGGGCCTTCCACGCGCCTTCCACGCCGGAAGCCACGGCGGCCGCGTTCTCGAAGGCGATGTGAATCCACGGCACGCGCCAGGACGTGGTGGGAAAGGTGGAGGTGCAGACTTCCATGCAGCCCGTGGCGGACACGGCGATCATTTCATGACCGACGGCCTTCATGACCATGCGCAGGGCCATGACTTCGCCGCAGCCCTGGCAGGCCCGGTGACCGGGAGCAAAGGGTTCTTCCTGGGGCAAGGTCTTGGCGGTGAATTTTTTGAAATCCTTCAGATCGTCGGCAATCATTCCATCACCCCCACCATTTCGAACCGATCCTGGCCCTCGACAGCCAAGGCCTGGCAACGGTCGTAAATGTATTTAAAGCTGTCCCGGGTCACGTCGCGGCCACCGAGGCCCAGGGAAAAGTTGAAGACCAAGGGCCGGGCGGCCGAGGAATAGAGCAGGGACCGCACTTCCTGGCAAACCGGGTTGGCGTGGGACCCCAGGGTCAGGCAACGGTCGATGACCCCGATCTTCTTGGCGCCGGCGACCGCGGCCTTGAATTCCTCGTCCGGGAAGGGCCGGTACAGGCGGATGCGTACCAACCCGACCTTCTTGCCCTGTTCCCGCATCTCGTCCACGGAGGTCATGGCGGTTTCGCCGATGGACCCCATGGTCACGATAACGGTCTCGGCGTCGTCGGCCTTGTAGGTTTCCACGGGCTTGTAGGTCCGCCCGAACTGTTCCTCGAACTCCTTCCAGACCTTGATGATGGTCGCCTTGGACCGAACCAGGGCCTCGTCGGTGTCCTTGCGGGTTTCGCTGAAAATTTCCGGGATGCCGAAAACGCCCATGCTGACCGGCTTGGCCGGGTCAAGGCGCAGGACCGGTTTAAAGGGCGGCAGGAACTTGTCCACCTCTTCCTGGTCGGGCATCATCATCGGTTCGATGACGTGGCTCAAGGTGAAGCCGTCCAGGTTGACGGCCACGGGCAGCAGCACGTCGGGATGCTCGGCGATGCGAAAAGCCTGAATGGTCAGGTCCAGGGCTTCCTGGCCGTTCTCGGCGAAGACCTGAATCCAGCCGGTGTCCCGCTCGCCCATGATATCCGAATGGTCGTTCCAGATGGAAATGGGCGCGGACAAGGCCCGGTTGGCCACGGCCAGGACGATGGGCAGGCGCAGGCATGGAGCGATGTACATCATCTCGTGCATCAGGGCCAGGCCCTGGGAAGCGGTGGCGGTGAAGGTCCGGGCGCCGGCCGCGGACGACCCGAGACAGGTGCTCATGGCCGAGTGCTCGGATTCCACCGGGATGAATTCCGCGTCCAGATGCCCGTCGGCCACCAGTTCGGACAAGTGCTCCACGATATGGGTCTGGGGCGTGATGGGATAGGCGGCCACCACATCCGTTCTGGCCAGCCGGACCGCCTCGCTGACGGCCAGGGAAACTTCAATTCCGATTCTTTTTGACATGGCCCTAAACCTCCTCCACAACCATTGCAATGGCGTCCTTGGGACATTCATAGGCGCAGATGCCGCAGCCCTTGCAGTAGTCCAAGTCGGCCTTGAAGTATTTTTCTTCCGGGCCCATGTCCTGATAGCAGCCCTCGGGACAGTAAATCCAGCACAGGCCGCAGTAAATACATTTTTCCCGGTCCAGGACCGGGGCCTGGCTCCGCCAGTCGCCGGTCTTGAAATCCACGGTGCTTCCGGGGCGGTCCACATGGCAGCCCAAGGGGACGTCCTTCCAACTCATGAGCGCGTCGATCTTTTTCATCTCACCCCTCCACCATGGTCTCTTCATAGGCGCGGTCCAGCGCTTTCTGGTTTTTAGGCGCGATGGGGCCGAACCTCTTGGCCAGGGGTCCCCGGATGGACTCGGGCTTGACTATTCCCGAGGCCTTGATCAAGGCCCCCAGCATGACGGTGTTGGTGATCGGCAGCCCCAGGGTTTCCTGGGCGATCCGCGAGGCGTCCACGGCGGCCACCTTGTGGGTGAACCCGTATTCCTTCCTCAAATCCGCCACGCTCTTGGCGCTGTTCACTACTATCAGCCCCCCGTCCTGGAGCCCGTCGTCGACCTTGGCGATGTTCATGACCGTGGGATCGAGCACCACCACCACGTTGGGTTCGTAAACTTTTTCCCGCAAGCGGATAGGCTTGTCATCCACCCGCAGAAAAGCCAGGACCGGCGCCCCGCGCCGTTCCGGACCGAAGCTGGGAAAGGCCTGGGCGTACTTGCCCTCTTCGATAGCCGTCAAGGCGACCAGTTCGGCGGAAGTTACCGCTCCCTGGCCCCCGCGACCGTGGAATCTCACTTCGATCATCTTTTCCCCCTAGGAAAATTATTAGCGTCACATCGGAGGAGCGTTCGGGGAAGCCCCACGGCCCGCTCCGGCGGAAAAGCCGGGAAAAACGCCTCGCGCTAGGCGGTCCCGGGCCCTTCGGAAATTCCGGGACAAGTCCCTCGTTTCCGGCGGAATGTAAATTTTACGGAAAAATGCGGCCCTTGGCTACAATTATTTGCGCGGAGGAAAGTAGCGGCCGGTAAATGAGCGTCATTCATTCGCACATATAATAGCCGGGCGGCATTGTCAAGTTTTAACTTTTTCATTCATCCCCGCCCCCCTCAAATCAGGGCGTGTTCCCGCTCGGTCCCGCTCTCCAGGGGCAGGGCCACGAAGCCGGTCCGGGCCATGTCCTTGACCTTGAAGACGGACAGGGCCTGGATAACCGTGTTGATCTTTCTTTCGTTGCCCACGAATTCCAGGGTCATGGTCTTTTCCGAAATATCCACCACCGTGGCCTGGAAGGTGTTGGCCGTGGTCAGGACTTCCTGCCTTTTTTCCCGGGGCACGAAAATGGTCATGAGCACCAATTCCCGGGTGATGGACTCGGAATATTTCAGGTCCTGGACCTTGATGACGTCGATCAACTTCCGGAGTTGCTTGGTCACCTGTTCGAGGATCACCTCGTCGCCGGTCACCACGATGGTGATCCGCGTCACTTCCGGGGTCTCGGTCACGCCGGCGGCGATGCTCTCGATGTTATAGGCCCGCCGGGTGAAAAGCCCGGCCACGTGCGACAAAACTCCGGGGTGGTTACGAACCAGAATGGAGATCATTTTGCGCATTAGTCGTCTCCTTCGCCAAAAAAGTCGGTCTGCCCGCCGCCGGAGGGAATCATGGGCATTACGTTCTCTCCCGGGGCCACGACAAAATCAACCAGGATCGGCCCGTCGGAATTCAAGGCCCGGTCAAGGGCCGGGCCGACTTCCGCGGCCTCGGTCACCCGGAATCCGGGGATGTCGTACCCTTCGGCCACCTTGCAAAAATCCGGGTTGAATTCGAAACACGTTTGGGAATACCGGCGTCCGTAGAAAAATTCCTGCCACTGCCGCACCATGCCCAGGCAACCGTTGTTGAAAAGGAAAATCTTGACCGGCAGGTTATATTGCCTGATGGTGGCCAGTTCCTGGATGCACATCTGGAAGCTCCCGTCGCCGGTCAGGACCACGACTGTCTTGTCGGGATTGCCCACCTGGGCGCCCAGGGCCGCCGGGAAGCCGTACCCCATGGTCCCCAAGCCGCCGGACGTGAGGAACCTCCGGGGAGTGGTGGCGTGGTAATACTGGGCCGCCCACATCTGATGCTGCCCCACGTCGGTGGCGACGATGATTTCGCCCTTGGTCATGTCGCTGAGGGTCTTAATCACGTACTGGGGCTTAAGCTGGCCGTCCTGGCAAAAGGTCAGGGGGTTGTCGGCCTTGAACTTGGCCGCCCGGTCCAGCCAGGTCTGGCGGCAGGTGGTGTTGATCCTTTCATTGAGCATGCCCAGGATGGATTTCAGGTCCCCGACGATGGGAATGTCCACGCCGACCCGCTTGCCTATTTCCGCCGGGTCGATGTCGATATGGATCACCTTGGCCAGGGGAGCGAACTTGGACACGTCCCCGGCCACCCGGTCGTCGAACCTGGCGCCCATGGCAATAATCAGGTCCGATTCGAAAATGGTCAGGTTGGCGTATTTGGTTCCATGCATGCCCAGCATGCCCAGGCTCAGCTCGTGGTCTTCCGGGAACACGCCCTTGCCCATCAGGGTGGTGGTGATGGGGATGCGGGTTTTTTCCACGAATTCCCGGAGTTCCCGAAAAGCGCCGGAACAAACCAAGCCCCCGCCGGCGTAGATCACCGGCCGCCGGGCCTGTTCCACGGCCTTGAGAATGGCGTCGATCTGCTTGGGATGCCCCTTGGTCACCGGGGTGTACCCCGGCAGCTTGACCGGACCGATCTTCCCGACCTTGACCTGGGACGTCTGCATGTCGCTGGGGATGTCCACCAGGACAGGCCCGGGCCGCCCGGTGGAAGCGATATGGAACGCTTCCTTGATCACCTGGGCCAGGTTATTGACGTCCTTGACCAGGTAGTTGTATTTGGTGACCGGAATGGTGATGCCGTAGGTGTCCGCTTCCTGGAAGCTGTCGTTCCCGATCATGTTGACGGACACCTGGCCGGTCAAGGCCACCATGGGCACGGAGTCCATGTGGGCGTTGGCCAGCCCGGTGACCAAATTGGTCGCCCCGGGTCCGGAAGTGGCGATGCAGACGCCGACCCGGCCGGTGGACCGGGCGTAGCCGTCGGCGGCATGGGCCGCCCCCTGCTCGTGCCGGGTTAAAATATGTTTGATATCGGAATGGTAAAGGGCGTCATACAATGGAATCACCCTTCCTCCGGGAAAACCGAACACCACCTCCACTCCCGCGTCTTGCAGGCACTGGATGATCAATTCCGCTCCCGTCTTGGTCGCCGTCATTTTCAAGCCTCCCGTCTGGCGTTCAGGGCCCTTTTTAAAGTGGCCTCGTCCACGTATTCCAAATCCGCGCCCATGGGCACCCCCACCGCGATGCGGGTGGCCAACACGCCTTTTTCCTTGATCAAGCGGGCCAGGTAATTGGCCGTGGCCTCGCCCTCGGTCCCGGCGCCCGTGGCCAATAAAACCTCCCGCGCGGGCTCCCGTCCCAACCGGGCCAGCAGCGCGCCGATGTGCAGGTCGTCCGGCCCCACCCCGTTCAAGGGGGATAAAACCCCGCCCAGGATGTGGTAGATTCCCTTGAAAGCCCCGGTGGATTCCAGGGCCATCAGGTCGCCGGGTCCCTCCACCACGCAGATGATCCCATGGTCCCGGGCCGGGTCGCGGCAGATGGAACAGGGGTCATCTTCCGTAAAGTTGTGACACAACGAGCAAAAATGAATCTTTTCCTTCACTTCCATAATGCTGGTCGCCAGGGCCCGAACCTTTTCCTCCGGCTGCCGCAACAGGAAAAGCGCCAGCCGGACCGCTGTTTTGCGACCGACGCCCGGAAGCTTGCCCAGGTTTTCGATCAGTCCCACCAGGGCCGGGGGATAGTAACCCATATGTTACCCGCCTTTTCCGGATTTCCAGGCCGGCGTCCTCGCCATACTCCTCCGCCAGGCCTGAAGGTTAATAAAAAAAAACCCCGCTTTATGGGCGGGGTCGCTTGAGTCGCAGGCCGGTCCTTGCGGCTACAAACCTCCCCGCCTTCGGCAAATAATTATAATACCAAAGAAAACGCGGGGCGATTTGGATAAGGTCGTCATATCGTTTATTCTCACCTATCCGGGAAACCTATCACGATAAAAAAAGACTTGTCAAGCCCAAATGCCGCTGCCGGCCGCCGGGTTTAAAAAAGACCGGGGATATTCATGCCGCCGGTAATTTTCTGCATCTCCGACTGAACCATTTCCTGGGCTTTTTTCAACGCTTCATTCACTCCGGCCAGGATCAGGTCCTGCAGCATTTCCAAGTCTTCCGGGTTCACGACTTCCTTTTCTATCTTGATGCCCTTGATTTCGTTGGCCCCGCTGGCGATCACGGTGACCATGCCGCCGCCGGAAGTAACTTCCACGGTCTTCTCGTTCATCTCCTCCTGGAGTTGGGCGATCATTTTTTGCATTTTCTGGGCCTTCTTGACCAGGCCATCCATCGGTCCGAATCCCTTGGACATTACTTGCCTCCCTTAAATTATTTCCCGTTCCGGCAGGACCTCGGTGACCTGGCCGGAAAAGATTTGTTGCGCTTCCTTGACCATGGGGTGTTCCAGTATCTCCTTCCTGGTCTTTTCCCATTCCCCGGCGGCGGTGGACCCCGAAGCCCCCTCTTCATGATAAACCCTAAGCTCGGGCCGGGCGCCGAAAAAATCGGACAACAAGCCCAGTAATTTGTTCTGGTCCAAAAGGTTGAGGTCGCCCTTGGCCCCGAAGGCCAGCTCGACCTTCGCCGGTCCAAAGGCCCGAACCTGGCTCCGGGCGACAATCGGCGCCATCATCGGGCTCTCTTCCCGAACCCGGCCGGTAAACGCCTCCCAGGTCGGCGTCGGGCTGGGCGTCGGGTCGGGCCGGGCTGGAGGGCGAGCCGGAACGGCGGGCTCGGGAGGCGCCGACTTGACTGGTCCCGGGGCAAACGAGGTCGACGGGCTTCCCGAAGGCGTTGGTCGGTTCCAGCCGCCCGAACCCGCCGGAGGCGCTCCGACCGGGCCGTGCCCGCCGCCGGCCGGAGGCGGAAGGACGCCGCCTTTTTCCAGAAAAGCCTCCAACCTAGCCGCCAATTCCGCCAGGGGCTTAATTCGTCCGACTTGGGCCAGCCGCACAATCAGGGCCTCGAGGATAAGACGGGGTTGGGAAGCCCGATGCAGCCGCCCCTGGACTTCCAGCCAGGCGTTGAAATGATAATTGATGGTTTCCAGGCTTTCCTGGCCCGCGATTTCCTTGAGTAACAATAATTCCGCGTCGACCAGGTCCAAAATTTTCCCGGGTTCGCGGGAAACCTTGGTCACCACCAGCCCCCGGAAAAATTCCAGGACCCGCAGGGCGAATTCCCGGGCGTCGAACCCGTAATTATAGGCGTTGGCCAGGATATCCAGGCCGGTCCCGGCGTCGCCGGCCAACAGGGCCTTGGCCAGGTCGGCGATCAGGGTTTGGTCGATGAGGCCCAGGGCCGCGGCCACGTCTTCCGTCCGAATTTTCAGCCCGCAATAGGCGATGACCTGATCGAACAGGCTCAGGGCGTCCCGCAGTCCGCCTTCCGATTCCCTGGCCAGGACCCGCAAGGCCCCCTCTTCCGCCTCGATTCCTTCGCTGGCCGCGACGTCCTTGAGCCGGGCCACGATATCCCCGACATTAATTCTTTTGAAATCGTAACGTTGACAGCGGGATAGAATCGTGGGCAGCACCTTGTGGGACTCGGTGGTGGCGAAGATGAAGACCACATGGTCGGGAGGCTCTTCCAGGGTCTTGAGCAGGGCGTTGAAGGCCTCCTTGGTCAACATGTGGACTTCGTCGATGATGTAGACCTTATAGCGCCCCTTGCTGGGAAGGTATTTGATGGTTTCCCGGAGGTCCCTGATTTCGTTGATGCCGCGGTTGGAGGCGCCGTCGATCTCGAAGACGTCCACGGCCTGCCCCTCGATGATTTCCAGGCAGGACGAGCATTCGCCGCAGGGTCTTTGCCCGGGTTCGGCCAGGCAGTTGAGGGCCATGGACAGGAGCCGGGCCGCGGTGGTCTTGCCTACTCCCCGGGCCCCGGAAAAAAGGTAGGCGTGGGCTGTTCTTCCGGAGGCCAGGGCGTTGGACAAGGGTCGGATGACATGGACCTGGCCCACGACGTCGGAAAACCTTCTGGGACGGTATTTTCTGGCGAGAACCAGGTAGGACATAATCACCCCCGCCGGTCCTGGGACCATGGTTTAGCGTCGGGGCGCGGGCGCGGCCGGAAATCCACTCGCCCCAAAACAGATCGGGCCGTATCCCCTGGTCGGGGACAGCGGCCGCGCTCGTGACGTCAGGACTTTTTGAAGGCCGCCCGGACGATCAGGTCCGGTTCAGCCCGCTTCCCGCGTTTAGCCTGGCAGCGGGCTGTTCACCGTAAAATTATGGCGGAGAGAGTGGGATTTGAACCCACGGTACACCTTTTGAGCGTACACACGATTTCCAATCGTGCTCCTTCAGCCACTCGGACATCTCTCCAACAGCGACGGACTATAGACTAAAACTTTTCCGGACGCAAGAGACTCTTTTCATTTTTTTATGGCGGAGAGGGTGGGATTCGAACCCACGTGCCCGGCTCTTCACCGGACAAGGCGATTTCGAGTCGCCCCCGTTACGGCCTCTTCGGTACCTCTCCTTCGCTTGAAAAAAGCCTTGATCAGGTCTCCGCATTCCTCGGCCAGGACCCCGCCCCGGACTTGAATTCGGTGATTGAGACCTTCAACCCCGGCCAGGTCGATCAAGGACCCGGCCGCGCCCCACTTCGGTTCCCGGGCGCCGAAAACCACCCTGGCGACCCGGGCGTGAATCATGGCCATCAGGCACATGGGGCAGGGTTCGAGGGTGGTAAAGACCTCGACCCCGGTCAACCGGTAATTACCCTCGGCCAGGGCCGCCGCCCGCAGGGCCAGTATTTCCGCGTGGGCGGTGGGGTCCCGCAGGGTGATGCACGAATTGCCGGCCCGCCCGATAACCTGTCCCTCGGGGGAAACCGCCACCGCGCCGGCCGGAACCTCGTCCCGTTCGCCCGCCAAGCGGGCTTCGGCCAAGGCCTCGCGCATATATCCGGCGTCCCGATCCCCGGCGGAGAATCCGCCCGGAATCGGTTCGCCCTTGTTATCAAATAGTCCCATTACTGTCAAGAAATACCTTGTAAATTATCCCGCGCCCCCACGTCCGGCCGGTCCCGGATCGCCGCCGCTATTTCATCCACCACCAGCAACGCCGCCTGGGCCGGGTCCGGGGCGTCGCGGATCGGACGTCCCACCACCAGGAAATCAGCCCCGTCCCTAATGGCCCGGGCCGGGGTGACGATTCGTTTTTGGTCCTCTCCGGCCACCACGGACCAAGCCGGCCTTATGCCGGGAGTGACTATCAGGGCCGCGTCGCCTAGGGCCTTCCTGACCGCCGCCGCCTCGCGTCCCGAGCAGACCACCCCGTCGGCCCCGGCGGAAACAGCGTTTTTAGCCCGCAGCAAGACCAGCTTTTCGGGGTTGGTATATTCCGGCGCCAGCCCGGTTTCCTCGGTCAGGTCCAGGCTCGTCAGCACGGTTATGGCCAGGACCCTCGCGGCGCCGGAATTTCTTTTGGCCGCCTCCACCATGGCCCGGCCGCCCTCGCCGTGAACGGTCAAAAGATCCACCCCCAGCCGGGCCGCCGCGGCCGCCGCGCGTCCCACCGTGGCCGGGATGTCGTGCAGCTTGAGGTCCAGGAACAATCCGGTCCGACCGCCGGAGATTTTTTTGATTTCCCGGACGCCCTCGGGTCCGGCGGCGATAAATAGCTCCAGTCCGATCTTGAAGAACCCCACCTGTCCGGCTAAAACATCCACCAGGGCTCGGGCCGCGGCCAGGTCGGGCGCGTCCAGGGGAAATATCAAGCGTTCTTTCGGCGTCAACGCGCGTCCATCCTTCATCTGTTTCTCCATTTTGACGTGGGGCCTTTTTTCCGCCCCATTCCTAAAGCAATTCACCGCGCTTTTCCAAAAATTGCCCGGCGAGTCGCAGGTATTCCCAGGCCCGGCTGAAATTCTGCTCGGCCAGGGACGGATAACTAACCCGGTCCCAGGAAAAATAGGATTCCTGGAAAAAATCGTCGAGGTAGCGCCTGGCCAGATTCAAGGTCGCGGCCGCGGCGGCCTCGGGCAGGGCCGACCTTTCCCGGGAAGATAGTTCGAGGCCATGCCGAAGATAGGATTCGACCCCGGCCCGAAATACCGGCCCGTCCAGAATTATTTCCCGGCCCGGGGTCCTTTTGCCGGCCCAGGACCGCAAGGCGTCCGCCAATTCCCACAGCAGGGCCCCTTCCCGAACCGTGTCCAGGTCGATCAGGGTCAGGCCGCGGCCGGACTCGTCGAACAAAAAGTTTTCCAGCTTGGGATCGCCATGCAGGACCGCCCTGGTCGCGCTTTCAATAGCCGGGATCGTCTTCCCCAGGGCCAACCCTTTGTCGATGGCGGCCTCGGCCCGACGGAACTTGGCCTCGCCCCGGTGTTTTGTTTTTAATTCCACCCAGTCGTCTCCGCCGGAAGCCGGTTCGCGGTTGAATTCGGCCTGGGGCGGCGGGCCGAGGTCCGGCGGAAAATCCCGCAGGGCCCGGTGAAAGGAACCCAGGACCCGGGCCGCCTCGGCCGCTGTCGCGGGACTCCGCTCCGACGGCGGCCGCCCCGGCAACCACAAGGACAGACGCCACACGCCCTCCCGGCCGCTCCACCAGCTTCCCCGAAGCGTTGGCCGCGCCAGGGGCGCCGGAAGCCCCCCAGCCGACATGGATTGGGCCGCCCGGGCGGAATTTTCCACCACTCGGCCGTCCGCGCCGAAAACCGGATGAAGCCTTTGCAGAATGAAGCGGCCTTGCGGGCTCAGGACCCCAAAGGTGGAATTGACCCTGCCCCCGGAAACCATTTCGATATTTTCCAGGGGGACCAGGCCGTAATCTTCTTCCGCCACCAGGCGGGCCGTTTCGATTTCAGCTAATTGCGACATGACGAGTCATGGGGTTTCACGACCGGAAAAAACAAGGCCGCTCGAACCTCAGTCCACCATGGAGCCGGCGTCCAGGACCAGGACCACCCGTCCGTCGCCTAGCAGGGTCAGTCCCTGGTAATATGGCAGGCGCCGAAAAGCCTCCATTTCGAAATCCTTGATGACGATTTTTTGTTGTCCCACGATCTCGTCGGCCGCGATGGCTTTTCTGGTCTCGAACTGCCCTCTTAGAATGATGAAGGTCCGCCCCTGCCCCTGGTTCCCGTCCCCTCCCGGCGGCATGCCCAAGATGCTCCTGATGTCGACGACGGTGATGACGTGATTTCGGTGCTGAAAAAGCTCGGCGGTTTTGTGGCAATGGACCTGGTCGGCGGCGACCGTGACGATTTCCAGAACGTTTTCCAGGGGCAGGCAAAAAAGGTCCCGGCCGACCTTAAGTAAAATAGCTTCCTTGGTCAGAAGGGTGTTGGTTATGGGTATCCGCAGGCTGATGCTCAAACCCCGGCCGAATTCGTTGTTCAGCGCCACTTCCCCATTCCATTTGTGAATGTTGGACATAACCACGTCGAGGCCGACTCCGCGGCCGGAAATGTCGGTGGCCTCGTCCTTGGTGGTCAACCCGGACAGGAAGACCAGGCTTTCGGCTTCCTTGTCCGTCATGGTCTCCATCTGTTCCTGGGTTATGGCGCCCTTGGCCAGGGCGCGCTTGCGCACCGCGTTGAAGTCGATCCCCCGGCCGTCGTCGGCGACTTCCACCAACACCGAGGCTTCTTCCTGGACGACCTTGATGCCGATGCGCCCCCTGTTTTTTTTCCCGGCCTTTTCCCGCTCCCGCGGCGTTTCCAAGCCGTGGTCGATGGCGTTGCGCACGATATGGATCATGGCTGATTCCACGTCGTCCAGGAGGCTCTTGTCAATGGGGGTCCTTTCGCCCTCGATGACCAGTTCGACCTCCTTGCCCATCTTATGTGAAATGTCCCGGACCAAGCGAGGGAATTTTTTAAGGATGTTGTCCATCTCCACCTGCCGCACCTCCATGATCGATTTTTGGAGGTTGACGATATCATTGGAGATGGTCCGGTTCACGGCGGCGAAATCCCTGACCAGGGCGGGGTTGATCCTGGCTTGTTTAAAGGAATACTGAAGATGGTTCAGTATTTCGGACTGCGTGATGAGTTTGCCCACGGATTCGAGAAAGACGTCTATTTTTCGCTCATCCACCCTGATGGTTTTGACCTGGGACGCCTGGGACGCCGTGACGCCGGCCGCCAGGGCCGGTTCGGTTCCGGAAACCGGGTCGCCGACCTGAGCGGGTTCGGGCGGTTCCAAGGCCTCGGTCTGAAAATGAGTTTTCAGGTCCTTGAGGAGCATGGTGAAAAATTCGATAACGATGGGGTCGACTTCCAACTCGTTTTTTTCGAATGTTTCCAGGCCGTCGTTGAGTTCGGTCAAGAGGGTCATGATCTCTTCGTCGGCCACATCGAATATTTCCTGCAACAGGGCCTCGGAATTTTTGAAAAAACCGTCGATCACCGGAGGACTGAAGTCCCCGGACTTGAAAATTTCGAGACCGTTTTCGTACTCGTTGACGAATTTGGTCAGATCGCGGCCGCCGTAGGAATAGCGGATATTGGAGGAATCGCCTTCCAGGGAGGACAGTTTCAGGGTGGAGGACAGGTTCCTCATGGCCCGGCGCAGGTTTTCCGTGTCGATATCCTCCAGGCCCGGCAGGAAGGATTCCAATTCTTCCAGGACCGCCCGGGCGGAGTCGGCCAAGGCGTTGCCCTTGCCGCTGATCTGGTCAAGCTGCTCGTTTATCTGTTCAATGAACCGGGCGTGTTCCGGCGTGAGATTGATATAGCCGATATCGGTTTCGAGGCGGGTGATGATGTCCCGGAAAATGTCCGCGCCCGTGAAGAGAAGCTCGACGATGCGGGGATGTTTTTGCAGAATGGCGTTGTCGCGGTCGATCATCTGCATCAGGTCTTCCAGCTTATGGGCGATGTGTCCGATGTTATCCACATTGAACATTTTGGAAGCGCCCTTGAGGGAGTGAAGATGCCGGAAGATCGAAAAAATAACCTCGCTGTTGGAAGGGTCGTGTTCGATGGCCACGAGTTCCGTGTCCAGAAAACCGATGGATTCCCTGACTTCGTCCTTGTACTGTTCGAATAATTCAGCCAGGCTCTCGTCAGCCGTGGTCATCGGGTCACTCCTTGCCGGCCGGTGTTCCGGCGGTCCCACGCCCGGATGGGGTTTGACATCACATTCCCAAGGCCTTTTTAATGGCGGTCATCACCTTGTCTTCGTCATAGGGCTTGAGGATATACTGCTTGGCCCCGATCTTCAGGCATTTCATGACGGTCCTGGCGTCGGAGACGCTGGAGGCCATGACCACCGTGGCGCTGGGGTAACCCGCCAGGATTTTTTCCAGGACCTCGGTCCCCCTCATTTTGGGCATGATGATGTCCAAGGTCATGATATCAGGGTGTAATTTTTCGAACTGCTCGATAGCTTCCACCCCGTCTTCCGCCATTCCCACCACGGCGAAACCGTTGTCCGTGAAAAATTTAGCCAACATATTCCTCATGACGGGAGAGTCGTCAACGATAAGAACGCTCTTCTGGTCCGAGGAGCCAGATTCCGGTTGAGCCGAGTTGGCCTTCTGGTCGACCATGATAACACCCCTTCCTAATGGTAAGCCCCAGCGGAGGCTGATCCTAATATAGTTTGCCTGCCCGGCGGGATCAAGTGAAAGAACAAAATACGCCGGGTCGGCGGGAGAATCCCTAGCCCGGGGCGCCTGGAACAAATGGAAAACCCCAGCCCGGGACGGGTTGGGGTTTCCGTTGGAAAAGCTCGCCGGTCGGAAGAGATTAGATTTCCAGCCAGGAGTCGCTGAACAGGGTGTGACCGAGAATAACCCGAGCCGTCTTCACGTACCCGGCGGCTTCCTTGTCCATGGCGCTGGTGTCGAATTCCTTGCCGTCCATCACGCCGTAGACCAGGTCCACGATGTCCATCCGCTTGCCGCGGCAGATGTCCATGATGATCGGGTCGAAGCCGTCGATGATGCAGGAATACATGCCATGACGCTTGAGCATGCACATGTAGGTCTGGTTGATGATGGGCCGGAGGTTGTCCGGAACGCCGTTGGAAGCATTGGACAGGCCGTTGGTGGACTTGATCGGTCCGCCCTCGGGGTCCAGGGCCGCGACGATGTCGGGCAGCATGGAGAAGAACTCCAGGTTGTGCATCAACTGTTCCTGCTGAATGTTGACCGGGGTGACGATGGGGTCGACCCAGATGTCGGTCATGGGGATGCCGAAGCCCATGGCGGCGGCCAGCAGTTCGGTGGTCAGCTCGGCGCGCTCGTTGGCGTCCCGGGCCATGCCGGTGGGTCCCCACATCAACGCGATCATGTTGGCTCCATGCTCGGCGCAAATGGGCAGCATTTTTTCGTACCGCTCGGGCCGGACCATAATGGAGTTCATGATGGGCTTGGACTTGCAAACCTTGAGTCCGGCGGCCATGGCGTCGATGTTGGAAGTGTCCAGGACCAGCGGGGTGCTGGTGACTTCCTGAACCGTCTGCACGACCCAGGTCATCAACTCCTCGCCGCCCTTGCGGGCCGGTCCGAGGTTGATGTCGATGTAGTCGACTTCCTCGGCGGTCAGCTTTTCGGCCATCTCCCGGATCGGGCCCGGGTCCTTGTCCTTGAAGGCCTGTCCGATCTTTTTGTTGATGACGTTCAGGTTCTCGCCAATGGTTTTCATGTACTTGTTATCGGGCATTTACTGCTCTCCTTAGGGTATTATGGTGGTTAACTGACTTTATATTCCTTGAGGAACTTGGGGATATGCGCGGCTTCCCGGGGACCGATGGTGATGTTCCAGTCGGGAAGTTCTTCTTCCAGGTCGCCCAAAATAGCGGCGGCGTATCCCGGGATGATCAAGGAACGATGCTTAACCTTGTCGGCAATACCCGATTTCTTGACGAACATGCCCACGGCGTCGCCCACGAACTTACCGGCGGCCCAGGCGGTCAAGACCGAAAGACCTTCGGTGTCCATGATCATGAGCCAGCTCGGCACGCGACTGCCTTCGACTTCGCCGGACACGATGAAGTAAGTCAGGGAGAAGTTGGAGGTGATCAGGACCGGGGAATTTTCGTCCGGGCCATTGATGTCGTAAACGCCCTGGGTGACGGTCATGGGCCGCTGCGGGTCGGTGAAGATGTTGAGCCGTTCCAAAAGGAGCGGGAAGGTGGAAGAGCCTTCGAAGTCCGACAAGACCACGATGCCGGCGTACTTGGCGATCAGCCCGGCCGCGATGGCGGTCTGCATGGCCAGGTTGTCGCTCATTTCGCAGGGGAAGGCGATGGTCGGGAAGCCGAGGCCCCTGTTCTGGGCGACCAGGGCGGCGCGACGGATGGCCACGGAGTCGAACATGGCTTTCTGGACGGTCCGGGCGCCGCTGTCCAGGATCAGGTCTTTCAGGCCCATTTCGGTCAGCTTGGCGGTCAGGGCGAGCAGTCCGTCGATGTCGGCGGCTTTCACGCCTAGCGCGCACTCGGCTTCGAGGGCCAGCTTGCCCATGGCTTCAAAATTAGCGGCGGTGGCGCCGAAAAGCAGGGGGCTGTAAGCGCCGACGGCGTCGACGGCCTGCTTCATCAGGGCCGGGTCCTCGGTCATGAGGATCAAGCCGAGGTCGCAGTTGTCCACCACGAGTTTGGCCGCGGCGGCGAACTTGGCCCCGTCGCCGGAGACGCACTTAATCGCGATCAGTTCGGGCCGCAGGTTCAGACCAACGCGTTCATATTGGAACGCCATGAAGCGCTTGCATTTTTCGACAATCGCGGCGGAGTCGGCGTCGTCGGTGATCAGCGCCGCCAGGCCGGTTGGATTGAAGAAGGTTTTTTCATGCCGGAACAGCACGGTTTCCCCACCGGTCTTTACCGCGGTGGAGCCGTACCCGACGGTCAACGGACGGATCGGCGGAGCGGAAGCCGCCGCCAGTTTTTCCCGGGCCTCGTCGGAGACATGGGGGCAGGCGTCGAGTTCGGCTTTACCCGAGGCCAGGTTCATGGCAAAGGCCAAACAAGTGGGGGTTCCGCAATCCCCGCAGTTTGTCTTTGGAAGCAATTTGAAAATTTGAATACCGGTCAGGGCCATCGTTCTCTCCTCGCGAGCTTTTTGAGAAGCCCCCGGTCCGTCCGGGGCCGGGGGCGTTGTGGTATTGTTCTATTAACTAGATGAGAGATTCCATCTTGAGGGCGGGGTGGTCTTTTTCCTGGAGGAAGGCCATGATTCCTTCCTCGGTTACGCCGACGGTCTCGTCCGCGATGCGGTCGATCAGGTCGGGCACGCCCATTTCCTCGCCGCGCTTTTGCAGGCGGTCCTTGAGTTCTTCCTTGAGGCTCTTGGGCATCCAGACCATCCGCAGCAAGCCGCCGTCGCCGACCAGGAACTTGCGCTGGATGATGTTGAACTTGCTGTGACCCACAAAGCCGTCGGACTGGGCGCCGCCGCCCATGACGCCGGCCAGGGTGGTGAACTTCATGCCGCAGGGAGTCTCGCCGGTGTAATCGCGATGCACGGTCATGACGCCGTTGCACGCCGGCAGCATGGCGGCGATGCACTCGCAGCAGCCGCAGGTGGTCATGGGCTTGGTGACCATGCTGTAGAAGCTGACCGTTTCCACGGCCTGGCGGGAAGCCTTGAAGATGAAGTCGTTCGCGCCCTTGAAGACGCCCAGCTTCTGGTCCAGCACCTCGCCCTTTTCAATGGGCTGGTTGGGGCCGTTGGGGTTGATTTCGAAGGAAGCCTTGCAGTCCATCCAGTTGTAGGCGCCGCACAGGCCGGTCCGTTCGGGGCTGACCACGCAAACATGGTTGGGGGCGAAGCTCTGGCAGAGCGTGCAGGAGTAGAAGATGTTCTCTCCCTCGTCCGTCATGTTTTCCACGCGGGCGTCGCGGATTTTGTAAATGCCGCGGGCCTTCTTGGTGATCTCCTCGACCTTGTCCTTGTCGGTGTACAACTTGACCTGGACCTTGTCCAGGACCGCGCCGAAGTCCTGATGGAATTTGGCGTGCAGGATGGTGCCGATATGTTTCAGGGAGAAGCCCTTTTCCACGGCGGCCTCGCCCACGCGCACCCAGGCGATGTCGCGTTGTCCGATATGCATCAGACCCTGGGCGTAGTTGATCAGGTGGTGAATCTGACGTTCCAGGATCGGTTCGAAGTCTTCCTGGAATTTACGACCGGCGACCTCGACCACGATGGCCAGGGGCATGCGGTCGCCCTTTTTGATGTCCGTGACGTCCTTGCCGAACAGTTCGACCTTGCCGTCCTCGACCGCGTTCATGTCGGCCATCTGGACCAACTCGACGGCCTGGGTCCTGCCGCCGCCCATTTCAAGGTACAGGTCGTTCTTGCGAATGCGCTCGCCCTCGAAGGCCGGACCGTAGGACAACGGGATATCGACCTTGGAAACGGTGGTTTTGAGACCGCGGACTTCCACGGACCTGGTCACCATTTCGGAGTGGGGCACATTGGCCACGACGTGTTCGTAAGTGCACACGCCGGTGGGCAGGATTTCGGGGATGTCGGTGTCGGCCAGCGTGGGGAAGCCCCAGTTGACGCAACCGGCCGCGTTGGCCGCCCATTCCGCGTTGACTTCGCCGAAGGCGTTGACAAAGGCGAAGATGCGGTCCTTATTGTAAAGGAGCATGCGGCGATAGTCGCCGGGTTTCACGCCGCCGAAGGCCATGGCGGCCCGGTTGGCGAAGCCCAGGGCGAAGACGGCGGCGGAGATGTCCGGCCCGAAGGGGACCAGGCGGGTGTTCCAGCCGATCTGGACGCCGGCTTCGATCAACTGCTGGGAGAAGGTGGTGCCGCCCTGGTTGGCGCACATGAACACGTACAGGTTCCGCCGCTGATATTCCTCGGCGATGTCCTTGGCGATCTCGGGCGTGGGGGCCGCGCCGACGATGGCGGCGAAACCGGGCGCGCTGCCGTCGACGAATTCGACGCCGCGCTTACGGAACACGGTGTCCTCGGCGGCGCCCAGCCAGATTTTACCGCCGTCCAGGTCGACTTCCTCGCTGACCAGATAGAAGTTCGGGTCTTCCACGTACCGGATGGCTTCCACGATCTCCTCGGCCAGGATGGCGGCCATGCCGCAGTCCAGCAGGGGCCCGAGGTAGGGCAGATGGTTGACATTCTTCACGTGGGGCGGCAGCAGCTTCCTGGCGACTTCAAGGGGTTTCTTGGCGTCGGCCAGGGTTTTGACCGGAATGCCCAGAATGGAATAAATGATCGGCAGGTAATACGCGGTGTTGGGGAACTCCAACTTCTGGTCGGGTCCATAGGTTTCCAACGCCTGTTTATACTTGCCCTCGGCCTTCTGCACTATGTTGTAGGCGCCTTGGATGGCGGCGAATGCTACTAGTTTCGACACTTGTCAGTCCTCCTTTCCTAGAAGGAATTATTAAGCCGCATCCAGCTTCATGCGGTCGGCCATGTCCATGAGTACGCGATCCCTGGCCTTGTCGATGCCGAGGGCTTTCCGCTTCTTGTCGATGTGGGCGATCATCTTGGCGGCGTGTTCGTACGGGTCTTCCACCAAGTCCCACATTCCGCCGTACAGTCCTTCCAGCTCCTCGAAGAGGTGCTTCTGGAACCTGGGGGCGCCGGTGACGGGAAGGGTCACGCCGAATACCGTATAAACGCCCGAGGCGACGAAGTAATGGCCGATGCTGATGGCTTTCTCGCTCATCCACTCCGGAGCGCTTCCGGCGGCGGGCAGGTCGGCGATGGATTTCCCGAGACCTCCGGCCTTGACCACTTCGGTGGCCGCTATCAGAATGCGGGAGTTGTCCACGCAGGAGCCCATGTGCAGGACCGGCGGGATGCCGACCGTCTCGCAGACCTCGGCCAGGCCGGGGCCGCAGTAGACGCGGGCCGCTTCAGGAGTCAGCAGGCCGGCCTTGCCGCAAGCCATGGCGTTGCAGCCGGTGGTCAGGACGATGACGTCGTTCTTGAGCAGTTCCTTGACCACGGTCAGGTGGGCCGAGTCGTGGACGGTGCGGCAGTTGTTGCAGCCGACCACGCCGCCAATGCCGCGGATACGGCCGTTGATGATATTATCATTCAGCGGGACGTAGGAGCCGCGGAAGGTGCCGCCCAGGTGGTATTTAATGGCCTCGGAGGAGAAGCCGGCCACCATGTTCTCTTTTTCGCTGGGGATCAGGATGGACTGCTCGGGCCGACGGTTGGTGAAGTTGTCGATCGCGGTCTTGACGATTTCCTTGCCGATTTCGAAGGCGTGATGCTCGTCGAACTCGATGTGGACAGTGCTGTTTCCGGAAGCTATCTTGGCCCTGGGGTTGGTGGTGATCAGCTTGGTGTGGAAGCAGTCGGCCACGTTGGCCACGTTTTCCATGATGCACTGAACGTCGACCACCATGGCGTCCACGGCGCCGGTGATGATGGCCAGTTCCTGCTGCAGGTAGTTGCCGGCGGTGGGCATGCCGTGCCGCATCAGGATTTCATTGGCGGTGCAGCACATACCGGCCAGCACGATGCCCTTGGCGCCCTTCTGGCGGGAGTAATCCTGCATTTCCTTGGACATGGTCGCGGCCACGATCATTTCGGACAGCAGCGGTTCATGGCCGTGAACGATGATGTTGACCTTGTCCTTTTCCAGGACGCCCAGGTTGATCTGGCCATGATTGGGATAAGGAGTTCCGAACATGACGTCCTGCAGGTCCGTGGCGATCATGGACCCGGCCCAGCCGTCGGCGATGGCGGCGCGGGAGCACTGGCTGACGATATTGGCGTAGTCCTGGTCCACGCCCATGTGGGTGCGGTGCATGATTTCCACGATTTCGCGGTCGATGCCGCGGGGAACCACGCCCAGTTTCTTCCAGTTTTCATAGGTGGCTTCGGGGGCCCGCTTGGCGTAGTAAATCTCGCCCTGCTGCTGGCCCCACTGTCCCAGGGCCTTTTCCCCTACTTCCACGGCGATGTCGAAGATGTCGCGGGGAACTTCCTCGTCGCCATCCTGGACCGTGATGGCCACGTCGAAGTAAGGCGCGATATCCAGAAGCTTCTGCTCGTCCTTGATGGTGTAGTCGTGGGTTTCCTTCCGGGCGGCGGCCAGGAAAGTCTCGGCCACGCCGCGGCCATGGTCGGAGTGGGCGGCGGCGCCGGCGGCGACCATGCGGGCGAAGTTACGGGCGGCGATGGTTTCGGGAGTGGCCCCGCAGAGGCCCTTCCGGGTGTCCGGCTCGTCGCCGTCCTTGATCTTCTTGGTCAGAGGGAGGCGGCAAGGCCCCTGGGAGCAATTCTTGCAACAGATGCCCTCGATGCCGATATTGCAGGGCTTCATGGACACGGCCCGGTCGAAGATGGTTTCAATGCCTTCTTGCTGGGCCTTCTTCATCATTTTAATGCTAGCGTAGTCAACGCTAGCTTCCTCGGGTTTGTAGCCCTTCTTGGTTTTCTCCGCGGCTTTGGCTTCTTCAGCTGCCATGAGAGGTTCCTCCTCTTTTCGAGATGTTCCCGAAGCGGACCGCTCCGGTCGGGAACAAATTATATCCTATGGACGCCGTTGTGTCTATCCATTGACATGTTAAGGCGCCTTGGTCGGACTTTCCGGGCCGTCCATCAACCCGGAACATCACTTTAAGGCTCTCAGTATTTCTTTTTTCTCATATGGACCCGTTCCAGGGAGGCGAGCAGTTTTTCCGCCACCTTGTGTTCCGGGGCCGTCTTGACTTCCGCTTTTTTCATCTCGCGCTTCTTCTGCATGAGCTTTTCTCCTGTCGGAAAAGCGCCTCGCGAAAAAAGTGTGGGAGGCGCTAGTACTTTTTGACCCTCATATGAACGCGCGCCAACGAAGCTTCGATCTTCTCGGCGACAACGTATTTCGGGTCCACGACCTTGTCCGATTTTTTCATGACCCGGGGGCCGTCGTCCGCTTCGGCGGCGCGCTTGGCCTCGAGTTCTTCCCTTTCCTTGGCCCGCTGGGCCCGCAACGCCAGGAGTCTTTCTTCCTCGGCCTTCTTGGCCTTTTCCTGGGCTTCGGCGGCGGCTTTGGCGTCGGCTTCGGCCTTGGCCTTGGCGTCGGCTTCGGCTTTCTTCTTGGCTTCGACGTCGGCCTTGGCCTTGGCGGCGGCGTCGGCCTTGGCCTTGACTTCCGCGTCGGCCTTGGCTTTGGCCTCGGCTTCGGCCCTGGCCTTGAGGGCGGCTTCATCGACGACCGGAGCGGCTTTCGCTTCCGCGACCGGAGCGGCTTTCGCTTCCACGACCGGCGCGGCGGCGGGCTTGGCCGGGGCCGCGGCCGCGGCCTTCGGCGCCTCGGCGGGCTTGGCCGGAGCGGCCTTTTTGACGGCTTCCTTCTTTTCCTTCACCGGAGGCCCGGCGGGCGTGAATTTCGCCTGGGGCAACAGGGCGAGGGGCGTGGTCTGGATGACCTTGAACTGACCGGTCGCCTCGCCGCCGTCGGCCAAAAGGTCGATGTAGGCCTTGACCAGGGCGACGGACTCGGGATGGCGAAGGATCAGGATGTTGGCGCCGGCCAGGAGCAGGGAAACGGCCTCGGTGACTTCCATCATCACGCCGCGGTCGGTCGGGTAGCCCAAGGTGGGGGCGTCTTCCAGGGACAAGCCGGCTTCCTTGGTTTTCCAGATTTCATGGGCCATGTTGTTGATGATGGGCTGCTGGAGGTTGTCGTCCTGCTGAACCAAGCCGGCCATCCGGATGCGTTCCATGACCGAATAACAGTATTCCATGCCGTACCCCAGGCCGCCGGTGGTGGGGTCGATCAGGATTTTATCGGAGGTCACGCCGAGGTTGCCCAAAAGGATGTTGAGCTGCTTGGCCAGGTTGACGTCGATGGGGGTGTTGGCCGAGATTATATGCCCGTAGGCCAGGGCCTGGGCGCCGATCTGTTTGTGGTTGTGTTCTTCCACCGGGCCGAGGATCAGGTTTTTCCCCTGGAAGGTCTCGGCCACCGCGCTGAGGGTTTCGATGTCCTTTTCCTTGTTGGCCACGCCGAAGACCGCCACGGGAACGTTGACCGCGTCGAGCACGGACTTGACCGCGACCAGGACTTCCTTGGCGCCTTTGTTCTCGCCGTTGGGGTCGGTGCTCTTGAGCTGAACGACGATCATGTCCGCGCCGCTGTCAACGCACTTCTTGGCCCAAGCGCCGGGGTTGTCCAGGACGTCGGCGAAGGGCGCCTTGACCGCCTCGGGCCACAGATCGCCGGGGTTCATGTCCCAAACTTCCATGGCAATCTTCGGCTTGTTGGGCATTTTGCCCTCAAAGGTGAAGAAGGGGTATGCGGTTTCACCGCCCACGGTCATCTTTTTGTCCGCCCCCAGGGCCACCGTCTTGATGGCGCCTGAGTACTTAACAGTTGAAATTGCAAAGGACAAGGTTACTACCTCCTTTGGGGCTTCACGCCGCCTGTGGATTCTATGCCGTTTCCCCGGGGACCTTTTAAAAGTCCGCCCGCGTCGATTACGCGAGTCAGGGCTTGCCGCTTTAAGTGAAAATTTGCACTAATATTTGCCAAAAAAAAGTTTAACTTGGGCCTAGATCACTACAGGGAGGAAATTAATGCGATACTACCTTTCATGTCAAGCAAAAACGACCGTTTTTCACGCATGAACGGGCTTATCTTTCCTTGCTTTTGTCCGACGCCGACGCGCGCGACATTTCCGCCCGCCTCGGGGCGACGGCCTTCAGGAAACCCTGCTTTTCCCCCGGCGCCACGGGCGCGGCGGGTTTCATTCTGACCGACAACGGGTCGATGAAGCTCCCCTTTTCCTGGACGCGGAAATCGAGATGCGGCCCCGTGGCCAACCCGGTGGCGCCGACGAAACCGATCAACTGCCCCTGGTTGACCCGCACCCCTTTTTTGATTCCCCGGGCGAAGCCGGACAAGTGACCATACATGGTGGTAAAATTAGAACCGTGGTTAATGACGATGAAATTCCCGTATCCGCCCTTGCGGCCGGCAAAGGAAATCACTCCGCTTCCCAAGGCTTCCACCGGCGTGCCGGTCGGGGCCGAATAGTCCACGCCGAGGTGCGGACGCCTGATTTTAAGGATCGGGTGAAGCCTGGAACGGGAAAAATAGGAGCTGATGCGCCGATACTGCAAGGGCGATTTCAAGAACATCTTTTTCAGGGAACGCCCCTCGGCGTCATAGTAACCGGACTGCCGGCGGGCGTCTTCATGAAAAAACGCCTCCTTCACCTCGCCGCCGGTCACGAACCTGGCCGCCAGAATCCGGCCCGATCCGACCCGGCGGCCGCCCTGGTAATTTTCCTCGTAAAGAAGCGAAAACTCGTCGCCTTCCTGGACCTCCGTGAAAAAATCCACGTCATAGGCGAAAATGTCGGCGAAAGACATGATCAGCTCGGGGTCCAGGTCGCACGACCCGACGGCGCTTTCCCACAGGCTGTTCTTGATTCTTCCGGCGGCCGCGGCCCGCAGCCTGACCGGAGCCCCTTCCCGCAGCGATCCGGTCCACCCGGCCGGTGTGTTGACCAGTAGCAGGCGCGGTTGGCCGTCCTCCAGATAATCCAAGCGGGACAAGCGCCCGGTTTGAGGCTCCCGGTATAATTTTATGGCGGCGCCGGCCTTTATTTTGGTCAGGTCGGTCAAATCGCCGACGGACCGAACGATCTCGTCGACTTCCGCCGGTCCCACCCCCAGCCGGTCCATTACAACGCTGAAATTCTCCCCGCGGCCAACGCGGCGTTCCAGGCATTTCAGCCCGGCCTTCCAGTCGGCCTGCCGCTGAAAAATCCCTGGTTCCAGCAGACATTCAGTCACCGGGGAGGGACTGGGCGCCGGCTCGTTTTTCGCCTCGCTCCGGCCATTGACCCAACCCAGGGGAAACAGCAGGCACGCCCCGCCGGCCAAGGCCAGGATAAAAAAAAGCAGCACTCGCCCCAAGGGCTTCCGTCGCCCCTTAAACACGTTTTTTTTGGGAGTTCCACCGGAAATCATGCGTCGCCCGGACCTTTGAATTTTTCGGGCATTATACCCGCCGTTGCCGTCCTTGGCAACCGTAAAACCCATCGTCGCGCGGCATGGCGGGCGAAACGAGCCGCGCGACCGACAACCACGCGCGTTTCCAAGGATAAGGGGACGTCCCCGCCGCCGCGATTCCCCCGCGGGGAAGGCGCTCGCCGGCGGGTTCGATCATGACGTCAATCAAAAGATAGCAGGTTTTGACCGGAGGCCGCGTCGGGAACCCTGGCGACCGTGAGTCCGGATAATTCCAACACCACGCATTCCAGGGTCAGGTAGACCTCGGAGGAATCCCGCAGGCAACCGAGCAGGGATGGCTCCCCCCCGCGGCCCGCGCCCAAATGAAAATGCAGGGACGGTCCGTCCGGTCCCGGCGCCAGGGTCCCCAAGCCCAGGATTTCCCGGCCATCGGCGAAACCGACCCAGACCGGGTCCGGCGGCACGACGGCTTCCCGCGGCCCGACCACCAGACGCCCCCTTTCCAAGGCCCCCAGGGCCAACACCATGGCCCGGTCGATCCCTTCTTTTTCCGCCAATTCCAGCAAGCCGACCCGGAGGTCCTCCCCGGCGTCGAAGCGGACCCACAAAACCCGGCCGATCTTACCCGCTTGATATTTCATGATCGCTTCCATATCACAAATTTCCGGTCAGGTAAACAGCCCCGGCCGGGCGACGCGCGCGAAGACATCCGTCACTCCGCGGCGGCCACCCGGTTTTTTCCGGCCGCCTTGGCCTCATACAAGGCCCGATCGGCCCTTTTGACCAATTCAAAGGGTGATTCACCCGGCCGCCACATGGCCAGGCCGAGGGAAAGAGTGACCCGAAAACCACGCCCCCCGAACTCGAATTCCCGGCGGGCCACTGACGCCCTTATCCTTTCGGCCACTTCCCGGGCCTGTTTTATTTCCAAGCCCGGGAGTATGGCGGCGAACTCCTCCCCGCCAAGGCGGCATGGTTCGTCGTTTTCCCGGAGCCTCCCCCGCAGTATGCCGGCCAACCCCGCCAGGACAAGGTCTCCGGCCTGATGCCCATGGGAGTCGTTGACCGTTTTAAAATCGTCGAGGTCCATCATCAAAAGGCCTAGGGAGGCGCCTTCCCGTCCGGCCCTTGAAACCTGGACCGCCAGATACTCTTCGAAGCGCCTTTTATTGGACAACCCCGTCAAGCCGTCCATCAGGCTCAACCGGCGAAACCTCGTCTCGCTTGACTTCAACGCCTCCTTTTCCCGGCGCAGGCTTTTGATGCGGTCCGCCAAGGCCAGGGAAAGAAGGATGGATTCCAGGGCCGAGCCGACCGGCAATATTCTTTTGACCAGTAGTAGGTCCGGGGCCAGCCCCAAAAAGTCCAGGGATAAAATCAAGGTCGAGACCGCCAGGACCCCCCAGGCGAGCATGAAATAAAACGCCGTCCTGATTCCGAGGCGAAGGCCGACCAGCCCGACGATCAAACCCAGGGAGGGAGAGACGAAGGACGAAAAAAGTCCCAGGCCCCAGGCGAGCCTGGTCCAGCCCAGAAGTCCGAACAGCGCCATGGCCGCGCCGTACCCCATGGCCCCGAGCAAGACCTTGTCAAGCCGCGGCGCGTGAAAACCGGTGTTCAGAAACGTCCTCATGAAGGCCAGCGCCCAAAAAGTAAAGGCGCCGGCGAAAAACCACATGAGCCGAAGATAGGCCGTCCCCGGTATATCGATCAATCGGGCGATATGCCCGTAAAGAAAAAGAGAGGCGGCCAACAGGCTGAAAATATACAGTGTGTATACCAGGTAAACCCGGGATTTCAAGGAAACGCAAATAAAAAGGTTGTACATCAGCATGCAGGACAGCACGCCGTAACAAAGGCCGAAAACAATCGAATCTAGGTGGGCCAGGTTGAAAAACCGGGCGACGGTTTCCACGCCGAACTCGATTTTGAAAAAAGACCGACTGACGGTACGCAAATAATAGACCGACTCCGTTCCGGGAGTTCGAGGCAGGGGCACGGCCGGTAACCGAAATTGAAATTCTCTTTCCCCAAAGGGAAGGTCAAGCCCGACCTGGCCCAAGGGTCGAAAGGCCTCCCCGGACGCCGACCGCCCCGGGTAAAATGGACCGTATAAAGCCAATTCGAAAAAAAAGGCGTAATCCGAGGTCAGGACCCAACCGTCCCGACCGGGCGTTTCCAGGTCCGAAAGCCGGTCGGAGCTTTTTTCCCGTAATCGAAAGCGCAGCCAGTTGACGTTGTTGGAGTATCCCAGTTCAACCTTTTCGCCCTCGACCGCAAGGAACTGGGAATCGAATTTTCCGTAAGCCAGGTCCTCGATCTTCCAGGCGGGGTCGGCGTTCCGCAAAATTTCCATATGGGGCGTGAGAAGGAATTTATCTTGGGTCGGGGAAAGTTCAAGGACCCCGGAAGCGGCCGCGAAGGCAGGGAAGACCAGCAGGGGGATAAAAGCCGCCCCCAAGGGTCGCCCAAGGCCATGGAAAAAATAATTTCTCACGAGCACCCCTGTTTTCCCGGTCGCCAAGGAAAGGGCTTCCACCAGGCGCCGACCGAGCGAGGGCGTTGGTCGGCCTCGCCTCGGCCCACCCGCGAGGCGGCCGGCGGGGCCCCCCGGGGGGGAAAAGCGATCTGGAAGGGGGACGGCCCGGCCAGGCCGCCCCTCGCCGGTCATCAGGAATATAACCCGCCGACCGGAGCGGTGTCGGGCAGGGCCGACTCTCCCATCAGGAATTCGTCGACCCGGCGGGCCATTCCACGGCCGGCGGCGATGGCCCGGACCACGAGCCAGGCGCCGGAAACGGAATCCCCGGCGGCGAAAACCTTGGGAATGGAGGTCATCATGTTGTCGTCCACCCGGACATTGCCCCTGGCGTCGTATTCCAGGCCCAGGTTGTCCAGAAGCCCCTCGTGGACCGGTTGGGTGAAGCCCATGGCCAAAAGAACGAGCTGGGCGTCCATTTCGAACTCGCTGCCCTCGATCTTTTCCATCATCATCCGACCGGCGGCGTCCTGGAACCACCGGACTTCATGCCCCTCAAGCCTGGCCACGCGGCCGCCCCGGCCCTGGAAAGACGAGGTGGCCACGCACCAACGGCGTTCCCCGCCTTCCTCGTGGGCCGCGCTGAAACGAAGGATATTGGGCCAGTTCGGCCAGGGATTGGCGGGGTCCCGGCCGGTCGGGGGCTTGGGGAGAATTTCCAGTTGGTGGACCGACGCGGCGCCTTGCCGGAGGGCGGTTCCCAGGCAGTCCGCCCCGGTGTCTCCCCCCCCGATGACCACGACTTTCCTTCCCGCCGCGGAAATCTCGGGACCGCGGATCGGCAGGCGGGCCACCCGGCGGTTTTGTTGCACCAGGTATTTCATGGCGAAAAACACGCCGTCCAGGTCCCGGCCGGGCGCGGGCAGGTCCCGGGGGCTTCCCGCGCCCAGGCAGAGACAGACCGCGTCGAATCTCCGGAGCAGGAACCCGGGGGAGATGTCCGTCCCCACGTTCACCTCGGTTTCGAACTTCACCCCCTCGGCCTGCAACTGCGCCAGGCGGCGGTCCAGGATTTTCTTTTCGAGCTTGAAATCGGGGATGCCGTAACGCAGTATCCCGCCCAGGCGGTCGGCTTTTTCGTACAGCGAGACTTCATGCCCGGCTCGGCGGAGTTGTTGGGCCGCGGCCAGGCCCGCCGGTCCGGAACCGATGACCGCGATCTTCTTGCCGGTCTCGACCCGGGGGGGCTCGGGAAGAATCCACCCCTCGGCGAAGCCTTTTTCCACAATGCTCAGTTCGTTCCAGCGCACGGTCACCGCGGCGTCGTCAAGGCCCAGGGTGCAGGCGGCCTCGCACAACGCGGGACAGACCCGGCCGGTTATTTCCGGGAAATTATTGGTCAGGTGCAGTAGGTTGCAAGCGTCGCGCCAACGGCCCCGGTGCATCAGGTCGTTGAATTCCGGAATGAGGTTGCCCAGGGGGCAGCCATGGGAGTGGCAGAAGGGCACTCCGCACTCCATGCAGCGTGAAGCCTGACTTTTCAGTTCCTCTTCCGCCAATTCCAGGTATATTTCCCGCCAGTGGCCCAACCGTTCGGAAACGGGCTGCCGGGGCGGGTTTTTCCGCTCCACGGTCAAAAAAGCATCGGGTTTTCCCATGATTACATTCCACTTACTAAATATTGCGGCCGTTGTCGGCCTCATTTATAAAGCCGCCCCGATCGAGGGGACGCGAGGCGTCATTGCCGGCGTTTTCCGACCGGAGGCCGGAAAACGACTTTCATCAGGCCTGGGCCACCTGCTCGGCCGCCGTCCTCCTGGAAGCCAGGTCTTCCTTGGCCATCTGGCCCAGGGCCCGGCGGTATTCCATGGGCATGACCTTGACGAACAGGGACAGGCTGTGGTCCCAATCGTCCAGGAGTATCCTGGCCCGGACGCTGCCGGTGGCGCGCAGGTGCTTTTCGATCATGGACCGGAGCAAAATCGAATCCTCGGCCTGGTTGACCGGTTCAATATCGACCATGTCCAGGTTGCACCGCAGGTCGAAGTCTTGTTCCGGGTCCCAGACGTAGGCGATGCCGCCGGACATGCCCGCCGCGAAGTTGACCCCGGTCTTTCCCAGGACGATCACCAGCCCGCCGGTCATGTACTCGCATCCATGGTCCCCGACGCCCTCGACCACGACCTTGGCCCCGCTGTTGCGGATGGCGAAACGCTCCCCGGCCAGGCCGCCCAGGAACGCCTCGCCGGAAGTGGCCCCGTATAGGGCGACGTTACCGACGATCATGTTCCGGGAAGGGTCGAAGGCGGCCTCTTCCGGTTTTCTGACTATGACGCGGGCGCCGGAAAGGCCCTTGCCGACGTAGTCGTTGGCGTCGCCTTCCAAAATCAGGGTCAGGCCCTTCATGCCAAAAGCCCCGAAGGACTGCCCGGCGGACCCGGTGAATTTCAGGGTGATGGAATCGTCCGGCAAGCCGTCCTGACCGTACTTCCGGGCCAATTCCCCGCTGAGCATGGCCCCGACGGTCCTGTCGCCGTTCCGGATGGGCAGGTCGCAACGCACCTTTTCCTTCCGCAAGATGGCCGGCGCCGCCAGCTCGATCAAGCGACGGTCCAGAATGTTGTCGAGGCCGTGGTCCTGGGCTTGGACGCACCGCACGGCGGCGCCCTCATACGGCCCCTCGGCCCGGTGAAAAATGGACGAAAAATCAAGTTTCCGGGCCTTCCAATGCTCCACTCCATCCGCGACCCGAAGCAGGTCCGACCGGCCGATCATCTCGTCCACGGTCCGCAGGCCCAGGCCGGCCATGATTTCCCGCAGTTCCTCGGCCACGAAATGGAAATAATTGATCAAATGTTCCGGCCGGCCCTGAAACCTGGCCCGGAGCCGCGGGTCCTGGGTGGCCACCCCCATGGGACAGGTGTTCTGATGACATTTCCTCATCATCACGCAGCCCAGGGACACCAAGGGCGCGGTGGCGAAACCGTATTCCTCGGCCCCAAGCAGGGCCGCCACGGCCACGTCGCGGCCGGTCCGAATCTGGCCGTCGGTCTGGAGCCTGGCGCGGCCCCGCAGGTCGTTTTTCACCAGGACCTGATGGGCTTCCGACAGGCCGAGTTCCCAGGGAACCCCGGCGTGCTTGATGCTCGACAAGGGGCTGGCGCCGGTGCCGCCGTCGCCGCCGGAAATCAGGATCGCGTCGGCGTGCCCCTTGGCCACTCCGGCCGCCACGGTGCCCACGCCGACCTCGGAGACCAACTTGACGTTGATCCTGGCCCGGGGGTTGACGTTCTTGAGATCGAAGATCAACTGGGCCAGGTCCTCGATGGAATAAATATCGTGGTGGGGCGGCGGGGAGATCAGGCTGACCCCGGGCGTGGAATGGCACACCTTGGCGATTTCCGCGTTGACCTTGTGCCCGGGAAGCTGCCCGCCCTCGCCGGGCTTGGCCCCCTGCGCGATTTTTATCTGTATTTCGGCGGCGCTGATCAGGTATTCGGTGGTCACCCCGAACCGACCCGAGGCCACCTGCTTGGTGGCCGAACAAAGGTTCTCTCCCCCGGGACCGGGCTCGTAGCGACGCCGGTCTTCCCCGCCCTCGCCGCTGTTGGACTTCCCGCCCAGGCGGTTCATGGCCGCGGCCATGGTTTCATGGGCTTCCCGGCTGATGGAGCCGAAACTCATGGCGCCGGTGACGAACCTTTTGACTATTTGCGCGGCCGGTTCCACCTCTTCCAGGGGAACCGGGGTTTGGCTCTTGAAATCGAACAACCCCCGCAAGGTGCAGCGCCGGCCCGCCTGGTCGTTTATGCCCGCGGCGAACTTGCGGTAATAATCCCGGTTGTTCTCCCGCGCGGCCCGTTGCAGGGCGCCGATGGTCTCGGGCGTCCACATATGGCGCCGGCCGTCCCTCCTCAGGGCGTAGTCGCCGCCGCTGTCCAGCACCGAGGACCGAATCCGGCGGGCGCCGTAGGCGTTATGGTGCCGGGCCAGGGATTCGCGGGCCACGTCCATGACGTCGAGCCCCCCGATGCGGGACGGGGTCAGGGTGAAATATTTGTCGATCAAGGCCTGGGACAACCCCAGGGCCTCGAATATCTGGGCGCCCCGATAACTGCGCAGGGTGCTGATGCCCATCTTGGAAAAAATCTTGAGCAGGCCTTTTTCAATGGCGTGGATATAATTCTCCACCGCGTCCTGAATGCTCAACCCCACGGCGAAATGGCCTTCCTCCAACTGCACCGAGATGACCTCGTACGCCAGGTACGGGCTCACGGCGGTGGCGCCGTAACCGAGCAGGAGGGCGAAGTGCATCACCTCCCGGGGCTCGCCGGACTCGATGATGATCGAAACGCTGGTCCGCAGCCCGGTCTGGGTCAAGCGGCGGTTGACGGCCGCCGAGGCCAGCAGGCTGGGCATGGGCGCGTTCTGGGGGTTAACTTCCCGGTCGGAAAGAATTAGAATGGAAAAACCGTCCCGCACCGCTTTTTCGGCCTGGTCCTGGATGCGCTCCAGGGCCTCTTCCAGCCCGGCCTCGCCCGAGGCGGCCGGAAAGACCGTGGAAATGGTCTGGTGCCGGAATTCGGGCTGCTTGGCGGCCCTGATCCTGGCCATGTCCTCGCAGGTCAGGATGGGGGTGGCCAGCTTGAGCATGCGGGCGTGTTCCGGGGTTTCGGACAGGAGGTTGCCCTGGGTGCCCAGGTAGGTGGTCAGGGACATGACCAGCTCCTCGCGGATGGGGTCGATGGCCGGGTTGGTGACCTGGGCGAAAAGCTGCTTGAAATAATTGAACAGAAGTCGCGGCACGTCGGAAAGCACGGCCAGGGGCGTGTCGTCGCCCATGGAACCCACGGGCTCCTTGCCGTCCCGGACCATGGGCTCGATGATCACCCTCAAATCTTCCCGGGAATAGCCGAAGGCCCGGCAACGGTCGAACAGGCTCTGTCGGTCCGCCAGCACCCCGCCGGTGCCGCCGAACAAGCCCCGCAGCTCGATCCGGTTGGCTTCCACCCAACGACGATAAGGCCGACGCCGACAAACAAAGGCCTTGACTTCCTCGTCCCCGAGGAAGCGTTGGCGAACGGTGTCCGCCAGCACCATCTTCCCCGGGCTCAGTCGGCCCTTGAAAGCCGCCTCGCCGGGGGGAATGTCCAGGACCCCCACTTCCGAGGCCAGCACGATCAAGCCTTCGCGGGAAATGACGTACCGGAGGGGGCGCAGGCCGTTGCGGTCCAGGGCCGCGCCGACCTGGGAGCCGTCGGAAAACACCATGGCCGCCGGCCCGTCCCAGGGTTCCATGAACATGGCGTGGAATTCGTAAAAGGCGCGGCGGTCGTTGCCCATGTAATATTTGGCGCCCCAGGCCTCGGGCATCATCATCATCATGGCGTGGGGCAGGCTGCGCCCGGACATGACCAGCAGTTCCAGCATGTTGTCGAAACAGGCGGAATCGCTGCCCCCCTGGATGATGATGGGAAAAAGCTCCCGCAGGCGGTCGCCGAAAAGATCGGACGCCAGGGTATGGTACCGCGCCCTCATGTTGTTGATATTGCCGCGAAGAGTGTTTATCTCCCCGTTGTGGCCGAGGAAGCGGAAGGGCTGGGCCAGGGCCCAGGTGGGGAAGGTGTTGGTGCTGTAGCGTTGGTGGACCACGACCAGGGCGCTGGTCATGGCCGGGCTGGCCAGGTCGGGATAGAAATGGGGGACCTGGGGCGCCAGCATCATCCCCTTGTACACGATGGTCCGGCTCGAAAAGCTGGGAATGTGGAAGGACCCCATGCCCTTGGCTTCCGAGGCCCAAACCCTTTTTTCGACGCGGCGGCGAATCAGGTACAGTCGACGCTCGAAGGCGGCCGCGTCCCCGTCCGGGCCCTCCACGAAAAATTGCGCCACGTCCGGGCAGTTGGCCTGGGCGGTCAACCCCACCGCCAGCTTGTTGATGGGCGTCTTGCGCCACCCCAGGACCCGGCAGCCGAGGGCCGAGGCCTCGTCTTCCATGATGCGCATGCACTCCCGGGCCGCGAAACGATCGATGGGCAGAAAAACCATGGCCGCGGCGTACCGTCCCGCCGCCGGCAACTCGAAGTCCAGCCCCGCTGCCCCGCTCCGGAAGAATTCATCCGGAATCTGAAAAAGAAGGCCCGCCCCATCGCCGGTCAAGGGATCGGCGCCCACCGCGCCCCGGTGGCAAAGATTGACCAGCACTTGCATTCCTTGTTCTAGAATGTCGTGGGTCCGTTGGCCGTTGATATTGGCCACGAAGCCCACGCCGCATGAGTCGCGTTCAAACGAAGGGTCGTACAACCCTTCCTTGGTCGGCAGTCCAAAATTCATCTCTGGTTTTTCCCGCGCCTTCTGGAAGTATTTTCAATTTTCCCGGAATAACCGGGAAAAATTCCCGCCGGGCCTGTTCCCGTCGGAGGGAAGTCCGGCCCTACAAAGTCAGGGCCGCGCGCTCCCGGCCGGTCTCCCTGACCAATCCGGAAAGCACGCCCTGAGCCGATTTCATCATTCTAATAGTCCGTTCCGAGGCCCCTTCCAACCCCAGGGCCGCGTCGAGCCGGCCCGAGCCGAGGGCTTCCCGGTCCAAGCCGGCCCGTCGCCCCAACAAGGCCATGCGGTTGACCAGGAACCATTGCCAGGCGTAGGACCGGGTCAGGATCAAGCGCTCGTCCCCGTTTATCACTCCCGCCTCGGTCAGGGCGTCGAGGGACTTGAGCGGGGACGGCTCCAGGAATTTAGGGTCCGCGGCGGCGTGGCGGAATTGAACCAACCGCACGCCCCGTTCGATATCCAGCAGCCCGCCCCGGGTTAGGGGCAGCCCCTCGGAAACGGCCCGGTCCCGATACCAGGCGTTCAGCCCCGCCTTTAGGCGCGAGCCCAATTCAGCGGCGGTGCGCAGCAGAATCCCCCGCGCCGCCGCCTCCACGGCCCGGCCCAGGCGGTCCTGCCCCACCAAAAAACGGAGTCGCAACAAGGCCAGACGCTCCTTGACCGGCCTCCGGCCCGAAAAATGCTCCTCGAACGCCGAAAACAACACCACCAGGGCCCCCGGAAGAATGGGGACCCGGTCCGGGGCGTAATCCTCGGCCATGTGGTCGAACCCCTTGCCGGCCGGGTCCGGGACCGAAAGGAAGGACATGGTCCGGCGGGCCAAGCGGTGGAAATAGTCCCGGGCGGGCGGCCACTCCTTGCCCGAGCGCCGCGCCGCGGCGAAATCCTTTTCCGTCAGCGCGGGCGCGAATTCGGCGGCCCGCGAATGAACGAATATCGGGGCCGGCCCGGTGGTGTACCAAGGCTCCCCCGCTCCCAGGCGGCTCAATGAACAGATGGCCAAGGGCGGATTAATGTTGCGGCGTTCCAAAATCAGCGGATGAACGTACCTCTCGCGAAGCCCGTTTTCCGCCAGCAGCCAGGCGCCTTGCACCAACACCTCGGACAAGCCCTTCAGCCGGGCCCGGAGCTGGTGGGGCTTGACCCGGTCTTCCAGGTCGGCCCGGGCCAGGGCGAGCAAGGTCTTGACCCGCAGCCGGCGCAGGATCAACAAGGCCCGCTCGGCGTCGTGACTTATCTTTCTAAACTCCCGTCGAAAAACCGACAGGGACGGCGTCAGGCCGCCTTCGTCCCAGGGCTCGTCCGCCGGCGTCCCCGCCGCGGCGTCCCGCCAGGCCCCCTCGCCCACCAAGTCGGCCAGAAAGGGACAAGCCTCGATCAAGTCCCGGTCCGAGTAACTCCTGGGACCAACGAAGCGCGTATTATTCGCCGGAGTCATCGATCCCCCCTCCAAAGGTTTTTTCATAGGCGGTCCTAATTACCGCCATGGCTTCCATCAGCCTGGCGGCGCCGCTCGTTCCGGCTTCGGGCAGATGGGCCGCGTCGATCTCTTCCCGGGTATAGGCCGCCCGGTCGCCGGACCGGGCGTAGATCAAGCCCAGGCGGCTCGACGCCCGGCTGAGATAATCATAGGCCGGGATCACCTCGGCCAAGCCGTCGCGATCCTCGCCGGACTTGACCAGGGCGGCCAGGGCGACGCGGGTGGTCTGGGACCGCGGGCCGCCCCCGGCCTTCCCCCCCAGGACCATCTGGCGGTACTGGGTCAGAAACTCGGCGTCAACCAGGCCCCCGGGGGAAAATTTCAGGTTGATCGTCCCCGGTTTTATCCGTCCCCTTTCCCGTCCCATCCTCCGGCGAAGGTTATGAATCCTCGCGGCCGCGTCCTCGGGCAGGGGTCGGTGGAAAATGGCCTGGTTGGCGGCGGCCTTGACCCGGCGTCCCAAGCTCGTCGACCCCACGACGCGGCGCAGCTTCAACAACGCCTGTCGCTCCCAAAGCTGTGATGTTTCGTGATATTTGGCGAAGGACGACAAGGTGGTCACCAGGGGGCCGTGGCCTCCCGAGGGACGCAGGCGGGAATCGATCTCATACCCCGGCCCGGCCTCCAAATGGACGGACAGGTAGCTGATAAAACGCTGGGCCAGCTTGACCACGGTCTCCAGGCCCTTGACCCGTTCGTTCCAGTCCTGGTCCAGGATGAAAATCAGATCGAGATCGCTGCCGTACGACAATTCGCGTCCGCCGAGCTTGCCCAGCCCCATGACCGCGAGGGGAAAGCCGGCCCCGGGGACCCACCCCGGCAAAATCAGTCCGGCGGCCAATTCCATGGTCCGCTCCATGACCAACTCGGCCAGGTCGGTCAATTGAGTCCTGATTTGGGTGTAACCGATTTTGTCCAGGAGATCGTACAAGCCGATGCGCAAGGTTTCATCGTTCTTGAACCGGCGGATAATGGTCAGGGCCGTTTCCGGATCGTCCTCTCGCCCCAGCATGTCGCCGAGGTCCTGGGCCAGGGCCTTTCTGTCCTTGACCGGCCGTCCGCTACGCCGGTCGATCAGGCTGTCCAGGATGCCGGGATGGTTGATCAGCACGCTGGACAAGTAATCCGACGACCCGAACAGGACCGAAAGCAGATTGATCAACCTGGGGTTTTCTTCCAGTAGGATGAAAAATCCGGCCTTGGGGCCGATGGCGGCCATGAACCGCTCCAAGTGCAGGATGGCCCTATCCGGGTCCGGAGTGGACGCGGCGCCGGCGACCAGGGACGGCAGGAGCCGTTCCAGGTGACGCCCGTACCGCCGCACCAGGGGGACGGGCAGGAACCGTTGTTCCTGAATGGCCCGCAGGGCCGCCAGGGCCGCGTCCGGGCGGCGGAAGCCGACCCGGGCCAGAATGCCCCGGCTGGCCTCGTCGTCCGACAAGCCGTCCAAGAGACGTTGAATCCATTCCTCCCGGTCGGACTCGACCAGGGGCGTCTTTTTTCCCGGTTCGACCAACAGGGAATCGAACCTGGCCCCGACTCGGCTCATCCGGGCCTTCAACTCGACGTCGAACGCTTCCCGGGGCTCCCGGTCGAACCCCATGGACCGGGCCAGGTTGTCCAGCGACTCAAGGTCCCGGGGCAGGGTCTGGGTCTGGGTCAATTCCCGCAACTGCAGGCGATGCTCCAGGGTCCGCAAAAAAATGTAGGACCGACTCAACTCGTTCCGGTCCTCGTCGCTGATCACCCCTTCCCCGGCCAAGGCCGCGAGGGTCTCCAGGGTCCCGGAAAGGCGCAAGTGCGGCAGGCGCCCGCCGAAGGTCAGGGTCAGGGTCTGGACGAAAAACTCGATCTCGCGAATGCCGCCCGGGGAGAGCTTTATATCCACGGCCGGCCGGCTCCGACCGGCGCCGGACAGCCGGGAAAGCTTGACCGCCTTTTCCCGATTGAAGCGGGCCTTGAGGTCCTTGAGTTCCTCGAGGGAGTTGTAATCCAGGTGACGTCTAAAAATAAAAGGGGAAAGTTCGGCGAGAAACCATCTTCCGGCCTCGAAGTCGCCCGCGACCGGTCGGGCCTTGAGCAGGGCCAGCCGTTCCCACGGCCGGCCCAAAAGCTGGTAATGCTTCAGGGCCGTCTCCAGGGACTGGGCCAAGGCCCCATCCTTGCCGCCGGGCCGCAGGTTCAGGTCCACCCGAAAGACGAAGCCATCCTCGGTCACCTCGGACAAGGCCCGGCTGACCAGGGAAAAAACCTGATCGGCCAGGATTCCGGGCGCGGGGGCCGGACCGGCCTGGGCTCGCGGCTTGAATAGATAGATCAAGTCCACGTCGGAACTGTAATTCAGTTCCCGCGCCCCCAGCTTGCCCATGCCCAGCACCACCGGGGAAAAACCGAGGGTCTGGGGCGTCAGCCCGTTCCGCTCGGCCGTGAGTCTCAAGGCCGTCTCCAGGGCCAACCCCAGGCTGGCGTCGGCCAGGGCCGAAAGGACCCCCACCACCTCGGCCAGGTCGGCCCGTCCGGTCAGGTCCCGCGCCGCCAGCCGGGAAAATTCCTTCAGCTTATAGCGCCGGAGACCGGCCTGAAGGTCCTCCAGTCCGGACGCGTTCCGTAGTCCGGCGGCCAGCTCGAAAGGCATGCTTTCGAGGTTGGCCGGTCTCAAGAAGGCGTTTTCCAGAAAAAGCCACCGCGCCAGGTCCACCCGGGCGGAAAGGGCCTGGGTCAGGGCCGGCGAGTAAAGCGCTAGGGCCGACAAAGCCTCGCGCGCGGGTTGATCCCGCACCAAGGTTTCCCGTTCCGCCGAAGAAAACTGGCTGAGGACCATTTCGCTCCGGTCGTGCCCAAGTCCAACGTCGGCCAAAAAAACCTCTTTTTCCGTCAATCTTTTTTCGGGTCCCCAACCGGACCCGGCATCCAGCCGCCGCTCGCCTCGCTCCCGCTTAACCCGGCCCTTGCGAGCCGGGCTTAAAAAACAAGAGCGGATAAAGGTTATACTAAGAAAAAGTCGTTAGGGGAACCCCCAAAATAGTCGGAGGCTCCCTCCGCCAAGCCCCGACGGGCCCTAGCAGTCGAAATACAGGTGGAACTCCAGGGGATGGGGACGCAGCCGGAGCGCGTCGATTTCCTTCTCCTTCTTGTATTCCAGCCAGGTGTCGAGGACGTCCTGGGTGAAGACGTCGCCCCGCAGCAGGAAGTCGTGGTCCGCTTCCAGGGCCGCCAGGGATTCGTCCAGGGAGCCCGGAGCGGTCGGGACCTCGGCCAATTCATCGGGAGACAGGGCGTAAATGTCGCGGTCCAGCGGATCGCCGGGGTGAATCTTGTTCTGGATGCCGTCCAGGCCGGCCATCAACATCGCGGAAAAGGCCAGGTACCCGTTGCAGGAAGGATCGGGGAACCGGACTTCCACCCGCTTGGTCTTGGGGTTGGCCGAATACATGGGAATGCGGATGGCGGCCGAACGGTTCCGGCTGGAATAAGCCATCTTGTTGGGAGCTTCATAACCCGGGACCAACCGCTTGTAGGAGTTGGTGGTGGGGTTGGTGAAGCCGCACAAGGCCGAGGAATGCTTCAAAATGCCGCCGATGTAATACAGGGCCATTTCCGACAATCCGCCGTAACCGTCGCCGGCGAACAAGGGCTTGCCGTCCTTCCAGATGCTCTGGTGGACGTGCATGCCCGAGCCGTTATCCCCGAAAATGGGCTTGGGCATGAAGGTCACGGTCTTGTTGTTGCGCCGGGCCACGTTCTTGATGACGTATTTGAACCGCATCAGGTTGTCGGCCATCTGGACCAGGGGGGAGAACCTCATGTCGATCTCGCTCTGTCCGGCGGTGGCCACCTCGTGGTGCTGGGCCTCGACCCGGATGCCCATGCTTTGCAGCACGAGCACCATTTCGGTCCGGAGGTCCTGCATGGAATCCGTGGGCGCCACGGGGAAGTACCCTTCCTTGAAGCGGGGCTTGTACCCCAGGTTGGGGTTCTCGACCCGGCCGCTGTTCCAGATGCCTTCGCTGGAATCCAGGAAGTAGTAGGAACCCTGGGGCTTGCAGTCGAACCGGATGTCGTCGAAAACAAAGAACTCGGCTTCCGGGCCGAAGAAAGCCGTGTCGCCGATGCCGGTCTGGAGCAGATATTTTTCGGCCTTCTTGGCGATATTGCGCGGGTCCCGGGAATAAGGCTCCTTGGTGACCGGGTCCACGATGTCGCAGATCACGGACATGGTGGGGTGGCAGGTAAAGGGGTCCATCTGGGCCGTGGCGGGGTCGGGAATGACCAGCATGTCGGAAGCGTGAATCGGCTGCCAACCGCTGATGCTGGACCCGTCGAAGCCCAGTCCTTCCTCGAAGATGGACTCGTCCACCTCGCTCACCGGAACGCTGAAATGCTGCCAAGTCCCCACAAAGTCCATGAACTTGAGGTCGAACATGACCGCGTTGTGCTTTTTGATCATCTCCAATACTTCCTTGGGCGTCATCTGCTCCTCCTTCGAGAGGCCGGGTCGTCTCCGGACCCGGCAATTAGTTAGTTCATCGGGCAAGCGTGAAATGAAGGGCGTCCTTCAATTCCCTTATCTGTATCTCGTCCACCAGTTTTTCCCCGAAAAAGTCGCGCACGTAGAAAACGTCCACAACCTGGTCGGCCTTGGTGGATATCTTGGCGATATTAATCGACAATTGCAAATCGTAAAGCGTCCTGGTCACGTCGTACAGCAGTCCCAGGCGGTCGTAGGTGTAAACTTCCACGATGGTGTAAAAATCGGAAGTCTCGTTATCGATCTTCACCTCGTCCGGCCGCCGGCCGCCTCCGGGCAGGGACGCCTTCAACATGGGCCGCTTCTGGGCCAGGCGGTAATCCAGGGCCAGCTTGCCGGTCAGGACCCCCAGGGCGTCCTCCCTGACCTTGGCCCAGGCCTTGTCCTGGAAGACCCGGTCCGGAGGATAGCCGACCTGAAAGACGTCCAGGGCGATATTGTTGGCCCGGGTGAAAACCTGGGCGCCCAGGATGTTGATGTTGTGCAGGGTGAACACGCCGGCCATGCGGGACAGCAGTCCGGGCCGGTCCTTGGTCAGAATGGTCGCCTCGCAGTGGCCGTCCTTTTCCTCCACCTCCCAGACAAGCTGCTTTTTGCCGTCCACCAGGTCCCGTTCCAACAGGATATGTCGCACCACCTGATCGACATCCATCACGGACAGGTAATGGGCCGACATTTTTTCCAGATGGGCGTCGAGCTGGGTCGGGGTCAGGCGGTTTTCCAGGCGCCCGGCCACTTCCATCAACAGGCGGTCGGTCCGGCGGGCCGTTTCCCGCAAGGCCAAATCGCTCTTGGTCAGCACCCGGAAGACCTTGGAATACAATTCCCGCAGCAAGGAAGCCTTCCACGGGCTCATGGCGCCCGGCCCGGTGGCCAGGGAATCGGCCGAGGTTAGAAGGTACAACATGTTCAGCCGGTCCACGTCGCCCACCCGCCTGGCGCAATTGACAATCAGCTTCTCCTCGGTCAGGTCCCGGCGGGTGGCCGTCTCGGCCAGGAACAGGTGGTCTTCCACCAGATAGCGCAGGGCGTCGGTCTCGTCCTCCCCCAGCCCCAGCCGGGCGCCGATGGGCGGAATCATCTCCGCCCCGAGGCGGGCGTGATCATGTCCATGACCCTTGCCGATGTCGTGCAGCAACGCGGCCAAAAACAGTATCCGCCGGTCCTTGACCTTGTTCAGCACCGACAGGTCAAAGGCCCCGACGTCGTCGGCCCGCTCGCCCATGGCCAGCCGTTTCAATTCCATCAGGGTGACGACCAGGTGAACGTCCACGGTGTAGACGTGATACGCATCATGCTGGACCTGGGCCTTGACCTTGGCCAACTCCGGAATGTAGGACTCCAGGAAGTCCAACACCTGCATCGCGGCCGTGGGGCCGGACGCATTCTTCCTCCGGGGCGGAATAGCCGTCAGTCCGCGCAGAAAACTCGCGGCCGCGGCCGGGTCCCGGCGGTAATCGTCATCCACCAGGTCCATGTTCATGCGGATCACTTCCAGGCTTCTCTGGCTGAGGGGGAGCCCCGAGGACGCGCTGACCTCGAAGGCCCGCATAATCAGGATCGGACGGCGCCGGACCTCCGCGGACCCGCCGAGCTCCACCAGGCCCCGCAAAAGAGTCAAGCCCTTTTCCACCCGGCGGGGGAGCTGCGTCATCCGCCAAATCCGGGAAGGAACAAGATCGTCCTGAACCCGGCTCAGAAAAAAGTCCAGCGTCCCCTTGGCCCGGTATACATGGGTGTAGTAAACCCCCATGAATTGTTCCACGCCGGATATGTGCCCGTCGCCCTCGAATCCGAGTTCCCGGCTCAGGTTTTCCTGGAGGTCGAAAGTCAAGACGTCGTTCTTCCGCCCGGACAGCCGGTGCAGATGCAGCCGCACCCCGGTCATGAAGCGATGGGCCTCGTCCAACTCCCGGACCCGGTCCCGGGACAGCAGCCCGGCCTCCACCAGTTGCTCCAGGCGCCGCAGGTTGTAAATGCCCGCCCCGGCCCAGTGCACGGCGTGGATATCCCGCAAGGCCCCCTGCCCTTCCTTGACGTTGGGTTCGAGCAGGTAGGGGCTGGCCCCGTATTTCCTCCGCCTGGCGGACACCGAAGCCGTGAGGTCCTTGAAAAAAGAGTGTTTCCTGGACTTGGCCGCCAGCCAACGGTTCAGCCTGGTCACTAGTTCGTTGAAAACCGCCTGGTCCCCGGCCAGGAAACGGGCGTCAAGCTGGGTGGACAGGGTGGCGAAATCCTCCCGGGCCATCTCCAGGCACTGGTCCGGGGTCCGCACCGCGTGCCCGACATCCAGCTTCATGTCCCAAAGGGGGTAGAGCACCGCCTCGACCAGGTTTCCGAACCCCTTGAGTCCGGCCCCGCCATCGGTCAGAAAAAGCAGGTCCACGTCGGAATACGGCGCCAACTCCCCCCGGCCGAACCCGCCCATGGCGGCCAGGGCCAACCCCTTGGGCGGTCCGGCGGCCCCGGCGGCCCGCGCGAAAAGCTCCTGGAGGCGCCGGTCCATCAAGCCGGCGTACTCCCCGGCGAAATCGATCGCCAACCCTTGCCCGGCCAGTTTTTCCAGCAATTTTTCTCTTGTTTCGATAAATTCGTTCATATTGTTTCCCCGTCCCGCTCGCGCGACCAGCTATTTTGCCATTCTTTACAAACGGAGCCGGGTTTTTAGTGCTCCTAATAATTGTCAACCTATTCAAGCAAGAGGCAGGCCAAAAACCTGCCTTGCTTAATCCGTTGTTTTTCATGGATATTAAAGAATAGTAAAAAAACCCGGCCCGGAAAACCTACAAAAACGTCGAACGGCTTTCCAATAAATCCTACAAAAATGTAGGAAAAAACCTAGCCCCGTCTCCCCGCCAACTCCCGCGCCGCCCGAATCAGACCGGCGGCGGCCAGGTCGACGTCCCCGGCCGTGGTGGACCGGCCCAACGACAGCCGGGCCGCTCCGCCGGCGACCTCGCTCGAAAGCCCCATCACGCCGAGCACGGGGCTGATCCTCACCTCGCCGGCGTGGCAAGCCGCGCCGGTGGAAGCCCTTATTTCCGGCGTCCGGGCCAAAAGCTCGGCGCCGATCAGTCCGGGAAAACAGATGTTGACGGTGTTGGGCAGACGCGGCGAGGCCCGGCCGACCAGGACGGCCGAAGGCCAGTCCCTGGCGATCAGCTCCACCAGGCGGTCGCGTAGGGCCGCCTGGCGGGGAGCCTCCACGGCCATGCTCCGCCGGCAGACCTCCGCCGCCGCGCCCAGGCCCACGGCCAAAAGCACGTTTTCGGTCCCGGCCCGCCGCCCGGACTCCTGGCCGGCCCCGTGCAGGAGCGGTTCTAGTTCCAGTCCCCGGCGGATATAAAGAGCGCCCACGCCCTTGGGGGCGTAAAGCTTGTGCCCGGCGACGGTCAGCAAGTCGACGCCCAACCGCTCGACGTCCAGGGGGATTTTGCCGACTGCCTGGGCCGCGTCGGTGTGGAGCAATATTCCCCGGTCCCGGGCGAGCCGCGAAATCGCTTCCAGCGGCTGGAGCACCCCGGTCTCGTTATTAGCCGTCATTATGGAAATCAGCTTGGTTTCCGGCCTGATCGCCCCGCGGACTTCTTCCGGGTCCACGGCGCCGTCGGGACCCACGCGGACAAAGTCGACCTTGGCGCCCAAGGTCATCAAAAACAGGGCCGGGTTGATCACGGCCGGATGCTCGATGCGGGAAGCAATCAGGTGAAACGGCCCCTCGGACCGGAAAAAAGGCCCCTTGAGCGCCCAGTTGTCGGACTCGGTCCCCCCGGAGGTGAAGACAACCTCGTCGGGCGCGGCGCCGATCAGTTCGGCGACCCGGGCCCGGGCCTCTTCCAGGGCCGTTCGGGCCGTTCGCCCCAAATCATAGTCGCTGCTGGGATTGCCGAAGGCCCCTTCCAGAAAGGGCCTCATGGCCAGGGCCGCCTCCGGAGCGATGGGCGTCGTGCCGTTGTGATCAAGATAAATCATCATGGACCTCCCGGTGTTTCAGGCCGAGGGAAAGGGGTTCTTGGAATTGCGGAAATACCGGGGCGCATGGTCCGAATTGGCGCCCAAAAGCTCGCACAAGCGGTCCATGTTGTCCTGCCGACCGACTCCGATCAGGGTGTCCCCTTCCCGGATCATGGCCTGGGCCGAGGGGTTGAACAACATCCGGCCGTCGGAGGTCTTGATGGCGATGATGATCAGGTCCAGGTCCCGCCTGATGTTGGATTCCTGCAAGGTCACGTTTTTTATCCGGGATTGGGGCGTGACCAGTATCTCCTCCATGGCCAGGTCCATGCCCATGCCGCCGTGAACCGTGGTTTCCAGAAAATCGGCCACGGCGGGCCGCAAAATGGCCTGGGCCATCTTCCGGGCGCCGATCAAGGTCGGGGACACCACCTGGTCCGCTCCCGCGCCCTTGAGCTTTTTGATGGAACGCTGCTCGTTGGCCCGGGACAGAATGAAAAGGTCGGGGTTGAGCCCCCGGGCCGTCAGGATGATATAGAGGTTGTCGGCGTCGGAACTGACCGCGGAGATCAAGCCCGCCGCCTGATTGACTCCGGCGGAAATGAGGTTGTCCTCGTCCGAGGCGTCCCCCTTGATGAACAGGAGCCCGTCCCGTTCAATCTGTTCAATGACCTGGGGGTTGTTTTCCACCACCACCAGGCGTTTCTGCCGGGCCTGTATTTCCTGGCCCACCATCCGCCCGATGCGTCCGTAGCCGCACAGGATAAAGTGATTATTCAAATTTTTGATCTGTTGCTCCAACTTCCGCCTCCCCAATACCCGTTGCAGGCTGCCTTCCACCATCGCCCGGGTCAACTGGCCCACCAGGTAGGCCACGTTCCCGACCCCAAAAAAAATCAGGAAAATAGTGAAAATCCGACCCCCCGGACTGAGGGGCCGGATTTCCCCATACCCGATGGTGGCCAGGGTTATGACCGTCATATAAAAGGAATCGAGAAGGTTCCAACCTTCTATCAGCGTGTATCCCAGCGTGCCCGCGCCGAAAAAAACCAGCCCCAGCAACGCCGGTATCAACAGTTTGTTTTCCCTTGGAATCATGTCGCTCCCTGTCGGCGCCAATCTTAATCCCGGGCTCGCCGACCTGGCAAGAGCTTATTTTAGCCTGGCCCCCGGTTATTTCCTATCGGGCCGGAGCGGCGCCTGGCCGCCCCCGGGACGCTTCAACCCGCCTTGACTAATGGATAACGGGATGATACTTTCCCGGCAACAAATTTGCCGCCTCTCGAGGGTTAAGGGAATGAATTTCGAAACAGTCATCGGCCTGGAAATCCACGCTCAACTCCAAACCAAGAGCAAGATATTTTGTTCGTGCAGCACGGAGTTCGGGGCGCCCCCCAATTCCCACACCTGCCCCATCTGCCTGGGCCTGCCCGGCGTCCTGCCGACGCTCAACCGCAAGGTCGTCGAATTCGGGGTAAAAATGGGACTGGCCCTCAACTGCCGCATCGCCCTTAAATCCGTCTTCGCCCGGAAGAACTACTTCTACCCCGACCTGCCCAAGGGGTATCAGGTTTCGATGTTCGAGGAACCGCTCTGCGGAAAGGGCTGGATCGACATCGAGGTCGGCGGCCAGGCCAAACGCATCGGGCTGACCAGAATACACATGGAAGAGGACGCCGGCAAGCTGGTCCACGACGACCGCAAGCCCATCTCCTATGTGGACCTCAACCGGGCCGGCTCGCCCCTGATCGAAATCGTGTCCGAACCCGACCTGCGTTCCCCGGAGGAAGCCGCGGCCTACCTCAAGGCCGTCCGGGACATCCTGGTCTACCTCGAAATTTGCGACGGCAACATGGAGGAAGGCAGCTTCCGGTGCGACGCCAACGTGTCCCTGCGACCGGTGGGCCAACGGGAACTCGGCCTCAGGACCGAACTCAAGAACATGAACTCCTTCCGAAACGTGACCCGGGCCCTGGAATATGAAATCAGGCGTCAACGGGCCGTTCTCGAGGACGGGGAAGCCGTGACCCAGGAAACCAGGCTCTGGAACGAGGCCAAGGGCCTGACCGAACCCATGCGCGGCAAGGAAGAAAGTCACGACTATCGCTATTTTCCGGAACCGGACCTGCTCCCCGTGAAGATCGAGGCCGCCTGGATCGAGGAAATACGGGCCGGCCTGCCCGAGCTTCCCGCGGCCAAGCGAAAGAGGTTCATCGAACAATACGGGCTGCCGTCCGGAGACGCGGACGTCCTGACCGGGTCCAAGGCCCTGGCCGCGTACTTCGAAACCGCGACCGCGGCGGGAGCTCCGGCCAAGACCGCCGCCAACTGGATATTGTCCGAGCTGCTAGGGGAACTCAACGCCGCCGGCCGGGACATTTCCCGCTGCCCGGTCAGCCCCGGGGACCTGGCCGCCTTGATCGACCTGATCCAAACCGGCCGAATCAGCGGCAAGATCGCCAAGACCGTTTTTGTGGAAATGTTCCAAACCGGCCGGGCCCCGGGCGCCATCGTCACGGAAAAGGGCCTGGAAGTAATGAACGACGAAGGCCGACTGGTCGGTTTCGTCGACCGGGTCCTGGCCGAAAACCCGGCCCAAGTCGCCGAATTCAGGGCCGGAAAGGAAAAAGTCGTCGGCTTTTTCGTGGGCAAGATAATGAAAATGACCAAGGGCCAGGCCGATCCCCAAACCCTCAACGCCCTACTGTTGGAAAAACTGAAAGGATAAATTCGGGCCGCGCTCCCGAACCCCGGGGCGAGCCCTAGGCAATACCATGGACAAGGAATTTCTGAAAGACTGCTTCAAGGGTTATACCTGGGATCAGGACAAAACCGTCGGCCCCGAAATAACCGTCGCCCGGGTCAGGGAAAAAATGACCGCGGCGGGGATAGACCTTCTTCACCGGACCGAGCGCATCGACAACGGACGCCTGGATATTCCGGTCTTTGTCAGCGTTTGCGGCCGGGACGCCCTGGAAGTCATGCCCACTCGCAAGCAGATGGGCAAGGGCGCCACCCCGGCCCAGGCCGAGGCGTCCGCCGTCATGGAAATGGTGGAAAGATACAGCTTTTACCATTTCATCGGGCGTCGGCCCTGGTTCGAGGCCGAATACGACCAGGTAAAGGACCGGGCCATGCCCTTCGAACACCTGGCCGCCTCCGTGCACCACGACCCCCGGGACCTGGACCGGGCCCGGCTCGCCCTGGGCGGCCTGAAACTGGCCTGGACCACCGGCTACAACCTGACCCGCAAGCAGGAATGCCTCGTCCCCTTCAACTGGTTTTACGAAATAAACCAGTTCAACGGCTCCTCCGCCGGCAACACCCTGGAAGAAGCCGTCAGCCAGGGACTCTTCGAGGTGGTCGAGCGGCACGTCTCGGCCCTGGTTTCCCGGGGCCGGCTGGCCACGCCGTCCATAGACCCGGAATCCCTCCAAAACCCGGTCTCCCGGGAACTGCGGGACAACTTCCGGCGAGCCGGGGTCCAGGTCTTTCTCAAGGACTTTTCCCTGGGACAAGGCATTCCCACGGTCGCCGCCCTGGCTTACGACCCGGCCACCTTCCCCGGGTCCTCGGAAATAGTCTTCACCGCGGGCACGGCGTCCGACCCGGAAAAAGCCCTCATCCGGGCCTTGACCGAGGTCGCCCAGTTGGGAGGGGATTTCAACACCAAATCCAACTTCCTGGCCAGCGGCCTGCCCAAGTTCACCGACCCGGACCAAGCCGACTACATCATCGGCCCCGCTCCCCTGGCGGCCATGGACTCCCTGCCCAACCTGGCCTCCGACAATATCAAGACGGAGATCGAACGCGCCGCGGCCGCCCTGGCCGGGCAAGGCCTGGAAGTCTACGTGGTCGACGTCACCCACCCCGACCTGGGAATTCCGGCCGTGTACGTGATAATCCCCGGCGCCCATTTCCGGGAAAGGGCCGTGGGGGCCAGCGTGCCCTTCTTCGCGGCCAAGCTCCTGGCCGCCGGCGACGACGCCGAGGCTTTTTTCGGCCTCTCGCGCCTCCTGGAAATCTATCCCGAGGGCTATTACCTCCATTTTCACCAGGGACAGGCCCTCCTGGAACAGGGACTGGCCGGGGAAGCGGCCGAGGCCTTGACCCTGGCCCTGGAAATGGACCCGCCCGGGGAAGACCTGGCCGGGATACTGACCTACCTGGGCCTGGCCCGCAAGGAACTGGAAGATTACCATGGCGCCATTTCCGCCCTGGAAAAGTCCATCGCCGCGGACCCGGAACGCCAGGACGCCTACAACCTGCTCGGGGTCTGCCTTTTTAAAACCAAGCAACACGAACGGGCCATCGACGCCTTCCGGCATGTCCTGAAAATCGACCCCGGGTCCGGCATCGATTACGCCAACATCGCGGTCAACTACCGGGAACTAGGACGAAAAGACGACGCCATCGAAAACTTCCGCGTCGCCCTCGAACTCGACCCCTCCCTGGACTGGGCCTGGCAAGCCCTGGCCCGCCTGGAAAACAGCGGCGCCGAGTGAGCCGCGCCCTCCGAGCCGACGCCCCGGTTACGCGGCCCGGCCAGGGCCGCGCTGAACCGCCGTCAGGATGAATGACATGCGCTTTTGCGACCTCAAATGCCCCCACGCCGATTTTCCCAAGGACAACGCGGTGGACGGTTCCGGCTCGTGCCGCACCTTCACCGCTCTTTACTGTGCTATTCTTGATCGCCTGGTCCACAAGAACGCCCCCTGCCAGGCCCCGCCGGAACAAACCGGCTCCCGCCCCCCCAATGAACCTCCCCGTAAGTCATAACGCCGCGTCCGGCAGGCGACCGGCCAGGTAGCGGGCGGGGTTGATCGAACCGCCCGGGCCGGCGGCGCGCCGCCGGGGCGAAATCGCGGAGTCCATTCGACTACTGGAGAGCAAGGGAAATCCAACCCCAATTTTGCTCGAAGGAATAGGCTCGAACCGGACTTGTTTCGCCGGTCGGGGGAAGACTCACTTCACTACGCCAGGCGTATTCATCCTTGCCCAGGACGGTTACGCTCACATCCCGGGGCTCGAACAGATGGAACCCGCACCCAGCCATCTTGGCGGCGGCCTCTTTTGCCGACCAAAGCAGCGCGGCGCCCCGGCTCGCCTCCATGCCGAAGCTCCCGGTAATTTGCCGCCATTCCTCGCCGCGAAAAGCCCTTGCAAACGGGTAGCCCGCGGGGAATTCCCGCGACATGGCCGCGTCCAGGCCCAACCGCGAGCAATCGAGACTCAAGGCCGTCCACAGCCGGTCTCCTCCCCAACTGAAAGAAACGGCTGGGGAAAACACTCCCACAATGGAGAATCGCGGTCGTCCGAGACGATCCGTTGTGAGCGCGAACCGCTCGCGCGAAGGGCGCCGGTTTCCGATCGCCGCAAGGATTTCCTCGAGGATAGCAAGTTTTGTGCGCTGACGCCGAGCCGGGCCGCACTGGGCGGGACAGATCACGTTCCCGAGGATGGCGTTTCCTTCCGGGAAACGCAACGCAACAACCTCTGACGCTCGCGCGCGCATCGCCGCCGTTCCCTTTCCGGAGGCGCCCAAATGGTCTCCAACGCTTGACCTCACCGCCCCGCCCTTCCCGTGTCTGGGCAGACCTTGCGTCACACGGGATATCCATACCGGACGAAGGTCTCGTGCCAGCGCGCTCTTACCTGTTCTCGATCCGTGTCGTCCAGGCGGAATGCATTCTTTTTGTAGGACTTGAGCGTCTCGAGATATTGGGAAACCCGGCCGCGGAATCGCTCGAAGCCGGTCAGTCCCAGGCCGTTGTAAATCCCTTCAAGGCTCCGCAAGGGATCCAGCTCGAGTTCCTCGTACCTGACCTCGTGCAACGCACCGGCCGGGATGAGATGCCTATCCCTTTCAAAAAGAAAAAAGAGCTCCTCGTACCAGGATAGAATTATTTCTTCGATATCTTTCCAGTCCGGCGTCTGCAGGTGGGAACGGGAAAAAGTGCTTTTCCAGAGGTGTTTGGTGGACAGGTAGACATCGTAAGGGTTCCTGACGATATGCACGAACCGCGCCCCCGGAAACAGGTCAAGCAACATGGCGATCCGGCCCATGTGAGGAGGCGATTTCAAGAGCAACCGTTTGGGGCGCTTGCCAAGGGAGAGCTTTCCGAGGTACTGGGTGAAGGCGTCCTTCCAGCTCTCCAGCGCTTCGGGTTGGAGGCGAAGAGGGTCCAAGGACGCGTAGCCCGAATTCTCCGTCCTGGGGAAAAGAAATCTCAGGTAGGGCGATATCCCGCATAGCGCGGCGACGGCGAATTCATCCTCGTGCGGCGTCGAGGCCCGAAAGGCCACGTTATCCATCGGCCGTTTGCCTGGGGTCAACCAGTCGAATATCTTGCCGCCGTCCTTGTGACTGTAACGGTAGTGGTGGGGAAATATCGCCTCATAGGTGGTGGGAAAATCCAGGTCCTCGTCCTGGCCCATGAGATTGAACAAGTGCGTCGTGCCGCTTCGCCAGTGCCCGACGATGAAAAGCGGCGGTTTTTCGCATCCGGTCGCTTCCGGCCGTGATCCATGGAAGGCTTCTTCAAAGTGGTAGAGGGTTGAATTGAGTGCTCCCATGAGGAGAAGATAGCCCGCGCGCCCCCAACATTCCCGATCAACCCTGAACCTGTTCCGGCGCAGGACGCGTACCAGGGTGCAAAACCGCATGCCCGGAATTACCTGCAATGGCGCGCGCCACTGGTTGCCGTTCTTTACCGTGCTGCTCATTGAAAGGTCCCCCCTCTAAAACCAGCCCATTTTGAGCTGGTTGACGATCATGAGGGGCTCGCCGTCGCGGCTTGTTGCTCGAGCGTTCCAGGTGATCCCCCGATCATCCTGACCGACCATGCGAGCCACGAGCGTGACTTCTTCGCCATCCGCGCACTTTCGCCCGAAAAGCAATTCACCGATGGATAGCGGGATCATGCCGCGCTTTTCCGCTTCGTCTCTCATGGAGACGTAAAAGCCGACGATCTGAAAGAGAGCTTCCAGAACGTATGGGGAATACTGGTAGACAGTCAATCGCGGCGGTTGGAAGTCAATGGTCTCGCGGTAAATCATACGGCCCCTGACAGCTCCCGGGGCGGTCCCGTCCAGAATGTCAATGACTCGATACCGGTTATGCAAATCGCTTCGCTCGGCATACCACCTGATCATCTCTTCGTGATCGATGGACCGTGTGTCTAACTCGTCCATTCTCACGGGACAATCCGCCGGCTCCGCCAAGGGCCCAACCATCCCAGCCAGCAGAACGAAGCCTCCGCAGCCCGGATGCATCCGCTCAACAGGTCTTCCTGCCGGGGAAATCCCTTCGGCCGCTAGGGACGCCTCGCACACCACCGCCTCGGCGGTCCACGCGGAGGTCCGGCAATGAACCTGTACACGCCGGGGCAAAGCCGGCAAGCATTCGATCATGTCCAGGAACCGAGCCTCCCTAACGCCTTTCACCTTCAGGTCCGGATGCAGCATCCGGCACGCTTCGATCAACAATTCCAGGCCCATGATGGCGGAAACCAGCGGGTGCTTCATGAACTTGAACGGTTTGTGATCCGCAAGCCATGGATCGCGCTCCCCGTCGAAAGTCCTCTCGGCAACCAGTTCGGCCGTCTGGAGGTTAATGCTGGTGATACGATCGATGAGTGGGAAAGCTCCGGCGTCAAAAAGCATGCCGTTGGCTTCGAGGTCCGGGTCGTATGCCGCATGGCCGGTTTTGAGATACGCCGTCCTTACCTCGGGAAGAGACCGCATGAAGAGCACCCAGACCTCCTCCGGGGCTCCAAGGAAAAGCTCCCGCGAGAACAAGCGCGACAGTTCCTCGACATGGACATAGCCGGCGTTCATGAGCCTCATGACCGCTCTCACGTCCGGGTTCTCCGCCATTCCGGCGCCCTCGATCGGGGGCAGCATGAAGGCCTTGAAGAGAATACCCGGGTAGAGGGTGTTCCAGTAGGCGATGAGACCGCTCATGGCCCGGTTGGCGCCGGCGTAGTTTGCTTGGCCGGGATTGCCCTGAATGCATGCGGCGGAAGAAAGACCAGTGAAGAATTTCAACGCCGCCCGCGTTTGCTCGAAGAGGCGCCATGCGCCGATCAGCTTGACGCGAACGACGGTGGAAAAATCTTCGGCGGTCATGTCGCGGATGAAGCCGTCCCGTAAGCCCCCCGCCCCATGAACGATGCCGGTGATCTTGCCCAGCCTCTCCTCAATGGCATGCACGGCGGACGAGACGCTCTCCGGATCGGTCACATCACACTGAAAATACTCAGCGTGAATCCCTTCCTTCCGGAGCTTGTCGAGCGTCGGAAAGATTTCACGGCTGCGCTCGAGGTTCCGAGCGGCTCCGTCGGCGGCTTCCTCCACGTTCCCGGAATCGCGCCGGTCCGCCGGCGGGGAGGTGCGTCCCACAAAAGCCACTTTGCAGCCATACGGAACAAAGCTCCGCGCCAGATAGACCATGATTCCCGAGCACCCTCCGGATAGCAGGATCACGTCATCGGGCCCCAGGCTCAAGCCGGACTGGTCGCTGAAAACAACGGGCGCCGCCTCCCCTCCAAGAGTGAGCACCCGATCGCCTTCCATCGCTATCCCGGTGTATTGCCAGCTCCTGTCGAGCGCTCCTCGAATCACGTTTCTAATCTCCGCGTCTTCTCCCGCGCTCACGGACCGGAACAGGACCCCGCCGCGCTCGTGGCTCGCGCTCAAAAAGAGGCCCAACAGCCCTTCCCGGAGCACACTGCCGGCTGCTCCCCGGCGCGCCCCCGACAGGTCGACGAGCGCTACGAATTTACCGTCCGGGGATTCCAGAAAGGTTTTGATCAGGCAAAAAAAGCCTTCGAGCGCCCGCGAAGCGTCTTCCATGGAGCGCATCCCGGCCTCGAGAGCATGATCGAAAACAATCGCGAGCCCCGCCAGGGATTCCACATCGCGCAGAAAGGCGGCCGCGGCCCCGGCGGAATCCGTGAAGCGAAGGTCGAATGCGCCGCGCTCCGCATCGGGAACTTCCGCAAGGAAGGTCATGGGAACCATGTTACAGCCGTAATCCCGCCTGATCACATCGCCTGCTTGCGTGGAAATATCCGGGTCGCGTCCGGAGGAGAGCACGACCACGGACGCCATGGGGGATATCTCGACAGGCTCCATGTCCGCCCTCTCCAGGGCAATATTCTTGAATACCACGCGCTTGATGGGCGGCTTCGCCTCCGTTTCCCCGGGCTTCGAAGCCGTTCCTGTCGCCGGCGCGCCTCGAGTTCTTGCCTGGCTCTCCTTTCCGGGCTTCTCGCGCGCCTGGACCTCCACTATCTTTTCCACTAATTCGCGGATCGTTCGAACATCCCTGAAATCTTCCAACTTGATCTTGATTCCGAAACGGCCTTCCAGTCCGTCCAGGATTACCGGAAGGCGGCTCGAGCGGATGGCAAGGTCCTCGCGCAGGTTCATGCCAGGCTCTATTTCTTCCCGCTCGTATCCCGTGACCTCCATGATCATGCGGATCACCGTCTCGGTGACCGCATCGGTTTCCCGCCGGTCATAACCCGCGGCGCCTTCAACAATTCCAGCACTTTGGCTTTGCTCTTCGACGGCGGGCGGCTCCGGAGGCGAATTCCCCAAGCCGGGAAACAGGCGATGCAAAACCGTTTCGAGATTTCGCTCGGTGAATGCTGGATCGTGTTCGACCCGAATCGCCGCTAGAATGGCGGGCTTCAAAAACCTGCCGAAGCTTTCAATTACAAAGGCGTTGATCTGCTTTTGAACGATCGCTTCGAGAGGGTCGGGTTGCCGGAGCGCCGGTTCGGCGCCGGCGCCCGCCGCGGCCTTGGCGCCGCGACGGCCGAATGGATCGCCCGGCTCTTGCGGGCGAACAAGCGATACGGCCCGCACGGGCTTGGGCAAGGAAAGACCATTGCGTACGTAGAGCCGCGCAACCGCGGTTTTGAGCACGGAAACCTCGGCGGAAGGCAGGCAAGTTGTGATGCACTCGGCTTCCCCGATGGTATCGGCAATCAAGTGACTCAGGATTTCACGAGGGCCGACCTCAACAAACAACCGAATGCCGAAATCGTTCCACAGGGTCAGAACATTCGACATCCACTGAACCGGGGATTCCAGGTGCGCCATGACGATGCGCTTGATCTCCCGGGGATCGTCGGGAAACGGTTCCTTCATCGTGTTCGAAATAACAGGAATCCTTGGGGCATGGAATGGAATATCGGCCAGGAACGCCTCCAGCTCGTCGTGAATGCAGCGCATGATGGGCGAGTGAAAGGCCATGCTCACCGGCAGGAGAGTAATCCGATATCCGTTGCTTTTGAGGGCGTCGCCGAGGAGCTTGACCGCTTCCGTATTCCCGCCCACCACGAGCTGACGGGGCGAGTTGATATTCGTGAGGTGTACATCTGGTCGTCCGGCCAGGGCGTTCTGAACCACCTCCAGGGGCGCATTGACGGCCATCATGACGCCGGGGTCCGAATTCATCGTACAGGCCTTGTCCATGTAGATGGCCCTCTTGTTGACGATCCGGAAGCCGTCTTCAAAGGAGTACACCCCTGCCAGGCAAAGAGCCGTTAGCTCGCCCAGACTGTGTCCCGCCAGGGCCGTCGGCCGCGCTCCCAAGGCCCATAGATACCGCGCCATGGCGTACTCCATGGTAAAAAGCGCCGGCTGCTGCCAGCGGGTCTTCTGAAGGTCCTCCTCGCGGTCATGAAAAAGCAGTCGCAAAAGATCGAATTCAGCGACCGAAGCCGCCCGATCCATCCATTCCCGGATGAGCGGAAATGTCCGGTACAGCTCGTGGCCCATTCCGGCGTAATGGGCGCCCTGCCCTGGAAAAACCAAGGCGAGCTTCGGCGGCGGTTGCTCTTCGCCCAGGTGAATTCCCTGCCGGGCAAGCGCTTTAAGACGCTTCGGGCTGATCCGTCCGTCGTCCCCGATCGGCTCGGCCTTCTTAACCAATTCGACCGCTGACGCATCCGAGTCCGCCTCGACGGCGAGCCTGTAGGAAAGACCGGACGCTTCGGTCCTAAAAAAGAAAAGCTGTTCGGGTAAATTCGGTCGCCCCGCGTCCGGTTGCGCGCCGGGGGGGGAAGGGTTCACGAGAACGGAGCCCTCGCCGTCCATCGCCTGCTCGAGCTGCACGACATAGTTGGAGCCGCCGAAGCCGAAGGCATTCACTTCCATGCGTCGAGGGCCGCCATTTGCGCGCCTCCATGCTTGCGGCTCGGGAAGAATGGCGAGGTCCGAGCCGTCGAGCCCCATTTGCGGATCGGGACGGGTGAAATTGAGAGTCGGCGGGAAGACTCCGTCCTGCATGGCCATCACGCCGCGGATCAGGCTGTTGATGCCGGAAGCGCCCAGGGTGTGGCCGATCTGCGATTTGAACGACGCGAGCACCGTCCTGCCGCTGGACTCAAAGAAAGACCGCAGCGCCAGCACCTCCTCAACGTCGCCCTGCCGGGTGGCCGTTGCGTGACATTCCACCAGTTCGATACTCCCGGCGTCATACGGCAGGTCCGCGAGAGAAGCTCCGATGGCTATCTTTTGGGTGACCTGGGAGGATTCCACCATCCCCAGGTGATTGTTGCTCGCGCCCATGGAGGTGATGTAACCATGCACTCTCGCGCCCCGTTTTCGAGCGACGGATTCGCGCTCGAGGACGATCATGCCGCCCCCTTCCCCGAGAACCATGCCGTCGCGGCTGAAATCGAAGGGCCGGCTCGCTTCGCGCGGCGCCCTTTCCACGCCGGAGATGCCCGCCAATGCGCCCAGAGCCGAAAACTCGAGAAAATGCAGAGGCGTCAGAGGCTCTTCGGCCCCTCCCACAACCGCCGCGTCGAGGACTCCGCCTTGGATCATCCACCAGGCGCAGTAGAGCGCCACGAGCCCTGTCGCGCAAGCGGCCGAGACTGAAAAGCTGGGGCCCATGAATCCGAACCGGTTGCAAATGAAACCGCCGGCCGTACTGTTCAAGCGCCCCAGAAGGGTCGTGTCGTCGATGGCCAGCCGGCCGCGCTTTATTTCTTTCTCCACGGCCGCCCGAAGCTCGGGCGAAAGGGGCGCGACACGGTGTATTGCTTCCGCGATCCGGCCCGTGGAAGCGCGAATGATGACATCCCGCAGCGTGGAAGCGGCCTCGCCTGAATTCTGGGAAATGACCACCCCGATACGCTCGCGGGGGATATCGGACTCGAGAAGCCCCGATTCATGAACCGCTTTCGCCGCAAGCCAGAGGGTCATTCTGGTGGAATCGGTCATGGTGCGGAAATCCTGAGGCGGCGCGCCGATATCTTGGCGGTGAATCTCCATGCTCTGAAACGCACCGACTTTACAGTAAGTCTTTTCGGGCTCTCCAAGCCGTGGATGGAAAAAGAGCGCGTGGTTCCATCTTTCCGGAGGCGTTTCCCGGACGCCGCTTTGCATCCTCAGGCTCGCTTCCCACACGGCCCGCGGATCGCTCCCCAGGGAATTGACGATGCTCATTCCCGTAATGGCGACGCGCTCGTGCTTGCCGCGCCAACGGTCCGAAGCGGCGACCCCGGCCCGCGTTCTCGACCCGGACTCCGGCGAAGTTCCTCGCGAGAGAGGACCCGTGAAGGGCAATCCCGCCGCTAAAGGCCCTCCCGCCAATTCCGCATGCAGCTCCCGGGCGGTGGTTGCCTTCTTGATGACGCCTGCCGCCGCGCCGCTCATGAATTGGCCTCGCTCGATGCAAGCGGTTTCACCGAGCGCCGAGCCGTCAACCGGATGGACGCCGCGGGCCGCGATGCACAGGCTGCCGGCGCTCAGGGCTTCCATGCCGCGGCGGAACGAGGTTTCATCCTCCTTCCCGGCAGCGAAGTCCCTCTCGAGCGAGCAAACATGATCGATGATCCGGGTCTTGAGAGACCGGACCCTCAATCCCGCGGCTTCACCCGTGACGATGGTCGAGCCCGGGCTCGCGTCGAGAATCATCTTCTGGTAGAGCGGACTGAGCGCGCCGGTTTCAACGATGTCCGAAACGGCAAGATAGGCCGTTCCCATCTGGATTGCGTCGGCGCCGAGCATGGCCGCCATGAAAGCCGTCTCGCGGTTGCAGATGCCGCCGGCGAGGATGACTGTTCGGCCTTCGAACAGGCCAGGCTCACGGCGCTTCCAATCCAGAAGCACTTGCGCCCAGGTGAGCGTTGTGTATTGGCCCACATGACCGCCCGCTTCGTTGCCCTCGCAAATCACGAAACGGACCCCCTGCTCGAAAGCGAGCCGGAGAAGCTCCACGTTGGGAGCGATATAGATGGGCTCAATGCCGGCTGCCGGGAGGTCCACCGCATGAGACGGATCACCGGCGGCGATCACCGCAAAGCGCGGCTTGATGCGCTTGACCCACTCAAGCTGCACATCCCGATAGGGATTCTCGTCCAAGGTGATGACGTTCACCGCGTAGGGATAATCCCCCATCATTCGCGGAAGATCGCCGAGCTTTTCCTCAATTGCGGCGCCGTCCATCATACCCATGGCGATGGTAGCCAGCCCGCCCGCTTCGGCGATGCGCCTGGCAAACTGGGGATTGTCGGTAATCCAGGTCATGGCTCCTTGAATGAACGGGTGGAGCACACCCAGCCCGCGCGCCGCCGGGCTGTTGTCGAAGGCATGAGCGGCTTCCGGAGCATGAACGAGATGCCGGTCGATTTCCTTTTTAAATTCGGCAAGGGCCGCTTCGGTCCTCGTGCCGTACCGGTCCGCAAAGGCGGCGGCGAAAGCGGCCTCGATCCCCAGAGGAATGAGCTCGTCACGGCCGAATGAGGCGCGGCTGGGAGTTACCCAACGCTCCCTGATCCGTTCGCGGAATTCTCTTTGTCGGGTACTCGTGATTTCAGAGCCGCGCAAAGCGCCGGCGAAATCCTTGATCTCCTTCACCGCTCGGGAGCTTCCCTTGTTGAAGAAACGGCATGGCGTCCCGAGGCCCGCCCCGGCAACATCCGTGTGATCGACGCGTAGTTTTGCGATCTTGTTGCGAAAAGCGTCGGAAGCCGGAAAGAGATCGGTCAGCCAGTGCACACTCTCGCAAACGATCCGTTTCGCTCCCGTTGCCAGAAAGGCCGCCGCCGCCTCGGCCAGCGCGATTCCTCCCCAGACGGTGAGGCGGGGAGGGTCAGCCAACTCCTGGAGCATTTGCCTTGCGGCGCTGTAGAGAATGAACAGCGGCTCACTCCCGACAAAGCCCCCCGCCTCGTTCCCCTTGAGCGCAATCACCCTGATTTCAGGATAGGTCTGGAGTGTTTTCCGGATGAGAGGAACACTTCCCAGGATAGGGACGATGGTCGGCGCGCCCGAAAGCTCGGAGAGCTTTTCCAGGACGGCGTCGGCATCAGGCGCGAGCGGCTCAAGAAGCTCGGTCCAGATCGTGGTCACGCCTAGCTCCCCGAGAAAGCCGGGAATGGCGGGATCGAGCAGTAGCGCCTCGGCCGAGAGCTTCAGCTCGATACCATCCATGGTTGCAAGGTCATGTCGCCGCTCCTCGAGCAGCGCGATGGGATCCAGCCCTGTCAGATCGAATACTGCTTTCACTCCGATCCGTTGCGATGCCTCGATAACCGCGGAAGCGAGGTGCTCCGGGGAGAAAAGAAAAGCGACTCCAGGCTGATCGAATTCATCGAAAGCAACATTCATGGCAGACCCTCAACAATTTCCGGTACGGAGTAAACGACGCCTCACAACAGTAGTAGCGCAAGATTCGCCAAAGCCGCTCGAAGAGCACAAAGCCGTCAGGATATCCCGAGCGCTTGTGTATTCTTTTCACTCGTCTCTATCGTTTCCTCTCTTAGCGGGATTCGCAATAGGGCGCGGCTCTTTTGGAGCGACGCCCTGAAGAGATGGAAAAACGTTTCCGATTCGCATACTATCTTGACTGAAGGGGCTTCCAGTCTTAGCCAAAAAAGTTCTGAAACCATTAAATGGGCTAAAGAATGTCCCTTCGCGCGCGGATTATACCATCGAAACGCCGGGGCGCCACGAAATACAGCCGCCGACTCGGTTAATTTCGTTTTCCGGGGACGCGACGGCCGACTCTTTTGGGCGCCGGTCGAAAGAACCCTACATGGGCCTGCAAAACCGTTGCTTCGTAAGGCTCTGGAGGTCTTCACCCGCGCAAGGATCAGGCCTCGAGGAAAAAAAACTGGAACTCCGAGGCAGGCGGAGTTATCTTGCCTGCGGTTTATGGCGGTATATCCAGTGAATTGGCTGTGATTGCAAGGGTATTTTGCTGCATCTATTACCTCGATCCGGCTAACTGGAGGGAATGACGAGGTATATTATGAAGGTCTTGCTTACCGGGGGAACGGGCTTTCTTGGGGAATACCTTCTGGCCGAGCTTCTGGAGAGGGAGCATGCGGTTTGGGCTCTCTACCGAAACGAATCCAGGAGGCTAGCGACCATTCGTTTCCTTGAGAGCTTGGGGCTGCCCCGCAACGCCGCCGACATCCATTGGCTCAAGTGCGAGCTTCTCGATCTGAATACCCAGTGGGATGCTCTGCGCCGGCAAAATCCCGGGCTCGACCGGGTCGACACCCTGCTGCACAATGCCGCCTCGACGCGATTACATATGGATAGATATGGAGAGCCCCTGCGAACCAATCTCGGCGGGGCAAAGGTACTGACTCGTTTCGCGGACCGGATTGCGGTGCAAACTCATATCATCAGCACCGCTTATGTATGCGGCCTGGTCCGGGGCGGGATCGTTCGGGAGATCAACCACCCGCGCGGCAACTTCGTGAATGTGTATGAAGAAAGCAAATGGGAGGCCGAGCGGCTCTGGCACGGCAAGGCCACCCTGCTGCGGCCGTCGATCATCGTGGGACATTCCGAAACGGCGCGTTGCACTTCATTTACCGGCTGGTATATTTTGTTCCAGGCCGCGCATCTGCTGGACCGGCTCCTGCGAGAGAGCACGGTCTCGGAGAGACTTAATCTCGGGATAGATCTGCCGGCGGATTCCCAGGCCGCGACGAACATCGTCCCGGTCGATTACGTCGCGAAAGCGGCGCTGACGATCATCGAAAATTCGAGTAATCACAATGGGATATTTCACCTTACGCACCCCGATCCCCCCAGTCACGAATGGACTTTGAAACTCGTTCAAAAGCGGTTCAAGGTGGGGGGAATTCGGTTCTCGGGAACCGGAGCGACGATGACTCAACCGCGCAATCCCATAGAGCGCATGGTTTATAGCCAGTTGAAAACCATCCTGCTCCACTTTTCCAATAATCCCATATTCGACCGCTCCAACACGGACCGCGCTACCCCCGGGCTCCAGGCCCCACCGATCACGGAGGAAAGAGCGAGCAGTCTGCTCGACTACGCAATTGCCTGGGATTGGGGGCAAAGCCGGAGATAGCCTGATCAACTTATCCGGGGAACAAGATGAAATCACTGTTAAACTCTTTGCAAGCGAGTTTTTTTGATAAGGTCGCAAGTGAGTGCAAGACACTTGTGGGTCGTTAGGTTAGAGCTTCGCGGTTTCTTTATAACTCATTTCGGTGAAGAGCTTCTCCTTGATGGCGCGGACGACGCCATCGAAAACTTCCGCGTCGCCCTCGAACTCGACCCCTCCCTGGACTGGGCCTGGCAAGCCCTGGCCCGCCTGGACAACAGCGGCGCCGAGTGAGCCGCGCCCTTCGAGCCGACGCCCCGGTGACGCGGCCCGGCCAGGGCCGCGCCGCA
>JAZDGM010000071.1:0-34995 GCA_043806915.1 Pseudomonadota bacterium | reverse complement strand
AAAAGGATGCCGGCCCTCGGCCGGTCCGGCGACGCCCGCGGCTAACCCCTTGATTACAGGCAGCCGGCGCCCTGGGGTTTTATGAGGGCGCGCCGCCCGGGACCGGGTCGCGGTCCCCGCCGAGGTCGGCGTTTTTCAGGTTGTAGGGTGCGCAACGCCAACCATCCTTTACTATTTTGCGGGCCTTGCCACGGTAAATTGGAGACGTTGGCCATCGCCTTGCGGCGGGGCTGCTCCGCCCCCCGCGCGCCTGGCCTTGGGCTTCGAGAGACTCCTTCCCGTCCCAGGGTCAGGGGCGCGCCGGAGCCGGCGCCCATGACAACCCCCGGCTCTTTTTCCGGAAAACCCGCCCGGGGGGCGGTTTCACGCCCCGAAACGTCCTGTTTCGAGGGCGGAAAGGGCGGGCGTCCATGCCCGCCCGAAGAAGTCCGGGGCGTTTGGAATTGCTTGGCCCGGCCCTCACCTCCGCTATCCTAAAATAATGTGATCTCCGTAGGTTTGTATGAAAATGACCGAAGGGCATTTTCATTGGTTGTTGTGACCGACATAGCCCGCGGTCATGTCGCTTGGGTTGAGCCGTAGGCGAAAACCAACATCTTGGCCGGCCCCGTCGGCCCGGGTGAACCAAGGACTCCCCCCCTCACCCCAACCCTCTCCCCCCGTCGGGGGGCGAGGGAGATAATTGTCCGGCCCGGCCCTCGCCTCCGTTTGGAACAAGCTGTTGTTTTTAAGATAATAAGGAGCAATACATTTTCAGATGGCCAGGTTTTAGGCATTATCAGATGGCCGCTGACAAATGAGTGAGGCTGGCCCCCAAGCTAGAGCTTGGGAACCAGCGAATTCTGGAAAAATGAGATAAAACCAAATAAGAATGGATGTCTTTGAAAATTGACAAAAAGTCTCCCCCTGACCCAACCCGTCGTCAGTCTCAAGTTTAAATCATTGAAATGCTTTAGTATGTCTGCAAGTTAGATATATCACCCTTCTTGCTTTAGCAAAAATCCATGTTTTGCAACCGGCTTTATTGTCAAATGTTTTTTTTATGGTATTATTCCCCGGGGATGAGGGGGGCCAGGCCGGTAGGGGACCGGCGACATATCGATTGCAACGCCCACCGTAGGAAATTTTAGTTCGGTTCCATGGTTTTCCTTTAACTTTCGCCGACTTATCTGGAAGTCGGAAATGGCTGGAAGGCATCATGGCGGTCGTCCAACCTGACTTGCGTAAAAAAGTGTTCCGGATCGAGAGGCTCGGAGCGTTGCCCCAGGTGGTCTGGAGCCTGGTCGAGGCCCTGGGCGACGAACGGACTTCCGCGTCCCGCCTGGAACAGTTGTTGGGCGGGGACCTGGCCCTGGCTTCCAAGGTTTTGAGTCTGGCCAATTCGTCCTATTACGGAATGCGGCAGCGAATCACCACCATCAGCCGGGCCATCGTTATCATCGGGTTCGAGGAGCTTCGTCTTTTGGCCCTGGGCGCGGGCCTGGCGGACTTGTTTCACTTAAAAAACACTCCCAAGGGTTTTGAAAGCCCGGCCTTTTGGGTCCATAGCCTAGCCGTGTCCTGGGCGGCCCGGGAACTGGCGGTCCAAGCCGGTTATCCCGCGCCGGAAGAAATCCGGATCGCCGGACTGCTTCATGACGTCGGAAAGCTGATTCTCGCCACTCATTTTTGCGAGGATTACCTGGAAATGATCTCGCGGGCCGAGGAAAGACCCTATTACCTGATCGAGCAGGAATATGGCCTCCAGCATACCGAACTCGGGCGGATGCTGGCCCACCGGTGGGGATTGCCCGAAATACACATCGCGGCCATTGCCAATCACCACGACCCTTTGGAGCCCGGCGATCATGTCTTTTCAACCGCGTTGGTCCATCTCGCCGATCGCTTGATCAAGGCCCTGGGCCTCGGCCTGGTGCAGAAAGCCAGGCCTTCCGACATCGAGGCAGTCCTGGGGGCGGTGAAAATGGACCAGCGGCAACTGCGCTCCCTGGCCTTGAGAGCCCAAGGGGAATTGCCTGTTTTACTAGAAAAATGGATGATTTTTCTTGGTGGGGGAGGGATTGATAATTGACCGAGGACGAGAACAAGGCCGGTGGGACTCTTGAAAACGGCGTGCTGGAAACCCTGGGGTCTTTAGGGGCGAGGCTCGAGGCTTCGGTCCGGCTTCTGTCCACCATCTCCAGGCTGGCCGCGGCGCCGGTCGAAAAAAAGGACCTCCGGGAATCGGCTTCCAAAATTCTGGAAATAATACTGCGGGAAATGGATGACATCGAATCCTGTTCCCTGTTGTTCTTCGATCCCGGACAGAATCTCTTGACGCTGTTGGCCGCCCGGGACCAGGACGATCTGTACGACCGCCGAAGTGGTCCGGTCAATGCCGATCTGGCCTTTTCCCCGGGCGAGGGCTTGGCCGGCCAGGCCTTTTCGTCCCGGGAGCCTTTGTTTTGGAGTTCGGGCCTTTCCCGGGAGCCGTTGGTTCGGAAAAAAACTTTCCACTTCGATCCGATTTCCCTAGCCTGCCTGCCCTTGTCCTTGCCCGGGGAGGTGATCGGGGTCTTGAACCTTTCCTTCGGCCAGGCCCGGGCCTTCGATCTCCCCCGCCGCAGGGACTTGATCATTCTGAGCGAGGTCGTCGCCAATACCATCCAGGCGATTTTTTTTCAGGAACAGGCCGCCGAGAAGACCGCTTTCCTGGCCAGGACCGTGGCGGTCCTGGAAAACGAGATTGAGGAACGGAAAAGAGCCGAAAAGGCCCTGCACAAGTCGGAGGAACGTTATCGCGACCTGTTCAATAGAATTTCTGATTTCATTTTCGTCCACGATATAAACGGGACCATTCTGTCGGCCAACCCCGCCCTGGCCGCGGGCGCCGGTCTCCCGCCCGACCGGATCATCGGCCGGAACATTCGCGATCTGGTTTCCTATGAGTTCCAGAAGCCCTTTCAGGACCAATATTTTGAACAACTTAAAAAAACCGGGGAGGTGGACGGGGTGTTCACCATCCTCGACAGCCGGAACAATCCTCGGTACATCGAATTTCGCAGTTCGCTCGGGGTGGACGAGCAGGGGCGGAGCCTGGTCACCGGCTCGGGACGGGACATCACGGAAAGGGTTTGCTCCAAAAGGGAGCTCAACCGCCTGGAAGCTCAACTCCTGCATAGCCAGAAGATGGAGGCCGTGGGGACCCTCGCCAGCGGAATAGCGCACGATTTCAACAATATCCTACAGGCTATCTCCGGGAACGTTCAGATTCTTTGCCAACGGAAACAACCCCCGCGAAAGGCGGGCAAGCACCTGGTGGAAATCGATTTCGCCGTGCAGCGAGCCAGGCGGCTCGTTCATCGCCTCTTGACTTTCGGGCGGAAGACCGAAACCAGAATCGAAAGCCTTGACCCGAAAAAAGCCTTGGAAGGGGCCTTGATGATCCTGGAAAGGACTCTTCCCCGGGATATTTCCCTGGAACTCGATATTCCTTTCGATATCCGCGCGGTGCGGGGGGACGCCACCCAGTTGGAACAGATTCTGATGAATCTCGTGGTCAACGCCCGGGACGCTCTTCCCGGGGGCGGCCGGATAAGCGTCGCCCTGGAAAACCGACGGCTGGATGAAGAAACCTGTCGATCCCTGCCGGCCCCGGCGCCTGGCGATTACGTTCTGTTGACCGTCGCCGACAATGGCGTCGGCATCGACCAGGAAACCATGGAGCATATTTTCGAGCCGTTTTTCACCACCAAGGGCGTGGGTCAAGGCGCGGGGCTCGGACTGTCCGTGGTCTTCGGGATAGTGCAGGCCCACCGGGGGCATATCGCGTGCGAAAGTCGGCCCGGGGAAGGAACGACTTTCACGGTGTACCTTCCCGCCGGCGAAGCCGGGGAAGAAACGTCGGCCCGCCCTCGGAAAAAAAGGCGGAGGTTGAAAAAAGGGGGGGAGACGATCCTTTTGGTCGACGACGAGGAGGCGATTATCGAGGTGGCCGGCGAGGCCCTGGAAAACGCCGGTTATCGGACCCTGGTGGCGGATTGCGGCGAAAAGGCCCTGGAGATGATCGAATCCAAAAAGGAGCGGGTGGATTTGGTCATGTTGGACCTGGGCATGCCGGGCATGGGCGGCGTCAACTGCCTCAAGAGGTTGGTTAAAATAAGGCCGGGGCTGAAAGTGATCATCGCCAGCGGTTATTCCGATCATCGCCAGGTTCAGGAGACCCTTTCCCTGGGGGCCGCCTGTTTTATCAACAAACCCTACCGGTTGGCCGACGTGGTTTCCCGGGTCAGGGAGGTGCTCGACGCCTGACGGATAATCACCCTTCCCGGCCCGGACCCGAACCACCCCCTCGCGGCCGAGCGGGCGCTTGGTCTCCCTTCGAAAAAAAGCTTCAACAGGCGCGCGAGCGTATTCCCCATGGCTTGCCAAGGGGTAAGCGAGCAATATAATAATAGGGCCGCTTCCTCATCACGGGGAAGGTTCCCCGCGTCTTGCCGCGGGGAGATTCTTGGTCAAGGACCCGGGGCGAGACGGGAAGCAGCCGCCCCGCGCCGGGGAAGTTGGGGAACCTTATGGATAAGTTTCTAAAATTCGTTGAATATCTTTCCGGCCTCGGCTCGTCGGATTTTCACCTGACGGGGGGCCACCCACCCGTTTTCCGGCGGGAGGGGCGGATTCACTTCGATAAAACCCAGAAATGGACTCCCAGGGAGATTGACGATTTGGTCGGCGGTCTTCTTACCGCCAGGGAAAAGCAGGTCCTGCGGGACCGTTTCTCGGTGGACCTGGGCCGGACTTTTAACGGAATGCGGGTCAGGATCAACATTTTTTTCACCTTGCGGGGGCTGAGCCTGGCCGGACGGTTCCTGCCCGGGCGCCCGCCCACCATCGACAACCTGAACCTTCATCCTTCCCTGCACGCCTTCACCAAGCTGACTTCCGGACTGATCCTGGTGTGCGGCAGCAGCGGGTCGGGCAAATCCACCACCCTGGCCGCCATGGTGGAAGAAATAAACCGCGGCCGGACCGCTCATATCATAACCCTGGAAGACCCCATTGAATTCAGGTTCTTATCGCGAAAGTCCTTTATTCAGCAGCGGGAAATAGGTTCTCATGTTCCGGATTTCGAGCAGGGGCTTATCGATGTGCTTCGGGAAGACCCGGACGTGATCATGATCGGGGAGTTGCGGGAACCGGAAACCATGCGGCTGGCCCTGAACGCCGCCGAATCGGGCCGGTTGATTCTCGCTTCCCTGCACGCCTCCAATTCCGAGGACGGCTTGTATCGCATCGAGAACTCCTTTCCCCCCCAGGCCCAGGACCTGGTCCGCCACCAGTTGGCCTCGACCTTGGCCGCCCTGGTCGTGCAAAAACTCATCAAGAGCCCGAAGGGCGACTTTCGGGTCCCCTGTCTGTCCATTCTGCGAGCGAATCCCTCGATCAAGGGGTTGATTCGGGAAAACAGGCTTTCCCAATTGGAAGGCGTTCTGTTCACGAGTCGGCGGGAAGGGATGTTTACCATGGAGCAGTACGAAAAGGAATACCTGGCCGCGCGGGAAAGTTTCGTCAATCCGGCCATTTATTTCCGGCCCTCGGGCGAGGCGTCCCCGGAGCCGTCCCACCGGTCCGCCCTGGCCGAGCCCGGCGGCGGTCCGGTGGAGGGAACGACCATGGTTTCACCCGGCGCCGCGGCTGTTCCCCCGTCTCCCGCCTGGTCCAGGAAAAAACCAGCGGCCACGAGCGGCGGGTTTTATGTTATAGAGGAAGACGCATCCCTGGATGACATCCTTAACGAATTGCACGGCGGGGCCGATGAGCGGAAATAAGACGATCATGGCGGCGGCGGGGGGCGGCCCGGCTCGCGAGCGGGGCGGCCGATGATAATAGCCTTGGCCGTTTACGGCTCCCTGGGAGACGTTCAACCTTTCGTCGCCCTGGCCGAGGCCCTGCTCGCCCGGGGCCATGAAGTCAGGTTGGCCGGCCCTCCGGAGTACCACGACCTGATTCGGGCCAGGGGGGTCGACTTTTTTCCCTTGGGCGCGAACCTGCGGGAATTCATGGCCGGCATTCCGGACGTGACCAAATTGTCCGCGGTGATCAGGACCGCCTTTTTTTTGCATCGAGAATTCGAGGTTCAACTGTCCCGGCTGGAACCCGTGGTCAAGGGCGCGGACTTGGCCCTGGGCGCTTCCCTCTGCCTGGGGTTGAGAACCGCGGCCTTGCTTTACGACGTCCCCTATCGTTTCATCGTCTTTTGTCCGCAAATGCTGCCCTCGGCGCAACACCCCAATTTTCTGGTAAGGAATCACGACCGGCCGACCTGGTTCAATCGTTTATCCTGGTCCGCGGTGCGAGGCGTTGACCTTTTCGGCGTGCGGAGGGCGGTCAACAGACGCCATCGACGGCTGGGGCTGCCCGTGGTGGGGGATTTTTGGAGTCATTTCCTGGGGGAGGAAGTGATTGTGGCCTCGGACCCCGAGGTCGCCCCGGTCCCTCCGGACGCCGCGGAAAAATACCTTCAGACCGGGTATTGGCATCTACCCGACAGCGGCGACCTGTCGCCGGAAATCCGGGCGTTTCTGGACGCGGGCGACCCGCCCGTGTACGCCGGCTTCGGCAGCATGACCAGCGGCAACGCGGACCAGGTCACTCAAATCCTGACCCGGGCGACCCGCGCCGTCGGCCGACGGTTGATCGTTTCCCGGGGCTGGGCCAAGTTGGGCGGAAATCGCCCCGACCCCGATATTCTCGTAATCGGGCCGACCCCGCACGCCCGGCTTTTTCCCCGCCTAGCCGCGGTGATACACCACGGCGGGGCGGGGACGACCCATACCGCGGCCCGGGCCGGCGTTCCCCAGGTCATAATTCCTCATATCCTGGACCAATTTTATTGGGGCAGCCGGGTTCACCGGCGGGGCCTCGGCCCCCGGCCGATCTGGCGGGCCAGGCTCGACCTCGGCCTCCTGGCCGCCGCCCTAGGACGGGCCGTCGCCGACAAGGACATCCGGCGAAACGCGGCCGAGGCGGCCGAACGCATGACACGAAGAAACGCCTTGGACGAAGCGGTGCGCTATATTGAAGCACTGGCCTGAAGGAATTGAAACAAACACGGACCACCACGGAGGACCCTCATGTTCAAAATCGTCGGCGTCTCGGGAAGCCCGGTCAAGGATTCAAACACCCACCTGTTTCTGGAGGAAGCCGTCAAGCCCCACCGGGACAGACCCGACGCCCAATTCACCCTGTTCGAGGCCGGAAGGATGAATATCGCGGATTGTATTCAATGCAATTATTGCCTGGCCAAGCAGACCAAGGACAAGATTTGTTCCATCGATGACGAAATGGCGGCCATTTACAAGGCGGTGCTGGAGGCCGACGCCCTGATACTGGCCACCCCGGTTTATTTCGGACGCCTTAGCGGCTATATCTCCAAGGTCATCGATCGCTTGCGCGCCCTCCATTACGGCCGGGCCAATCCCGGGGCCATGAGAAACAAGATCGGCGCCGGGCTCGACGTGGCCTGGTTTCGCATGGGCGGGCTGGAAACCGCCCTGTGGAGCCTCCACATGGCCTTCGTGACCATGGAAATGATTCCGGCCGCCCCCGGCGCCCTGGGCGGCATGGGTTTTACCAGTCTCCGGGGCGACGGGACTTTCGACCCGAAGGACCGCCATCAGGTTTTACAGGACGACCTGGGCCTGGTCATGGCGCGGAAAACCGTGGACCGGGTTTTCGAACTTTTGGACTTGATCAAGGGGAACCGCCGGGCCGATTGAGTAACCGCGACGCCGGGACGGAAAGCCCCCGCGAGCCGTCCCGCTGTCCCGGAGTCGTCCCCCGGCCGCCGGTCGCTTTCCTCCGCGGCCGCGCGGCGAGGTTTACCCGGTCCGGCGGACAGGTAGGGTGATCCCCCCACTAAAATACATGCTTCCCCCCATATCCTCCTTGGCGACTTTTCATTAGTCTAATCACAATCCGACATAAGAAAATCAATAAAGGCCTCGGCCCATTATTCGACGCCGGTTTATTTACCAGCCGGCGCGCCAAGGCGACCCAGGGAGTTTAAAGGAGGACGTCGGAGTTAATATGAGCCAGTTTCCCTTGGCCAGGATTCTCGACTTCATCTCGCAAGTGATCCCCTTCGATCACCTGGACGAGGAGGAGTTGCAACGGGTCGTGGGTAAAATGGAAATCGCCTATTACCCGCGCGGGGCCGTCATTATCGAGGCCGGCGGGCCTTCGGCCGATCAGTTGTTCATCATCCATGGCGGCTCCGTTAAAATTACCGTGATCTCTCCGGCCGAGGAAGAGCTGCTGGTGGATGTGCGCGGCGAGGGGGACATTTTCGGAGCGGTGAGCCTGCTGTCCAGTCGGCAAGCCCTGTTCACGGTCACGGCCCAGGAGGACCTGCTGGTCTTCCTGCTGCCCGCTTCCGACTTTCGCGGCCTGGTCCGGGACCACCCGGTCTTTCAACGGCATTTTCAGTATTCCCTGGCCCGGAACATTCAGGCGGTTTTCAAGGGCGGGAGTTCGCCTGTTTCGGCGGGGTCCGAGGGCGTCGGCCCCTTCAAGCAGATGGCGGTGCAGATGCGCAGCCGGGTGGCGGACCTGATGGGGGTCAGGGTCCTGACTTGCCGGCCCGACGCCTCCATAAGGCAGGCGACCCAGGCCATGACTGTTCGAGGGGTGGGGTCCATCGTGGTGGTGGGAGACGACGGCCGGCCCCTGGGGCTGGTGACCGACACCGATTTGCGGACCAGGGTCCTGGCCGCGGGGGTGGATTCCGACCAGCGGGTGGACCGAATCATGAGCCAACCGCCCCTGACGATTTCCGTCCAGGCCTTCGCCTTCGAGGCCATGCTGGAAATGACCAGGCATGGGGTCCATCACCTGGTGGCCACCGAGGGGGAACGCATGGTCGGGGTCATCAGCGACCATGACATCAAGGTGATAATCGGCGGTTCGCCCGTCGGCTTGGTCCGGGAGATCGAGAATATCGGCTCCCTTGAGGAACTGGCCAGGATTCCATCCCGGTTGACGAGGGTCCTGGAAATGCTGGTGGGGTTGAACAGTTCGTCCGAATACATGATGAGTTTACTGAGCGAGTTCGTCGACCGGCTGATTATCAAGATTGGGGATTTTTCCGAGAACAAAATGGTCGAGGAGGGCCTCGGGCCCTGGCCGGCTTCCTATTGCTGGCTGAGCTTGGGGCGGGCCGGCCGCGAGGAGCAGGCGCCGCCGCTCTATCAGAATTTCGCGTTGGTTTACTCCGACGTTCCCCGGGAGCGGGAGGGCGTGGTCCGGGAGTGGTTTCTGGGGTTTTCCCGCCGGGTGGCCGAAAGACTGGCCCAGTTGGGACTCGAGCCGCGGCCCTTTCAACTGATTAAAAACGGGGCGGTTCATTGCCGGAGCGCTTCCGAATGGCGGACCACCTTTGCGAATTGGATTCGCGGCCAGGTTCCCGGTCATTGGGAAGAAAAAGGAGCGGCCCTGGATTTTCGGCCGGTCCTGGGCGAGTCCGCCTTTATCGTTTCCCTGAGAAACGCCATTTTCGAAACCTTGGACCAATACCCGGCTTTTTTAAGGGAAATGGCCGAGGCGGCCGGGGCCTTCAGGCCGCCGCTGGGTTTTTTGAGAAAATCCGTGGTCGAACGGGACGGCCAATACTCGGAGCATTGGGACTTGAACATGCAAGGACTGCGGCCCATTATCGCGGCGGTCAGGGTGCTGGCCCTGGAGCACAAGACGTCGGCGACCAACACCATGGAACGGCTGGCGGACGCGGCCCGGAAAATGTTCCTGGACAAGCGCCTGGAAGACGACCTGCGGGAAGCCTTCAGTTTCATGACCCTGCTCCGGATTTCCCGGTATCTGCAAGCCCGGAATTCCGAGGTTGAGTTCAGCGACCTGGTCGCGCCGTCGGAGTTGAACACCTTGCAACGAAAAATGCTGAAGGACAGTTTCGCGGTTATCGACGAGTTCCAAACCGGATTGCGGCGTCGGCCGGCGGTCGCGGGCGCCGGGGCCTGAGGGGCGGAGGTGAACTTATTCGGCCCTCGAATATACAACCTGATGCTCAGGCGGCGTTTGTCCGGCCGGGAATTGAATACCCTGGCCGAAAGGAACCTGGAATCCCTGGAGCATCTTCGGCTCAACGAGCCGGCCCGGTCGCATCGGTTTGTGGTCGTGGATTTGGAAACAACCGGCCTGAACAAGAAACGGGACCGGGTGGTGAGCGTGGGCGCTTTCCGCATCGTGGAAGGACGGATACGGTTGGGCGAAATTTTCAGCGAGTTGGTGAATCCGGGACGGAGCATTCCCTCCGAATCCATCATGGTTCACGCCATAACCCCCGACGCCATCAGGACGGCCCGGCCGGCGTGGGAGGTTTTTCAGGATTTCCTGGAATTCCTGGGAACGGACATCCTGGTGGCTCACCACGCGCAGTTCGATCTGCACTTTATCAACCGGGTGATGCGGGAACAACACGGCTTCAAGATTCAGAACCTGGTTCTCGACACCATCCTGATGTGTCGGCACGCGCTTCCGGACCCCGATTTTCTAGGCGTGAGTCGGGAAGCCAAAAGGTGCAGCCTGGACAATTTAACCGAGTTGTTCGGCTTGAAAGCTCCGGAGAGGCATACGGCCTTGGGGGACGCGATGATTACCGCGCTCATTTTCCAAAGGCTTTTGCTGATTTTGGAACGGGCCGGTTACACCGCCTTGCGCGCGTTGGTGAAGCTGGCCGGAGTATGGTGAGGATGATAGCCGGTCCGCGGCCAGGCCGCGGCCATCGGTCCACGTAACTGGAGGAGTGGAAATCCCAGTCCTATTAACCGGGGAAAGGAGCGGAGATGTCCGAGGAAAAAGTAACGGAAAAACAGGGGAAGTATTATCCGCCGAAATCGTTCACGGAAAAGGCGTACATCAAGACGATGGATCAATACCTTGAAATGTACGAACGGTCTATTTCGGACCCGGACGGCTTTTGGGGGGAACAGGCCGAGGCCTTCCATTGGGAAAGGAAATGGGACAAGGTCCTCGCCTTTAACTACTCCCGTAGCAAGGGGCCGATTTCCATCAAGTGGTTCGAGGGCGGCCAGACCAACATCACCTACAACTGCCTGGACCGCCATCTGGAAACCCGGCGGGACCAGCCGGCCCTGCTCTGGGAAGGCAACGAGCCGGGCGAGGACCGGATGCTGACCTACGGGGAGCTATACAAGGAAGTTTGCAAATTCGCCAATGTCCTCAAAAACTTCGGCCTGAAGAAAGGGGACCGGGCCACCATCTATCTGCCCATGATCCCCGAGCTGTCCGTCGCCATGCTGGCCTGCGCCAGGATCGGGGTTATCCACAGCGTGGTTTTTGGAGGGTTTTCCGCGGAATCCCTCAAAGACCGCATCGTGGACTCCAAATGCAGTCTGCTGATCACCAGCGACGGCACCTTTCGCGGCGGCAAGGCGGTGACCTTGAAGCAGATCGCCGACGACGCCCTGGACGGGTCCGTCAAGGAAGGCGTCACGGTGCCGCACTGCGTGGTGGTCAAGAGGGTCGGCGACGGCAAGGGCATCGAATGTCCCATGGTGAGTGGACGGGACATGTGGTGGCACGATCTGACGGCCGCCGCCGACGAGTCCTGCCCTCCGGTCTGGATGGACGCGGAGGATGTCCTTTTCATTCTTTACACTTCCGGCTCCACCGGCAAACCCAAGGGCGTGGTTCACACCACCGGCGGGTTCATGGTCTACACCTCGCTGACTCATAAATACGTCTTCGACTATCACGACGGCGACATTTATTGGTGCACGGCCGACATCGGCTGGATCACCGGCCACAGCTACATCCTGTACGGGCCGCTGCTCAACGGCGCCCAGAGCCTGATGTTCGAGGGCGTGCCGACTTACCCCGACGCCGGACGGTTCTGGGAAGTCGTGGACAAATGGAAGGTGAACATCTTCTACACCGCGCCCACGGCCATCCGGGCCATCATGCGGCTGGGCAACGACTTCGTCGTCAAGCACAGCCGCAAATCCCTGCGGTTGCTGGGCACGGTGGGCGAGCCCATCAATCCCGAGGCCTGGCGCTGGTATAACGAGGTGGTGGGCGAGTCTCGCTGCCCCATCGTCGACACCTGGTGGCAGACCGAGACCGGCGGGATACTCATTACCCCGCTGCCCGGGGCCACGCCCACCAAGCCGGGATCGGCGACCCTGCCCTTCTTCGGGGTGCAGCCCGGCCTGGTCGACGACGAGGGCAAGTTGATGGAAGGGAACGACGTCCGCGGCCGCCTGGTCATCAAGGCGCCCTGGCCGGGACAGCTCCGGACCACATACGGGTCCCACGACCGTTTCGAAACCGTCTATTTTTCCGATTTCGACGGCTGCTACTTCACCGGAGACGGGTCCCGCCGGGACGAGGACGGCTATTACTGGATCACCGGCCGGGTGGACGACGTCATCAACGTTTCCGGCCACCGCCTGGGGACCGCCGAGGTGGAAAGCGCCCTGGTCAGCCACCCGGCCGTGTCCGAGGCCGCCGTGGTCGGCTTCCCCCACGAAATCAAGGGGCAGGGCATCTACGCCTACGTCACCCTGAAGGTGGGCAACGAATACACCGACCCGCTGAAAAAGGAACTAATCCAGCACGTCCGCAAGGAGATCGGACCCATCGCCAGCCCGGACGTTATCCACTGGGCGCCCGGTCTGCCCAAGACCCGGTCGGGCAAGATCATGCGCCGCATTCTGCGGAAGATGGCCGCGGGAGACACTTCCGACTTGGGCGACGTCAGCACCCTGGCCGACCCCTCGGTCATCCAGACGCTGATGAGCCAGAAGTAATCCGGTTGGGCGGGGCGCGGCCCGGCCGCGCCCCCCTGAAAAGTTTGCCGTTGCTCGAAAAGACGGACAAAGGAGGTGAGGCGATATAGTTTCTTGTCAGGCATGAGGTGCTGAAAAAACATTGGACTGACCAAAACGCTCTTGAACTTTAGGAGGGGAGAGATGAGTGGCACCACGTGGGTTTATATCATGTTGGGCATTTACATCGTTTACTGCTTTTATTGGGGACTGAAAGGTTATTTCACTGAAAAAACCTCCTCGGGGTACTCCATCGCCGGCCGGTCGATTCCCTTTTTCGCCTTTTTGCTGGCCGCGACGGCCGCCTCGTTCAGCGGCTGGACCTTCATCGGCCACCCGGGCTTGATCTGGCGTGACGGACTGGCCTACGCCTTCGCCTCGTTTTACGTCCTGACCATTCCCATTACCGGGACCTTTTTCTCCAAACGGACCTGGTTGATGGGCAAGCGTTACGGGTTCATAACTCCCGGCGACATGTACGCCTACTATTACAACTCCGAAGCCCTGCGGTGGCTCGTGGTTATCACCGCGGTCCTGTACGCCATGTTTTACTCGGCGGTTCAGTTGATGGCGGCCGGCGCGCTCTTCCACGTCATCACCGGCGTGCCCAAGGCCTACGGCGCCGTTTTCCTGGCGGCCATCGTTTGGTTTTACGTCTGCACCGGCGGCCTGAAGGCTTCCACCTGGGTCGGGGTCATTCAGTTTATTCTCCTGGTCGGCGGCATCATAATCCTGGGGTTCTTCGTACTCCAGCACTGGGGCGGCTGGTCCCACTTCAGCACCCAGGTCAACGCCCTGGAACCGAAGTTCCTCACGGTTCCCAAGGTGATCAATTTCGGACTGGGGGGCGGCTGGACAGCCGTAATGATTCTGACATACATGTTCGCCCTGATGGGCATCCAGTCCTCTCCCGCCTTCACCATGTGGACCTTCGGCATCAAGAACCCCAAGCCGTTGGCCTGGCAGCAGGCTTTCATGTCCACCTTCGTGGTCGGCTTCGCCCTGTTCTTCTTCACCGCCTTCCAGGGCATGGGCGCCAAGATATTGCAGGTCGCCGGGGACCCGGCCTTCCAGAACCTGGCCCAGGACACCGTGGTCCCGACCTTGATGAAGGCCTATCTGCCGCCGGTCATGGTCGGCGTGGTCTTCATGGGGGCCATCGCGGCCATTCACTCCACCGCCGCGCCCTACATCGGCACCGGCGGGTCCATCCTGCTGCGGGACGTTTACTGGCGGTATATCAAGAAGCAGGAAGCCAGTCATTCCGAGCAGATTTGGGTTAACCGCCTCATGGCCACCCTGCTGACCATTCTGGCCCTGATCGTGGGGTTGACCTCCACCACCGCCCTGGTCATCCTAGGCGCCTTGGCCACGGCTTTCGGGTTCGTGATGTACGTGGTCCTCCTGGGGACCCTCTGGGGCTTCAAGTTCCCCCGCATCGGCGCGGTCCTGGGAGTCCTGGCCGGCATGATCGCCGTGTACCTGACCTACTACATCTGGCCCAACCCGTTGTCCATGCACTCCGCGTTCTGGGGCGTCTTCGCCGGCCTGTCGGTGGCCTATCTCTGCCGGGGCCTGGGATTCAAGGACAACGAGGAGACCAAGAAGCGGCAGGCCGAAGTTCGCGGCTTTTTGGACAGCATCGACAAGCCCAGCCCCTCCGGGGTCCAGTGGCGCAAGATCATGAAAGTCGTCGTTCCGGTCTGGTATTTGTTCGCCATCGGACCGGCCTGCATCCTGGGCAACAACTCCTTCTCCATCGCCGGGTTCCCGGCCCTCTGGTCCTGGCAGATCGTCTGGTGGATCGTGGGCATCGTGATGATGTGGGCCCTCTGCTTCAAGGCGGAAATGGCCACCACCACCGCCACCCAGATCGAGCGGGCGGAAAAGGAAACCATGATCGTGGTCAAGGAAACCTGAGATCGATCTTTCACCATTAAAATATCAAGGAGGTAGGAAAATGAAACCCGAAGATATCTGGATGCTGGTAATAGTTGGTTTTAACGTTCTCTGGCTGTCCATGTTCGGGCTGGGGGTATTCGGATAACACCCCAAAAATAAATGGATGCCGGCCGCCGGGGGCGACGGCCGGCATCGACATTTTCACGCCGATGTTATAGAATCCGGGCTTGATTAATGACCGATCCCCGCTCCGGCAAACGTCTCCGCGACGGCGGCCGCGGCCCGCGGGACGGCCTCGAAACACCCTTGTCCGGGAGACAAAAGCGTTATGACCGACCAAGCCCTTGAATTCCTGTCCGCCGCGCCGCCGTTCGCCCTTCTTTCCAAGGCGGAGCTGAATTCCCTGTCCGGAAAGCTGGTCGAGATACCCTATCCCGCCGGGACGGTCCTCTTTCGCCAGGGGAAGTCGGAAGTCGACCGCGTGTTGATGGTGGTGTCCGGTTCCCTGGAGCTTTTCCTGGACAAGAAGGACGAGATAATCCTGCGGGCGTTTTTGAAGACCGGAGACGTTTTCGGCGGCATTTCCATCCTTAAAAACAACGGCTTGTCCCTGCGGACCGTCAAGGTGGTCGAGGATTCGGTCTTGCTGGTCGTGGAGCGGGATATTTTTCTGGACCTCTGTCGCCGCAACAAGGATTTTGTCGGTTTTTTCGAGAACTCCTTCCGCCGTCGACTTCGCAACGAGTCCTACGCCTCGGCCATCGCCCTGAGCCAGGCTCGCCAATTTCTCGCCGGCGTGGCGCCCTTCAATTTCCTGCCGGACGAGGAATTGGACGCCGCCGCCGAGCAGCTTTCCCTGGCTCATTATCCCAAGGGCGCCCTGATATTCCTGCAGGGGCAAAGCCCGGTCCCGCATCTTCACATCATTCAAAAGGGGGCCGCGGAGCAGTTCGTGGAAGAGGGCGACGCTAGAAAGCTCCACGGCCTGCTGGGGGAGGGGGACGCTTACGGCGGCATATCCATTCTTCTGAACAACGGACTGTCCGTGCGGACCCTCCGGGCGGTGGAAGACGTATTTTTCTACCTGTTGCCCAAGGCCGCCTTCCTGGACATCAGCAGCCGCCATGAAGCGTTCACCGAGTTTTACACCGACACCTTCGGCAAGCGGATGTTGGATAAATCCTACGCCGCGGCCATTGCCAAGACTTTTCAGGCCGAGGATGAAGCCCTTCAGTTTTTCAACCAACCCGTCTCGAACATCGCCAACGTGAACGTGGTGCATTGCCGGACCGACGCCACCATCCAGCAGGCCGCGGCCATAATGAGCGATAACGGTTGCAGCTCCATCTTCCTGCAAGATTCGTCCGGCGAGTTCGTGGGCATTCTGACCGACAACGATTTGAGAAAAAAGGTCATTGCCGAGGGCCGGGACATCAACCTTCCGGCCGCGGCGGTGATGACGGCCCCGCTGCGGTCCATTTCCGGGCAGGCCCTGGTTTTCGAGGCCCTGCTGACCATGACCCGCCTCGGCGTCAAGCACCTGGGAATTTTGGACTCCCTGGGCGAGGTCGCGGGCGTGGTGACCCAGCGAGACTTGTTGTCCGCCCAGGAACAATCCGCCTTTTTCCTGATACGGGAGATCAACGCGGCCCAAGACCTGGCGGAAATAATCCAGGCCCTGCGCCGGTTGCCCCAGGCGGTCCAGAAGCTGATCAAGAGCGGCGCCAAGGCCCGCAACGTCACCCGCCTGGTCACGACCATATCCGACGCCGTCTATGAAAAACTGATCACCTGGGCGATTTCGAGACTGGGACCCCCGCCCGTGAAATTTTCCTTCCTGATTCTGGGCAGCGACGGCCGCAAGGAACAGACCCTGAAAACCGATCAGGATAACGCCATTATTTACGAGGACCCTCCCCCGGAACTCCTGGCGCCGGCCGAAAAATATTTCGCCGAGTTCGGGGACTTGGTCTGCGATTGGCTGGACCAAGCCGGATACGCCTTTTGCAACGGCGGGGTCATGGCCAAGAACCCGCAATGGCGGCAGCCCCTGGCCAAATGGAAGGAATATTTCGCCGAATGGATCAGCAAGGCCGAGCCCGAAGCCTTGCTGCGGTCCAGCATTTTTTTCGACTTTCGGTCCGGGTACGGGGAGGCCGGCCTGGTGGATGAATTGCGCGCCTTTTTATTGTCGTCCCTCAAGGGCTGGGCCGGCTTCTTCCGCAGCCTCTCGGAAAACGCCTTGCATTTCAAGCCCCCCTTGGGGTTCTTTCGGAATTTCGTGGTGGAATCCAAGGGCCGCCACCGCAATTCCTTCAACATTAAAAGCGCCATGATGCCCATCGTCGACATGGCCCGCATCTACGCCTTGAAAAACCTCATCGAGGAAACGAACACCCAGGAGCGGCTGTACCAGGTGTACCTGAAAAAAGGGTTGTCCCAGGAGGATTACCAGGAACTGGAACAGGCCTATGGTTTTCTGATGCAGCTTCGCCTGGTTCGGCAGGTTTCGGCCGTGGTGGACGAAAACGGGCCTCCGGATAATTATATCAACCCCAAGAAACTGACCCGGATCGAACAGACCATGATTCGGGAAATATTCGTCCGCATCGAAAAGTTCCAAGGGAAGCTCGGCCTGGATTTTTTGGGCGTCGCCTGAGAGATCAGTTTTCCCAGAGTTCCGTGTCGATGATGCCGATGCGAATGGCTTCCTTGACCAGCTCCATGCGGTCCTTGAGCCCGAGCTTGCGCATCAGGTTGGTGCGGTGTTTTTCCACGGTCTTGGGGCTGACCGAGAGCAGTTCGGCGATCTGGTTGGTGGTGTTGCCCTCGGCGGCCAGGCGGAAGATTTGTTGTTCCCGTTCCGACAGCAGATCGTACCCCTTTATGGGCGGCCGTTCCTTGCGGCTGTGCACGTAGGCCGAGACCACCTCGGCCTTGATCTTGGAGCTGAGGAAATACTCGCCCTTTCTCACGGCCCTGATGGCCGCGATAACGTCCTGGGCCGGGGAGGCCTTGAGAACATACCCCAGGGCGCCCGCCTCGAGCATGCGGTGGACCATGGATTCCTTGCCGTGCATGGTCAGGACCACCACGGCGGTTTGGGGGGATGTTTCCCTGATCAACCCGATCGCTTCCAGCCCGCTCACCCCAGGCATGCCGATATCCAGGATGATGACGTCCGGTCGCATGCGCCGGGTCAGTTCCAAGGCCTCCAAGCCGTCGGAGGCCTCTCCGACCAACTCGATATCGGGCTCCCGGCAGAGAATCTGCCTGATGCCTTCCCTGACCACCATGTGGTCGTCGGCTATCAGTATTCTGGTTCTGGACATGGCCTAATCCTCGTTATTTCCCTCGAGGTTGCTTGAATTTCGAACGGCCGGCAGGGCGGCCCTGATAACCGTGCCCTTGCCCTTGGAGCTTCGGATGTCGATCACGCCTCCGGTGAAGGCGGCCCGTTCCCTCATGCTGGTCAGTCCTATTCCGGCCTTGCCGAGAACGGCGTTCGTCGGCTCCCGGTTGGGGTCGAACCCCCGTCCATTGTCGCTTATAACCATAATCAACTGTGGATGGCTATATGTCAAGCGGACGACGACCTTGTCGGCGCCGGAGTGCTTGGCCACGTTGTTGAGGGCCTCCTGAAGAATTCGGTAAAGCGAAATCTCGACTTCCGGCTCGAGTTTGCGGTCCTTGAGTCCGGCGCAGTGGAATTCCACTTCCAGTCCCGGGACCCGGGTGGAAAAATCCTTGATGAACCATTCCATCGTCGGCGCCAGTCCCAGGTGGTCCAACATATCCGGCCGTAGTTCGCTGGAAACGTTGCGGACGTTTTCGGCCAGCTTTTCAATGGCCTGGATCAGCCAGTCGCATTGGGCGAACAGCTCCCTCCTTTCCGGAGGCAGGGAATTTTTCAGGGATTCAACCCGCAGGTACATACCGGTCAAGGCTTGTCCGAACTCGTCGTGCAGGTCCGCGGCCAGCCTTTTCCTCTCTTCCTCGATGCCCTCGATCAACCGCCGGCTGAGGTTGCGAATGGCGTCCTCGCTCCGGCGACGGTTGGTCACGTCCCGGAGGTAGGTCAGGTTCAGGGTTTCGCCGTGGAAATTAATGGTGGTGGCCGATACCGCGATGAAGATGGGCTCCCCGTTTTTTTTCCGACCCTTGAAATCGTAACGGGGCGGCGCCGACAAGCCGTGTTGCCGGTTGTAACTTATTTGGAGGACCTTATCCATGTCGTCGGGGTGGACGATCAATTCCAGGCGACGTCCCACGATTTCGGCCCGGTCCTTGTACCCGAAAATTTCCGCCAGTCTTTTGTTGCCGAAAATGATGCGCAGGTTGCGGATCACCGCCACGCCGTCCGACGACCCTTCGATGGCCAGGCGATAGCGTTCCTCGGACTCCCGGAGTCGGGCTTCCGCCTCCATCCGGCGTTCAATCTGTCCCTCGAGTTCCCGGACTTTTTCCTCCAGTTCCTGGGAATGCTTGTTGATTAGTATTTCCCGCTCCTTGTGGAAATCTATCTTTCGCTTCAGGTCCACCGGCCGGGCCCGCAGGTCCGCCAACATTTCGCCGTAGAATTCCCGCAGTTCGTCGGCTTCCCTTTCGGTGAAAAAGAAGGCCCGGTCCAGGGCCTTGACCGCCGTGGCGGCGCTGATGGACCCGCCCAGGACCAGGGTGACCTGGTCGTAGAGCTCGGCCAGTTCGACAATGGAAATGTGCGTCTGCCCGTGCAGGCCGATATCCTCGATCAGCTTTTCGGTCAGGGCCTTGGCCCTTTCCGGATCGAAATACTTGGTCATGATGTCCTGAATCTTGGCCGTTTTTTCCTTGAGGGGAATATAGGCCTGGCGATAATCGGCGCCGGAAAAGACATTCCGGTCGGAGAGTATCCCGACAAAGGCCTCGGCGTGGCTCTGGCTTTCCTGGGTCGGTTCCCACACCAGGCTTCCCAGGATGTAAAAACCGACGTTGAACAGCAGGCTCCAGAAGACCGTGTGGGTCACGGGGTCGAGGCCCTCCAACCCGAACAGGGCCTCGGGTTTTAGAAACCACAGTCCGGCCACGCCGTTTTCCAGAAAGGAAGGTTCATGCCAGGAGTGGCGGGCGAAGGCCGGAATCAGCATGGTGTAGGACCAGACCGCGAAGCCGGACGACAACCCCAGGTAGGCCCCGCACCGGTTGCCCTGGGTCCAGAACAATCCGCCGAACAAGGCCGGGGCCAACTGGAGAAAGGCCACGAAGGACAACAGGCCGATGTCGGCCAATTGGACGCTCTCGCCCACCTGGCGCTCGAACCAATATCCCATCAGGATGAAGCCGCAAACGACCAGCCACCGCAAATGGAGCAGCCGCCGTTGGAGAAAGGCCAGCCTGGGAATGAAATCGACCAGGGGCAGCAAGAGGTGGTTGCTGATCATTATGGCCATGGTCATGCTGCTGATCAGGATCATGCTGGTGGCGGCGGAAAAGCCTCCGATGAAAACCAGCAGGGCCATGGGGCTGTGGCCGTCCTCCAGGGGGACGCGCAGGAGAAAGGTGTCGGCCTGGGAAGGGTCGAACCCGCTTATCAGCCCGGCGGCCGCAATGGGGTAGATGAAGAGGTTTATCAGGAAAAGATACAGGGGCAGAAGCCAGATCGCGGTGCGGAGATGGGACTCGCTCTGGTTTTCCACCACGGAGATGTGAAACTGGCGGGGCAGGCAGATTATGGCGTTGGCCGAGACCACCAGGTAGCTGATCCAGGTCAACCCTGAAAAGGGCCTTTTTTCCAGTATTTTTTCCGGGACATGAAGATGAAGCGCGGCTAATCGGGCGAAGATGTCGTCGATGCCGTCGAACAGGTGATAGACCACGAAAACTCCGGCGGCCAGCAGGGCCAGGAGTTTGATGAAGGACTCGGCGGCCACGGCCATGACCATGCCTTCATGCCTCTCCGTCGGTTCCAGGCGGCGCACGCCGAACATGATGGTGAAGACTATCATCAGGATAACGACGATGGCCCCCACGTTGTCGGCCACAAAGGTGCGTTCCACGCCCTCGTGGGCGGTGATCATGTCGAAGGAGGCGAAAACCGCCTTCATCTGCAGGGCCACGTACGGAGTGATGCCCACCAGGGCGATCAAGGTCACCAGGGCGGCCAAGCCCCCGGATTTGTCGTACCTGGTGCTGATGAAGTCCGCGATGCTGGTGATGCGGTGCGCGCTTTTCAGGCGGATCATTTTTCGCCAGACCCAACCGCCGAGAATGGCCGTCAGGGTTGGACCCAGATAAACCGTCAGAAAAAGCATGCCCCGGTTGGCGGCCAGGCCGACGCTGCCGTAAAAAGTCCAGGACGAGCAGTACACGGCCAGGGACAGGGAATAAACCAGGGGAGAATCGACCAGCCTGCGGCCCAGGGAGCCGTCCCGCTGGGTCCAGAGCGCCAGGCTGAACAGCAGCCCCATGTAGAGGCAGAAGACGCCGATGACGGTCACGCTGGATAGCATTACGGCTCGCGGGACTCGTCCCGACTCGACGGGGGCAGGCTTTTACCCATGAAAAACAACAGGATGATTATCCCCCCCCAGGCCAGATAAAGATAAAGAAATAAAACTCGAGGCGTCCAACGCTGGTCAAGGTTTAACAGCGGATAGGTAAACAGCGCCACCCCGACCAGAAAGACCAGGACCCCCCAGGCCCGGCGGGCGAAGAGCCCCCTGATTCCAAATCCGCTCCAACTTCTTCGCCACATTTTGCCGCGACGTGAATCGGTCATGGTTGGCCCTCGTTTTTTTCTCTTATCTTACCATTTCGATCACGCCCGGTCCACCCGGTTGTTTTTCCGGTCCGCCCCGGCGACTCCGGCCCGCGGCCCCGGTCGGGCGATTATCCGCCCGGGCCCGGAAATTTTCCTGGTCGGGAAAAAATCATCTAAAAAACATCCAGATTTCCGCGGCGGCGTGTTTAAAAAAGAAGGACCGTATTTTATATTAAAAGAGAGAATAGCCAATCTGGGGAAAATTCGCTGCCAAACCCGGTGGGTCCATTGATCTCAAAAGGAGCCTCTTTTGGAAAGGGCTTCTTATGCTCGAAATTAGGTTGAGGACCGCCGAGGACAAGAGGAGAAGTATTTTGAGCGACGAAATATTGCTGGAAAGCGGGACCAACGAGGTCGAGATACTGGAATTTTACGTCGGCGGACAAAGCTATGGGATCAACGTGGCCAAGGTCATGCAAATCGAGTTGCTGCGGGAAAACCTGGTCACCAAGACCCCGGGCGCCGGCCGGGACGGGTTCATGGGAGTATTTCTATGGCGAGGGACCACCCTGCCCATGCTTGACCTGGCCGAGGTCCTGGGGATGGAAAAAAAGCCGGCCGTCGAACGCCCGATAGTCCTGGTCACCGAGTTCAACGCGGTTAGATACGCTTTTCTCGTGGACGGCGTCAACCAAGTGTATCGTTCCGGATGGGAGCAGATCAAGCCCATCAGTCACTTCCTGGGAAAATATTCCTCCCGCACCACCGCCACCCTGGAAGTGGAGAAGATGGTTAACGGCCAAGGCGAAATAAACGAGATTCTTCTGCTTGATTTCGAATCCATCGTCGGCGAATACAGCCCGGAAACCAAGCTCGGGTACCGGCAGGTTGAAATTCCGGAAATACGCGAGCCCAAGAGACGGGAGGAGGTTCGGATCGTGTTGGCCGAGGATTCGGCCTTTTTAAGGGAAATGTTGATTTTTAATCTGAAAAAGGCCGGCTACATCCAGACCTCGTTTTTTGAAAACGGCCAAGCGGCCCTGGATTACCTGACGGGCCTTAACCGGAAATCCCAGGAAAGCGGACGACCGTTCGCCGAATCGGTCAGCATCGTCATCACGGACATCGAGATGCCCTTGATGGACGGATTGACGTTGTGCCGTCGGATTAGGAAGGACCTCAAACTCGAAAAATTGCCGGTGATCTTCTTTTCGTCTCTCATCAATGAGCAGATGATGGTGAAATGCAAGGAGGTTGGCGGAAACGGACAGATTACCAAGCCGGAATTGGGAAGCCTTGTTTCCTTGGTGGACGAACTATGCCTTAGGTAGAACCCGCGGTCGGCCGGGTCGATTTTCGATTCGGCTGAAAACCACTGGAACTTGAAAGTAATTTTTTTCCGGGCAACGGGGCGGCCCGGGGGGATTTGGGGGAGAAATTCCTATGAGAATTAAAACGATCAAAAATCAATTTTTGGCCTCGGTGATCCCGCTGTTGGTCCTTTCCTTCGCTTTTTTAGGCCTGGTTTCCTATTATTCGGGCTCTTCCAGCATCCAGCGGGAAGTCGGAGCCCACATGCAGGACTACCTGGACCGGACCTATGTGGCCCTCAATGAATGGATCAACGAACGAATTACGGACGCTAGGATTATGTCGGAGAATCCCATGCTGATCGAGGCTTGCAAAACAGGCCGGATCGAGGAAGCAAAAAAATACCTGGAAATATACCTACATGATTCCAGTGGTAATTATGAAAACTTGTTTTTGGCGGACCCCGCGGGGCGGGAGATTGTCGACGCCATCGGCGGTAAGTCCGTGGGTATCGATATATCCAAGCTGCCGCCTTTTAAATTAAACCAGGAAAAGGCCGCGCAAGGGGAATTCTGGATCAGCGACACCGCCAAATCCCCGGCCACGGGCCGGCCGGTCAGCCTGATCACGTTCCCGGTCATGGACGGCGGCCAGGTCATCGGAATTCTGGGCGCGCCCCTGGAAATCAACGCCTTTAGCCAAAAATTCGTCACCGGCTCCAAGATAGGCCGCACGGGTTACTTGTTCGTTCTGGACCGCAAGGGCCAGTTCATCTGCCATCCCCGGGAAGACTTGATCCTAAGGGACGCCTCCCAGGAAATCTTCGGGAAAAAGATGCTGTCCGAAAAGGAAGGCGTTTCCCAATACCTTTGGGAAGGCGTCATGAAGAGTCTTTATTTCAAGCGACACCCCCTGACCGGCTGGTCCATGGCCGTGACCAACGAAATCAGCGACACCTTCCGCGCCAGCAATCGGCTGGCCTTGATCCAGGGCTTGGTCGCCCTGGGGCTGCTGGTCCTGGTGACCTTGGTCCTGCTGATCCTGGCGGGAAGAGTGGCCAAGCCCATCAGGGCGGCCACGGATTTCGTCCAGCGGCTCGGACAGGGGGACCTTTCGGAACGCCTGTCCGTGGGACGGGTCGTCGGGAAGGAAGAGCACGATCCGGAGGGGCTGACCGAAATCGAGCGCATGGGGTACGCCCTCAATCACATGGTCGGGGAATTGACCAAGAAAGCGGCGGCGGCCGAGGCCATCGCCGTGGGCAACCTCGACCTGGAGCTGCGGGCGGCCTCGGACAGGGACGCCCTGGGCCTGTCCCTGCAAACCATGATCAAAAAACTCAACGAAGTCATGGGCCGGGTCCAGGCCGCGGCGATTCAGGTGGAGTCGGGGGCCAGGCAAGTGTCGGATTCCAGCCAGGCCTTGTCCCAGGGCGCGACGGAACAGGCGGCTTCGCTGGAGGAAACTAGCAGCTCCCTAATGGAACTGGGGGCCCAAACCAAGACCAACGCGGAAAACGCGGCCCAGGCCAACCAACTATCCACCGCCGTGCGGGATTCCGCCGAAAACGGGAATCGGCAGATGGCCGAGATGATCCAGGCCATGCGGGAAATCAACGAGTCCAGCCGCGGTATTTCCAAGATCATGAAGGTGATTGACGACATCGCCTTCCAGACCAACCTGCTGGCCCTCAACGCCGCCGTGGAGGCCGCCCGGGCCGGGAAACACGGCAAGGGCTTCGCCGTGGTGGCCCAGGAAGTCAGGAACCTGGCGTCCCGGAGCGCCAAGGCCGCCCAGGAGACGGCGGACTTGATCGACGGCTCGATCAAGAAGGTGGATAACGGCTCCCAGCGCGCCGACTCCACCGCCGAGGCTCTCGGCGAGATCGTCAAGGGCGTGACCAAGGTCGCCGACCTCGTCGGCGAGATCGCCGCGGCCAGCAACGAGCAGGCCCAGGCCATATCCCAAATCAACCTGGCCCTGGGCCAGATCGACCAGGTCACGCAGCAGAACACCGCCAACGCCGAGGAAACTTCCTCCGCTTCCGAGGAACTGTCTTCCCAGGCCATTGAACTGCGCCAAATCTTGAGCGGGTTCAGGTTAAGGAAGGACGCCGGCCGCCGGGCCCCCGTTCCGGCCGAACCCCGGTTCGAGCCGCCCAAGGCCCTGCCGCCGGGAGGCTGGGGCGGCGTCGAGGCCGCGCGTTCGGCGGCTTATGCGGACGACTTGGCGGCGCCGGAAGGGCGGCCCCGGGACCGGATCGTGCTTCCCGAGGATGATTTCGGAAAATACTAGAGCTATCTTGACTTAATCTTGACGACCGGCGTGTTCCAAGCCCCGAGGCCCCCGGGCGCCGACCCGGGGGTCTCGGGCGGGAATGATCCGGCGTTTCCGTTTTTTTCCGGATGATGGTTGGAGGGGGCCAGGCAGAGGCGGGAAGATCCGACGATTTATCCCTAGGCCGGCGCCGACAACACCGCCTCGGGACCGGGCTTTTCCGCTGGGCCCGGACGAACAGGCCGGTGTGGGCCGGGCGGGAAAACGCCGGGATAAATAGCCGGTCTCCCTGATTATGGTAATGGACAAAATACCATCCGGCTGATAAGGTTTATTCTGGTGAACAACGGTTCGTTTTTCCCCCGCGGGGGCGGCCCTTGTTTTTCCAGGGCGAGGTTTTCGAATTAGGGGAAACAGGGTGATGTACACTAAATACGTAGAGGTTCTGGCCAAGCACGCCGGTAACATTTTCAAGGAGATGACCGGAGCGGAACTTCTTGGAACAAAAGTAAAAATCGACGAACGACTGGGCGAGGTCATGCCCCTGGCCCACGCCATTTCCTATGAGCACCTGGAAAAGGACGTCAAGGGGCAGTTTATTCTTGGTTTCGCCAACACGGCCATGGCCGTGGCCGTGGCCTCGGCCCTGGCGGAGAAACTGGGGCTTTCGCCCCTGGAGGACCTCGATGAGGTCGCGGCCGACCTCCTCAACGAATTCATGAACATAATCGTGGGCCGCACCATTTCGGAATGGGACCGCATGGGCATGCCGGTAAGATTCAGTCCGCCCACGTCCTTGCGGTTTTCCACGATCAAGCCCGACGAGACCTGGAACGCCCAGAGTCATGTCATTATCATGAGCCTCACCTTCAGCCACATCATTTTCCGGGTCACTTTCAAGGAAGAGGATTCCCGCGAGGGCGAGGAGAGGCGAATCATGGTGGTGGAGGATTCCGCCGTGATCAGGAATATTATCGCTAAAACCCTGGAGCAGTTTCGCTACAAGGTCATGCAGGCGGACAACGGACAACGGGCCGTCGGTCTTTATCCCGTTTTCAAGCCTCATCTTGTCTTAATGGACTTGGTCATGCCGGAAATGGGCGGGATCGAGGCCATGACCGAAATCAAAAAAAATGACGAAAAGGCGAGTTTTATCGTTTTAACCTCATCTTCTCGAAGGGATCAAGTCCTGGCGGCGAAAAAGATTGGGGTCAAGGCCTATTTGATCAAGCCGTTCAACCCCGATCTCCTCATGCGGACCGTGAACGGTTTTTTTGCCGGCCAGGCCGGGGAGCATGCTTGATTCCCGGCGTTTCCGGAGAAGGCTTTATTTCGGAGGGTTAAGTTGGCGCGGGAGCAAATAGATGTTGAACTGACCAATGCTTTCCTGGGCAGGGCCCTTCTGACCGTGCTGCGCCTGGCCAGGAAACAGGATTCGCCCCGCTCGCCCGGCATGGACGCGGCTTTGGGTGAGTTGCAAAAAGCCCTGTCCCGGAACGACGGCCTGGAAGGCCTCGAAAAGGCCATGGAACGGGTGAAGAATGAGGTTATCAAGGCCGAGCTTGGCGGTGGACGGGACACGGCCGGCCCGGTCGTCGCCGGGCGGGACAGTCTTGAGTCCAACGTCGATTTCGTCGAGGAAATCCGTTCCGTGTACCTGAATATTCTGGCCGGTCTTGAGATCGAGCTGGGCGCCGAACCGCTCAAGAATGTCACCCCCTTGCGGAAAAAAATCGAGTCGGCCCAATCGATCGAGGAAATCCGGGAAGTCAGGCCGGAGTTGGAGGACGCCGTCAGGAAGTTCGCCCATCAGGTGTTTGACGAACGCAAGAGGGCGGCGGCCTTTATTTCCGAAGTGGCCCGACAGCTCGATGAATTGGAAAAGAACCTTTTTTCCTCGGTCGAGTATTTCCAGAAGAATTTTCGAACCAACTACGATTTTCAAAATAGATTGTCCTCCGAGGTCAACCAGATCATCGTATCGGTCCGGGATTCCCAGCAGATCGAAAAATTGAAGAACATGGTGCTCAACCGCCTTTCCTTCATCGGCGAGGCGTTGAAGAAAAAGCAGAACAAGGACAAGGAGGCGATGGTCATCGCCGGGCGGGACCTGGGCGGGGTCAAGAAGAAATTCGGGGACGTTCAGGATGAAATCAAGCGCATCCAGGACGAAAACCAAGTCCTGATGCAGAAACTGCGTTTCGATTGGTTGACCGGCGCCTTGAACCGCCTGGCCTTCGATGAACAGATCGCCCTGGAAATGAGCCGGTTCAGTCGGTATAAAAGACCTTTTTCCCTGATTATTTTCGACCTGGACTACTTCAAGGACATAAATGACGGGTACGGTCATTCCATTGGGGACAAATGTCTGCAGGCGGTGGTGGAAAATATCAAGCCGTTGCTGCGCGGCAACGATTTCCTGGCTCGTTTCGGCGGGGATGAATTCGTGGTTTTATTGCCCGAAACCGGCAAGGCCGCCGGCCGGGAAGTGGCCGAGAAGATCCGGCAGGCCATTGAAACCACCGACTACACGGTCCGGGGAAAAAAGGTGCCCCTGACCATCTCCTCGGGCGTGGCCGAGGCCCAGGAAGATGACGCCTCGGTGGAGATGCTGATCAACCGGGCCGACAAGGCCCTGTACCAGGCCAAGGCCATCGGCCGAAACCAGGTCTTTGCCCTGTAAAGGCTTCATTCAACTAGCCGAATCCAATCCTAAAAGCAACATTTTTCGCCAGAGGGTCGTCCGGGACATCCCCAGTTCCCGGGCGGCTTGGGCGCGATGTCCCCCTGTTTTTCGCAAGGCCTCCTTAATGTGTTCCATTTCCTCGGCCAGGGCGTTTCCGGAACGCGGCCGGGGAGTCGCGGCGGTCGGGATGGGGATGGTCGGCGCCGTCAGGAGGCCGAGGGGCAGGTCCTCGGCGGTCAGAAAAGCGCCCCGGGACATGGCCAGGGCGTGTTCAACGCAATTTTCCAGTTCCCTGATGTTGCCGGGCCAGGAATACCCCTGCAGAATCCGGAAGGCCCCCCGGTCCAGGGCCGCTCCAACTTTCTGCAGCTTTTTCCCATGCTTGCGAATAAAATGCTCGGCCAGGGCCAGAATGTCCTCCTTGCGGTCCCGCAGGGGCGGAATGATCAAGGGGATCACCGCCACCCGGTAATACAGGTCGTGCCTGAACCGCCCCTGCTCCACCAGGGTTTTGAGGTCCCGGTTGGTGGCCGTGATGACTCGGACGTCCACCTGAAAGGCTTGACTGCCCCCCACCGGCCGGATTTCCTTTTCCTGGAGGGCCCGGAGCAACTTGACCTGCAGGGCCGGACTCAGGTCGCCCACCTCGTCCAGGAACAGGGTCCCTCCTTCCGCCTCGCGAAAAAGACCCGGCCGGGACGTGACCGCTCCGGTGAAGGAGCCCTTGACGTGACCGAAGAGCTCCGATTCCAGAAGCGTTTCCGGAAGCGCTCCGCAGTTGACCGCCACGAACGGCTTTTCCTTCCTGGAGCTTTGGGCGTGAATGGCCCGGGCGGCCAGTTCCTTGCCCACTCCGGTCTCCCCTAACACCAGAACGCTGGAATCGACCTCGGCGCAGCGGAGGATCAGGTCGAACACCTTCTGCATGGCCGGACTAATCCCGATCATCCGCTCCTCCAACTCCACCCGCCGGATTTCCCTTTTGATGCGGGAAAGTTCGAGCTCCTTTTCCTCCAGTCGGATCTGATGGGTCACATCCTTGAATATTTCGGCGAAGGCGCAGATATCCCCGTTCCTGTCCCGGATGGCTTCCACCTGGCCGAGGAAGCGGCGCTGCTCCGAACCGACCTCGAGGCTGATTTCCCGTTGCAGGCCGGGAATCAAGGGCAACAGCGGCGTCCTCCTTTGCCCCCTGACTTCCAGCCCCTTGGGGTTGCTTAGGATGATGTTTCGTTCCAGGTCGAACACGGTCACGGAATCGCCGATGCCGAAGAGGATGGCTTCCAGCTTTTTTTTCTCGTCTTCCAGGGTGTCCCGCCCGGCCTTGAGGGCCCGGTTGGCTTCCTCCAGTTCAGCCTGAATCCGCTTCTGCTCCCGGATGTCGATAATGGTGGCGTTGGTGGTTTCCGGCTGACCGCTTTCGTTGTAATTGATGGAAATATTGAACAGGGCCGGGATCGCCCCGCCATCCATGGTGGGGACGAAAAATTCGAACTGGTAGGAACGCTGTTTTTGCAAGGGCAGGTCCAGGGCCTTCAACCGCTCGAAATCCCGGGGGCTGTAAAATTCGCTGGTATGATGGCCCACGACCAGGCGGCGCGGCGCCCCGGTCATCTTGAGGAGGTTTTCGTTGACGTCCAGGAAGCCGAAATCCATGTCCATGAGGGCGAAGCCCACGTTAAGGGAGTCCAGAAGGGACTTGTAGCGGAAGAGGGGGTCTTGGTTCGGCTGGCTGGGGGGGTGGGAACTCATGTTCAGGGTCGCCTCGTTTTGTTATAACATTGTTGCAACAATGATCCTAACATGAAACGTTTTCCGCCGCAACCGGAAATTGTAGAAAAAATAAACTGTAACTTCAAAGAGTTAGGTGATGGCGTATCTGGCGCCGGTCTTGCTTCCCATGTTTTCAACGCAATGTCGACACAATTTGTCCGTTCGGCCAAGGGACCATTGTCCGCGGCCGGCGGTGGAGGAGCCTCATGACCGCCGAACATGAAAAATACGTCCTGGCCGTGGATTTGGGAACGTCGGGCAGCAAGACGGCCCTGGTGTCCATCCGCGGGGAAGTTATCGACTTCGAGTTCAAGGACACGCCCCTCAGGCTCCTGCCCGGCGGAGGCGCCGAGCAGGACCCCGACGACTGGTGGGAGGCCATAATGTCCACCTCCAAGAAACTCCTCTCCAAGGGCCTGGTCAAACCCGAGAACGTGGCCGCGGTCTGCTGTTCCTGCCAATGGTCGGGCACCGTGGCCGTGGACCGGGAAGGGAGCCATCTTGGCCCCGCGATCATCTGGATGGATTCCCGGGGCGCGGATCATCTCAAGGGCGTCATGTCCGGGTTGGTCAAGTTCGACGGGTTTCCGGTGGGCAAGCTCCTGACCTGGTTGAGGCTGACCGGCGGGGTCCCGGCCCCTTCCGGCAAGGACCCGGTCGGACATATCATGTTCATCAAGGACGAAAGGCCCGACGTCTTCAAGCGCACCTATAAATTCCTGGAACCCAAGGATTATCTAAACTTGAGGTTCACCGGCAAGTTCGCCTCGTCCCACGACGCCATCACCCTCCACTGGGTCACGGACAACCGGGACCTAGCCAATATTCGGTACAACGACAAGCTGTTGGCCATTACCGGCCTGGAACGGGACAAGCTGCCCGACCTGCGGCGTTCCATCGACCTTCTGGGGCCGATCAAAAAGGAAGTGGCCCGGGAACTAGGGCTCAGGGACGACGTGCCGGTGGTCATGGGGTCTCCGGACGTCCATTCCGCGGCCGTGGGGTCCGGGGCGGTCCGCGATTTCGAGGGGCATTTGTATATCGGGACCTCTTCCTGGATTTCGGCTCACGTGCCCTTCAAGAAGACCGACCTGCTGCATTCCCTGGGGTCCTTTCCTTCCCCGATTCCCACCAGGTATTTGATCCTGGACGAAAACGAAACCGCCGGCAAGTGCCTGACCTGGCTGCGGGACAACATTGTGTACCACAAGGACGAACTGCTGCGGGAGGAACAGGCGCCCCATGTTTACCGCTTGTTCGATCATATCGTGGAACGGGTCAAGCCGGGGGCGAGCAAGGTGATTTTCACCCCGTGGCTTTGGGGGGAAAGGACCCCGGTGGAAAACAACCATATTCGGGCCGGGTTCTACAACATTTCCCTGGAAACCACCCGGGAGGAGATTGTGCGGGCCGTGTTCGAGGGCGTGGCCTTCAACCAGAAATGGGTGTTGGGTTACGTGGAAAAATTCATGGGCCGGAAAATGGCCGGCTTGAGCATGATCGGCGGCGGGGCCAATTCCCCGGTCTGGTGCCAGATCATGGCCGACGTCCTGGACCGGACCATTAAGCAGGTCAAGGACCCCATCCAGGCCAACGCCCGGGGGGCGGCCTTTATCGCCTCGGTGGCGCTGGGGTACCTGAACTGGACGGATATCCCGGATTGCATCAGGATCGAAAACACCTTTTCGCCCAACCCGGACAACCGGCGGATTTACGACGAAATGTTCAGGGAATATTTGAATATCTACAAGAACAACAACGCCATGTACGCCCGGCTGAACCGCGGGCCCAACTAGCGGCCGCGTGGCGGGCCGCGGGAAAACCGGGCCGGGCGAGGGAGGAAGAAACCGAAAATGGAATATCAGGAAATCATGGCCAGGCTGGACAGGGTGGTCTCCGAGCCTCCCCGTCCGATCCCGGAAGCCGGGCTGGCCCGGATTAGGGACGAATACTTCGCGAGGAACAAGCGTTCCCTGGAAATCTTCGAACAGGCCAAGGAAGTGATTCCGGGAGGAGTCGAGCACAACCTGAGTTCGAACGATCCTTTTCCCCTGGCCATGGATCATGGCGAGGGCGCGTATATCTGGGACGTGGACCGGAACCGGTACGTCGATTACCTGCTGTGCGGCGCCCCGATCATCCTGGGGCACCGGTTCAAGCCGTTGCAGGACGAAATCATTCGGATCATCGAGGAAAAGGGGCCGTCCACGGGCTTGACCTCGGAATACGAAATCCTGGCGGCCCGGGAAATTATCCGGCACATGCCCGGAGTGGAAATGGTCCGGTTTTTTCAGTCCGGCACCGAGGCGGTCATGGCCGTCGTCAGGGCGGCCCGGGCCTTTACCAAAAAGAAGAAGATCGTCAAGATCGGCGGCAGTTACCACGGCTGGTCGGACCAGATGGTTTTATCCCTGCACCTGCCGGGGACCGGCGCCTTGTACGCCGCCGGCATCCCCGGGGAATGTTTCGCCGACATGGTCGAATTGGCGCCCAACGATTTTTCCGGGCTCGAAAAGATTTTCGCGGACCACCGGGATCGGGGCGGCGTGGCCGCGGTCATCGTGGAACCGGTGGGCGGGGAATCGGGCAGTCACCCGGTTCATCCGGATTGGAACAAAGCCATCCGGGAAATATGCGACGCCAACGAGGCGCTCCTGATCTTCGACGAAGTGGTCACCGGCTTCAGGCTGGACCTGGGCGGCGCCCAGAAGTATTTCGGCGTCAAGCCCGACCTGACCGTCCTGGGCAAGATCATCACCCACGGCTTTCCGTCCTCCGGCGCCATCGGCGGCCGCAAGGACGTTCTGGCCGTGTGCCACGCCAAGCTCGGGGAAAAAATCTACGTGGGCGGGACCCTCGCCGCCAACCCGATTTCCGCCGGCGCCTGCTACCACGCCCTGCGCCTGATGGAGGAACACGACGCCGTGGGCAAGGCGACGGCGTACGCGGACCTGTTGGTCCGGGAGCTTAACGGCCTGTTCGGGTCCCGGCCGGACCTGCCCTTTTTCGCGTACAATTACGGCCCGATCATCCAGTATGTCACCACGGGTTTTTTCCATATTTCCCTGAATCGACCCGACGCCTTCGAACAGATATTTACCCGGAAAAAGGTCGCCGACGATTACCAGATGGCCACCACCGTCCTCGGCCTGTGCACCCTGGCCGGGACCAGGATGTACACCTGCATGCAACATGACCGCGCGACCCTGGACCTGACCTTGGCGGCCTGGGACCGGGTCCTGGCCCTTATTCCCAAGGCTTGAGGAAACAATAAAATGGAGGACCATAAAATGAATAAATACGATGGACTGCCGATCGCCCTGCCGGAAGGGATCGACATGGAGCGGCATATTATCGCCACTTACTACATCGCCATGCCCGCCGCGGTGGACATGTTCCAGATGGGCCAGGTCCTGGCCGTCGAGCAGACCACGGGCACCTGGACTCCCGTGCCGGGCGAAACCCCGGAAGTCCGGGCCAAGCACGTGGCCAAGGTCATCGGCGTCTTCGAGACCCCGTCGTACGAACATGGACTTCCGGAAGGACTCCGCGAGCGGCAGTACATTTTGCAGGTGGCCTTCCCGGCGGCCAACGTCCAGGACCAGTTCCCCATGATCCTCACGGCCACCATCGGCAACATTTCCATGGCCCCCAACCTGAAGCTGCTCGACCTGCGCATGCCCAAGGCCGTCCTGGACCTGTACCAGGGGCCCAGGCACGGCATCGACGGCTGGTACAAGGCCCTGGGCATCCCCAAGGACCGCCCCCTGCTCAACAACATGATCAAGCCATGTTCCGGGTACCCCCTGGAAGTGGGCGTCGAGTTGTTCTACAAGGCCGCCCTGGGCGGCTGCGACGTGATCAAGGACGACGAGCTTATCGCCGACATGGACTACAACGGCGCCGTGGCCCGGGTCAAGGCGTACATGGAAAAGGAACGGCAGGTTTTCGAGGAGACGGGCGAGCACACCTTGTACTGCGTCAACGTCACCGACCGCCTGCCCCGGATGTTCGACCTGGCCAGGCGGGCCGTCGCGGCCGGCGCCAACGCCATGATGGTCAACTACCTGGCCGTGGGGCCGGAAGCCATGCGGGCCCTGGCCGAGGACCCGGAAATCAACGTCCCCATCCTGGCCCACATGGACGTGGCCGGCGCCTATTACATGTCGCCCACCCAGGGCATTTCCTCGCCCATCGTGTTCGGCAAGATGTCCCGACTTTGCGGCGCGGACGCCATTGTCCTGCCCTTTTCCCTGGGCGGAAAAGGCATTTACCTGCACGAAAGGTTCATGGCCACCTGCCGGGCCCTGACCTTCCCCTTCGGCGCCCTGAAGCAGACCCTGCCCATGCCGTCCGGCGGCATTACCCCGGCCAACGTGGCGGACACGGTCAGGGAATTGGGACTGGAAGTGATGATCGGGTCCGGCGGCGGGGTCCACGCCCATCCCAAGGGCCCGGTGGGCGGGGCCAGGGCCTTGCGGCAAGCCATCGACGCGGCGGTCAAGGGCGTCCCGGTGGAGGAATACGCCAAGGAGCACGAGGAATTGGCGATTTCACTGGGGCTCTGGGGTAAGAAAACCGATTTCAAGCTCTAAAAACAGGGAGGCGCCGGAAGGCCGCGACGGACCTTCCGGCGCGTGGAAGAAGTCGGGTTAGGCCGGACAATTTTCTCCCTCGCCCCCGCCGGGGGATAGGGCTGGGGCGGGGGGCTTGGTTCACCCGGGCTAGCGGGACGAGCGAGGATGCTGGGATTTTTTACAAAGACATCCAATATCCGCTGGTTCCCAAGCTAGAGAGACCGTGAAAGAATTGCCATTTTGTCCATTTTAAACCGCTGGTTCCCAAGCTCTAGCTTGGGAACCCGAGAGGGGGAAGATCTAGCTTCCTCACTTTATCCGGAAAGCAACCACGGGGAATCAACGCCGCGTTTCCATTCCGTAGTCCTAGCGCGGCGGTGAAGGTATCGATATTAGTCGGTTTGAATTATTATCCGTCTCGTTGAACCCAGGCCTGAAGGCTCGCCGGGCAAGGTCTATCCCCTGGCCGGAGATTATGGTCGGTGGCGGGGGAGCTACATCTCTAGAGTGAGGAAGCTGGAGCTTCCCTGGCCGAGGTTCCCAAGCTAGAGCTTGGGAACCAGCCTTTCCCGCCGGGGGAGAGGGCTGGGGCGAGGGGGGGCTTGGTTCACCCGGGCTAGCGGGACGAGCGAAGTTTGTAGGGTGCGCAACGCGCACCATCTTTTACTATTTTGCGGGCCCGGCCACGGTAAATTGGAGACGTTGGCCGTCGCCTTGCGGCGGGGCTGCTCCGCCCCCCGCGCGCCTGGCGTTGGGCTTCGAGAGACTCCTTCCCGTCCCAGGGTCAGGGGCGCGCCGGAGCCGGCGCCCCCGGCGACCCCCGGCTCTTTTTCCGGAGAACCCGCCTGGCGGCGGTTTCACGCCCCGAAACGTCCTGTTTCGAGGGCGGAA
>JAZDGM010000070.1:0-2459 GCA_043806915.1 Pseudomonadota bacterium | reverse complement strand
CCAGACCGACGTCAGTCGTTGGACCTCGGCTTCCGGCGGGCAAGTGGAGTTCAGCCTGGCTCGCTGCACGTCGGGGCTTTTCCCGCAGTCCGGGTTGTAAAGGGCGATAAGGTCCAGTATCTCTTTGTTGTTTGATTTTTCCGCGTAATAACAGGATGTCCGCCCGGATTGGTCCGCCAGGGAGGCGTTCCCCCGGTTGAACAGCAGCAGGCGGACGACTTCGAGCCGCCCCATGAGCGCGGCTTTCATCAAGGATGTCTTGCCTTCCGGGTCGCGGCTGTTGGGGGCGGCGCCATGCTCCAGTAAAATCCTGGCGATGTCAAGGTGGCCTTGGGAAGCGGCGATGGCCAAGGGGGTCTGACCGACTCCGTCCGGGAGGTTGACGTCGGCTTCGGCTGTTATCATGAGATTGACCAGGTCTTCCCGTCCGTCCAGGACCGCGGCGCCCAGGGGCGTTTCCCCGGCCCCGTCCTGGGCGTCGGGGTCGGCGCCGCGTTTGATCAGCATGTCCGCGGTGGAGGCGCGGCCATACCTGATGGCCGTGATCAGCGGAGTTTTACCGCTCCGGTAGTTGGGATCGGCCCCCTTTTCGATCAAGAACTCGGCTAGACCGTGTTCGGGGAATTTAACGGCGGCCGTCAGCGGCGTCAGGCCCTGTCCGGTAGTAAAATTAAGGTCCGGTTTTTTTGCCAGGATGGCGTCGATTTTTTCCCGGTCGTTCATGGTGTTTGGTTCCATCAGTTCGGCCTGGAGCTTTTCCCCGCTTGGCCCGCAACCGGCCGAAAAAAGAGCCAGGAGCGGGAACAGCAGCGCGACCAATTTCACGAGATGGACGTGGCAGCCTAATACCTTCATGATCGACGCCTCGAATATCCATATAAATTGAACATGCAAGCGGACTCGTTCCCCGCGGCTTGCCGCGGGGAGCTTCAACAAGGCCGACGTCTCGGCCGGTTATTTCAAGCGATTTTTCGGGAGCCAAGTGTCCTTATTTTAACTGCGCGGGCAGGGTTTGTCCACTTTAAATATCTGGTTCTTCAGATTTTTTCGGCTTGGCAGTCCACCCGGACCTTGCTGTCGCCCCCGCGATTCCCGGTGGGCCGGTCCCTGGCGGGAGACCGCCCGATGGCGTTTTTCTAATCTTTACTTGTCCGAATAAAAATTTATATGCTAAGTTCCAATTACGCCGCCCCGGCGCGCGATCCGGCCCGGGGGCTTGGGGGGGCGACAGGGAATCACCTTAACCAACAAAGAATTTCATCCGTTTTCGCCCGGTTGCGGCGATCCCGGATCGTCCTCGCTTCGATCCTGGGCGGCTGATTAACCGGTTTAATAATGGACGGACCCGGCCATGGTCTCTTGGGTGAAGAAATTTCCGGCGCAAAAGGTTCTTCGTGGAGCCGCGGCGGCTGTCTTGGCCGCCGCTGCGGCCTTTCTGCTCGATGTTTCCGGCGCGCTGGAGCCGTTCGCGTTAAAAGCCCACGACGGCCTATTTTTCCTGAACGCCAAGCTTGGCTTCGGGAAGCAAGCCCCTGCCTCGCCCCTGGTTCTGATAAAGATCGACGACCGGACCCTGGCCGAGCCGCGGTATATGATCCCCCGCATCTTGTGGCATAACTACTTCGCGTCGGTCATCGCGGCGACGGCGGACGGCGGGGCCAAGGTCATCGGCCTGGATTTCCTCCTGCCCCAGGTCCTTTTCGACGACCTGGTCCCGGATTACAGCCGCGCCTGGCTGCGGGCCTTGCTGCACGCCAGGAGAATGGGCGCGCCCGTGGTTACCGGAGTTTCCCGGGTCGACGGCCGACTGGTCACGCCGGAACCTCGTTACTTGCAGGTCATCGGCCCGGAACATATCGGGCTGTTCAACCTGACCACCGACAGCGACGATTTTTGCCGGAGACAGCGCCTGGTTTTTCCAGGGGCCGCGGGCGACGGACGGAAAATCATTGGATTCGGCTACTTACTGGCCAAGACGTTTCGCCCCGACCTTCCCGAGCCGCCGGAAACAGTGTTGATAAATTATATACCGGGACCGGCGCCTTTCCCGAGCCTGTCTTTCAAGGACGTCCTGGAAAAAGCCGAGGCCGGCGACCAAGCCTATTTTCGAAATCATTTCCAGGGCCGCCTGGTCCTGATAGGGGAGACCAACGCCCTGACCCCGGATCGACGCCCCACGCCCCTCTATTACCTGGCGTCCATCGGTCCTGGCGGAACGGCCGGAGTGGAGATCGCCGCCCATTTGGTTTTGAGCCTGTTGGCGGGCGATTATGGGAGGGAATTGAATCTGTCCCGGCGTCCGTTGTTTTATTTTATTTTGGCGCTGCCCGTCGCCCTGGCGACCTTGCTCGGCGGGTTCGGCGCCATGGCCGCGACGTTTTTTCTCGCCGGCCTGGTCCTTTTCGCCCTTGCCCTCGCCGCCTTTTCCTCGGGCCTGGCCCTCCCCGTCGCCGGGGGCC
>JAZDGM010000069.1:0-22365 GCA_043806915.1 Pseudomonadota bacterium | reverse complement strand
CAAAGCCGTGCTGGGCCTTGTATAACCACGCGATGTCCGCCGCCGCCCTTCGCTCTCTTTCCATATGAATAGTAAATGGCTCCGCCGGATGCGGGAACTATCCTATCTGGCAAGGAATGCCCCAACTGTGAATGCTTTTTTTTAAAAATGGGTGTCTTTATAAAAACTATCCGGACAGCGGCGCGAAGGGCCGGGCTTCGTTGGTTCCAAGGCCTGGGAGCCAGCAAGACGGCGTTTACCACGTTTTCCAAGGACTAGGCGCCCCCCTTATAGGGTAAGCTAACTCAACCTCCTGTTGAGTGGGGGATAATTACGTTGTAAAACGCCCCTCCCATCGCTCCCAAAGCCGTGCTGGGCCTTGTATAACCACGCGATGTCCGCCGCCGCCCTTCGCTCTCTTTCCATATGAATAGTAAATGGCTCCGCCGGATGCGGGAACTATCCTATCTGGCAAGGAATGCCCCAACTGTCAATGCTTTTTTTCAAGAATGGGTGTCTTTATAAAAAGAAAAAGAAGGACTGGCCGGCTACAGCGGCCGGTTGAAAAAGGCGAGGGCGTTGGCCGTGGTCAGGCGGGTTATTTCCTCCTCGGTTTGTTTTCTCAATTCAGCCAAAAGCCTCACCGTGGTGAAAATGTCGAGTGGCCGCGAGGCCACGCTCCGGTATTCCACCGGACAGTCGGTTTCCAAGAGAATCCGGTCCAGAGGCGCTTGGGCCAGGGCTTCGCGGTGGGCGGGGCTGTAGGCCAGGGCCGGCGTCGCGGAAACAAGATAGCCGGCATCAATGATTTTTTTGAGTATTTCGAGCGGTCCGCTGAACCAATGAAAGACGGCTCGGCTGATTCCGGCGGCCCGTAACATATCCAGGCATTGGTCCTGGCTGTACCTGGCATGGACCAGGACCGGCTTGTCGAGTCGGGCCGCCAGTTCCAGGGCGCGGCCAAAGGTTTGTGCTTGGATGTCTTTTTTAATTTTAACCTTGTAATCCAGACCGACCTCGCCCAGGGCCGTCGCCCGGTCGAGATTGGCTTCCAGGAATTCCTGGTTGGCCGACCATTCCCCGGGCTTGACGTTCCAGGGATGGGCTCCCAGGGCCGGCCAGACCAGCCCCGCGGACCCGGCGGCGATTTCCAGAATTCGGCGGTTGGAGGCCAGGTCCATGCCCACCCCGACCACGGCGAGGACTCCCGCGGCCTTGGCTTGGCGGAGCGATTCCGCCGGGTCGGCTAGCTGGTCCAGATGGGCGTGGGTGTCAATGGGTTTTAATAACCCTGGGTCGACTAACGGTCCTGATTCCATATCTTTTCCTTTCGGCCCGCTTACGCCTGGAAGGCGCGGCGGCCTGGTCATTAGCGAGATCAGTCGATTTTGAGCACCTTGGCGCCCCTGATCTTTCTTTCCTTGAGTTCCAGCAGGGCTTGGTTGGCGTCCGCCAGCGGATATTCCACGTACTCGGGTTTGATGGGAATGGCGGCGGCGAGCGCTAAAAATTCGGCTATGTCCCGCCGGGCGACATTAGCCACGGATTTGATTTCCTTTTCCATCCACAGTTGGCTCGGGTAATCGAGGTCCAGCAGGACGTTCTTGTCGTGTTCTTCCTTTCTGATGGCGTTGATGACCAGGCGGCCGCGGGTGTCCAGGATTTTCAGGGCCGCGACGACGGGTTTCCAGACCGGGGTCGTGTCGATGACCGCATGCATTTTTTCGGGAGGGGTTTCCTCGAAGTCCCCGGCCCAGGCCGCTCCCAGTTCCAGGGAAAATTCCCTTTCCTCGGGTCCGCGAGCGAGGACGAACACCTGGACGCGGGGGAATTTTTTTCTGACCATTTTTAAAACCAGGTGGCCCGAGGCGCCGAAGCCGGTCAGGCCCAGGTTCTGCCCGTCGGAAATTCCGGTCAGCCTCAGGGACCGATACCCGATGGCTCCGGCGCAGAGCAGCGGGGCCGCCTCGGCATCGGAAAAAACATCGGGGAGGGGAAAGGCGAAATCCTGCTTGACGGTCAGGTATTGAGCGTACCCGCCATCCCGGTCCCGGCCGGTGGCCTGGAATTCCGGGCAGAGGTTGTCCTCGCCTTCCCGGCAGAACCGGCACTGGCCGCAGCTATAATTGATCCACCCGATTCCGACCCGGTCCCCGACCTTGTGTCCGACCGCACCCGGTCCGGTCGCTTCCACCCGGCCCACGGCCTGGTGGCCCGGGATAATCGGGAGCCGCGGCGGAGCGGTCCGGCCTTCAATTTCGTCCAGTTCGGTGTGACAGACCCCGCAGGCGGAAATTTTAACCAGGACCTCGTCCGGACCAGGGATCGGGATAGGGCGTTCGACCGGAGTCAGGGGCGGGTCCGTTCTGGATACGGGCTTGATTTTTTCGAGAACCATGGCTTTCATCGTGGCGCCTCCCGAGACGGCTTATTTTTCGATCGCGGCAACCCCGCGCGGAGCGGGGAGGGGCCTCAAAACTGTTTCAACAAGTGCGCCAGCGCCACGCCCAGGTAGTTGCCGGCGGCGTAGCCCATTATGCCGGCCGCCAACCCGGACGCCACCACTTCCTTGTTTTTTATGGCCGCGGCCACCGCCGGAACGAAGGGCGGAGAATAGATGGCGGCCGTGGCGATGACCAGGGTGGTGTCGACGTCAATCCTGAAGACCGCCGATAAAATGACGTGAATAAGCAGCGCTCCGAATAGTATTATGGCCGTATACAAAATTATGGTGGAAGCCGCCGAAAAAAGGCGGTTCACGTCGGCCATGGCGCCAACCGCCAGGCAGAAAATCAGGATAATGAACTGCCCCAGTTGAAAAGTCATTCTGATGTCGCGGACGCGGGGGAAGAGGGAGCAAGCGATGCCCAGGGTGGTAATGGTCAGCATCAGGGCCGCCATGTTGTATTCCTTGGGCGTGACCAGGAACAGGCCCAGTCCGGCGGCGAAGACGGCCAGGCTTAAACCAAGGGCGCCGGCCAGCCCCTTCAATATTTCGGGCCGGAAAATGCCCTGGTAGTTGTCGAAATCGAGCGCCTTCCCGGGCTCGCTTCCGGTTGTTTCCGGGCCAGCGGCCTCGGCCGGGACAAAGGGCGGCAGGATGAGGCCGAAGATCCTTTTGGCGAACAGGAGAAAAAAGAGGAACAAGGGAGTGGAGAGGAGCATGTCGGCGGTATTGGTCAGGACCAGGATGTGTTCCTTGACGTCCAAGGCCAGACCGATGGCGTTCATGTTGGGAGTGCCGCCGGTGTACATCCCGATGAGCATGCCCGAAACAGCGGCGGCGTCCTCGATATGGCGGCCAAGCAGGAAGTAAGCCGCGGTCGAGGCCGTCAAGGCCGCCGTGAACATCAGAACTAGGGACAGGATTGTTTTCCCGGCCAGCCTGGTCCAACTTTTCAGGTCCATGGAAAAAAGCATGAGGGGAATGGCCAGGGGCACGGTGATATTCATGAGGCCTTCCATGGCGCCCTTGGCCGCGTCCGGGACCAGGCCCAAGACGCTTAGCATCAAGCCGGAAAAAAAGCACAAAGCCGCGCCCCCGATTTTTCCGGCCGGCGGATATTTGTGACAGATGAACAGAATCAGGGCTGGAAACAGGACGAAAAACAAGATCGCCAGAATTGGGACCATTACCTTCTCCTTTTGGACCTGAAATCCGGAATTTTTGTAAATTAGCATATCCTGGTTTCCAAGGCCAACAACATGTTGACTATGCGTCCCCAAACCGTTCCTCTTTCCGGCCGCCCGGGGCGCATGGCCCCGGGCTCCAAGCGGCCCTGGCCGGACCGGACCGGACCGGGCCGGGCCGCCCCCAACTTCCATTATCCTTGGTAAAAGGCTTGATTTTAAAGCAGGTCGTTATTATTCTAAGCCCGGCCCGACCAAGGCCCTGGCCTGGCCGGCCGCCCTCCAGAAAAACCACCCGGGCGGCCTTTTCAATACAACGTCCCCTGAGGAACAGGGTGGACCTGGAGGATTCATATGGTTGAGGAACAACAAAAACTTGACGAACTGTGCGTAAACGCCATCAGGATGTTGGCCGTGGACATGGTGGAAAAGGCCAATTCCGGACACCCTGGCCTACCCCTGGGGGCCGCGCCCATGGCCTATGTCTTGTGGTCGCAGTTCATGAGACACAACCCCCAAGACCCGGCCTGGCCCAATCGCGACCGCTTCATTCTTTCGGCCGGCCATGGCAGCGCGCTTTTGTACGCCTTGCTGCATCTGACGGGGTATTCGTTATCCCTGGACGATCTCAAAAATTTTCGGCAGTGGGAAAGCCTGACGCCCGGACATCCGGAATACGGGCTGACTCCGGGAGTGGAGGCCACCACCGGCCCCTTGGGACAAGGCTTCGCCATGGGCGTGGGCATGGCCCTGGCCGAAAGGTTTCTGGCGGACGAGTTCAATCGTCCCGGGTTCCCGGTCATGGACCATTACATCTACGCCCTCGCGTCGGACGGGGACCTGATGGAAGGTGTATCCTCGGAAGCCGCGTCGTTGGCCGGGACCCTGGCCCTGGGCAAGTTGATTTACCTATATGACGACAACGGCATCTCGATCGAGGGCAGCACCAAGTTGTCTTTCAAGGAAGACGTGCGCCGTCGTTTCGAGGCTTACGGGTGGCAGGTCATCAGGGTGGCGGACGGCAACGACCTGGATTCCATCGCCAAGGCCGTGGTCAACGCCCAGGCGGAGAAGGAAAAGCCATCCCTGATCATGGTTCAGACCTGCATCGGTTTCGGCAGCCCCAAACAGGGGTCGGCCGCGGCTCACGGGGAGCCCCTGGGCCGGGAAGCAGTCAGGAAGACAAGGGAATTTTTTGGATGGCCTCTCGAGGAGGACTTTTATGTTCCCCGGGAAGCGGCCGATCACCTGGCACGGGTCCGGGAAGAGGGCCTGAAGGCCCACCAGGAGTGGAAGACCCTCTGGGATGATTACCGCCGCGCCTTTCCCGAGGAAGCCGCGAATTTCGTGGATCGTTTTCAGGGGCTGTTGCCCTCGGATTGGCGGGAAAGCCTGCCGCGGTTCAGCCCCGAGGAAGGCAAGCAGGCCACGCGCGTCTCTTCCGGAAAGGTCCTTAACGCCTTGGCCGCCAAGCTGCCTAACTTGGTGGGCGGGTCCGCCGACCTGGCCCCGTCCAACAAGACCCTTCTTAGCGGATACACTGATTTCGGTTCCGGCCGGCCCGACGCCCGCAACATCCGGTTCGGGGTCCGGGAACACGCCATGGGCGCCGTGATGAACGGCATGGCGCTGCATGGGGGGATTATTCCCTACGGCGGGACCTTCCTGGTTTTTTCCGATTACATGCGGCCGTCCATACGGCTGGCCGCGCTGATGGGGACCCACGTCGTCTTCGTGTTCACCCACGACAGCCTCGGCGTCGGGGAGGACGGCCCCACGCACCAGCCCATCGAACAACTGGTCTCCCTGCGGGCGATCCCCCACCTGACGGTGATCCGTCCGGCCGACGCCAACGAAACATCCGCCGCCTGGAAGACGGCCCTGGAAAACAGCGGCCCCACGGCCCTGCTGTTGACTCGCCAGGGGCTGCCGATCATGGACCCGGACGCGATTCCGGTGTTCGAGGGCGCGGCCCGGGGGGCCTACGTGGTTAGGGATTCCGAAGGCCAACCCGAGCTTATTCTCATGGCCTCGGGTTCGGAAGTCCCGCTGGCCGTGGAGGCCGGAAACGTCCTGGCCGGGGAAGGGGTCAAGGTCCGGGTTGTGTCCATGCCGTCGTGGGAGCTTTTTGAGGCGGCGGGCCCGGAATACAGGGATAAAATCCTGCCCCCGGCCGTCAAGGCGCGGGTTTCCGTGGAAGCCGGTTCGCCTCTCGGTTGGGAAAGGTACACCGGCGACCAGGGCGCGATCATTGGCGTCAACCGGTTCGGCGCCTCGGCGCCCGGCGGAACGGCGTTTAAAAATTTCGGATTCAATGTCGAAAACGTGGCGCGAAAGGCCAAGGATGTTTTGAACAAGCTCAAGTAATTGTTTAAATAAAAGAAGACCGGCCCGGGAATGAGTCCCTGGGCCGGTCTTTTTTTTTGACCCGCCTCAGTTCAGGGGGATGGAGTATTCCCCCGGGTCGGGCGACGGTCCGACCCGGGACGCTTGTTCCATTTCGAGCATGCTTTCCAGGCGTTTGGCCAGTCCTTTCAGGACAATGTCCCCGGGGGCCTTTTCCAGGCCTTTTTTGATCAGGACCTCGGCCGGGCCGGGTTCATCCAGTTCCAGGTGGACCCTGGCCAAGCGGGAGAGGGCCGGGACGTTTTCCGGTTGTTTTTCCAGGAATTTTTCCAGGATGGGTTTCATTTCCGCCCAGAGCCCCAGGCCGACCCCGGTGTGGAAGAGCGGGTCCAGGCTTTTTTCGTCGTTCGCGTCGACTTCCAGGGCCTTGAGGTAACATTGAAAAGCCAGGATGGGCCGGCCGCGGCGGTGGCAGACGCGCCCCAGGACCCGGTGGGTTTCGGGGTCTTTTTTTCCGCCGCGCCGGCGGACTTCCAGTAAGCGGGCCTCGGCCCCGTCCAAGTCCCCGCCGGCCAGGGCCAGCTTGGCGAATCCCAGAAAAGGCTTGTGACTGTTGGCCCTGAGCTTGGAGGCGCGACGGAGCCATTTGGCGGCCTCGGCCATGTCGTTCAGTTCGAGATAACATTCGCCCAACCCGAAAAGGGCGGTGAACGTGGAAAGTTCCTTGGGAAACTTGAAGGGAAAGACCGGGCTTTCCAGGTAGGATTCATGAAGCCCGATTTTTTCCAGGCCGTTTTTGAAGGCCTGGACAGCCCCGTTGAAATCCTTGCGGGCCTGAAGCACTTCCCCCAGGCGAATCCAATTGTCGGGTTCGTACCCGCGTTTAATCAGTTGGCGCAGTTCTTTTTCCGCGCGGTCGTAATCCTTGAGGGCCAGGCAGATCGAGACCAGGTATTTGATCAGGAATTGAATACCCGGAGCGCCCTTGCCGATGGCGAGCGCGGCGTTGAGGGATTTTTCGGCGAGGCGGTATTCGCCCTTGGCGAAATTCCTTTTGGCCTCGCTGAACAGCAGGTCGAAGGTGTACTCCCGGGGAGCGGCGCGGGGTATGTTTTGGATGATAAGTTCATTTCCGACGGCGCCGGAAGTGGTTTTTTTCAGAAATACTTCCCGGGAAACAAGTATGTCATACGAGGTCTTTTTTTCTTCCGGAATTTTCCACTTGACCGCGTCCGTCTTGAGGGCCTCGAGGAACTCCAGGCCGGTGAAAAGTCGCTGCTGCACGGCTTGTCCCTGGAAATTGCGCGTGAGCAGAAAGAGGAAGTCGGCCTCGGAGGAAGCCGCGGCGAACCGGTAGGCGGCCAGTTCATCGAGGCGTCCGGGGGTGTGCAGGATGACGACGTTTTTGATTTCCCGAAGGTTCCCCAGGGCGTCCCAGCATTCCTCCTCGGTGGACGCGGCCCCGTTGTTGACCAGGACCAAGCGCATGGGGTGGCTGAAGGAATCCAGGATTTCCAGGGCTTTTTTTCGGACCGAATCGTCCCAGGAGGCGACGATGGCGATCACGTCCACCACCGGGACCTTGGTCCAGGGCTCCTCGGGCAGGTTGCCCTTGATTTTTCTGAGGTTATGCCGGTAGCTTTCCTTGTTTTTGCGTTGCACCACGCTAATGCGGTCGGATTTGAAAATAGGCATGTAATATTCGCCCGTGACCACCGGGACGTGTAGGAAATCGTAGAGGAAGCAAAGCCGTCGGTTCAGGCTCCATTCGATGAGGACCTTGACGGTTTCGTCGAAGCAGCCGACGCGGAACGCCGCGTCCCGCCGGTGCATGAGGCTGACGTGCAGCACGTGGTTGTAATGAAACATGAATTGTCGGTTGAAATCCCGGGAAACCTGGATGCCCTTGTCCAGGGCGTACCGCCGGCCGTTGGCTTCGTCCTTGACGCACCAGACCGCGTACAGGTCGGAATAGGCCAGGGCGATTTCCGGGTTTTCGTCCAAGGCTTGGGACAGGACTTCCAGGTGATTGGGGTAGAAGAGGTCGTCATCCCCCAGGTAGGTAATATAATCCGCTTGGGCGTTGCTCAGTCCGAAATTGAAGCGATAGGCCGCGCCCCGGTTCACGTCGTCCGGGAAATACCTGATCCGGGGGTCGTGAAAGTCCTCGATCACGCCGCTGACCTCGACCCCGCCGTCGTTCATGACCAGGAGTTCCCAATCGGTCATTTTCTGGCGGACCACGCTAGCGATGGCTTCCCTCAGATAATCGGGACGATTGAAAGTTGAGATCAAAACCGCGGCCTTGGGTTTTTTCGGCGACATTCTCGACTCCTCGCCCAGCCTGGGCTGTCAGGTCCCTAGCGGGGCTATTACGGTCATTTTTTTCGCCGCTTTTTTATCCGGGCCCAATAACGTCCCCCTGGTCGGATCAAAAAGGCGGCGGTTTTTTCGGGAGGGTTTAATATTCTTGGTCCTGGTCCTTGGCTCGCCTTATTTCCTCCCGTTGGCGCTGAAAAATCCAGTGGACGATATCGTCCTGATCCTCGGGCAGAATATCCAGGAACCTGATTCCCAGGATGTTTGGTATTTCGGTTCCGCGCCCTTCTATTTGCTTTTCCCAGATGACTTCTCCGGCTAGATCCAGGGTGCGGTAGGGGCGATTCGGCAGGATCAGCCCGATTTCCAGGACCTGGCCCAAGGAGAGGCCGATCGGGCTTTGAATTTGGACGCCGGACTCCGACAGGTCGAGCAGCGCGGCTTTGTGAAGATAGGATTTGCGGGTCAAGTTATCCGTCAGCATGGATATAATGAAATCAACCTTTTTTTCCAGTTTGATCAGGAAAAGTTCCAGGTCGCCCCGCCCTTCCAGCTTGCTCCCCGGGCCGTCCTCGAACAGGTCGGTTCCGCTCGAAATCGAGCCCCTGGCGTAGCCGTGGAGTGAATCAAGAAGGTTGAATCTGATTTGGCCCAGCAGGGCGGCCCTCATCTCCCGGCGCCTTTCTTCATGTCCAAGCATAGGCTTTTTCCTCTTCGGACGGGTAACTTACCTTTTCGGGGCTGGCCTCGATGGTGTTCCGGCCGTTTTTTTTGGCTCTATACATAGCCTGATCGGACAAGCGCGTCAAATCCTCCGGGCGCTGCATGAGCCCATGGGCGGTGTCGGCGACCCCCTGGCTGACGGTTTGGATCAGGTTGATCCCGCCGGGCAGGGCGATGGGGGTGTTCCCGAGGGCGTTTTGAATACGGCGGGCTAGGAGCAGCGCCTTTTTTTTCCTAGTATTGGGCAAGAGGACGGCAAATTCTTCCCCTCCGATTCGGGCGGGAACATCGGCGGCTCGGACGCAGTTTTTAATCAACCGGGCGGTTAGGCGGAGGACCTCGTCGCCCGCTTCGTGCCCATACCGGTCATTGACGGATTTAAAATGGTCCAGGTCAATGGTTATCAGGGACAGGTTGTATCCGTACCGGCGGACCTTTTCGAATTCCGCGCGCATGATCTGATCGAACCCGCGCCGGTTCATCAGACCGGTCAGGGGGTCGTGGACGGCCATGTTGAGGGCGTCCTCGTGCTGATGAGCGTTGAAAAGGGCCTGGGCCGACTGCAGGGCCACGTTTTCCAGCAGCATGAGCCGATCCGGCTCGATTCGCGGTTTTTCATCGAAATAGAGCCCCAGCAGCCCCCAGGTCCGTCCGGCCGCCACCAGGGGAAAGGTCATGGCGTGACAGGTATTTGACGCCGGTTCCCGCGCTGGAAACAGCGGGCGCTCGATTTTAGCCGGTTGGTAGGAGCGGCTGGGGTCGTCGGCGTGTTTCGCTCCCATTTCATGAGCTATCTCCAGGGCGGTTTGGGGATTCAGGGGGCGGTCCGGATGCAGGCGGGCCGGTTCTTCCAGGTTTAAATGGGTGTAAATGCAGACCAATTCCGGCCGGGCCAGTTGAGTCGCGGCGGAAACCACGGTTTCCATGATGCGTTTGCTTTCCAGCGTCGAGCTCAATTCCGAACTCAAGCTGAAGAGAAACCTAAGTTGCTCGGTTTTTTCATTCAGCGCCCGTTTTTCGTTCTCCAGGTCGGAATTGGCTTTTTTGAGGTCCCTGGCCATGGTCACGACCTGATGGTAGGCTTCCTTGTTTTCCAGTCCTTTTTCGATGACGGCGAACAGCCTGGCGGGGTCGATGGGCTTGGGCAGGAAGGCGAAGGCTCCGTTGATGATCCAACTCATGCCGTCGGCCGGGTTGGTTTCCCGGGAAGTGACGATGAGGAACGCGTCCGAATCCCGGTCCTGTAACTGGTCCAGGAATTCCTGGGGCGTCAAGCCATTGACTTTTTCGTCAAGTATTATCAGGTCCGGGCCGGTTTGTTCGAGCCTGGACAAGGCTTCGTGGGGACCGGGCAGCGTTTCGACTTCAAAACCCTGGGACAGAAGGACCGCTTGCAGATACTCCGCTTGGCTTTTGTCCGGGTCGATTATGTGGATCGAGGTCGGTTTCAAGGGCGCCCTCCAGTAAAATCAAATCTCTGGAGGTATTTATGCATTTTTTGCGCCAACCGCCCCGACCGGCGCCTCACCCGGCTCGGACGGCGGGAATCCGGTGACGCCCGAGGGTTTGCATCCTGGCCCACAGGGTTTTTACCCGGGCCTGGGTATTGAGCAGGTAGGCCGGTTCGGCCTGCTTGGGCCAGGGGCGGCTGTCCCATTCCAGGGCCTTGACTTGGCGGACCACCTGGTCCAGGTCTCCGTTTTGTTCAAGCAGGAACGCCTGGACCATTTCCACGAATCGTCCGGCCTGGACCAGGGAGGCCCGGATGTGGGCGGGGGCGTCCGGCCCGGTGAAAACGAGATGGTGACCCTGGCAGAGGACGTCGGTTTCCAGGCCGGCCAGTCTTTCCAGGGATTCCCGGTACAGGTCGAAATCCGTGAGAAATTCCGTCATGATGTAGCCGTTCTGTTCGCAGCCCACGGCTTCGGAGGCGACCAGTATGTTTTTTTGCGGGACGTAATAACTGACGAAATCCCGGGTGTGCCCGGGAGTGGGGATGGCGATGACGGTCAGTTCGGGTCCGAGTTCGATTTTCTGGCCGGGAGAAAGAGGTTCATCGAGCAAAAATGGTTTGAAGGGAACGTCCCAGATGTCTTTCTGACCCCAGTTTCTGATGGCTCCGGCGGTTTCCTCGTTCAACTTGGTAATGAGGCTGACCGCCGTGGGTTTGGCGATGACCTTGCCGGTGAGGGGGGAGGCGGCGATTTTCAATTCCGGCCAGGCGGCCTTGAAGAAACCGGCCGCGCCGACGTGGTCGAAATGGCTATGGGTCAGAAAAAGAAGGGCCGGCGGCCGGTCGCCCAGGATTTCCTTTATTTCCCTTACGTACAGCGGGGCCAGGGGGGCGATGCCGGCGTCGAAGAGGACCGGGGTCGGGCCGTCCAGGAGGTAAACCGGCATGCCCGGGTGCCCGACCACGAAAAAATCGTCGACGATTCGGCCTTTGTCCTTGATTCTCATTATTTCAGTATCAACCTCTGGGGATCGACTTCACACCTTAGGATCGTCAGTTCTTCCCTGGTTGGGGGCGCGGCTTCCACGGCCCGGGAAATATCGAGGTCGAACCCGGTGTTGTCCGCGATTTTTTCCGGAGTGGAGCCGGGGTAGAATTCGGCCAGATACATGCGCTTGGATATTTCCTCGAATTTAAGAATGCCCAGGTTGGTGGTCACGGCCAGGGGGCCGCCCCTGGGAAACCCGGCCCGTCGCCGGGAGTCTCCGCCGGAAAGCCACCCCGGCGAAGTGAAGTAATCAAGTTTTTCCACGAAACGGCGTTTTTCGTGTTGCATGAAGACGATGAAGCCATGGGCCAGGCCGGCCGCGTCGGCGGCCCCGCCCGACCCGGGGAGCCGGGCCTTGGGATGTCGGTACTCGCCGATGACCGTTGAATTCAGGTTGCCGAAGGGGTCTATCTGGGCCGCTCCCAAAAAGGCCAGGCTGCGAATCTTGCGATGGCCGAGAATGGAGAAGGCGTCGATCAACCCGGAATTGACCGCCGCCCCGGTCATGACCCGGGGGTCGGCCACGGCCAGGGGCAATTCGTCCAGGCTGGGGTCTATGCCGCCGGTTTCGAAGAAAACGATCGAATTCCTGGCGTGGATGCGCTTGGCCACGGCCGCGGCCAGCATGGAAAGGCCCGTCCCGGCGAAGAGCACGTCTCCGTCGCTAACCATTCTCCCGGCCGTGATGGCCATCATTTCCTTGTCCGTGTAGTCCATGCGGTCTTCCTTTTTTCAGCGTCGGTCCAGGCCGGGGGCGTAGCCGGAAGCCGGGTTGGCCCTGATGGCCAGCAGCCTCGAGGCTCCGATCTTGTCCAGGTAGTCCCCTTGGTCCCGCGGTTCGAAAACCCATTCGTCGTAATAGGCGTGAAACGATTCCGGGGTCCGGGCGGCCCGGGCGTACAATTTCAGGTGTTCCGGGTCGTAATCGTAAAAAAAGTGGCAGGCCGTGGGGTGAGCGCCCCAGGGGGCCTGGACGAAGGCGTCCACCATGAAGCCGGGCAGCAGGTTTTGGTCCGGGTCCTGGCGCAGCCATTGTTCCGGGACCAGTTCCTCGAAGGAAACAACCAACCGGGAGGCGCTCCGCGCCTGTTCGGCGTCGGCGAACCCCAGGCCCTTGATCCGGACCGTGCCCCCGTCTCCGACATACTGGGCATGTATCAGGGCCACATCCGGGTTAAGGGCCGGTAGCAGGACCACCCGGTCCCCCGGCGGACCAAAGGGGTTGTCCTCGACCAGCAGTTTTTTGGCGGACGCCTTGGACATGGCCCTGGTTTCGGGGCTGAACCCTTCCTGGTGAATGATGTCGGTTTCCAACCCGCTCTTGGTCGGGACATAGGGCAGTCCCACGGCGCCGGCCAGGAACCTGAGGGACATCTGGAAGTTGGAGTAGTCCTCCACCTCGAGTTCGCCTTTTTCCACGGCGCGTCTGAAGGCCAGGGCCGTGGGCGCGAACCGTCCCGTGCCGGCGTACGCGACTTCCAGTCTCTTGACCGCTCCGGCCCCGATAAGCAGGTCCATGGCCTGGCCTTGGGAATGGACCGCCAAGTGCAAGTCTTTTTTCTTTTGGCGGATGATTTCCCGGGCCAGAAGCATGGGGTTCCGACTAACCGTGAAACCGCCCAGCGCCACCAAGCTCCCGTCGGGAACGTAAAGATCGACGGCCTGGGCGGCGGTCATCAACTTGTCTTGAAAGGATGTGGACATTTTTCCGCCTTTGTTGACTATCCGGAGTCCGTCCCGAAGGCGCAAGGGCCCGGGAACGACCGCGGGGTTCTATTTGACCTTGAGCTTGCCGGCCGCCCAAACCGCCAGTTTTTCCCTGAATATTTTCGAATTATGCCTGATATCCACGGGAAAGGAATCGTGAAAAAGAATGGCTTCGATGCCGGACGTCATGGGCGTCTCCCGGGCCAGGGCCAGAAGCTCCTTTTTAAGTTCATCCTTGGGGACCTTGATTTTTTTATGAGGCTCGATGCAGATCACCGGTTTTTGATTCCCCTGGGGGCCGACCCCCACCAGGGCCGCCCGATATACCAGCGGGTGGTTGTTGAAAACGGCCTCGCAGGGGATGGTGAAAAGCGTCTCCCCGGCGGTGATGACCCGGTGGCTTTTGCGGCCGCAGAACCAGATGCGCCCTTTTTTGTCGCGCCACCCCAGGTCTCCCATGCGCCGCCTGAACCCGTCCCGGTCCTTGATTACGGCCAGGGCCGTATCCCGGGGCCGCTCGAAATATTCCCGGGCGACCACGTCGCCCTTGACGGTGATCTCGCCGACTTCGCCGTCCGGCAGGCGAAGCTTTGAAGACCATTCCGCGATGGGGTCGTCGTGAATGGCGATGATTTCGATTTCCGTGCCGGCCAGGGGGCGGCCGACGCAGTTACCTCCACCCTGGTCGGTGAGTTCCCGGGTTTCGGTCAGTATTTCCTCGCCGGCGATGGACGAGACCGGCACGGCCTCGGTGGCCCCGTAAGGCGTATGCACTTCCGCGCCGCCGGTCAGGAGGGCCGAGAATTGTTCGATGTTGGCGGGATGAACCGGGGCCCCGGCGGAAACGACCCGCCGTAGGGACGGTAGCTTCAACCCGTTTTCGGCCCCATGGGCGCCCACGCGGTGGAGGAGCGCGGGCGAGGCGAACATATTGGTCACGCCGTGATCGAGAATGGGTTCTATGATCTTTTCCGGGTCCACCAGGGCCGGTCGGGTCGGGTCCATGTCCGGGATGACCGCGGTCATTCCCAGGGCCGGGTCGAACAGAGCGAAAAGGGGGAAGGTCGGCAGGTCTATCTCGTCCGGTCCGATTTCCCAGTGGGCCTGGATTTGCCTGATCTGGGCGGCGAAGTTGGCGTAGGTGTAAACCACGCCCTTGGCCGGGCCGGTGCTGCCGGTGGTGAAAAGGATGGCCGCGGTTTCATCGGCCAGGGTGGCGGCCGGTTCGAAGGGCGTCCATTTTTCCTGGCGGATGCCGTTCAGGGTGGGGCCTCCCCAGTACCAACGACGTCCGACCGTGATCCATTTTTTCACGGTCTTGAAATATTTGGGCCGCAGGGTCCTTAGGACATGGGCCTTGGGGATTCCAATGAAAGCCTCGGGACGTCCTTCCTGGAGACAGGTCAGCATGCGGTCCAGGCCCATGCCCGGGTCCACCAGCACCGGGACCGCTCCCACCCGGAACATGGCAAAGGTCAAGGCGAAAAATTCGAGGGATGGTCCGACCATGACAATGGTCCTGGTTCCCTTGGCTAGGCCCGTTTTGACCAGGCCGTGGGCCAGGCGGTCCGCTTCGTGGTCAAGTTGCTCGAAGGTCAGGTGGGTGTATGCCAAGCGACCGGATTTGTCCCGACCCGCGGGGCGGATGACCGCTTTTTTATAAGGACTTCTGGCCGCCATTTGGGTCAGGAAGGTGGAAATGTTGACTACTTTGGCTTGAGTCACAATGGGCGCCTCTTCAGAAAGTTTTGGACCAATCGGGATATTTCCTGTCCTTCGTCTTCCAGGACATAATGTCCGGCCTGGGGGAAAAGGTGGGCCTCCGCCTCGGGAAACCTTCGCCGCCATTCCGAAAAATACCACTCGTCGAAGACGAAATCCTTGCCGCCCCAGCAGATGAGGACCGGACGGTCCCGGAATTGATCAAGGTTCCGGGATATCCCCTCGATCAGGTCATACCCCGGGTCTCCGGGTTTGAGGGGAATATCCTGGACGAACCTGAGGGTGGCCAACCGATTTTGGGGAGTGTTATAGGGCGCGATCAGGCCGGCCTTGACTTCCGGCGTCAAGCCCCGGGCCGAGGCCATGAACAGGGCGGCGGCGGCGAACAGGTTGAAACGGAGCACGGCCGGAGCGGCGAAGGCCCGCGCGTTGCGAATGAGCCACAACCGCCAGGGCAGGCCCTTGGCCCGGGGAGGGAAGAACCCCGCGGTGTTCAGGATGACCAAGCGCCCCACCTGGTCCGGATGCCTGACGGCCCAGCCCAGTCCCACGGCGCCGCCCCAATCGTGAAGGATGAGGGTGATTTTTTCCTTTATTCCAAGGTGTTGAAGTAACATCTCCAGGTCGTCGATCCTGGATTTCAGGCGAAAATCATACTGCCGGTCGGTTGGACGGTCGGACAGGCCGCACCCCATGTGATCCGGAACGATGGTCCGATGTTCGGGGCCAAGGTCCTTGACCAGTTTTCGAAAATAAAAAGACCAGGTGGGGTTGCCGTGCAGCATGACCACGGGCGTCCCGCTTCCCTCGTCCAGGTAGTGGTATTTTAACCCCTTGATATCCAGAAAATTGGAACGAAAGGGATAGAGCCCCCGGTGGGGGGTGATGTCGAATGGTCCTTGGTCCGTCATTTCCAACCGTTTTGGCCCGGACGCGTCGGGCCGTCCGATCTTTTCTTCAGGGCGTGTACGTTACCACCCATTGTTCCCAAGTCAAGAAAAAACGAGCCCGCCAGGCCCGGCCCGCAGGCGCCCGGACAAATAAATCATTCCCTTTATCGGAGCCCTGTCATATATTGATTCTTTAATTCGAACCGAGGAAAGAGGCCCTTGGCGTGAAATATATTGCCGATTTACATATTCATTCCCGTTTTTCCCGAGCCACGTCCCGAAGTCTCGACCTGCCTCGACTCGATTACTGGGCCGGCCGCAAGGGTTTGGCCGTGGTCGGGACCGGGGACATGACCCACCCCCAATGGCTGGCGGAGATCAAGGAGCAATTGGTGGAGGCCGAGGACGGCTTGTACAAGCTGAAACCGGATTACATCCTTTCCGGCGAAGGGGAAACAAGATTTATCCTTTCCGGCGAAATTTCAAGTATTTATAAGCAAGGGGGCCGGGTCCGCAAGGTCCATAGCGTGGTCTTGCTCCCGAACCTCGCCGCGGCGGAAAAATACCTGGGCCGGCTGGACCGCCTGGGTAACGTCAAATCGGACGGACGACCCATTCTGGGCCTTTCGGCCAAGGACCTTTTGGAAATCAGCCTGGACACGGACCCGGACTGCATTTTTATCCCGGCGCACATCTGGACCCCCTGGTTTTCCCTGCTGGGTTCCAATTCCGGCTTCGATTCCCTGGAAGAGTGCTTTCTCGACCTGACCCCTCATATCAAGGCCCTGGAAACCGGGCTGTCCTCCGACCCGCCCATGAACTGGCGCTTGTCGGCCCTGGACGGGTACATCCTGACTTCCAATTCCGACGCCCATTCCCCGGACAAGCTCGGCCGGGAAGCCAATTTGATCGACGCGGAGTTGTCCTATCCGGGCCTGGCCCAGGCCTTGGGCGGACGCGGCGGTTTCGAGGGCACCATCGAATTTTTTCCGGAAGAAGGCAAGTATCACCTGGACGGCCACCGCAACTGCCGTCTTCGTCTCGATCCGGAGGAAACCAGGCGGAGCGGGGGGCTTTGCCCGGTTTGCGGCCGAGCCGTCACGGTGGGAGTGATGAACCGCGTGCTGGAGTTGGCCGATCGGCCGGCCGGGTTCAAGCCGGACGGGGCCCAGTCGTTTTACCACCTGATACCGCTGAAGGAAATTCTGGGGGAAGTCTTGGGCTTCGGTTCGGCCAGCAAGAAGACGACTCAATTTTATGACGACATCCTGGCCGCCTTGGGGCCGGAACTATATATCTTGCGGGACGCGCCCCTGGACGACGTCGGCCGGGCCGGCGGCCTGCTGTTGGAAGAAGCCGTTACAAGAATGCGGGCGGGACGGGTCCTGGCCGAGGCGGGGTACGACGGCGAATACGGCCGCATCAGCCTGTTCGGCCCGGGAGAAAAGGATAAACTGGCGGGCCAAAGCCGTCTTTTCGCCCTGGGACCGACCGAGACTAAAAAGAAAAGCGAAACGGTTGTTCGAAAAAAGGCCACTGCCGTCGACGCGCCCCTATTCGAGATGGAGTCGCCCCTCCTGTCCCTGGGGGACCCCCTGGTGGACGACTTGAACCCGGCCCAACGAGAGGCGGTCATTTACGGCCCCGGGCCCTTGGGCATCGTGGCCGGGCCAGGTTCCGGGAAAACGACTGTCCTTGCCCGGCGGGCGGCGTGGCTGGTCCGGGAGGGCCTGGCCGTTCCCCGGGAAATCCTGGGCATCGCCTTCACCCGCCAGGCGGCGGGGGAGATGTCGGCGCGGTTGGCGTCGAACCTCCCTTTTCGACCTAATTTAAAAGAAATACCGGTCCTGACCTTCCACGCCCTGGGACGTCTGATTCTATCCGATTACCTGGGTCCGCAACCGGAAATCCTGTTGGAGGAAGAACGGCTGGTCCTGGTGAAGAAGGCCGCGCGGGGCTTTCATTTCAAGGCCAATGAGCTGGTGGTCCTGATTTCGCTTCTAAAGCAAAAGCTCGTTCGGCCCGCCGACGTGGAGGACCCGTCCCTGGCCAAGGCCTACGGGCGGTACGAGGAGGAAAAAAAGGCGCTGGGCCGGGTTGATTTCGACGACCTGGTCATGGAGGCGGCGGCGTTGTTGGCGGAAAACCAGGAAGTCCGGTCGGCCTGCCGCCGTCGGTTTAAGTGGCTGCTGGTGGACGAATACCAGGACGTCAACCTGGCCCAGTATGTACTGGTCGGGCATCTGGCCGGAAACGAAGCGCCGAATTTGACTGTCATCGGCGACCCGGACCAGGCCATATACGGCTTTCGCGGGGCTGATTCGACTTATTTTCAAAAGTTTTCCCACGATTTTCCGACCGCCCGCATTGTGAGGCTTTCCCGGAACTACCGTAGTTCCGAGACCATTTTGCGGGCGGCCGGACAGGTCATCTCCCATAACCCGGGACCATCCCGGGTCAGGTTGGACGCCGGCTTCCAGGGACCGGCCAAAATAAACACCGCGACCCTGCCCACGCCCAAGGCCGAAGCCGAGTTCGTGGCATATCGCATCGAATCCCTGCTTGGCGGGTCCAGCCATTTTGCGCTGGATTCGGGGCGCGCGGGAAACGGACCCGACGCCGGGCTGACCCTGGGCGACGTGGCCGTTCTCTATAGGATTCACGCCCTGGCCGGTCCGGTGGCCGAGGCCCTGGCCCGGTCCGGCCTGCCTTTTCAACAGGCGGGGGTGGAGCCGGGCCAGGAAACGGACGAGCTGAATTTTTCCGCCGAAAAGATCAGCCTCCTGACCATGCACGCGGCCAAGGGCCTGGAGTTCGAGTTGGTTTTTTTGATCGGCCTCGAGGAAGGGCTGCTGCCCTATCACCCCCCGGGCAAGCCGCCGGCCGACCTGGAGGAAGAGCGGCGTCTTTTTTTTGTGGCCCTGACCAGGGCCAAGCGGCATCTGTTCCTGACCAGGGCGCTGTCCAGGACCTTGTTCGGAAAGAAACGCCAACCCGACCCGTCCTGTTTTTGGCGGGAAATAGAGCGGGGCCTGACCCTGGCCGACAAGCTTCCGGACCGGAAACCCAAGGTCAAAACGGCGCAGTTAACCTTGTTCTGACCGGATTCCGGCGCCGAGCCGCCGGTTTCGCGACGGCCCGCGGGCGTCGTTTTATATTGGAAGAAAGGGATATCAATGAAAAAAAATGTTTTTAGGGCGTTGATAACGACGGTCGCGTTCCTGGGCGCCTTAACCTCCGCGGCGACGGCCGGGGCCGGGGAAAATATCACCCGGGCGTACGACCTGGCTGATTATTCCAGGGCCACGTTCGCGGAATTCACTAAAACCACGGAGCTGGTCGGCCTGAGTGATGGAACCAGGCTCGCGGTCGATATTTTTCTGCCGTCCGCCTATTCCGGTTCCGGAACGGCCCCCGGGGCCTTTCCGACGATTCTGGTTTACACGCCCTATTCCCGGGCGTTCATCGACCCCGCCACCGGAGAAATCACCGATCTCTCCACGGACGCGCTGACTCAAACGATTTTGTCATATGGTTACGCGGCGGTCGTGGCCGACATGCGTGGATGCGGCGCCTCCTTCGGGTCCATGGTGGATTTTTTTCCCCAATTCGGCCTGGACGGCCGGGAACTCGTGGACTGGATCGCGGCCCAATCCTGGTCCAACGGCAAGGTGGGCATGATCGGCGGCTCCTATTACGGCTGGTCCCAGCTCGCCATCGCGGCCGAGGCCCCGGAGGCCCTCAAGTGCATCGTCCCCTGGGTGGTTTTCATGGAAGGCTTTTCGGGTATACTTAACCCCGGGGGCATCCCCAGTTATTCCTTCCGCAAGGTCTGGTCGGGGAGCCAATGGGCCGGTCTTAGAAACATGAATATTCCCGGGCTGTCCCAACCCTCCGCTCCGGCCGTGGACGAGGACGGCGACGGGGAACTGGCGGATGAAATCCCCCTGGACCTGGACGGGAGCGGGACCTTCGTGGACGATTACGATCTCGAAAGCGGCCCCTGGCCCCCCCAGTATCCGGATACGGCCGCGGGCGCCATCCGGACCGAGCATTATTATTATTTCGCCACCAAGGCCCATTTCGCCGACGTGGATATTGAATCCTGGGCCGACAACCTCGAGTACATCGACCAGGAAGCGCCCCTTCCGGGCCTGACCACCCGGGACGTATCTTCCCGGCTGATTCCCAAGGTCATGGACTCCAAGATACCCGTGTTCAACGTCGGGGGATGGTTTGACGGTTTCGCCCGGTCATCCACGGAGCTTTTCGCCACCATGCGGGGGACCAACACTTCCAAGCTGCTGATGCAACCGACCTACCACGCCGGCGTTTCCGAGGGATTCAAGGAGTTGTTGGGCGTCAACGAGACCCTTAACGATCTCGTCGTGGGCCTGGAAATGCTCAAGTGGTTCGATCGCTGGCTCAAGGACGCCGCCAACGGCGTGGAAAACGAACCGCCGGTCTTGCTCTATGTCATGAACGGTCCAGGTTGGCGCGCCGAGAACGAGTGGCCCCTGGACCGGCAGGTCTGGACCGATTTTCTTTTTAACTCCGGCGGGACCCTGAACCCGGACGAAAACGTTGACCGGGCCGAGGGGGCTGACGATTATCAAGCTGATTTTACACATAATTCTGGTTACGGGGAAGTGGATGTAAGCTGGCTCGGGCAAATCGGAAAGCAGACCGTCAGCGAGACGTTTTATAAAAACCGGTACTTGGCCGTCACCGGATCGGCCAATAATCCCACCGGGCTCCCCATCAGGACCGAATTGGATAAACAATGCCTGACCTACACCAGCGAGGCCCTGGACAAAGCCCTTGAAGTCACCGGCCATCCGGAAGTCCGGGTTTTTGTTTCGTCCACGGCGGATTACGGCGATTTTTATTTCTATCTGGAAGACGTCGATGAAAACGGCCGAGCTGTTTTGGTCACGGAAACGTTACTGCGGGCCGAGTTCGCCGGCCTGGTGGACAATAACGAGGAAATAGGCGCCCAATACGGCGTGGACGTCCTACCCGACTTGTTCTGGCATGGTTTCAGCGCGGCCGACTATGTGGACCGTATTTTCGACGGAGGCTCGCGGGTGGTTGAGCTGGCCGCCGATTTCCAGCCGACTTCCTGGGTGTTCAAGGCGGGCCATGGAATCAGGGTTTCGATCGCCTGCGCCGATTGGCCCACCTTCAAACTTCATCCCCAATTGGCGCCGAATAACCTGCCGGACGATCCGGCCAATATTATTCCGACCATAACCGTTTACCGGGACGCGGAACATCCTTCGGGGCTGCGTCTTCCCGTTATTCCGGCGTCCGGCTCCACGACTTCGGCCGGGAGCGGCGGCGGCGATGGTCGGTCGGCCGCTTGTTTCATCGGGGTTCTGTAGGCGGTTTCAATGCGGCGAGGCGGGCCGCCCCGCCCCGCCGCCGATCTAAAAAGAGGCAAAAATTGTAGTGGCGCCTAGCAAAAAACGTTTTTGAGGGTCATTCGAGGGGGGCCGCGGCGAGCTTCAACCACGCCATTGGAAAACAAAGGCCGCGACATCGACGGGAGGAGGCGGGGACATGAGCGACCTCAACCTGCCCGCGCGGACGGAGTTCCTGCTCTACCAGTCGGATGACGGCCGGGTCAAGCTTGAGGTCCGGTTGCAAGATGAAACCATTTGGTTGACCCAACAGATGATGGCCGACCTGTTTCAGTCGAGCAAACAAAACATAAGCCACCATATTCAAAGCGTTTTTGACGAAGATGAACTTTCTCCGGAGGCAACTCACAAGAAATTCTTGTCGGTTCGCCAGGAGGGAAGCCGGAAGGTTCAGCGTGGTCTGGATTTCTACAATCTCGACATGATTATTTCCGTCGGCTACCGGGTCAAAAGCCGGATCGCCACCCGTTTCCGCATCTGGGCCACCCAACGACTCAAGGAATACATCATCAAGGGCTTTGTCATTGATGATTTTATAAAGACATCCAATATTCGCTGGTTCCCAAGCTCTAGCTTGGGAACCCGAGAATGGGAAGCTCTAGCTTCCCCACTTTATCCGGAAAGCAACCACGGGGAATCAACGCGGCGTTTCCATTCAATAGTCCTAGCACGGCGGTGAAGGTATCGATATTAGTCGGTTTGAAATTTCATCCGTCCCGTTGAACCCATGCCTGAAGGCTCTCCGGGCAAGGTCTATCCCCTGGCCGTCGATTATGGTCGGGGGCGGGGTGCTACATCTCTATAGTGAGGAAGCCGGCGAAGCTTCGCCTCAAACCGTCAAGTAAAAATTTGATCTGTTTGTAAAGAAGTTGAAGCATATAGGTGTCTGGAGTTTGTAGGGTGCGCAACGCGCACCATCTTTTACTATTTTGCGGGCCTGGCCGCGGTAAATTGGAGACGTTGGCCGTCGCCTTGCGGCGGGGCTGCTCCGCCCCCCGCGCGCCTGGCGTTGGGCTTCGAGAGACTCCTTCCCGTCCCAGGGTCAGGGGCGCGCCGGAGCCGGCGCCCCTGACAACCCCCGGCTCTTTTTCCGGAGAACCCGCCTGGCGGCGGTTTCACGCCCCG
>JAZDGM010000068.1:0-12340 GCA_043806915.1 Pseudomonadota bacterium | reverse complement strand
CGTGGCCTTTGCGCCGGCCGACGTGGCTCGAGTCGTTCTGGCGGCCGTGGACCGGTATTGGGCCGGGGCGCCGTTGGAACAAGGCTTTCCCGTCGCCAGCCGCGTGGCCCACAAGATGAATATAGCCGAATTCGCCCCGTTCGCCTGACCTTATCCATCCCTCCCGGATCGATCGCCTGGTCGGCCGGCCATCAGAATCCGCTTGACCGTCCCTGATTCGATGGTTTAGTATCCGTCGAAGTGGGAAAGTTAATTGGTTTTCAAAGAGTTTGGCGAAAATAAGCAAGCGGGCGCGAGTGAAGCGGCCGCTTTGCGGTTAACGGCTTTTTCAAACGGCGAGGTGTGTCGCCATCCCGACAGGGCGGCGAATCCGGGACGGCGCGCACGGATGGAACGCGGCGCTGAATTTGGGGGCGAGGCCCGCCAGGGCCCCTTTCTTCATCCTTGAGGCCTGCATGCTGCTTAGAGGTCGAAAAATAAAACGCCTGCTCGAGGAGTTCGCCCAGGCCGGCTCCAGCAAGGAAGAACTGCGGATTCTAGGGGAACTCCGCGAATTCCAACGGGCCGCCTTGAAAAAGGCCGTCGAGGAGATCGAACAGCGCCGGTTTAAACCGGAGAAAGTCGAACTGCTGCTGGAACACCTGGCCGACGCGGCTTCCGCCGAGGACTTGGTCGCCCTGATAACCTCCCCATATGCCGGCCAGGCCGCCAAAAATGTCATTATCAAGCGCCTGGCGAAATCGGCCTTGCCGTATCTGATCGACCGCCTTGATTCCGCGGACCTGAAAACCAAAAACGCCGCCGCGGATGTCATTGTCGAGCTGCGGGACGAGTCTTGCACGCCCCTGTTGATCGAGAAATATCAGACCGGCGACCAGACCCTTAAGCGGAATATTCTCAGGATCGTCGGACGGACCGGCGGTCGGGCGGCCAGGAACCTGATCGTGAAGGCCCTCGATGACGAATCCGGACAGGTGGTGGTCGCGGCGATCAAGGTAATCGCGGGCATGGGGGACCCGGAAACCGTGCCGCCCTTGTTGGACAAGTTGGCCTCCAGGGACCCCCAGGTGAAAAGAACGGTGATCGAGGCCCTGGGCGTCATCGGGGACAAAAGGGCTTCCCGGCCGATGCTCGAAATTATCAAGGACAAGGACATGCGGGTGCGCCAGGACGCGATTGACGGCATCCTGCGGATTTCCGACGCCGAAATAGTGCCGGACGTCATGAAACTGCTCGGCGACGAGGACGTCAACGTCCGGCGCTGCGCCGTGGAAATTCTCAACAAGCTGAACGATCCCAGGGCGAGCGAGGCCCTGGTACAGGCCATCAAGGACTCCGACTGGTGGGTGCGCCAGATCGCCACGGACACCTTGGCGGAAATGAAAGGCGAGATCGTTATTCGGAGTTTCATCGGGTTGGCTCGGGAACCGGACGTCAACCTGCGCCGCTGCGTCGTGGAGTTCTTCAACCAAGTCCCCGATCAATCCGCCTTGGACACGCTCATCGGGATGTTGAAGGACGAGGACTGGTGGGTGCGGGACAAGGCCGTCATGGCCCTGGGCAAGCTCAAGGACCCGCGCGCCATCGGTCCCTTGGCGGAATTGATCGACGACGAGGAAGCCAAGGGGACCGTTCCCTCGGCCCTGGCGGAAATAGGCGGGGCCGAGGCGATCGGACCTCTCCGGAATTTTTTGAACGGGGACCAGAAACGAGTGCGGCTGGCCGCTGTCCGGGCTTTCGGGACGTTGAAGGCCAAGGAGACGGTCGTCGACTTGAAGCCGCTGTTGGCCGATCCGGATGAAGACATCCGCGGGGAGACGATCAAGGCCCTCAAGGAAATAACCGGCCGGGTGTTCAAATCCGAGGACATGCCGGCGGACCCGCGGTCCCTGGCGGCGGGCCAGTCCCGGGACGCTCCCACGACGGAAGCGATCCTGGTCCTGGACGTGTGCAATTCCACGGACATCACCGCCCGGTACGGGGACGGTTTCGCCTTGAACCTCCTGCAAAAAGCTCTCCGACCTGGTCGCCCCGCTGGCGGAGCGGGAAGGTCGCCGGTTCCTGAAAAGCACCGGCGACGGGTTCCTGATCACGTTCCCCAAGGTGGAAAATTCCCTCCGTTTCGCCCTGGATGTCTTGGACGGGTTGAGCGACTACAACCGGACCGTCGAAGGCAATTATCGCATCAACGTGCGGTTCGCCGTTAATTTCGGCGAGACCCGGGTCGACGAAACAGGGGACAGGCATGGCGCGGCCGTGAACATGGCCTTTCGAGTGGAAAGCCTCCGCGCCGAGGACCTCGTTTCCCTGGGGAACGGGGCGGACAAGGAAAAATTTCCCCACGAGAACCGGATACTGGTCACCGAAAACGTCGCGATCGAACCTTTCGGGATCGACAAAATTGAAACCAGGCTGGTCGGGTTGTTTGAGTTGAAGGGCATAACCGGGCTTCATAAAATATTCCAAATAACGCCGGTCAAATGACCCGGTCAGCTCGGCGGGGATGCCGGCGGCCGGGATGAATAAGGAGGGGAGGGGCTCATGAGGCTGGTTACCAGGTCCGATTTCGACGGGTTGGCCTGCGCCGTGCTGCTCGAGGAACTTGGGTTGATCACCGCCTACAGGTTCGTCCATCCCAAGGACGTCCAGGACGGTCTCGTGGAAGTCGACGGGAACGATGTGCTGGCCAACATCCCCTACGTGCCGGGATGCGGCATGTGGTTCGACCACCATTCCAGCGAAAGAATCCGGTTCGACCGCGATTCCATTGTCCCGATGTTTCCGGGGGCCCGGGTGCAGGGCGAATCCCGCCCGGCCCCTAGCTGCGCCCGGGTCATATACGATTACTTCGGCGGGGCTAAAAAATTCGGCCGGTACGACGACAGCGGCCTGATGGCCGCGGTGGACCGCAGCGACTCCGCGGATTTCACCATCGAGGAAGTCTTGAATCCCCGGGGGTGGGTCCTGCTTTCCTTCATCATGGACGCCCGCACCGGCCTCGGGCTGACCAGGGACTATAATATCAGCAACCTCGAACTGATGGGGCGAATGATCACTTACTGCCGCACCAGGTCGGTGGAGGAAATATTGAACGCCCCGGACGTCGGGGAAAGGGTCGAGCGCTATTTCAGCCAGGAAGCGTCGTTCCGGGAGATGCTCCTGGCCAACAGCCGGACCGAGGATAACGTGATCGTGATCGACCTCCGGGAGGTGCGGGAAATTCAAAGCGGCAACCGCTTTGTCGAATACGCCCTGTTCCCCGACCAAAACGTTTCCCTAAGGACGTTCTGGGGCAAGGCCCGCGGGAATGTGGTCTTCACCGTGGGGCACAGCATCTTCAACAAGACCTGCCGCACCGACGTGGGCGCCTTGATGCTCGATTACGGCGGCGGCGGCCACGAGCGGGTCGGGACCTGCCAGGCGGCCGTGGCGGACGCGGACAGGGTCTTTAGTGAACTTCTCGCCGCGCTCAAAAAAAACGGCTGAGAGCCGGTAGCGGCAGGCGCCGATCCGGACCGGCAAGAGAATATTTGCGACGCCGGTTTCGCGCCCCGGCCCGGAGACGGAAAAAATAGGATAAAACATGACCATACCCGATTATCAATCATGCCTGACGCCGTTGTTGAATGCACTCAACGACGGGCAAGCCCATGAATTTCGAGACCTAGTGGAAACCCTGGGCCGACAGTTCGACTTGACGCTCGACGAGCGAGATCAAATGCTTCCCAGCGGCAGAACCGGCATCTTTTATAGTCGCGTGGGGTGGGCTAGAACATACCTGAAAAAGGCTGGTCTCATCGAGTCCCCGTCCCGCGGATCGTGGAAGCTGACCGAGGAAGGACGACGGGTCGCCGTTTCCGGCCTTGAACGGATTGACCAGAATTTTCTCGGACGGTACCCCTCATTCAAACAGTTTATTGCAAATTACAAGGGTACGGCTTCCGAACCTGTCATAATGATTAACCCGGACGATTTGGAAGACCTGCTCCGGGAGTTCGGCGGAATTGCCGATAAATGGTTTGCCGAGCGCCCCTTTGTGGTGGAGTATCATGATTTTATTAAAAATTTTTTCAATCCGGAAAATCTGGAAAAGATCGAGTGGCCGGATATCCAGAAACTTGGGGATCATATCCATTCGTTACACACAAACGCCCTGGCCAAGGCCAGGGCTTTCGGTAACCGCAACTACCTTATTCAACAGTACCGGGACAGTTTTCTGAAGTTGGCCCACGGAGAAGGCGGCCTTGAGGAACGCATGCGTTGGTTTCTGACCAACGAATCCGCGACCAACAAGTATCTGGGGGGAAGCTCGGTCAGTGAAATCATGGGCCAACTCCACGCCGACACGCACGTTTTTTTCAACAAACGCGACGAAGTCGCGGCTCAATACCTGGGGATCGACCTTGGTTTCAAACGCGGGGATGATCAGGCGCGGCGTTTCGCCAAGTTTAACGAGGCTATTCGACCTGTTTTCGAGGCTTACCGCGGGGTTGTGGGGCCGCGCACCACCGCCGGCCTGGGGCTTGAAGTCGATCAGTTTTTCAGTTGGTTGTACGAAACCAAAAATCTCGACCAGATCATAACGCCGCCTCCGGCATGGCCTGTAATAGCCCAGGGTCGCCGCGTCTGGGAATTCGCCCCGGGGCGGTCCGCGTCCTTTTGGGATGAATTCCATAATGAGGGTATTGCGGCCCTGGGATGGGATGGGATTGGGGACCTTCGACAATATAAATCCAGGGAAGAGGTGGTGGAAGCCCTCAAGCGCGAATTTAAACACGACGCCGAACCCCATAACGCCAGCCTGGCCCTCTGGCAATGGGTCCGGGAAATGAAGCCGGGGGACCTGATTCTTGTGAAAAAGGGGCGCCGGGCCCTTCTCGGCTTGGGCGTGGTGGAGGGCGAGTATGAATTTCGTCCTGAACGCTCAACTCTCCAGAGCGTTCGCAAGGTGCGTTGGGAGAAAAAAGGGTTGTGGCAACTCCCCGAGGGAACCAACTTAAACGTGAAGACCCTCACCGATCTGACGCCATACCCGGAGCATGTCGCAAAATTGTTGGCCTTGCTTGACGACGCCTCTCCTCCTCCTCCGGAAGAGCGCGGATACTGGTGGATCAACTGTAATCCCTCGGTCTGGGACCTGGCCAAGGCGCCAATCGGCCATCGGGAAAAATACCAGGCTTATTCCCCTGATGGGACCAAGAACAAAATATTCAAGTATTTCGAAATGGTCAACGAAGGCGACCAGATCGTCGGATACGTTACTTCCCCGGACCGGGCTGTCACTAGCCTACTGACGGCCCGGAAAACCCTTGGCCAGGAAGAAGGCTTTGAAGCCGAGGTTAGCGAGCAGTTTCCCCGGCCGCTTCACTGGGACAAGTTACAGGCCGATGAGCGTATTTCGAACTGTGAGCCGCTCAGGGCCGTTCAAGGATCGCTGTTCTCGTTGACCGGGGAAGAATTCAGGGCCATCATGGAGCTGGCGAATGACCCTGGCCCTTCCCTGCCCGATATCTATACCAAGGATGATGCGCTTCAAGACCTGTATATGGACGATGATTTTTTCCAAAAGATTCTAGACCGGTTGGAAAGCAAGCGTAATGTGATCCTTCAGGGCCCGCCGGGCGTGGGTAAGACATTCGTGGCCAAACGCATCGCCTATGCGCTAATGGGGGAAAAAGACCATGGCCGGGTGCGGATGATTCAATTCCATCAATCCTATAGCTATGAAGACTTCGTGCGAGGGTACCGACCGTCCGGCGACGGTGGATTTTCCTTGCAGGATGGCATATTTTATCGGTTTTGCGATGAGGCGCGGAAAGACGACCAGCCGCGCGTGTTTATTATCGATGAAATTAATAGAGGCAACATTTCCAAAATACTTGGAGAGTTGATGATGCTCATCGAGCACGACAAAAGAAACCCGCAATACGCCGTGCCCCTGGCCTACCGTAGGGAAGGCGACTCTGATTTCCATGTCCCGGGAAATGTCTTCATTATCGGCCTTATGAACACCGCGGACAGGTCCTTGGCCATGGTGGATTACGCCCTGCGGCGGCGCTTTTCGTTTTTCGACTTAAAGCCGGCCTATGGAAACCCTCGTTTCACCAAAAAACTCGTGGATTGGTGTGGGGACGGCCTGGCGGGGCGAATAACCGAGGCCTTATTGGAGTTGAACAGAAAAATCGCCGCCGACGTTAACAACCTGGGATCGGGTTTTTGCATAGGTCACAGCTATTTCTGCCTGGATGATCCGGCCCTTCTTGATGGACCGGGTTATCAGCGGATTATCGAATCGGAAATCGCCCCTCTTCTTGGCGAGTATTGGTTTGATCAACCCAAGGTCGCGGATGATTGGATCAACCGCCTCCTGGATATCGCCGGATGATTCCGGTCGAAAATATCTATTTTCTACTTTGTTACGCGTGGAATCGCTTCGACGAAGGGGACATGGCGGCCATTTCATCGTTGAAGTTCGACAACGCCGCCGACTTGCTGGGCCACGTCCTTTACCAAGGCGTCGGCCGACTTTTTAAAAAGGGGCTCGACCGCGGGTATTTGGAGCGGGAAGAGTTACTATCCACCCTACGAGGGCGAATAGATATCAACCAGACGGCGCGGTTTAACCTTCACCGCGGGAATCGAGCCTTTTGCCGGTTTGACGAGTTTGAATACGACATCCTTCAGAATCGAATAATAAAGAGCACCATTCGGCTCCTTTTACGCACGGACGGCCTGGATATATCCCTGCGGGAACAACTCTTCAAAATGTTCCGGCGAATGTCAGGGATTAGCGAGATCGAATTGAGTTCATCTGTTTTCTCACACGTTATAATTCATAGAAATAACAGCTTTTATGGTTTTTTGCTCGATGTTTGCGAGTTTATTTTTTCTTGCGCGATACCAGATGAACAGCAAGGTAAATATGCTTTCACGCATTTTTTACGTGACGAAACAAGAATGCGCCTGCTGTTTCAGCAGTTTGTATTTAACTTTTATACAAAGGAACAAACCCGCTTTGTGGTCAAGTCCGATAGGATAAGTTGGCCGGCCGAGGCTCTTTTACCAGGGAGGGAAGACGACCTCCGTCGATTGCCGGGTATGGAGACCGATATCAGCCTTCATTCAACCGGGAAAAGTATCATAATAGACACGAAGTATTATGCGGATGTGCTGAAATCAAAATATGAAGGGTTGGCCAAAGTTAACTCAGGAAACCTCTATCAGATATACGCCTATCTGCGAAGCCTGGAGGTGCGCGGGTTTCCGGTCAATCAAGCCGAGGGCGTTCTTCTTTATCCAACCAATGGCTACGAGGTTGACTTGGGCTGGAAAATTAGCGGACACCTTATCAAGGTTCGCACCATCGACCTTGGTCTCCACTGGAGGGAGATTTCTGACAACCTGCTGGGTATTATCGGCGTCGAGCCCCCTGTCAAAAAGAGGCAATAGAACTTTTAAAACAAATACGGGAAACACCGAGCAACGGATATTAATGAATTATATTTATAATGACACCCAATTTTACTGGTTTCGCCGTGGTGGCCGACGAGGTCCGGAACCTGGCCATTCGGGCGGCCGCTTCCACCGAGCAGTCTCAGGGGATAGACCAGATCAGCATCGCGGTTTCACAGATGGACAAGGTGACCCAGTTGAACGCGGCCAACGCCGAAGACCTGGCCGCCGCCTCGGAGGAGACTGACGCCCAGGCCTTGCGGATGAAACAAAATGTCGAGGAATTGGAAAATCTGGTGGGCCGGGCCAAGACCGGGCGCCTGGACCCGAGACGGCCGGCCGGGCCGGCAAGACCGACGCGCCGACTTTTGCCCGAAAGAACCCGAGCGGGAATCAGGCGGCGGCTGAACGCATGTCCGGTTTTACGCCTCCGCGGCGGCCCAAGCCGAAACCGACGCGAAATAGGTCTGGCATGTTGACCCGGCCATCCTTCATGGATTCGAAAATACCCAGGGAGATCAGGTCCTCGCGGAGGCCCTCCCAGCCCTTGTCGTAGTGCGTGGGCGGCAGTCTCCTTAGGCCGGGCAGGGTATTGCCATGTTGATCGGCCCAGCGCTCGATAATCGCGTCGAAGGGGCAGGGCACGGTTAAGCCGACCAAGGGCTCCATCAGGTCCTTTACCCAGGGGTAGTCCTCGGCCAGTTCCGACACGCGAATTTCCGAGGCGTTTTGGATGCCGCGCTTGATGCTCTCGTAATGCAAGGCGTGGCGATGGTCGGGATAGCGATTCAGCGAGTCTTCGGCGGCGCCTCGAATACCGGCCAGAAAGGAACGTGGGGAAGTCCGACCCCGCCCATCGGCCAGATGTCCGACCGACCAGGTGTATGGAACCCCGCGACGCCGGTCGCGCCCCATCCATTCGCCGGCCAGGGCCGCGAACAAGGAACGTTGAATACTTTCTTCCCTTTTGACGGAATTGGCCACGCCCCAGACGCCGTCGGTAAGCCTGATCGGAGCGGCGCCGGTCCTTTTGTTGTATATGGAGCGCAACAATTCACCATGCGCCGCCTGGCCATTGCACAGGCGTTGCCACAACAGACCGTGTAGGTCGTTGAGCGCCCAGTTCAGTTCGACCCGAGTGGCCAGTAACTTCGAGGAGTCGGGAAAATCCACGATCCGCCTGCCGACGAATTGATCCTCACGTAAAAAGGCCTTGCCGTGAAGGTGGGGAAACCTTTTGAGAGACAGCAACACGCGCAGGAGATCGCGCAAAATGTCGTCCATGGTCTTCCAGTCGGCGCTGGAACGATCAAGGGCGTCGAAAATGATTAAACCGTTTTTTTCTTGTTTTTCAAGGGCTGTATTGGCCTGTTCCAGCATGCGCCCGAAATGTTCCGGTTCGTTCCTGACCCAGGTCGCGGTCTCTTCCCAGGAGTTGCATGGGATTCCACTCCCCAAAATTTTGGCCAGCCATCTGGCCAACACGGCCCGCCATACAAAATAGGCTTCGATCCCATTCGCCAGCAAACTCCCGAAGACGTCTCCATCCGGGTAATTATCGAGAGCGGGTTTTTCCCCGAATCCTGTGTGAACGTCCGCTCGAGATAGATCGGAAATCGAGTTTCCCAGCATGTCCCGTATGGCTTGGGAACGCAGGGCGGCGCTCCAAAAGGTCTTGCCCACGCCGCGCGCCCCGATTACCAGATTGCATTCCAGTCGGAGAGCTTTCAGATGCGAAGGCGGAACGTAGACCACCTTTCTCTCGGGCGTCTCGCCATGAGTGGACGTCTCCGCCGGCAAAGCCTCGATGATGGCTTCCCGAATTCGCTGGTTGTCACCCCGGATCATTGGTGGATCTGTTCCCTTTCGAGCAAAGGCTTTAAACCGCCTATCAACGGACCGAACACCAGCCGCACCGTTCCGACGTCAATGTCAGTCAGTCTCCAATGGAGGCTTTTCAAACCGGCGAAACTTCGGTTCCACATCACCGTCCAGGGAAAATGAGGGCCGCCTTCATCGACCAGGTCGAAGCTCCAGTATTCATCCTCCGTCGCAACGGCGCCAGAGGGAACTTCGTCGTAGAGTTCCTCGGAGAAAACGTTCCACGCGCCCTCCAGCAAGCTGTCAAGGTATTTGTTGGTCTCTGTTTCCGGGACCATGCCGCCGACGACTTGAATCCGATTCCGAATTTCTCGGACCACCCCGGATTCACGCCAATGTCGGAAAAGTATCCGATAACCAGACCAGGTCTGATCGCCGTCAACGGCGAACAGCAGCACCGTATAGGCCGACAGGTCCGTGACGCAGGCCGAGGCGACCTCGTCGATGCCTGCCCGGGAATCAATCAGGATCACGTCCGGCGTCCATTTCTTTTCCAGGGCGTCAAGCAGGCGGGCCAGTCTCCGCGACCACCCTTCCCTGGCTCCCTGTAAATCCACCTTGGGCATCCAGACCCGGCCCAGCTTGGCGACATATTCTCCCGGGTCCGCGCCATGAGCCGGAACCACGATGATTTCTCCGTTATGGGACAAGGCGCTCGTGGCCGCGAGGTCCTCGAAAACAGCGTCGCCATTGTTCACCAAATCCTCGACGAGCCAGTCGGTGATTCCGTATTTCGGCCTACGGTCTTCGGGCAGGAGGGAAGAGGACAACCCCGGGGACTCCAGGTCGACATCCAGGACCAATACGCGCGCGCCGTTTTCCGCCAGGGCCCAGGCGGACGCAGCCAGGGCGGTGGAACGACCGACGCCGCCCTTGATCGAAAAAAAGACAATTCGCGGCGCGCCAGGGCCAGGTTGCGATATCGACGTCCAACTACCTTCCACGGCCAGACGGTCGACAACATAGACATCCTCGGCGTCTTCCAGTCTGATTTTTTTTTCAAGTTCCAGTTCCCGGTGGATGTCGGGCGCGAACAAAACAGCCCGTTCCGCCTCATAAGCGTGCGGGCCGAGTCTCTCTTGCATCAAACGGGTGATTTTTTCCAAGGCGGTTTGGGCGGGTCCGTCATCCTCCAATTTTTTGTCCACTATGAGTCGCACCCGACTGTTCAGGTCGCGATTGATCAGCACTGGCCTAAGCATCGATATCTCGTCCGGATGATCATGGAAAATTTCAACCAGGATCGGAATTATTTCGTCGAAGGTCGTCATATAAAACCGTCCTTTTGGGCTTTCCAGATCAAGTTTTGAACCGCTTCGGCTCCCAGCCGGTGAGGCGCGACGCGTTGTTCATTGAAAATAGACTCGTGGGCGTACCGTTGTGAAGCGGTCCAATTAGCGAAAGGGTTTCCCGCCAGAGCGTAAGAAGTCCCGTTGCGATGACCGCGACGATATACCTCATAGCGTTTCCAAGCTTCGTCGGCATGGAACCAATCTTTTTTTCTATCGATAGGGTTTCCCGTATTATCGAGCTCCATACCAAAAGCGTTAGCCAATTTTTTCAATCCGCATTCGGCCGCCAGCCCGTAAAGATGATCGGCAGTCCCAGATATTAACAAAGACACCCAATTATAATTTTAAATTTGACACCCAATTTTAAAAAATAGACGCATTATTTGATCGGGCCCTATTTGGCCAAGCGATTCCTGGGGTCGACGTGGTAACAAAACATCCATATTGTTGAAAAGATGATCCCGGCGGCTTGTTCAGAATTGTTGATGGTCGAGTAATTATCGCCGGGCGGGCGGATTCGGGACGAAATTCACCGCCACTCAAGCGGAGGTTGAGTTCCCAGGCCTTGCGAGGGCGGCCTAATCCCTGGATGAGGACGAAAATACGACGCGGCCGGCGCCAAGTCCCTGGAACCAACGAAGACCGGCCCTGCGCGCCGCCGTCCGGAGCGATCCGACCTTGCCCACGGCCCGATGAAACATTTCACCGTATTGTTCCATCAGCAGCGGCCAATTCTCCTTTTTGACATCCAGCCTGACCAGGATCGGGTCCAAATGAGCGGGAATAATCCCGGCTGACTTTTCCCGTAATTGTCGGCCGGTCCAGTCAAGGAGCGACAAATATTCCTCAAGGGTCAGGTCGAGAATACCCCGGCGGGGATCGGAGGCGTCGCCGCCAAACGGGCTAAGCCAATCGGCGGGGCCGGAATTCCATCTTTCCCGGACGAGGCGTTCATTTTGGCTCGATATAGACAGACTGGGCGTTTTCGGTCCAGCCGCGGTCCCACCGTTTTCCACCAAGGCCGATATCCGGTCATGAGCGCTGGTGAAAAGGCTTGTTTCCGGACTATCCGCCAATCCGGCCCTGATGGGATTCAAATCCACATAGGCCAGGCAGGCGAGCACGGCCGAGTCGTCCAGCAAGGCCTGGCAGGTGAACCGGCCTTCCCAGAACCGGCCCTTGCAGCCATCTTCCTTGTTGGCCCGGCGGGCGATGACTTCATTCAAACACCGCATCAGCCAACTGACACTGCCTAGCCGGGCCCGTTTTTCCTTGATCCGGTCGTCAAGACTGAAGGCCATGATCATTGGTTCCGTAACCTGAAGGGGGTTTCCCTTATCATCCCGGGGAGGAAACAGGGTTAGCCACCGTCGGGCCGTTTCCTCGTCGCTCCAGCCCGCGGCCCAATCAGGGCGGGTCCGTATCACCGCGTGCAAATGATTGGACATAACCGCGTAGGCGCAGACTTCGATGGCGAAAAGGGACGCCAGGAATTTCAGGCGGTCCCGAACCCAAGTTTTGCGATGTTCAAAGGACCTGCCGGTATAGGGGTCTTCCCCACAGAGAAAGGCGCGGCGGACGCATCTCGAGACGCAGTGATACCAGCCTTCAACCCCTTCCACCACTATTTCGCTCCTGGTCGAGGCCATTTTGATCCTCCTATTTCAATTTTTTCCAGACTATGACGATATGGCGGCCAAGTCAAGCCAAAATGG
>JAZDGM010000067.1:0-102191 GCA_043806915.1 Pseudomonadota bacterium | reverse complement strand
AAACCGCTAGCCCAAACGCGCCGGGAAACGCCTCAAAACATGTCGGCCACGGCTTTTTTCACGATTTTTCCCATGGCGTTCCGGGGCAGGGTCGCGGTGAGCAAATATCTTTTGGGGATTTTATAGGGGGCGAGTTCGGCCTTCAAAAAGGTTTTCAACTCGTCCGGCCCCAAGGAAATCCCGGGCTTGGGCGTAACGGCCGCGGCGGAAACCTGGCCCCATTCCGGGTCGGCCAGGCCGACCACGGCGCAGTCTTCCACTCCCGGATGAGTCCGCATGACTTCCTCGATCTCCAAGGCGGATATCTTATAGCCCCCGGTTTTAATGATGTCCACGCCGTCCCGCCCCAGTATCCGGAACACGCCCTCCTCGGCGGCGGCGATATCCCCGGTTTTGAACCAGCCGTCGGCGGTGAAGGCCGCGGCCGTGGCCGCGGGATTCCGCCAGTATTCGAGGAAGACCGAAGGGGCTTTTACTTGAATTTCCCCGGGAACGCCGGGATCGACCGGTCCGCCGTCCTCCCCGACCAGGCGAAGGTCCACGCCCGGAAGGGGGGAACCCACGGCCCCGGGGATGCGCGGGCCGGCCAAGGGATTGGAAAGCGCCATTCCGATCTCGGTCATGCCGTATCGTTCCAAAAGGGTCTGGCCGGTTATCCGCCGCCACTTTTCCAGGATGCCGACCGGCAGGGCCGCCGATCCGGAGACCATCAACCGGAGTTTTCCCGCGGCCCGGGACATTTCCTCGCGGGCGGCGGGCGCGGCGTTTTCCCAGAAGGCGATCAGCCGGACGTATACGGTCGGCACGGCCATGAACAGGGTTATTCCGCCCCTGGCGATCCGGCGCCAAACATCGGCCGCGTCGAACCTGGGCGCCATTTCCACCGCCGCTCCCACCCACAAGGGGCAGAGCAGGGCGTTGAGAATGCCGTGAAGGTGATGAAGCGGCAGGACGTGGAGCAGTCTATCCCGGGAGTTATACTCCCAGGCATTCACCAGCGAGGCGATCTGGGCCTCGATCTGGCGGTGGGTTGTCACCGCGCCCTTGGGACGGCTGGTGGTCCCGCTGGTGTAAAGGATCATGGCCGGCCAAGCGACGTCCACCGCGGGAAGTTCGACTTGCCGGCCGGCGGCGGCGGCGGACCAGGATAAAAATTCCAGGCCCTGCTTCCGGGCCAAGGGCCGCAAACGGTCTTCGAAGCCCGCCGAGCCGATCAGGACGTCGGCGTCGGAATTTTCCAGCGCGTATTCGAGTTCGGGGACCGGATGGAGCGACGACAAGGGAACAGCCACGCCTCCGGAAAGCCAGACCCCCCAAAGGGTCGAGGCCCATTCCAGGCCGGGCTCGGCCAGAAAGGCGACCCGCCGACCCGGTTTTCCCCCGGCGAGGGCGGAAGCGAGGGCCCGGCCCGCCTCCAACAACCGGCCATAATCATGATCGCCGTGTTCATCCGAAATGGCGGTCCGATCCGTGAACCGCGCGGCCCTGGAAAATATGGATGGATTCATTTGAAGCGCCTGAAGGGGAAACGGTCGGCCCCCCGGGGGGCCGGCCGCTGTCGTCTGTCATCCGGCCGAATAACCGGTCAGGATGTATGGTTTTTCGTCGGTCAGAATTTCGGAGTGGTCGGCGTAGGCTTTTTCCACCCACGCGGGAACATGAAACAACCCCTTGAAAAAATTGGGGGAAAGAAATTTCAAATCAAGGCCCCGCTCCTTGATGCGGCCCGCCAGGTCGGTTTCCCTGGGATCGAACCTCTTGGAGGCCAGGATCATGGAATGCAACTCGTGAAAACACGGCAACATATAAGGATACGGTAATGTAACCGGAAAAATCTCCGCCAGGGTGTTGAACATTCGGGCGTGAAGCTCACACCGCCACGGTTGCAGGCTTTCCCCCTGAAAACAGGCCACGCCGTCGGGGGACAGCCGGTCGAACACAACTTTATAAAAATCCTTCGTAAAAAGGTAAACAGCCGGACTATCTGGCACTGGGTCTGACAAATCCACCAGGATCACATCAAACTCCTCTTCCGTTTCCTCCAAAAACCGGCGACCGTCGCCAAAAAAAAGCTCCAGCCTGGGGTCTTCGAAAGCTCCGGCGCTGAAGTTCGGCAGATGTTGCCGGCATAGTTCCACCAAACGCCGGTCGATATCCACCATGACCACCCGGCTCACGCCGGGATGCCTGAAGATTTCCCTGAGGGTGGCGCCTTCGCCGCCGCCTATCACACAAACTGTTCGGGGATGGGGATGGGTGAGCAGGGCCGGGTGGACCAACGCCTCGTGGTAAATGTACTCATCCCGCTCGGACGAGTTGGCCACTCCATCCAATAATAGCATTCGGCCGTATTCCTCGGTTTCCAGGATGTCGATATGCTGGAATTCGGATCGGCCGGAGAACAATCTTCCCCGCAGATGATACTGAATCGTAAGGTTTTCTCCGACGTTCTCGTCGAACCGTTCCTGCCCCTTCATGTCGCCTCCGTTTCCGGCTTGTATTTGATCTCGCCGTGCGGCAAATCCAACAGCCCGCGCTTTATCTCCATGACCGTGTAATGACCGGCCTTGAAGTTTTTCCGCAGGAAAGCAACGGCAGGTTCACTCTGGATGTCATCCCCGCACGTGAAGACGTCAAGGGCGCAATAGCCATATTCCGGCCAGGTGTGGACCGAGAAATGCGATTCGGCTATTACTATGATGCCGCTGACGCCGTGGGGATTGAACTTGTGGAAAAACGGCTTGATAATGGTCGCCCCGGCCAGCCTGGCAGCCTCCAGGAGATATTCCTCACAGGCTTCCGTACTGTTCAGAACGTCGGGGTCACAATCGTGAAACTCGATAATCAGATGTTTACCCAAAGATTTCAATTTTTTTCTTCCATTTCTTCAGCTATGTCATAAAAAATCCTTTGGCTGGTAGCCTACGGCTTTTCCCGCCGCCAATACCGGCGGCAACAAGGGCTTTGCTATACACTATAATGCTCCGGCAATGCAACCGTAATTTAACATTTTTTGAAAAAAAAAATCAATCCCGAGGTTCGGCGGCGGGGATTACAGGCCGCTCGCCGCCCCGGGCCCGCAACGCCTTGGCGTGAAAGGTCAAGTGAAGGGGAAGCCGACGCTTCCAAAAGGCCCAGTCGTGGGTCCCGGGCCCCTCGAAGTATTCGTGCGCGATCCCCTGGCCTTCCAGTTCCTGGTGGAAAAGACGGTTATCCTCCAGGGTCCAGTCGTCCCCGGTGGAGACCGCGACCATTATTTGCAGTTTCTTCAACTCTTCTCTCCGGTTCCGGCTTAAAAACAGGGCGGAATGGTCGCGCCACAAACCGAGGTTTTCCTCGCCGAACGGGCCGAAAACCCGCCGCAACTCCCACTGCCTGGGGTGGCGGGTGATGTCCAGGACCCCGCTCATGGAGCCGGCCGAAATAAATGTTCCCGGATTCCGCAAGGCCAGGACCATGGCCCCGTGCCCCCCCATGGACAGCCCTTCGATTCCGCGCCGTCCGGCCTGAACCGGCCGGCCGCCCTCCACCGCCGGGATCAATTCCTTGATCAGGTAGGTTTCAATCATGTTGTTTTTATCGAAGGGCGAATCCGCGTACCAACCGAAGGGGTCCCCGTCCGGCAGGACTATTATGAGCCCCAGCTTTCCGGATAATTCGGCCAGCAGGTCCCCGGCCCTGGCTTCCCAAGCCCGATAATCATCCCAGGCGCCATGTAAAAGATACAAGACCGGGAAGTCGGCGGGGCCGTTGGGGGAAGTCTGGGGCGTGTAAACATAATACTGGGTCATTTTCCCCCGCGCCTGGGAAAACAGGGACTTCAATTGGACCGCGGCCTTTTCGGACCGGGGCGCCGGCGCAACCGCGGACGGGGGCGCCCCGGCCGGCCTCGCGGCTGTCCCGGCCGCCGCGTCTAGCACGGGTCCCGCCGCCGTTCCGGGATCGGCCTCGGCCTCGGCAAAACCGGAAAGGTCCGCCACGGCCTCGGCGTTTTTCATGAAGTAGTCGACCATCAACCGGCCTCCGTCGGGAGTCAGGTGTATTTTGTCCTTGGCCCTGACCCTGACATGCTCCCCCGCCGGATTACGGAGAAAATTCGAATAAGCCCCGTTTTCATCGGCCAGGACGTTCCAGGAGTCCAAAAAATGACAATTATCGAATTCCCGGCAGGTCGTTTCCACCAGGGCGTTCATGCCCGCGATCATGGCGGCGTATTTTTCCAGACCCATGATCGGCAAACCCACCCAAAAGGTTAAAACCCCCCTGTCCCGGGCCGCCTTTAAAAGCAGGCCGGCTCGCTCCGCATAAATCCTGTTCCATCCTTCGGTCCCGACAAAATGTCTTTTCCGATTTTCATCCAGAATATCCTGGGCGTCATTGGCGCCGAGGCTGATCACCAGCAGGTCCGGCTGGTTAAGGTCCAGGATTTCCTCCAGGTGGGGCGGCCAGTCAAAATAATCGGGACGGGAAAGCCCGGTGGAATGCCGGCCCTCCCGAATTACCTCCAGGCCTTCCCGCCGGCTGAGTTCCCGCTGAAGGGCCGGGCCGAACCCCTCCAGAATCATGGAATCCCCAACGATTAACACGGTCTTGATTTTCTTTTTTTCGGGCTTCCCCCCTGTCGGCGGGGGAGAAACCGGCGGCGCGGCCGGCGTTTCCGGCGACAAGATCGGCTTTTCCGGCGGCGCTTCCTCGGGCGGGAGAGAAGGCGGCGGGATTATCGGCCGGCTCAGTCGATTCAGCTTCTCTTGTTCCCCTGGAGGCGCGGGGCCGGCGCCCGGGGTCGTTGCTCCCGAGGGAGGGGCGCCGGGGACCGTCTCGGCCTGAACCAAGCCGCGCGCCACCCGACGCTCCCCTTTCCGGTCGAAAAATTCGGCCGCGGGCCGGGTAATGGTCCGGCTTATGAATTTGTTTTCCTCGTCTATGATCAGGTCAAGCCCCAAGAATTCGGCCGCTGTCCTGACATCCCGGCAGTAATCCAGAACCATGGGCGCGGCGGCCCAGTCCAGGCAAATATTTTCCACCCAGCCCACGATCCGGTCGATTTCGTGCACGCAGACCAGGGCGAAAGTCAAAAAATAAATAAAAACAACTTTTACCGGGGTCAAGCCCCTTGATCCTTGTTCCATTTCCTTCTCAATCCGCCAACCGCGGGGCTTCCCGCTGCCGGGCCGCATCATGGGCGCCCTGGCCCGTTGAAGCTCCCCGCGGCAAGCCATGGAGAATCTTCCCCGCGGGAGGAAGTGATCCTTTTATAATGTTGCTCGCCAACCCCTTGGCAAGCTACGGGGAATACGCTCGCTTGCCTGTTCAAAACTGAAAATAGATAAACGGCGGGACCCCTTCCGGCCCCAATCTGAGAATGACCACGCAGGCCAGGGCGATAACCGCCGCTTGTAGAAAAACCGGAAGGCGCTGCTGCAACCCCAGGAAAGACTTCATGGTCCATCCTCCGGTGAACTGGACGGCCAGGCCCGCCAATATCGCGGGAACGACCCACGGCTCGAAACCGGCCCCGGAACGCCACGCCGGAATGCTCCGGATCACGTCCCACGCCCGCGCGGCGTCGTCAGCCCGGAAAAAAACCCACAACAAGGTCACAAAATGGAACAACAACAGCCAGGACAATATATTCCCCAACCATCCGGGCGCCCTTCCGACTTGGTCCTGGATGCGGCGTCGGTACCGGTTCCTATGGCTTGGCTCGCCCCGACCCCTCAAGTCCTCGACAAAATGCGTCACGGCCAACCCCGCCCCGTGCAGGGCGCCCCACAGCAGAAAGCGGGTATGAGCGCCGTGCCACAGCCCGCCCAGGACCATGGTGATCATCAGGTTCAGGTATTTTCGACCCGGCCCCAACCTGTTGCCGCCCAGGGAAATGTACAGGTAATCCCGCAGCCAGGTGGACAGCGAAATGTGCCAGCGTCTCCAGAAATCCTGTAAATTCAAGGCAGTATACGGAGAACGAAAATTTTCCGGAATTTTGTACCCCAACAGCAGGGCCACGCCCATGGCCAGGTCGGAATAACCCGAAAAATCGCAAAAAATTTGTATCGAATAGGCGTACACGCCTAAAAGGACCGTGAGGGAGGAACAGGCTTCCGGGACCTGAAAGACCTGCCTGACAATATGCTCGGACAGGTACCCGGCCAAGACGATCTTTTTAAAAAGACCCGACAGGATCAAGCCGAAACCGGCCTGGAAATCCTCGGGGTCCCGGCGCGGCGTTTCCAAAAAGGGGATGAAGCGGTCGGCCCGCAAAATGGGGCCGGACATAATGGTCGGAAAAAACGAGACGAATAGGAAGACATCCCCAAAACCGCGGACCACTTTTCGCGGGTCCCGATAGACATCGATGGCGTAGGACAACCCCTGAAAGGTGAAAAAGGAGATGCCGATGGGAAAGGTGATTTCCCAGGGAGGCAGGGCGAGGGTCCAGCCGACGAAAAGCAGGGCTGTCTCGAGTTGCGCGAAAAAAAACTCGAAATACTTGAAAAAAGCCAACAACCCCAGGTTGACGACCAAATTGGCCGACAATATGGCCTTTTTCGTTGATTTTTTGGAAAAGGAGACCGTCAGGAGGGCGCAATGCCAGTTCGAATAAGCGACCACCAACAGCAAGGGCAGGAACCGGACGTCCAGGAAGCCGTAAAAAAAGATGTTCGCGGCGCCGAGAAAAGCCTTGTACGGGCCGGGCCTTTCCCTCAACATCCAGTTAAGCGGCAGGACGCACAGAAAAAAGAGGGCGAATTGTAGGGTGGTGAACTGCATCCCCTTAAGCCAACTTAAAAAATCACCGTTAGAGGCCTTGACGATGGACCGTCAATGTAACTCACCATGGTTCAATAGGCAAGGACTGTTTTTTTCCAAGGGGGTCCGGGTCCGGGCGCGGTTCTCCGATTAGGGCTGAACGAAATGGCGTTTTGAGGTAAACTGGATTCCCCGGGAATTTTCCCGTGCAAAGGAGTAAATGCAAATGGGACGCTTCGACCAGGTTGATATCGATTTTCTAAGAAAAAGAGCGGCCTTGAAGTGGGGGAAATGGGGCGACGACTTCCTGTCCCTTTCCGTGGCCGACCTGGATTTTCCTATCCTGCCCGAAATAAAGGAAGGCGTGATCAAGGCGTTGTCCGAGGAAAGGACCCCCTACGGGTGGTATGGCGGGGACCCGGACGTCCTGGAAGTCGTCTGCGACAAATTAAACAAAAAGAACAAGATGCCGGCCGTCCCCGCGGACGTCCACATGGTTCCGGGAACCATGTTCGCCATTTTCGGCGTCTGCTATTACGCCCTCGAGCCGGGGGATGAAGCGATAATCTGCCCGGCCCCGATCTATCCCCCCTTCCACCAGAACGTGGTCAACGCCAAGGGGACCCCGGTCTTCAGTCCCATGGTCTTTTCCGGAGGCCCCAGGATCGACCTGGAAGCCCTGCGGTCCGCGGTCTCCCCGCGAACCAAAATGCTGATGGTCTGCAATCCCCACAACCCCTGCGGCGCCGTCCTCACCCGGGATGAACTGGAAGGCGTCGCCGCGATAGCAAGGGAATTCGACCTGTTGATTTTCTCTGACGAACTGTACGAGGACATGGTCCTGGAAGGCTCCCATGTCAGCCTGGCCTCCCTGGCCCCGGACCTGATGGAAAGGACCATCACGGCCTGCGGCTTCAGCAAGGCGTTCGGCATGGCCGGCTTCCGCGTGGCTTACGTGGTCAATCGCGGCCGTCACATGAAGGCCCTTAAAAAAATATTCCACGACATCATCGTCCATACAGATGTCCTGGCCCAGGCGGCGGCCAAGGCGGCCCTGCTGCACGGCGACGCCTGGCTGGAGGAGCTCAAGGGCCATCTGCGACTGACCAGGGATTATTCGCTCGAACGGTTGAACGCCCTGTCCGGAATCTGGACCCCCCGGCCCCAAGCCACCCCCTTTCTTTTCCCGAATGTTTCTTCCTACGGCTTGACCAGCCAGGAAATGGAAGACTACCTGAAAAACAAGGCCAAGGTGATAGTGGAAAACGGCCGCGCCTTTGGACCTCCGGGAGAAGGCCACATCAGGATCAACGCCGGCACCTCCATTCCCGTGCTCGAACAGGCCTTCGACCGGATCGCGAACGCCTTGAAACTGATCAAATAAGCGAACGACCACGCCCCTCCGCGGAGACAACCCGGTCGCGGGGAGGGGCGGTCCATGGTAAAATGGAAACAACCGACCCGGGTGGGGGGGGAGGCGTCCGGAAACGCGGCCTCGAACCATCCGCCGCCCGGCGCCGCGACAAAGGGAAGGAACTAAAATGAACCGCCATAATGGAATCACGATCCTCATGGTCGCCGCCGTCCTTCTAGTCGCCGGGACGGCCGCGGCGGAGGTGCGTTCCGCCATCCTGGCCGGATCATGGTACCCGGCCCAACCCGACCAGCTCCGGCGCATGGCGCGCGACTTCATTGACCAGGCCGCGGCCCCGCCGCTCCCGGGGCGATTGGTCGCCCTGGCCGCGCCTCACGCCGGATACATCTATTCCGGCCCCACCGCGGGGCAGGCGTACGCCCGGGTGATGGGCCGGAAGTTCGACCTGGTGGTGTTGATCGGTCCCAGCCATCAGGCCGCCTTCCCCGGAGTATCCATCGACCCCCGGGAATACGAGACCCCCCTGGGGCGGGTTTCCGCCGCTCCGGACCTGATTGAAAAAATAATCAAGGAAAGCGACGGCTTGGTCGACAGTTACCCGGAAATACACGACCAGGAACACGGCCTCGAAATCCAACTGCCGTTTCTACAGGTCGCGTTGAAGGATTTCCGGATAATCCCGATTATCATGGGAAGACAAGACCTGGAAACCTGCCGGCGACTGGCCCTGGTCCTCGTCCGGGTCCTGGGGGGCCAAAACGTTCTGCTTGTCGGCAGCACCGACCTATCCCATTATCATTCCGCCGAACAGGCGACGGCCAGGGACAACATCCTGTTGGAGCGAACCGCGGCCCTGGACCCGGAAGGGCTCCACCGGGATTTGAGTTCCGGTCGGGTCGAGGCTTGCGGGGGAGGCCCCTTGGTCGCGGTCATGCTGGCCGCGAAAATGCTGGGCGCGGATCGGGCCGAAATTTTGAAATACTCTCATTCCGGCGTCGCCACTGGGGACAATTCACGGGTCGTGGGGTACATGGCCGCCGCCTTCTTCCAAGCCGCGGATGAAACGGCCGCCGGCGCCACTTCCCCCCAGGCGGGCGTGGACCTCGGACTGGGACCGCTGGAACAAAAAATTCTTTTGGAAACCGCCCGCTCGGCCATTCTGGCCGCGCTGACCGGTACAGGCTTCACCCCGACGGAAAACCCGCCGCCAAGCCTAATGGAACAAAGAGGCGCCTTCGTGACCCTCAAGACCAACGGCCGATTAAGGGGTTGCATCGGCCGTCTCGAAACCGATCAACCCCTTCTCGCGACCACGGCCCAAATGGCGGTGCAAGCCGCGTTTCGCGACCCCCGCTTTCCCCCGCTCGACCAAAGCGAAGTCAAGGACCTGACCTTGGAAATTTCCGTGCTCACGCCTTTTGAACAGGTCAAAAGCATTGATGAAATCACGGTCGGGGTCCATGGATTGCTCATATCGCGAGGCCATGATCAAGGTCTGCTCCTACCCCAGGTCCCGGTGGAACAAGGTTGGGACCGGGAGGAATTTCTTAAACAGACCTGTCTCAAGGCCGGCCTGCCGCCCGACGCCTGGAAGGAAGGCGCGACCGTTTACCGTTTCAGCGCCCAGGTCTTTGGCGAGGAATAACAGCCCCTTTTATGGCCAATCGGCCGAATGGAGGGGACCCGGGAGGCGAAACGATGAATCGAAGATTTTTTCTCAAATGCTTGGGCCTGTCCGCCTGCGCCGCGCTCGGCCCAGCCCTTTCCCCCAGCCGGGCCGAGGACGCGGGACCGGTCCCGGCGATCCTGGGGCCCGAACCCGCCTCCTTCGAGCCGGACTTCGCGCATCCGGCCATGTTTTACCGAAAACTGGAAGGTTCGGGAGTTCAGTGCCTTCTCTGTCCCAGGCGCTGCTCCATTCCGCCCGGCCAACGAGGGCATTGCCGGGTCCGGGAAAACCGCGACGGAGAGCTGTTCACCATGTCCTTCGGACGGATCGCGGCCATAAATAACGATCCCATCGAAAAAAAGCCCTTTTTTCATTTCCTTCCCGGGACCATGGTTCTTTCGGCCGCCGCGGCCGGTTGCAACATCCATTGCAAATTCTGCCAGAACTGGCAGTTGTCCCAAGCCGCGCCCGAGCAGCTTGACGCCATCCGCCTGTCGCCGGAAAACCTGGTCGGCCAAGCCCGGGAACACGGCATTCCCAGCCTGGCCTTCACCTATTCCGAACCGTCCGTCTTTTTTGAGTTCGTGTATGAAACAGCCCGGGCCGCCCGGGAAGCCGGGATCAATTTCACCGTTGTGTCCAACGGATATATCAACCCCGAACCCGTCGGGAAATTGGCCCCCCTGACCTCGGCCTACAAAATCGACCTGAAATCGTTTTCCGACGATTTTTACCGGGATTATTGCCAAGCCCGCCTGGACCCGGTCCTAAAAACCCTGGAAACCCTGGCCGCCTCCGACGCCTGGCTGGAAATAGTCAACTTGGTCCTCCCCACGGCCAACGACTCCGAAAAGGAAATAAGAACCATGGCCGCTTGGATCAAAAAAAACCTGGGGGACTCCATTCCCATCCATTTCACCCGTTTTCATCCCATGTACAAGCTCCTGAACCTGCCGCCGACCCCGGTTTCGACCCTGGAAGCCTGCCATGCCGCGGCCAAGTCCGAGGGTTTGAAATACGTTTATGTCGGCAATGTTCCAGGTCACCCCCTGGAATGCACCTATTGTCATAATTGCGGGGAAATGGTCGTCAGGCGAACCGGTTTGTGGGCGGTCGAATCCCATCTCGACCACGGGGCCTGCCCCAAATGCCGCACCGCCATCCCGGGGGTGTGGGTTTGACGGGCGGCGCCTTCCCGCTGCTGGTGGGGGCCTACGGCGCCTTGGCCCTGGTCTCCCAAGTGATCCTGATGAGGCAGCTTCTGGTGGCGTTCCATGGCGGGGAAATGATCGTGGCCCTGGTCATGGCCGGATGGCTGGGAGGCGTTTTTTTGGGCGCCAAGGCCGGAGGACTGCTGGAAGCCGGAAGGGAACGGCTCGGCTCGATCCTGATCCTGGCGACCTCGCTGTGGTGCCTGACCCTGTCCGGACTGCTGGGACTGTCCTTTTTTATTCCCGCCATGACCGGCCTGGCCCCGGGAGAAGCTGTTTCCCTGGAAAAAATTATTGGGTTTTCGACCCTGTTGACCTGCCCGGCCGGTTTCTTCGTCGGTTTTCTTTTTGTCCTGGCCGGGTCCTGGTGGAATGAAAACCGGCGCCCCAGGGGAAACGACCGCCTGGGAACAGGCGGAACCATATTCCTGTTGGAATCGGCCGGGTCCTGTTTTGGATTGACTCTTTACACTTTCGCCTTGGTGGGCCGGGCCGGCCCCATCCAGATACTGGTCGCCTTCATGGGCCTGGTCCTTTTTTTTCTTTTTTTGTCCCTGCCGCGCCGGCTTGCGGCCAGGGTCTTTCTCATTCTGGTCCTGGGCCTAGTCGGCTGCGGCTGGTTCCCGCTCGGCCTGGGAGACCGGCTTGACCACGCGGCCGAACAAGCCCGTTTCGCCTTGACCCATCCGGGGTACACGCAACTGGCGTACCGGGAAACCCCCTACCAGCACCTGACCCTGGCTTCCAGGGGCCAGGAAATCAGCCTTTTCGGCAATCAATCCTTCATGGGGTCCTGGCCAAACCCCTATTATTACCAGGTCATGAGCCTCTTCTTTCTGACCGAGGCCCCCCGGATGGACCGCATCCTCCTGGTCGGACAAGGGCCGGGCGGCTTCATTCACGAACTTTTGAAACCCGGAGTGAAAATGCTGACCTATGTCACCATCGACCCGGACGAAGTGCTTCTGGTCAAGGATCGTCTGACCCCGCAACAGGCGGAGGACCTGCGGGACCCCAGGGTGCGCCTGGTTCATGACGATCCGCGACGGTTCATGTCCCAGGCGGAAAACGTCTCTTTCGACCTTATCATCATCAACGCCCCGGACCCGGACAACGCGCGCCTCAACAGGCTCTTCACCCTGGAATTCCTTCAAGCCGCCCACAAACGCCTTGGCCCGGAAGGCGTTTTGATCACTTCGATTTCCGGGGCCGATAACTACTGGGGCCGGGAAATCGTTTCGTACGGCCGTTCCCTGTACCACACCCTGAAACGGGTTTTTCCGGAAGTGCTGGTCACCCCTGGAGATCGTCATTACTTCATCTGCGGGGTCAAACCCGGGCTGGTCGTCGGCGCCCCCGAAATCCTGGCCCAGAGATACCGGAAACGAGGGTTCGAGTCCGCCTTCTTCACCCCCAGAAGCTTCCCGATCTTCTTTCCCCCCACGGGAACGCAATACCTCAAGGAACTCCTGCACCGAAAAGGAGAAGTCCGAATCAACACCGACCAGGCGCCGTTGAGTTATTTTCTACGCCTGACCGCCTGGGAAAGGATGACCGGAAGCGGGTGGGGTTTCCAGGCCCTGAGCGTGGCGGCACGGGCCAAAAAATGGGGCTACGTGCTGTTGGCCGCCCTGGCCGCGCCGCTTCTCTTCATTTTCCTCCGTCCGGCCCCGGCCCGGACCGCCGCCGTCACCGTGTTCTTCACCGGGGGCGTGGTCATGGCGCTCCAGATAATCCTGATATTCCTTTACCAAAATAGATACGGGGCGCTTTATCAAGGCATTGGTCTCATTTCAGCCTTGTTCATGGCCGGCTTGGCCCTGGGGGGAATAATCGGCCGGGCCGCGCTGAGTCTCGATTTGACCGCCCGCCAGCTTATATCATGGCTGGAAATGTTCCTGGCCCTGGTCGCCGGCCTGACCGCCTTGACCGCCGCCGGCCTCATTCCCGACCTGATCCTGGCCCTGGTAACGGTCGCCGGGTTGATTTCCGGGGCCGAATTCAGCCTGCTCTTCGCTCTCCATATGACCGACCCGGGCCGGCCCTCGGTCGCCCGGTCCCTTTCCCGGCTGGAAGCCGCCGACCATCTAGGCGCCCTGCTGGGGTCCTTGGCCGCCGGCCTTTTCCTGGCCCCCATCATCGGCCTGGCGGCCTCGGCCGCGGCCTTGGCCGGCTTGAAAATCCTGGGCGCCTTGGCGACCGGGCGGCGAGCCTCCGGCTGAGCGCCGGCCCCGGCCGCGGGGGCGAGCCGCCGGGTCCATCGCCCCCTGACGGCCTCGCCCGATAAAAGAAGCGGGCCGGAGGGAAATTCCTAGAGCAAGCCCTCCACGGGAACATGTTCCAGGCCGAAGGCCTCGGCCACTCCCTTGTACGTGACCCGTCCGGATACGATGTTGGCGCCGAGCATGATCTCCCGATTCTCCCTCATGGCCTTTTTCCAACCCTTGGCGGCGATTTCCAGCGCGTAGGGCAGCGTGGCGTTGGTCAGGGCCATGGTCGAGGTCTTGGGGACCGCGCCGGGCATGTTGGCCACGCAGTAATGAACCACTCCCTCGATGGTGTAGGTGGGATGGGAATGCGTGGTGGGTTTGGACGTTTCGAAGCAACCGCCCTGGTCAATGGCCACGTCGACCAGGACGGACCCCTTTTTCATGATTTTGAGCATTTCCGCGGTCAACAGCTTGGGCGCCTTGGCGCCGGGGATCAGGACCGCCCCGACCACCAAGTCCGCCTGCCGGATTCTTTCCCGGATGGCGGCGGGGCTGGACATCAATAGAAAACAATTACTGGGCATGACATCGGAAAGATAACGCAGCCGGTCCAGGTTCATGTCCAGGATGTAGACCTTGGCCCCCAGTCCGCACGCCATCTTGGCCGCGTTGGTCCCGACCACGCCGCCGCCGATCACCACCACGGTCCCGGGGTCGACGCCGGGCACGCCGCCCAGAAGAATCCCATGGCCGCCCTGGGCGATTTCCAAATATTTGGCGCCCTGTTGAATGGCCATGCGGCCGGCGACTTCGCTCATGGGGGTCAATAGCGGCAAGGACCCATCGGCTTGTTGAATGGTTTCGTAGGCGATGTTGACGGATTTGCTCTTGATCAAGGCGTGAGTCAATTCCTCCGCCGCCGCGAGATGCAAGTAGGTGAAAACAATTTGACCTTCTCGAATCAGCCCGTACTCGGGAGGCAAGGGTTCCTTGACGTGCATGACCATTTCCGAGCGCTCGAAAATTTCCCGGGGGGACGACACGATTTCAGCCCCGGCCTGCCGGTAGGTCTCGTCCTCGAACCCGGAACCCTGGCCGGCCTTGCTTTCCACTAAAACCGAATGACCGTGCTGGACGACGATTTCCGCGCCGGAAGGCGTCATGGAGACGCGATTCTCCTCGGCCTTGATTTCCTTTAACACTCCTACTATCATTTAACGGCTCCTTTCCCTAAAATCGGCTGGGTGTGACAATGGTTTATTGCGCCTTCGAGAAGCAAATTAGGCGCCTTCCCGAAAAAACCGGCGAAAAAACCGGCGAACCGCGCCCGGCTCCTAATAACAAAAACCTTATCAGCCAATTGCATAACCCCGGACCCCGACCCAACTTGTCGTTAGGCTCAATTATAACTCATCGAAATACTTCAGTCTGTCCGCAAGGTTAAAATTTTCGCCTTCCTTGATTTGGGCAAAAATCCGTGTTTTGCACTTGGCTCTTATAAAAGTATTTACCGGAACCGAAAAATTATAAAGGCCCAGGGTGAATAATAATCGCTGGAACGGCGCCTGAAACGCCGCGGGAGGGGCTCCCGGGGGATGGTCGCGACGGCTCGCGGTTGGAACAATGACAAGAATATTTGCCATCGAGACAAAAAATGGCAATATTTATTGCCAAAAAAAGAACCGGCTGCCAGGAAGCCGGTTCCCAAAAAAGCAAGGTGAAAACAGACTAGGAGCGGGCCAGCAGCTTTCCGAAACCGTCGCTGTACGTCTGCCGGCCGGTCCGGTCGATAACCAAGCCGTCGACGTGGGCGTCGGCCAGCACCTGGGGCTTGATAAAAGCGGCGGTGGCCATGGAATCGGCCTGGGCCGCGGTGTCGGCCACGGCGGTCGAGGAAACCAATCCGAAGGCGGACCGGCCGACTTTGGGATCCATCAGGTGGTGGTTTTTTTGTTCCTGGTCGTAAAAAATTTCGTAGGACCCGGAAGTGGCCACGCTTTGGTCGGACAGGTCCATGATCCGCGCGTATTTGGCGCCGTTGAAGGGGTCTTGAATGGCCACGCGCCAGGGCAGGCCGGTTTCGCGACGCCCGATGGCCTTGATATCGCCGCCGGCGTTAATAAGCGCGTTTTTCAGACCGGCGCTTTTCATCTTGTCCATGGCCCGGTCCACGATGTAGCCCTTGGCCACGCCGTCAAAGCTGACGGCTTGGCCCTGCTTCCCGAGTCTGACGCCTGATTTCCCATAAGTCACGGTTTTGAAATCGACCAGGGGAAGGATTTCGGCGATCTCGTTATCCAACGGGGGGCGGCCCTTCTTTTCGATATCGGTGGTCAGCAGAGTCAGAAGCGGCAGGACCGTTGGATCGAAGGCGCCTCCGGAAACCAAATGAGCCTTGGCGGAGTATTCCAAAACTTCGAGCATTTCCGGACCCGGGTCGGCCAGGCGACCGGAGGCGTTGAGTTCGCTAACCGCGGTTCCCGGCTGGTGGCGATCGAACACGGCGATCAGCCGGTCGATTTCCCGCCAAGCGGATTCAAAAGCCTCGTGGGCCTGATCGGCATCCTTGGTCGCGGCGGTCAGGGTGACGGTAGTGCCCATTTTCAGGTGGGTCTGAACGAAACGACCCGGTCCCGAGGAGGCTTCGGCCAGGGAGACCAAGCCGGCGGGCGCTGCCGCCAAGGCCAGGGAAGCGGCCCCGCACAGCTTGACAAAGTCGCGGCGGGTAATTTTCTTCGAACTCATTTCAGTAATCTCCATTTTTTGGTTATGGATTCCCACTTGTCATTCCGGCCTGAAAAGCCGGCCGGTAAATTTTTTCAATCGACTTTCGCGACGGCCGGCCGCGCCGACCGCCGCAACGTCGCCCGGTCAGGCGATTTTCCTCAAGGGCATGGTCTGTAGGCCGGAGCCGAAGCAGAAAAGTCCGCAATTCAAACAACGCCGGGCCTCGAACTTGGCCTGGTCCTCGGTCAATCCGAGCTCGACTTCCTTGAAATTAAGGACCCGTTCCTGGACGTCAAGTTCAGGCATTATAACTCGAGTCGCGGGGTCTAGGCCCTTAAGTTCGTCGGGGCTGACGCGGTCAACGACTTTTCCCTTGAATTCGTCCGGTTGGGGCGCGACATCCTGCTCGGTCAAAAGAAGGTTGATGGCCCGGGCGACCCTTCTCCCGGCGCCGATGGCTTCCACGGCGGTGGCCGGGCCGGTAAAAGTGTCGCCGCCCACGAAAATGTCCTTGGCGCTCGTCTGAAGCGTTTGTCCGTTACCTTCTATGGTCTTCCACCGGCTCATTTTTAGGGAGTCGGGGCCTTCCTTCGGGACGAAGTCCACGTCGGCGAACTGGCCGATGGCGGAAAAGACGTTATCGACGTCAAGCAGGGTTTCGGAACCTTCCTTGGGCACGGGGCGTCTGCGGCCGCTGGCGTCGGGTTCGCCGAGTTCCATGGTGATGTATTCGAGTTGCTTGACCTTTCCATTTTCACCGATAAGCTTGGTCGGGGCGGCCAGGAACTGGAATTTGACGCCTTCCCGTTCGGCCTCGTGGACCTCGATGTCGTTGGCCGGCATTTCCTTGCGCGACCGGCGATAAACCAGGGTGACTTCCTCGGCTCCCAGCCTCCAGGAAGTGCGGGCCGCGTCCATGGCCGTGTTGCCGCCGCCGATGACCACGACTTTTTTCCCCACCGGGGTTTCCTTGTTAAGGCCCCGGTCCGTCAGAAAAATCGCGCCGGAAGCCGCGCCTTCCAGGTCGTCCTCGCCTTCAACCCCCATTTGCCGGCTTTTCCAGGCGCCCACGGCGATAAAGATGGCGTCGAAACCCTGAGCCCGGAGATCGTCGAAAGAGAAGTCTTCTCCCAGGCGGGTGTTGAGCTTGACATCCACGCCCAAGCCGGTGATGCCCTCGATTTCCCAATCAAGTATTTTCTTGGGGAGCCGGTATTCGGGGATGCCGTACCGCAGCATGCCGCCCAGGGCCGGCATGGCCTCGAAAATGGAAACGCCGTGTCCGAGCCGACGCAGGTAGTAGGCCGCGCTCAATCCAGCCGGACCGCCGCCGATGATGGCCACCTTCTTGCCGGAATCGGCCGCCAACGGCGGAACGATGTGCCGACCGGAATGAAGCTCGAAGTCAGCGGCGAACCTTTTCAGGTGGTTGATGTTGACCGGCTCGTCGGCCAGGCCGCGGCGGCAGTTGGCTTCGCAGGGGTGGGGGCAGACTCGGCCGCAGGTAAGAGGCAAGGGGTTTCTTTCCTTGATCTTCTTGACTGCTTCCTCGTATTGGCCGGCGGCGATCAGGGAAATATAGGCCGGAATGTCGATCTGGGCCGGGCAAGTGGCCTGGCAGGGCGCGAGACATTCCCAACTGGTGTTCATGTGAACCAGTTTTCCGGAAACCGATTCCAGCCGCAAGACGTTCTTGGGGCAGAGGCGAACGCAGGTCCCGCACCCCGTGCATTTTTCCTCGTCCACCACGGGCACCCGATCGGGTCCGAGGTGGATGGCGTCAAAGGGGCAGTTGGCCTGGCAGGTGCCCAGTCCCAGGCAGCCGACGTCGCAAATCTTGTCGCCGCCATAGAGGAGCATGGCGGCCCGGCAGTCGGTGATGCCGTCGTATTCGAACTTTTTTTCGGCCCGGGACTCGCCGCCGCGACATTTGACCTTGGCGACTTCCCTTTCCCGAAGCTCCATCGCCACGCCCATGACCTCGGCCACTTTGGCCCAGACGCCCGGGCCGCCGGCCACGCAGACGTTGGCCGGAGCCTTGCCTTCGGCAATGGCCACGGCCGCTCCGGAACATCCCGCGAACCCGCAACCGCCGCAGTTGGCGCCGGGGAGGTTTTCTTCAATTTCAGTGATCTTGGGGTCGATCTCGACGTGGAAAATCCTGGCGGCGTAACCCAGGCCGGCGGCGGCCAGGACGCCCAACAATCCAAGTGCAATAGCTGCGGTTAGCATTTCGTTCCTTCTCCAGACTTTCCCGGTCGACTAGACCAGGCCGGCGAAGCCGGCGAAGGCCATGGCCATCATGCCGGCCGTCACCAAGCCGATGGCGATTCCCTGAAAAGGCTTGGGAATATGGGTCAGAGCCATTCGCTCGCGGATGCTGGCGAAAAGAGTCAGGGCCAACGAATACCCCAAGGAGCTGGCGAAGGAGAAAATCAACGCCTGGAAGAAGGTGAAACCTTCCTGGATATTGATGATGGCCACGCCGAGGACCGCGCAGTTGGTCGTAATCAACGGCAGATATATGCCCAGGGCGCGATACAGGCCGGGAGCCGTCTTTTGCAACACGATCTCGACCAGTTGCACCAAGGCCGCGATGACCAGGATGAAGGCGATGGTCTGTAGGTATTCCAGCCCCAGGGTTTCCAGAATGTAAACCTGCACCAGCCAGGTGATGGCCCCGGCCAGGGTGATGACGAAGATGACCGCCATGCTCATGCCCACGGCCGTGTCCATGCGTCTGGAAACCCCTAAAAATGGGCACTGACCAAGGAAGCGGACCAGCAGGATGTTATTGACCAGGACGGCGCCGACAATAAACAGAATATAATCGCCGAAACCCATTGCGTTTTCCATGGTTGACTCCTTTAAGCCTTCTTACGCTGGCTGAGGATGTTCATCAGGCCCAAAACCAAGCCCAGGCATACGAAGGCCCCCGGCGGTTTGAGCAGGAAAGCCATGGGTTGGAAGGACTCCCAGAAAAGCGGGATGCCGAACACCGTGCCGCCGCCGATGATTTCCCGGACGGCGCCCAAGAACCCCAAGGCCATGGTGTAACCCAGGCCAATGCCGGCGCCGTCGGCGATGGATTCGAGGACGCCCCGTTTGGAAGCGAAGGCTTCCGCGCGGCCTAGGATGATGCAGTTGACGACGATCAAGGGGATGAAGATGCCCAACACCTGATAGAGGCTGTAAAAGTAGGCTTGCATCAGCAACTCGACCATGACCACGAAGGACGCGATGATCACGATAAACGCGGCGATGCGAACCTTTCCGGGAATGGTTTTCCGAAGCGCCGATACGAGAATATTTGAACAAACTAGGACGAAAGTCGTGGCCAATCCCATGCCGATGCCGTTCTTGGCGGCCGTGGTCACGGCCAGGGTGGGACAGAGCCCCAGCACCAGCCTGAAGGGAGGCAGCTCCTTCCATAAACCCTTGGTAAACTCTTGAGCCAGGCCCATTTTTACTCCCCTTGCTTCTACTTGCCGGCCGAGGCCAGTATCTGGTCTTTATTTTTCAGGTAGAACTCCACGGCGCTGCTTATGGCCGCGAAGACGCCCTTGGTCGAGTAGGTGGCCCCGCTCACTCCGTCAACGTCGGTCGGGCTTTCCAGGTTTTTGCCCCTGAACTGGTCCGTGAAGGCGGGTAGGGTGATCCGGGAGCCGATGCCTGGGGTTTCGGTATGTTTCATAATGGCGATGCCGGTCAACTTACCGGAGGGGTCGATGCCCACCATCACTCCGATGTTGCCGTCAAAACCTCGACCGGCGGAATCAAGGGCCAGGGCGATGAGTTTTCCATCTTTCTTGGCCGGAAAAACGGCCTTTTCCACCGGACGGCCTTTTTTATCCACCCCGCCGGGAAGCTTGAAGTTGTCGGCGATGGGATCGTTATCGTATCCCTCGAGGACCGACATGATGGCCGGCCCCTGGATGTTCTTCATCACTTGCAGCTCGATCGGGGCCCTGGTGAAATCGCGCACTCCGGCCAGCGCCAAGCCGGCCAACGCGCAGATTACACCTAAAACCACTACCATCCTAAATATATCCTTCACCGTATATCTCCTTCCAACCAGGACCGGTTAAGCTGTTTTAACCCGGCCGTAGCTGCGCGCGTTGATGCGATCGAGCACCGGCGTCAAGGCGTTGAGAAACATCAGGCCGAAGATAACCCCTTCTTGATAGGACCCCCAGTTCCGAATGATCATGGTCAGCGCCCCGGCCCCGAGTCCGAATAGAATGGCGCCAAAGGGCGAATAGGGCGAGGTGGTGGGGTCCGGAGCCAGAAAGAACGCTCCGTAGAGGGAAAAACCGACCATCAAATGATACACCGGATTGGCATAAATCGTCGGATCGGCCCACCAGCAAATCAGGGCGAAAACAAACTGGCCGCCCAAAAAGCCCAAGGGAATCTGCCAGGGGACTATCTTGCGCGCCACCAGGTACAACCCGCCCAGAAGCAGGGCCAGGAAACTGGTCGTCCCGATGCCGCCGGGCACGGCGCCTATCAGCAGGGCGCCCCAGCCGTAAAGCTTGGTCGGGTCCCCTGACGAGCCGAAGTCCAGCAGCCCCAGGGGGAGTTCGGAAGCGCCCACGGGAATCAGCGAACTCATCCCCTGATAGAGCGGGGAAATCTCGTAAAACTGATTTACCGCCTCCGGCCAGGACAACTGCAGCACAATCCAGCCGATCAAGACCGAATTGAAGGGGTTGGCGCCCAGGCCGCCGAACAGGTGGCGCCCCAGGGACATGGCCACCGCCGCGCCCACGATGACCGCCCACCAGGGCGCGCCAACAGGGAGAAGCAGGGCCAGCAGCAGCCCGGTCAAGGCCGCGGTCCCGTCTCCTATCGACACGGGCTTGCCCATGAGCGCTTGGAGCCCCGCCTCGGTCAAGACGGCGGCCAGGACCGACAGGATTACGATCAGAATGGCCCTGGGACCGAAATAGTAAAATCCGACCAACATGGCCGGGACCAGAGCGGCGATGGTCTCCAGGGTCATGGAGCGTATGCTCCGGCAATCCTGGAGATGCGGCGAAAAGGTGACGGAAAGTTTCTTACTCATCTGGCCGTCCTCTTGGCCGTTACCTCGGCCTTTCCGTGTTTGACGTAATGAACCAGGGGACGCTTGGCCGGACAGACATAGGCGCAGCATCCACACTCGATGCACTTGAACAGCTCGGCGCCCTCCGCCTCGGCGAAGAAGCCGAACTCACAGAAGTTGGTGATGACGTTGGGCAGCAGCCTCATGGGACAGACTTCCACGCACCGACCGCACTTAATGCACAAGTGCTCGGAAAATTTGACCAAGTCCTTGTCCGCCAGCAAGCGGAAGCCGGTGGTCTGCTTGGTGACCGGCGCGGTCCCGGAAAACTGGGCGTACCCGCTCATCATGCCGCCGGACACGACCTTGGCCGCTCCCTCCAACGACCCGCCGGCGAAAGCCAAGAGGTCGTTCAGGGGGGTCCCGATCCGGGCCCTGATGTTTTGCGGAAAAACGTTCTTGCCGCTGACGGTGACCACTCGATCGATCTGGGGCCGGCCGCCGCGGACCGCTTCCAGGATGCCGAGTATCACCTCGACCCCGAGAACCAGGACTTCGACGTCCCGGGGCTCGCCATCCGGCCAGGGTAGTTCCCGGCCGGTCAGGGCCGTGGTCAGGAGTTCCTCCCGGGCCACCGGGTACCGGTTCTCGATAATGGACAGCACGGCCTCTTCCCCGGCGGCGCGGCGGTCGAAATCCTTGCGGCCGGCCAGTTCGTCGTCCACCACCAAGACCGCCTTTTTGGCCCCCACGATCTTCTTGACCAATTTGATCCCGTCCCGGACGTCGGCGGCCTTTTCCAGAAAAAGCCGTCTGTTCCCGGCGATGACCGGTTCGGAGTCCAGGGCCGAGACAACCAGGAGTTCCACGGGTTTCAGGACCGGGATGCCCACCAGGAAAATATAGGCCTTGGGTCTTTCCGGAGGCGCGAGTTGGGAATGCACCGGTCGGCCCGTGGACGGATTGACCACCCCCGAGACCCGCACCGCGCGGATCATCGCGGACACTTTCTTTTTAAGGAATTCCGGGTCCGACTCCGGATGGGATTCCCATTCATCCTTGCCATCGTTGACGATGGTCACGGTCGGGGTCATTCTCCCGAAAGGATCGACGTGGGTTCCCACCGCCGTAACTTCACCGGAAACCGGGGAATGCACGGGAGCGGACAAAGGGTCGGCGCTCTCCCCCAAAAGCTGCCCCATCAGAACATGGTCGCCCTGGGAGACCTTGGGAGTGCAATCGCTTCCAAGGTGTTGCCTGAGGGGCACGTAGAGCCGTTTAGGCGCGGGCATGTCCTGAATGGCCGCGGCGGCCCAAGGACCTCCAGGCCCCAGATCCAAGCCCCGCCGGAACCTCTTGGGCTTCATCAACTGTTCATCGGATTTGGCCATTTAAATACCACTCCACCATAAGTTGCTGGTCGGGTCGCAAGGATAGCCCAAGCGAAGCGGAAGTCGTCGCTCCCACCCCGTAGGGTCGATTCTTCCTTAGCCTATTTCAAAACACCGACGCCGTCGGTCCATTCCGGCGCGGACCTATCCGCCCTCTCGAATTCGACGGCGACTCTTCACACCGAAGGCCCCCCCCAAAACGCGGGTTGTTCGGAGTGTATCCCTGACGGGTCGCGTCGCTATATATCGATGCCGCCCGTTGAAAAATTCTCGACTATTTCCGCTCCGCCAAAAGCCGGGCCACGGTTTCCAGCAACTCCTTGGGCTTGAGCGGCTTGTCCATGTACACGTCGCCCTGGAGATGCTCCCCGCCCTCGGGCAGGGAAAACCTGGACCCATATTCTTGTTTCACCGCGGAAGCCATGATTATGGGAATATCCCTGTAATCAACAAATTCCGGCGTGCCACGCAGGGTGGAAATAACCGAAAAACCTTCATACATCGAATCCATCATAATGTCCAGGATGATAAGGTCCGGCTCCTCTTCCCTGACCGTTTCCAGGCCTTTTTGTCCCTCGGCGGCCGTCAGAACCTCATACCCGCCGGATTCAAGCATGGCCTGTGTAGTTTCGGTAAAATCGGGGTCGTCGTCGATTATCAGTATTTTGGCCCTGTCGTCAGCCATTTGGTCTCCTTCAGGGGCTAGTTTCCCGCCTGTGGTTTCAAAAACAGTGTTACGATTCATAGCCAATTCCCGGCCCCAAGTCAAACCAATTTTTAGATAAATCGCCGGGAACAAGGGGACAAGCCAATGAAATGCCAGATATTTTTATCCCCCGGAACGAACCGGCCTTCTCCGGGCGCCGCCAATGGACCAGGCAAAATGTTGAAATATGCAAAAAAACCGGAAACAACCCTTGTCGCCGCGCCGGGCCGGGGCGGCCGACCGACCGGGAGCGGGGCCGCCGGGCGTTGGTGAAAAAAATCACTTCGCCGGCGATTTGACGGGCGCCGGACCCGTCCGCCGGCGCGCTCGGCGCCGTCGCGGCTAGAGCCCCTGCGATTTTTTACGGGTTCGCCACCGCTCCAAGGCGTACTTTTGCATGTCCTCGACCGTGTCGAGTTCATCCACTATTTCCACGCCCAGGAGGGTCTCGATGGCGTCCTCCAGGGTGATTATCCCCGAGGTGCCCCCGTATTCGTCAACCACCAGAAACAGATGCTCCCGGCTGGTAATGAATTCATCCAAAACGTCGGCGGCGGTTTTTGATTCCGGGACCACCTTGATGGGATGGGCCAGCTCGGCCAGGGTCTTGCCGGCCACCCCCTGGGAAAAGGCCCGATTGATCTGGAAGCGAAAAACCAGCCCCACGATGTCATCGAGGTTTTCGCCGAAGACCGGTATCCGGGAAAATTGGATATTTGGCGTCTTAACCAGCACTTCCCCCACGGTCATGGTCTTGGGCAGGGCGAAAAGGACTGACCGGGGGGTCATGATTTCGTAGACGTAGACGCTCCTCAACCGCAGCAGGTTTTTTATGACTTTACGTTCCCGTTCTTCCAGGGAGCCCTCGGCCTGGCCAAGGTCGGCGGTCATTATTATCTCTTCCCGGCTGACCTTGAACCGGCGGCCCTTCCCAGCCACCAGGCGCCCCAATATTTGAAAAAGAAAAACCAGGGGATAAGTCAGGATGATCAAGACCCGAATGCCGTGGGCGACCAGGGGGCCGAGCTGTTTCCAGTAAACCGCCCCCAGGGTTTTGGGGATGAACTCGGAAAAAACGAGAATGATGAGCGTCAGGAGCGCCGAGGCCGCGGCCACCATGTGGCTTCCGAAGACTTCCTGGGCCTGGGCCCCCACCCCCGCCGCTCCCACCGTGTTGGCCACGGTGTTCAGCGTCAGGATGGCCGACAGGGGCAAATTAATTTTTTCCTTATACCTTTCGAGTATCTTCCCGCTAGGCCGACCTTGTTCGATCAGAAGGGCGATATGGGCGTGGTTCAGGCTCAACAGAACGGCCTCCATGAGGGAGCAAACAAAGGAAATCACCACCGCCGCCAGAAAATAGGTAATTAAAAGACTCATGTTAATCCGTCGTCCCCGGAAAGTCGTCGGCCGAAGAACCGGGACGAACCCGGCGCGCGCCTGCTTTCCGATTCAACTCCAACATTGTTTGACGATAATACCGACCGCGAAAAACGTCGCCTGCCCCGCCTTGACTCCCGGGACGAGCCGCGGGGAAGGCCCTCGCCGGCATGTTCAACCCCGACGGGCCAGGGACCGGTCTTCCGGGTCGCCCCCGGCGTCCCTGATGACCACGGGAACCAGCGGCAGCCAGGGGTGTTCCTGGTTGTCCCCATAGGCCTGATGGTAAAAAATCGTGGTCCGAATCTCACCCACCGGGAAGACCAACGCCTCCACCCGACGGGAAAACACATGCAGGCGATCCTGAAACAGAACGGGCCGCGCCAGGGAGTCGAAGTTTTCCCGGGCGCAAAAGAGGAGCCCCCTCACCTGGCCGAAAACCAACTCGAGGTTGAGGTTCCCGTCCGGAAACCTGGTGGTTTCCAAAACCCCGCCTATCCGAAGGTACTCAAAGGCCAGGCCCGCCAGGTCGTCGCCCGCCGCGATCCCACGGGTTTTTTCTTCCAGGATCGGCGCCATGGCCTCGAAAAGCAACTCCAGCGAAGGGGTAATGGCCGGGCCGCCCTCCGCAATGGCCATTCCGCCAAGGCCGTTCATCCCGGTCAATTCCCGAAAAATACGCCTGACCGCAGCGCGGTCCAGGTACAAGTAGGGGGGACGCAAGGGGCCGTTTTGTTTAGACAAACCCTTTTTCAGATTGGCCGTGACAATTTCGAGGTTGCTCTTCATGGCCCCGTGGGGAGGCTCGGCTCCATTAATTCCTTAAAATTCGGACGGATACATACGACGGGTATATTTGTTCCAGGATAAGGGTGAAGGCTTGGTCCCCGAACTCGACCCGGACCGCCTGCCCGACCCCCAGGGTTTCGGACTTGATGGACCCTTCCCCCAGGTCGTTGAACTGGAGGGTGGCCCGGGGGCCATCCGGGGAGATCGCCAGGCAGGCCACCGCGGCCCGGTCGCCAAACAACATCCGGGATGAATTCAGCCTGATGGAAAAACGCCCTTCGGCGGCGTCGGCGGCGGCGCCGGCTCCGAAAACCTTCCCGGCTTTTTCCTTGACCTCGAGCTCCTTTTTTAGGCGGTCCAGATTCCCGGCCAGGGAGGCGATGACTTGCTCCTTGGCGGCCAGGGCCTTTTCCAACTGACGGACTTTTCCGCTCGTTGACGCCCGCCCCTGGTCAAAACTGAAATAATAAACCAAGGCGCAGAGAACGATCAGGGCCAGGACCCGGACCAGCTTGTCCTTTTGAAGCGGCATGTGAAGCTTGGAGCCTTCTCTCCAAAAACGGTTTTAAATCCGGATGAAGAAACGACCCTGTTTTTAGCTGAAAAAACTCGTGGTCGTTTCGGGAGACGCCGGACTTGGTAGCGGGTCCAAAATCACGCCGGCCGATCCGCCGGGTTGATCCTCGATCCCCGGCGGCGCTTCGCGTCAAGTCGCGAGCCGCGTGGTGGAGTCATGATATCATACCCGGGCGTGGGACGCACACCGGTAAAAAGACTTTTTTTAGGGCGCCCCCCGGGCGGGAGGCTCCCTGGAAACGATCCCGGCGGACCGCTTCCAGGCGGCTACATTAGTAGTTGTACCAACCGCCCTTGGTCTTGCGGCCCAGCCGGCCGGAACGGACCTGGTTTTTCAGCAGGGTCGGCGCCACCCATTTCAGTTCCTTGTTCAATTCCTTGGCGAAATAATCGGCCACGAACTTGCAAATGTCGATGCCGGTAAAATCCATCAATTCAAAGGGGCCCAGGGGGTAGTTGAGGCCGAGCTTGACGGCCTTGTCGATATCTTCCTTGCTGGCCACGCCTTCCTGATACATCTCCACCGCTTCGATCATATGCGGGATCATCAGGCGGTTGACGATAAAACCGGGGGAATCGACCTTGACTTCCACGGTCTCCTTGCCCATTTTCCTGGCCAGGTCGGCCGTGGCCGCCACGGCTTCATCCGAGGTGAAATAACCGCGAATGACCTCCACCAGCCGCATCAGGGGAACGGGGTTGAAAAAGTGCATGCCCACGACTTTTTCGGGGCGCTTGGTCGCCTTGGCTATCTCGGTGACGGACATGGAAGAAGTGTTGGTGGCCAACACAACCTCGGGCCGGCAGATGCGGTCCAGGTCCCCGAAGACCTTCTGCTTGAGGTCCATGTCCTCGATGACCGCCTCGATGACGAAGTCCACGTCGGCCAGGTCATCCATGCTGGTCGTACCCTTGACCCGCCCCAGGATTTCGGCCTTCTTTTCCGGGGCCATCTTTCCTTTTTCCACGCCCTTGGCCAGGAATTTGTCGATATTGTCCAATCCCCGGTTCACGAACTGCATGTCGATGTCCCGCATGATGACGTCGCAACCGATGGAAGCCAACACCTGGGCGATGCCGTTGCCCATGGTTCCGGCCCCAATGACGCCGACTTTCTTAATCTCCATTTTGTAAACCCTCCTAAACCTAAGAATCTTTTCCGGAAATCCGGCGCCGAAAGCATTTGATCGGCCGCCCCGAGCGCCCTCCCGTGTCGGAGCGCCGGCCAGGCCGCTCATGCCGTCCGGCAAGTTATATTTTTTTAATTTTTTTATGGGCTGGTGTCAAATCCTTTCGCGCGCCGCGACTGGCGCCGGCCCCGGCGGTGTGTTATTAATATCATCAGGTGGGCCACATCATTCCTGAATATTTAGGAGAGCGCATGGCGCGGATCAAAGAAGGGATATACCTCGAACACAAAAAAGGGATCATCGGGACCGGGCATACGGCCAAGGAGACCGAATACCGGAATTTCTGGATGACCCTGGGACAAAAGGGCGACGAAGTCGTCTGCCTCCTGCTGGACAACGACTTTAAACCCACCGGGATTAAACAGGCCATCCCCGCCGGGGCCTTCGAAACGGAACGCCTGACCTATATCCCGCAGGGAGAAAAAAAATATCAAATCCTCCTCCGGCAGGTGCTGGAAAAAGAGCAGGCCGCCTCGGCCAAGACCAAGGCCGGACCGGCCCTTCCGGTCGTGGAAAAAAAGCCCAAGGGCTGGTGGGAGGCCCCGGAAAAGGACATAAAACCAGGCGACATCTTTAAAAAGGATGAGAAGGGGTCCGCCGGCGCTCCGGCCAAGGCCGGCTCGGGTCAATGGTGGGAAGCGGGAAAAAGGGAGCTCACGCCTGAGGACATTTTTGGTCGCTCCGACGAAAACGACCCCAAAAACAAACCCGGAAAAGGGAAAAAAAACGGGGCCGCAAAGAACTGGTGGGATAAATAACCACCCCCGCGGCCCGTTCCCGTTCCAAGGGCGGGCCGCCCTCGAACCACCCCTTCCCTTTTCCTTCCGGCAGACGTATAATCATTTCCCGCTAGCTTGACCACATTTTTTATCGAAACATAACAAGGGACGTTCCCCGCCCCCAAAAACGAGGAACGCCTCGGCCGGCCGGCCCGGGACGCCGGCCCTGGGGAGAACGCCAATGGATTTCACGACCTGGGAAAAAGACAAGCTGGTTAAGTACCTGGAATTTCTGATGCACTCCTACCGGGTCGCCGACGCCTTCTGGTTCCTGAACGTGGAACGGGACCATGGCCTTGACGAGGCCTGCCGCCTGAATGAACTGGTCTGGGGCAAGGTCGCGGCCCTGGCCGCCCGGGACCTGAAAAAACGCTTCGACCTGGACGGCGGGGGACTGTCTTCCCTGGTCAAGGCTCTCAAGCTCTTTCCCTGGACCATGCTGGTCGGCTACGAATTTGAGGAAAGCCCGCAAGAACTTATCATCACCGTCCCTTCCTGCCCGCCCCAGGAAGCCCGACTCAAGCGCGGCCTGGGGGAATATCCCTGCCGGGCCATGCACACCGCCGAATTCAAGGGCTTCGCCGCCGAAATTGACCCACTGATCAAGGTCGAGTGCCTGTTCGCTCCGCCGGATGAGCACCCGCCGCATGTTTTCTGCCGGTGGAGGTTCACCGCGCCGGACAAGGCCTATCGCCCGGAACGTCCCTAATTGGCCGCTCCCCCTCGAAGCGCGTCCCCGCGAAAGCTTTTCCCTTCTTTTTTCATGGCCCGGCCAGGCGCCTTCCGGGCCTTTCCAGGCGGGGTCGGCGACATAATTGTCGGGGTCGTTTATCGCCGCCACGAAAATAGTATAAAAGCCGCTTGATTTATCAAGGTTTTTTTCATATCATACAACCGCTGCGATCAATTAGGAAATTTTTCCGGATAGCGTCGCCGGACGGACGGAAACAACGGCTCCCCAGCGGTCCTCCCGTTTGACCACCCGACTTCGGGATTAAAAAATCCGACGACAGGTCCCGCTTGGCCCGCCCCCGGCGAGTGTTATCCGGGCTAGTCCAAACTCATTCCACACTAGGGTCCCTGGCCCTAACCCCGACAGGAGGTTGAGGTGACCAAAAAAAACACCCCTAAACACGATATGAGGAAAGACGCCCTGGCCATTTTCCAGGCCGCCCTGGCGGCGGCGGAGCCCGGAAGGGCCGTTTCGTCCGCCCTGGAACGCTCCGGAGAGATGCTGTCCGTCCTGGAGGGCGGAAAAATAATCAAGTCCTTCGATCTGTCCAAGGTCCACCGCGTCTTCGTGATCGGAGCGGGAAAAGCCTCGGCGCCCATGGCCAAGGCCGTGGAGGATATTCTGGGGGACCGAATCACGGACGGCCTGGTTTGCGTCAAGCATGGACATGGGCTGGGCCTGGGCAAAATACGCGTGGTGGAGGCCGGACATCCCGAACCGGACCAAGCCGGCGTGGAGGCCGCCTTGAGCATGAAGGACCTTCTCGAGGAAACCACCAAGGAAGACCTGGTCATCTCGGTTTTTTCCGGGGGCGGCTCGGCCCTCCTGATCATGCCCCTTCCGGGGCTGAAACTGGCCGATAAACAAAAGGTCACCCGACTGATGCTCGCCTGCGGGGCCGATATCCGGGAAATCAATTCCGTGCGCAAGCACCTGTCCGGAGTAAAGGGCGGCCGCCTGGCTCGTCTCGCCGCCCCGGCCGCGGTGGTTAACCTCATGCTGTCCGACGTCATTGGCGACGACATGGACGTCATCGCCTCCGGTCCCCTGGTTCCGGATCGCTCGACCTTCGAGGAAGCCGCCGTGGTCCTGGCCAAGTATAAACTCATGAAAAAAATCCCGGCCGCGGCCAAGCGCTGCCTGACCAGGGGTCTGACCGGCCAGGAGCCCGAGACGCCCAAGGCCGGCGATCCGGCCTTCGAACAGGTGGTCAATGTCGTCATCGGCTCCAATCTCATCTGCCTCTTGGCCGCGAGGGACCAAGCCCAGAGCCTGGGATACCGGCCGCTCGTCCTGTCTTCCACCATCGAGGGGGAAACTAGGGAAGCCGCCCGCTTCCATACCGCCCTGGCCCGGGAAATCCAAAACTCGGGGAACCCGGTCAAGGCCCCGGCGTGCCTTATTTCCGGAGGCGAAACCACCGTCACCCTGAAGGGGCCCGGAAAAGGCGGCCGCAACCAGGAATTCGCCCTGGCCGCGGCTTTAGCCCTGGACGGGCGGGAGAAAATTCTGGTATTCTCCGCCGGAACCGACGGCTCCGACGGACCGACCGACGCCGCCGGCGCCATGGCCGACGGCGACACCGCGGCCAGGGGCGGGCGGGCCGGACTTTCCGCCCGCATGCATTTGGAGGAAAACAACGCCTACCCCTTTTTCGAGGAGCTTGGCGACCTCATTAAAACCGGGCCCACCCTAACCAACGTCATGGACGTGCGGCTGGTCTTGGTTGGAAAATAGCGAGGATATCTTCATGGCCGACTATACCCACAAATTCGTGGAAGATTACCAGGGCTTGGTCGGTTTCGGGCTGGACCGCGAAACCGACGAGTCTTCCCTGGTCTGCTACCTGCAAATGTTTTCCAATGACGAACTAATGGCTGTCCTGAAAAAAAGATTCAGCGACGACGATATCGAGGAAATACTGGACCTGGTCAGTCGTCAGCTTCGCAAGCACCTGACCGAGGAGGAATACCACACGCTTTTCCTGGGAGACGCCCAGCACCAATAAATATTGGAAGGAGGTTTTTTCCTCGATGCAACTCAGATTGATTTCCGCATCCGAAATTGACCTGGCCCTTTCCATGTCCGAGGCGGTCGACATCATGGACCAAGCCTTCGACGCCCTCGGTCGGGGCCTGGTCCGGGCGCCCCAAAGGTCGGTCGTCGAGACTGAAAACGGCGCATCCCTGTTCATGCCGGCCTACCTCTCCCCCCACGGGCCCCTGGCCGTGAAAATCGTCTCTTTTTTCGGCGCCAACCCCGAAAAGGGGCTTCCCGCCGTCAACGGCCTAGTCCTAGTCCTGGACCCGGCAACCGGCGTCCCCCAGGCCCTGATGGACGGGACGAGGTTGACCGCCCTGCGCACTGGCGCCGGGGCGGGAGCGGCGACGAGGGCCCTGGCCCGGGCCGACTCCAAGACCCTGGCCATGTTCGGTTCGGGAGGGCAGGCCTTCGCGCAGATCGCCGCCGTCCTGGCCGTGCGCCCCATCGAGGAAATCAGGCTTTTTTCCCTGGACCGCCAGGCGGCCCAGGCCCTGTCCGCCCGACTTGCGACGTCCTTTCCCGAAGTCAAGGTCGTCCTCGCGGCGTCCGCCGCCGAGGCCGTCCTGGGCGCCGACGTCGTGTCCTGCGCCACCACCAGCAAGACCCCCGTGTTCGACCCCGGGGACGTCCGGCCCGGGACCCATATCAATGGAGTAGGGGCCTTTACCCCGGCCATGAGGGAAGTCCAACTCCCCGGCCTGGCCAATCTCCGCGTCTTCGTGGACCGCCGGGAAGCCGCCCTGGCCGAGGCGGGAGACATCATCCAGACCATGAACGAAGGGCTGCTGCGGACCGAGGACCTGACCGAAATCGGAGACGTGATCGGCGGACGCGCCCCGGGCCGAACTTCACCCGACCAGATTACCTTCTTCAAATCCGTCGGCGTGGCCGTCCAGGACGCCGCCGCCGCCGGAGCGGTCCTGCGCCAGGCGCTACGACTGAATCTCGGCCGCCTGGTCGACCTCTAAAACCAGCCCCGGGATCGAGGGCGTCCCCCTAAGTCGCCCTCGCTCCGCCCGGCCGTCGATCCGGCTTCCCCCATCCATTCCCAGCCCCCCTCTTAAAAAAATTGGTTTCAAAACGATTTTTTTCATAAAAAAACTTGCGCGATCACTTTTTTGGGAATATAAGACAAATATGGTCTTAATTGTCGTGGATGGAGAGAAATGAAACTTACCAAGGAAGGCGAATACGCCGTCAGAATCATCCTCTTCCTCGCGGCCCAGGAGCCCGGACTTTTGGCCAACCGAAAGCTTATCGCCGACCGGATGGACATTCCCTACCATTTCCTGGGCAAGATCGGCCCCAAGCTGGCCGCTTCCGGACTGCTCGACATAATGCAGGGTCCCAAGGGAGGTTATCGTCTCCGCCGGCCGGCCGGACAAATCACCCTTTTGGATGTGGTGGAGGCCGTGGAGGGGGAAATCCACCTCAACGACTGCGTGGTCAAGCCCGGCGTCTGCGGCCGAGCTGGTTTTTGCCCTGTTCACAAGGCCTGGGGCGAAGCCCGGGAAACCTTGAGAAGGTCCCTGTCCTCGGCCAATTTCGAACAGATGGCCGCCTGCGACGCGTCTCTCGGCCCGGGCGGACGAAACGAATTTCAAAAATGAACTCAAACCCCGCCCTTCCCCGTGACGGAGGGCGAATGCAAGGAGGGGGTATGGATGTATTAATGCTGTCGCGGCTTCAATTCGCCTTTGCCACTTTTATCCACTTTCTCTTCGTTCCCTTGACCCTGGGCCTTTCCTGGCTGATCGCGGCCATGGAAAGCAAATACGCCCGGACCGGGGACGAGACCTACCTCAGAATGACCAAGTTTTGGGGAAAACTTTTTCTGATCAACTTCGCCATGGGAGTAGTGACCGGGATTACCTTGGAATTCCAGTTCGGAACGAACTGGTCGAGGTATTCGGCCTTTGTGGGAGACATTTTCGGGTCGCTGCTGGCCATCGAGGCCCTGGGCTTTTTCTTCCTGGAATCCACGCTCCTGGGGGTCTGGATTTTCGGCTGGAAAAAGTTGTCGGCCAAGGCCCACGCCCGGGTCATGTGGCTGATCGCCTTCGCCTCCTCGGGAAGCGCCATCTGGATTCTGACGGCCAACGCCTGGATGCAGCACCCGGTGGGGTACGTCCTGCGAAACGGCCGGGCCGAGCTGACCGACTTCCTGGCCGTGATCACGAACAAATTCGCCCTGCTGATGATCATGCACACCCTGTCCGGCGCCTTCGTCCTGGGGGCGTTTTTCGTCATGGGCGTAAGCGCCTACCACCTCCTCCAAAAAAGGGAAACGGACTTTTTTTCCCGGTCCTTCCGCCTGGCCGCGACCTTCGGCTTAATCTGCTCCATCTTTATAATAGTGGAAGGCCACTTGCACGGATCGGACCTGGCCGAGACCCAGCCCGCCAAGCTGGCGGCCATGGAATCGCATTGGGAAACCTCGACCAACGCCCCCATTTACCTGTTCGCCTGGCCGGACGAGGAAAACGCCCGCAACAGCGTCGCCGTTGGCCCCTTGCCCGGCGCCCTGAGCCTGCTCGCCAACCACGACCCCAACGCGGAAGTCAAGGGGCTCCAGGACTTCCCCCGGGACGAACGCCCTCCGGTGCTGCTGTCCTTCATTTCCTTCCGGGTCATGGTCGGCTTGGCCGGGTTCTTCCTGCTGGCCTCCCTGGCCGCCTTCCTGGTCAGGAACAAGGCGACGGAATACCCGATACTTCTACGAATCCTGGTCTGGTCGATCCCCCTGCCCTACCTCGCCATGGAGTTGGGTTGGATGCTGGCCGAAGTGGGACGTCAACCCTGGATAGTTTATGGAATGATGAAAACCAAGGACGCCTTTTCCCCGATTACCGGGATTCAGGGCGGCCTATCCCTGGCGGCCTTTGTCCTGGTGTACCTGCTTCTCAGCGCCTTGGCCTTTTATCTAATCATCAAAAACGCCAGGTTGGGTCCGGCGCCCGCCGCGACCCGCAAGGCGAGATAGCGGGAAAGGAGAAGGATAATGGTCTTGGAAACTACATGGTTTCTGCTCTGGGGACTTTTATGGGCCATCTATTTCATCACCGACGGCTTCGACCTGGGTATTGGAGCGCTCCTGCCTTTCCTGGGCACGGATGAAACCCGGCGGAGGATCATGCACAACGTGGTGGGCCCCCTGTGGGACGGCAATGAAGTCTGGCTGCTGACGGCCGGGGGCGTGACCTTCGCCGCCTTTCCCTTGATGTACGCGGTGATGTTCAGCGCCTTTTACACTCCCTTGATGCTCCTCCTCTTCGCTCTCATTTTCCGGGGAGTGTCCTTCGAATTCCGCGGCAAAAGCGAAAACCCGACTTGGCGCCGGCTCTGGGACCTGTCCATCTTCCTCGGCAGCCTGCTGCCCGCCATTCTCCTGGGCGTGGCCTTCGCCAATATTTTCCGGGGAATACCCATCGACCAAAACGGGGTCTTCCAGGGGAGCCTGCTAACCTTCCTGAATCCGTACGGACTGGTCGGCGGCGTGCTGTTCCTGCTGTTCTTCCTGGTTCACGGCGCCATCTGGCTGGCGGTGAAAACCGAGGGCGAGCTGCACCGCGACGCCGCGAGAGTCGCCAACAAACTCTGGTACGGCCTACTGGCCGCCGCGGTCCTCTGTCTGGTCTACAGCGCCTTCGCCACCAACCTCTACGCCAACTACCTGGCCCACCCGGCCCTGTTTTTGGTGATCCTGCTGGCCGTGGCCGCCTTGCTGGGGATTAAGCTCTTCCTCGTCCGGCAAGACTATTGGAAGGCCTTCGGCGCCTCGGCCGTGACTATTTTGAGCATCACTTTTTACGGGATCATCGGCCTGCACCCGGTCATGCTCCCCTCCAGCCTCGACCCGGCTTTCAGCATCACCATCGCCAAGGCCGCTTCCAGCAACCTGACCTTGACCATCATGCTGGTCCTGGCCCTGATCTTCGTGCCCATCGTGCTGGGCTATCAACTCTGGGCCCATATCCTGTTCAAGGAAAAAGTGACGGAAAAACACCTGGCCGAGGAAGAAGCCTACTAAAAAACGCCGGCTCCTCCCGCGCCCACGCCGCCCCGGACGCCATCGCCCGGGGCGGCCCCGTTTGGCCCCAAGCTCTCTTTCCTTTGACGGGGACCGGCAAGTCGTCTATAATTATTTCTCGCTACGTCCTTTTATAAAACGAATAGGCCCGACCGAGGGTTCAAGATCACCCGGCCCCTTCACCGACGAGGCGAGGCTCATCCATGGCGGCGGACGAAAAAAACGAACGACCCCCCAAAAAATTCGGCGAATATCTTTCCCGGGAAAAAAAGGACGTCAGCCAGGCCCTGGAACTGCAACGGTGGATGGCCGCCCAAGGCCAGTCCAAGCGCCTGGGCGAAATCCTGCTTGACCAAAAAAACGTCACCCCCGAGGAAGTCCGGGCCGCCGCCTTGGCCCAACGCCTGGACCGGCTGCGGTGTTGTTCCATATTCTGCGGCGCCGCCGAGCGGGAGTTCCGGGAGATATCGGCCTTTGTCTCCGATTTAACCGTCGAATCCGGCGCGGAATTCATCTCCCAGGATGTGCCGGGAGCCTGTTTTTTCCTCGTCGCCAAGGGCCGGGCCCTGGTCTTTCGCCGGGGGGATTACGGCGAGGAAATCCCCCTGGCCTATGCGGAAACCGGGGAGTCCCTGGGGGAAATGGGTTATTTTTCCAACGGCCGCCGCACCGCTTCCGTGCGCGCCCTGGAACGGACCGAGCTGATGAAAATCGGCTACGACGACCTGGACCGGATATTCGAAATTTCCCCGATCATCGGCAAAAACTTCCTCGACCTGGTCACCAACCGCCTCCGCCGGACCAACTTGCGCTTCCAGGACGTCATGGAGCGAAACATAGCGGCCGAGCGCTCCCTGAACAGCCTCTGCCAATTCCTGGATATGTCGGAAATAGCGGCTCTTTCCACGGGCATAGAAGGATTGATCGAACGGGTCGTCATCACCGCCAGCAAGGTCATGGACGCGGACCGGGCCTCGCTTTTCCTGCTGGACAACTTTTCCGGGATTTTGTGGTCCAAGGTGGCCGAGGGCATGGAAAGCCGGGAAATACGCGTGCCCGTGGGCCGCGGCCTGGCCGGCTGGGCGGCCCTCCACGATGAATTGATCAACCTCGATAACGCCTATGAAGATGAACGCTTCGACCCGGCCAATGACCTGGCGACCGGATACCAAACCAGGAACATCCTCTGCGGCCCCATAAAAAACCTCCAGGGCGAAACCGTCGGGGTTATCCAGGTCATCAACAAAAAGCACGGCGCCTTCGACGCCCGGGACGAAAACCTGTTTCGGGCCTTCGCCTACCAAACCGCCATCGCCCTGGAAAACTTCCGGTTGTATCGAAAATTGATCAAGGGGCATGAAAAGGTGGCCGTTCTATTGAATGTCGCCGACGCCGTGGCCCAGACCCTGGACCTGGACGTCCTGATCCCCAAAATAGTCCAGAAAACCGCCGAGGCGTTGGAAGCGGAAAGGGGCTCGCTCTTTTTGCTGGACGAGGAAAAAGGCGAACTCTGGTCCAAGGCGGCCCTGGGCGAGGAAACCTCGGAAATCCGCTTTCCCCGGAACCTGGGCTTGGCCGGGGCGGTCCTGGCCTCGGGCGAGGTCCTCAACACCAACGACGTGTACAAGGACCCCCGCTTCAACCCCCTGGTCGACCGCCAAACCGGCTTCAAGTCTAGAAACGCCCTCGGCGCTCCGGTCAGGAACAGGGAAGGCCGGATCATCGGCGTGGCCCAGGCCATCAACAAAAAAAGCGGAAACTTTGAACTCGAAGACGAGGAATTGATCAAGGCCCTCGCCGCCCAAATGGCGGTGGCCCTGGAAAACGCCCAGTTGTACAAAAAAACCGTGACCATGAGAAACTACCTGGCCGGGGTCCAGGAAAGCATCAGCAACAGCATCGTGGCCCTGGACAATGACTTCAAGGTCGTCACGGCCAACAAGGCGGCCCGGGCCCTCTTTCAAAAAATCCCGGTAAAATTCAAGGGCCTGGATTTCAGGGAATGCCTCGGCCCGAAAAACGAACGCCTGGCCGCGCTCCTGGGCTGGGTGGACGCCCACGGCCGGCCCCTGGTGGACTTTGACCTGGACCTGGTCCTGCCGGATGGAGACCGGCATGTGGTCAACGTCAACTTCGTTCCCCTCCTGGACCAAGCGGGGGAACGACGCGGCTTGGTCCTGGTTTTCGAGGACGTGACCAGGGAAAAGAAGGTCAAGGCCGCCCTGACCAGGTACATGGCCAAGGACATTGTCGACCGGATACTGGACGACCCCGGCCGCCAGGCCCTGGGAGGCGTCAGGTCCAAGGCCACCATCCTATTCGCCGACATCCGCGGCTTCACCGGCATCGCCGAGGGGCTGACCGCCGAGGCCACGGTGGAGTTTCTCAACGAATACTTCGGGTTGATGGTCGACGTGGTCTTCGAGAACCGCGGGGTCCTGGACAAGTATATCGGCGACGCCATCATGGCCGTCTTCGGCGCTCCCTTCGCCCAGGACGACGACGTCGTCCGGGCCGTCAAGACGGCCCTGGACATGCAAACCGTGCTAACCGTTCTGAATTCCCGCCGGGCCGCCGCCGGCTTGGACCCCATCAGGATCGGCGTAGGCGTCTGCACAGGCGAGGTCATTTCCGGGAACATCGGCTCGGAAAAAAGAATGGACTACACCGTTATCGGCGACGGCGTCAATATCGCCGCCCGGCTGGAAAGCCTCACCCGGAGCTATGGGGTCAATATTCTCATCGGGGAATCGACCTTCGAGGAGTTAAAGGACCGCTTCACCACCCGACTCGTGGATAAAGTCAGATTCAAGGGCCGGAAAAAAGCGGTCAAGGTCTACGAAGTCCTGGGACCCGAGGGAACCGAATTGACCGAGGCCGAAAAAGCCTTCAGCCTCGGCCTGCGGCATTATTATCAGCGGGACTTCGACCGGGCCGCCGAGTATTTCGCCCACGGCGAACAGGGCGACCCCTTGTGCCGGATATTCCTCGACCGTTGCTCCCACTTCCAGTACCGACGCCCCCCGGCCTCCTGGGACGGCGTCTGGGAATCCCATGAAAAATAACCTGCCCGCCGCCGACCGATCGGGGCCCCTCATTTTCCCAACAAAAACGCCCGGGCCTTCTTGAACCTCTCCCGCCGCGCCCGGTCTCCGGGATTGTCATCCGGGCCAAGGACTTCCAGGTGATCCGCCAAGTCGGCCAGCTTGACCCGCCGGGCCAAGGGGTCCTTTTTTATGGCGATGATGTACTCCTTGAAACCCTGCCGGGGGCTGGGCGTCAGCACCCGCAAGGCCGCCAGCACTTCCGCGGGGTAACCCCATTTCCGCAAGTCCCGCGGCGACAAGGAACTGTTTTCCAAGGCGTCGTGCAGGACCCCGGCCATCCGCTCCAACGGCGTCTTCAACCGGAACATCACCCGCAGCGGATGCAGGATATACGGCTGCCCGGCTTCGTCCTTCCGGCCGTGGTGGGCCAGGGTCGCCAACACTATGGCGTCTTCAAGGGAAGGCATGCCCGCGCCCGCTCTTCAATATTTCCCGACCTCCGCAAAAAATATGAGCCTGGGACCAAAATCCCCTTGACAGCCTCCCTCCCCGGATATATCTTTTTGGTCGTAGGCTCAAAAAGAGCCGGAGAGGACCGTCAAATGCCCAGGCCTCGTAAATGCAGGCTTATCCAAACCCTCCCTGAAGTCAAGTATTTCAAGCCCCGGGGGGTGCCCATGACCAATCTGGAAGAAGTGGTGCTCCCCTTGGAGGGTTTTGAAGCCTTGCGCCTGGTCGAGATCGCCGGCCTGGACCATGATCAGGCCTCGGAAAAAATGAACGTGTCCCGGCAAACATTCGGCCGGATTCTCGCCGCGGCCAGAAAGACCTTAGCCGAGGCGGTGGTCCTGGGTCAAGCCCTGCGCATCGATGGCGGAAATTATCGCCTGGAGGGACAGGGTCCGAACGGGGACTCGGGGAAATAACGTTAAGCGGCCCCCAGGGGTCGATCGGAAAGGTGAAAAAAGTGAGCGGACCTAATCCCAATCAGAACTTTGAACAACAGCTCCAGGACAAGGCCATTGAAAAGACTTTAAACCAAATAAAGTACAAGATAGTGGTCCTGAGCGGCAAGGGCGGCGTGGGTAAAAGCACCGTGGCCGTGAATCTAGCCGTGGGCCTGGCCGCCAAGGGTCGGAAAGTCGGCCTGATCGACGTGGACTTGCACGGCCCGAGCGTGCCCAGGATGTTGGGCCTCAACGGCCGTTTTCCGGGCGGCGAGCATCCCAAGCCCATGGCCTGGTCGGAAAATTTGTCGGTGGTCTCCATCGAGCCCCTGCTGCCGGACCGCGATCGGTCCATAATCTGGCGCGGCCCGGTCAAAATAGGGGTAATCCGCCAGTTCATTTCCGACCTGGAATGGGACCCCCTGGACTATCTGGTCATTGACAGCCCTCCCGGGACCGGCGACGAACCCCTGACCGTGGCCCAGACCATTCCCGGCGCCTGGGGACTGATCGTGACCACGCCCCAGGAAGTCGCCTTGGCGGACGTCAGAAAATCCATTGACTTCTGCAACCAGGTCAAAATGCCGATTTTGGGCTTGGTGGAAAACATGAACGGCATGGTCTGTCCGCACTGCGGCCAGGCCATCGAATTCCTGACCTCGGGTGGAGGCTCCAACCTGGCCCAGATGGCCAAAATGGAGCTTTTGGCCAGCATTCCCTTTACCCACGGCGTGGTCCAGGCCGGAGACTCCGGTCTGCCGAACGCCCAGCCGTTCGAATCCTTGATTGAAGCTGTTATGCGCAAGCTGGAAACAACCAGCGCCTGATTGCGGATCGTCCATAATAACCAATAGACTTCCGGCCTGGAATATATTGCAACAGCCGGGATAAAATGGAGAAGAAGAAAATGAAAACCCTAGTGGCGGTGCCCTCGAACAATCCCGGGGGCTTGGATGCGGTGTTGTCCCAACATTTCGGTCATTGCGACGTCTTCACGGTGGTGGAAATCAACGACGGCCAGGTCGGCGAGGTCAAGGTCGTGCCGAGCGTCCCCCATGAGCAGGGCGGATGCCTGGCGCCGGTCAACTTTCTGGCCTCTCACGGCATCAAGGCCCTGCTGGCCGGCGGCATGGGCATGAGGCCCCTGATGGGCTTCAACCAGGTCGGCATTGAAGTCTACCATAACGGCGGCGAATCCAAGGTCGGCAAGGCGGTCGAGTCCTTTCTGGCGGGCCGCCTTCCCCGCTTCGGAACCAACATGACCTGCGGCGGCGGCGGCGGCGAAGTCCAAGGCGCCTGCGGCAATCACTAGACAATTCCCGGGTTCGTCCCGGGGCCCCCTCGCGGGCCGAGGCCCCGTCTTGTGGCGGGGCCTTTTTTTTCGGCCGGCGCCAGGCCAAGCGATATAAGAAGTTGTGCATCCGGTAATAGAGGGCGCCCACGGGGAGGCGCCCCTACATACGCCGGTGGTGGTGGACGGTTTGTAGGGGCAGGTCCCCGCGCCTACCCCTTTTGGTCCGATCTCCCGGGCCCAAAGAGGGCGCCCACGGGGAGGCGCCCCTACATACGCCGGTGGTGGTGGACGGTTTGTAGGGACAGGTCCCCCATGCCTGCCCTTCTAAACCCGATCTCCAGGGTCCAATGGAGGGCGCCACGGGGAGGCGCCCCTACAGGCGCCGGCGGCGGGTTCGACAATGCCCTTAACGGCCGTTGACGCAAGAGGCGCCCCTACAGGCGCCAACGGTGGTGGTGGAAGGCTTGTCGGGGCTGGTCCCCGCGCCTGCCCTTCTTGGTCCGATCGGGATGGGCGCTGGGTCGAAATACAGGCCGGACCGCCGACATTTCCAGGGCGCCGGCGGCGGTGGTGTTAGGCTTGTCGGGGCAGGTCCCCGCGCCTGCCCTTCTTAGGCCCGATCGGAATTGTCCCCATGTATCTTCCCGGACGCGACCGCCCTGGTCCAGCGGGCCATGAGCCAGGTCTGGGCCGCGGAAAGAAAAAGAAAGTGGAGCAACCAGACTGGGTACCCCAAAACAAGCTCCGTCTCGGCCCCCCAACGCCACCAGTCCTGGGCCAGGGCCAGAATCAGCAAAAAGCCCCAGGTGTAGGGAGACTTGATAAAGGCCCCCACCCCGGCTCCGCTCCGCCCTAGCCTCGCCCTCGCTCCCTCGCCCCAGGAAACCAGGATGTAGGCCCCGAAAGATAATCCCATTATCGGAACCACCGCCATGAACCCGCCGGTGGGAAGCAGGCCCAAGAGGTCCAGCGCCACGCCGACCTGGCCGGCGATGATGGAAGTTATGGCGCCGGAAGTGGATTTCCACCCCGGATAAAGCCCGAACAAGACCGTGGGGAAAAGCACCGCCAATCCCGTGAAGGCTTGACTGGCGATGGACAGGATGGTGCCTGGAGGATTGACCGCCAGGGCCAGCCCGACGCAGGAAAGTAGAATGACGAACACCCGGCCGGGCCAGGCGCTCTCCGCGTGTTTTCCTCCCGCGAGAGGGTAGATGTCCTGGCTGAAAATCGAAGACAGCGTCAATAACTGGGAATCCATGGTGGACATCAACGCCGCCAGGCCGCAGACGACGATCAGCGCCCCCAAAACCGGATTGTTCATGTCCGCCGCCACTAGGGGCAGAATCCCGTCGGCCGCCTTGCCGGTCAGGCCGGGGTGACTAAGCCGCCCCAAGACGCCGAGCGTGACCGGCGGAAGAAAGACGGCCGAACAGATAAAGGGATAGGCCAGCATGGTCCGGCGGATGGTCCGGTCGTCATTGGCGGCCATGAACCGCTGGAAAAGCTGCGGAAACATGGGGTCGCAAAAAAACCAGAGAAACATGAACGAAAACCAGACCGGCGGAAGGTATTTTCCCTCCCCGCCAGGTCGGCTAAAGAGCTGGGGGGCCTCGGCCATGAGCTTTTGTCCGGCCTCGGCCAGCCCTCCGACCTTCCCGGCCGTCAAGACCAGGGCCAGGATCAACACGAAAAACATCAGCAGTCCCTGAAAGACGTCCGTCCAGGCCACCGCCTTCAGCCCGCCCCGCAGGGTGTAGAGGCAGATGATCCCCGTCACCGCCGCCGCGCCCACAAAATGCGGCCACCCCAGCAGTTCCTTGAGGGCGTACCCGGCGGCGATGGGCTGCAAGGCCAGGTACGGGAGGGTAAAAACGATCAACACCGCGGCGAACAGACTGGATAAAAAACGGCTCCCATACACGGCCCGCACCAGTCCGGGCGGAGTCACCGCGCCATGCTCCAAGGCCAACTCCCGGGCCTTGCGTCCGATGAACCAAAACGTTAGGGCCATGAACCCCGTGCCGAAGCCCACAATGGGGTAAAAGGCGTACCCGTCCCGGTACCCGGCCCCCGAAGCGCCGAAAACGGTGAAAGCGGAAAAATTGGTCGCGGCCATGGTGGCCAAAAAAACGAACGGTCCCAAACCGCGATCAGCCAGGAAATAGTTTTGCGGGCTGGCCGACCACTTGGAGCGAGCCCACCAGCCCACCCCGAACAAAACCCCCGCGTACACGCCTAAAACCATAAGCTTGACGAACATGACATCCTCCCCAAAATAAAAAAAGGCCGTCCCGAGGTTGGGATGGCCTGGCATGACCTGACATAACCTTTTGTGGTTCCGCAATATTAAGAGTGAAAGCTAACAAATCGGTCTTGGCCGGTCAATAAAAAACAGGCTCGCGGCTTCCGGCGAAATGGCCGGGGATTGCCTAACACGCCCCCCTGGTTTACAATAACCGTCATCCCCCCTAGCGCTTTCAGGGTAACGGGAACCCAGGAAAAAACAGGGGTGCGCGCGGGGGAAAGTTTGTTCCCGCTTTTCGAGGAATAAAAAAATGACGGTTTTTTTTCGAAACCGCCCCCTTCATTTTTTCCGGGGGCCTAGTCAATCGGCGCCGCCCACTATGGCCCTCGTCGCCCTGGCCGTGTTACTCTCTTTTTTATCCTGGCCGGCCCGCGCGGCCACCCTCGGCCCGATCCCGATTCAGGTGAAAACAGTCGGTTGGCCGGATTTCGAACGCGCCGCCGTCATGCACGGCGAAGGCCGCGACCCGGACGCCCGCGCCCTCCTGAAAGAGATACGGCGCCTCCGGCTCAACCCCAGGCAAAACCAGTTGGTCAATTTTCTGTCCGGAGTCGTTTCCTATCGCCTGGGAGAATTCAAGGAAGCGGAAAAATTACTGACGGCCCCCGGGGGCGTCCCCCCCTCCCTAGCCAAACACGCCTTGTATTTCAGGGGACTGGCCCTCTTCGGCCAAGGAGCGGCCGGGGAAGCCCGCACCCTGCTCGGTGATTTCCTCAAGGCGGAATCGACCGGCCCCCTGGCCGATAACGCTCGCTTGACCAGGGCCCTGGCCTTGCAAACCCAGGGCTTGGTCCGGGAAGCCCTGGCCGAGTTCACCGGGCTTCTGGACGGGCCCACCATGGAACAAGCCCACCTGGCCCTGGCCCGCCTCCATGAGGCCCACAAGAACCTGGCCTTGGCCGGTCGCCACTACCGCTCCGCCATGCAAGGCGCCCGGCAAAAGGAAGTCCGCGTGGAAGCGGCCCAAAAGTACAAGGAAATCCTGACCCGCGCCGCCGCCGGCCCGGGACGGGAAGAAGAACAGTTAAAACTGGTGGACCTCCTCCACGAGGAATGGCGGTTGGACGAAGCTCTCGCCCTGGTGGATAAATACCTGGCCCAAGGCGGCTCCCCCGGCTTCGCCAGGACCTTGAAGGAAAAAAAGGGGAAATTTCTTTATTTTTCCGGCCGGCCTCGGGAAGCGCTCGCGTTCTTCAGTCATGCCTCCAGCCCCGGGGGCGCCGAAAACGACCCGTCCGCGGCCTGGATGTACGCCCGCTGCCTGGAAAGAATGGGCGAATGGGAAAAAGCGGGGCAGGCCTATCTCAATGCGGCGAAGGCCTTGCCCGGCCCCAAGAGGACGGACCGGGCCAGGTTTTACGCCGGACTCATGTTTCTCAGAAAGGGAGACCGCGACCGGGCCGACCGGGCCTGGGCGGAACTTGGCCTTTCCGGCCGAAACTCCCACCAAAATGAAATCCTCTGGAACCAGGGATTATTCGCTTTCGGAAAAAGGGAATGGCTCCAGGCCGCCGAGCTTTTCGGGCGATTGGCGGAAAAAAATCCCGGCGGCGATGCGGCCCCGGCCGCCCGATACTGGCGGGGCCGCTCCCTGGAAGCCGCCGGACGAAAAAAGGAAGCGGCGCAAATCTTCAGAACCTTGGTCAATAGTCATCAGGATTATTACTACCGGCTCCGGGCCGGACAGCGCCTGGGGCTCATTCCGAACCGGGAATCGTCCCGGGACCTGGGCCTTTTCCGCGACCTTATCCAGGCCCGTCCACCCGACGCCGGACTTGCCCTCGCTTCCCCAATTCCGCCGACAATTGGGCCGTCGCGGGGAACAGCCTTCGCGTCTTCCGCTCTCCCGACCAACCAGGCCGGACTTGGCGGACTAAGGGTCGCCGCCCTGGCCATCCCCCGGTCCCCGCTGTTCTCCAGCGAGTTGTCCCAAAACCTGGAAGCCTTCACGGACCTGATTGAAGCCGGGACCCTGGACCTAGCCTATCTGGAAGCCGAAAAAACCACCGCGCTCCTCGACCGCCCGGCCCTAAAAACCTCGAAGCCGACGGCCAAGCCGACCGTCGACGAGAAAAAAGCGGCGACCCGCGACCTGGATGCAATTCGGAAAGCCCTGTTCTTGTTTTCCAGCGCCTATCTGGCCGAATCGGGCCGGTATTCGGAATATACGCGCCTTCAATACCGCCGTTTAAAACTGTTCGGCCAATATCCGGATAAAGGCGCCGGCCAACGCCGACTCTTCCCCCTGGCCTTCCCTGGACAGGTCTGGGAAGCCTCCCGGGAATTCGAGTTGCACCCGGCCCTGCTGCTGTCCCTGATCCGGACCGAATCCTTTTACGATCCTGAAATAGTGTCCCCGGTCGGCGCCCATGGGTTGATGCAAATCCTACCCGCCACCGCTCAAAAAATCGCCGCCCGCCTAGGCCGGAACCAACCCGGCCCGGACGAGCTTTTTTCTCCGGATATGAACATTAAATTCGGTTCCTGGTATCTGAACGCCCTGATCGAGGAATTCGACGGCCAGGTTCCCCTGGCCCTGGCCGCGTATAACGGCGGCCCCCGGAACGTCAAACGGTGGATCGACCAGATTGGACCGGTGAGCCTGGAAGAATTCATCGAGCTGATCCCCTACGCCCAGACCAGGACTTACGTCAAAAGAATCTGGGGTTTGTACTATTGGCATCGCGAATTGTTCACCGGCCGCCCCGAGGGCTGTGACCTGGACAAACGGGTCTCGACCAAGACTTTGGGCCGGATCGATTTCTGACCACGCCGGAGCCGAAGTCGGCCCCTCTGGGGCCAGGCCAATTGAAGCCCCCCGACCAGCCGCGGGGCGCCCGGTCCGTTATCTTCAAAATTTCAACCACCGGTCGGGATATTTATTGAATCCGTAACACATTTGTGGTAATTTGGTCTTAATTTTGGAAAAATTTTAAGATATTTCCGGAAAGCGCCGATAAAATATCAGTAAAAAATAAGTGTTAGGCCGGAATGCCGGATTGAGGCGCCCTAAATGGTAAAAAAAATGGGGCCGAGCCAAAAAAAATATAGCCGTCTGTCGGCCTTTTTCCCGCTCTGGCTTTGCTTTCTGCTTTGCGGCCCGCTTTTCCCGCCAACCGCGGCCTGGTCATGGGAAGGCGAACACTTATTCAACATCGAAGGCAACTTCGCCCCATCATCCAAGGTCAAGCATTCTTCCGAAAAAGTGGAAATGTTCTATGGCAAGGCCAGCCTGAACCTCCCGATTTACGCCAACGATTATTTCTCCTCCATCATGGCCCTGGAATATTCGGGCTATTTTCTGGACTACCACAACGTCGAGTCGTTTATCCACCCCAGGAACAAGGAAATCGTGGACCAGTCCGACCTCCCCAAGGACCTGCACGCCCTGGATTTCCTGCCTGGAGTCGCTTACCGCTTCAATGAAAACTGGTCGTCCTTCCTCCAGGCCGGGCCGGTGCTCCACAGCGACTTGAAAAATATGTCGGCCCAGGCCTATTCCTGGCAAGGCCTGTTGCTGGGCGGATACGAACCGACCGACGGCGGCCCCAGGCTGGTTTTCGGCGGGGCCTACAACGACATGTTCGGCCAGGGCATGTTTCTGCCCGTCCTGGGGGTGCAATGGAAGCTGATTGAACGGTTGAAACTCGACATCATCCTGCCCATCCACGCCATCGCTTCCTACCATGTCGCCAAGGGACTGGGCCTGGGCTTGAAGGCCAAGGTGGACGGCCATGAATTCCGGCTGTCCGAAAAAAAGCCCTGGCGAAACGATGTGGTGAAATACCAGCAGATTCAGGCCGGCCCCTTCCTCGAAATAGACGCTTTCCGCCCCCTGGCCTGGCGCTTGGAATGCGGATACGTCTTTAACCGGGAAGTGGAATTCTGGAACAGCAAAATGAAGGAAAAAATCGGGGGAGGCCGGTTCGAGGAATCCTGGTTTTTAGGCTTGACCATGCGTTGGGTATTGGAATAAGGCTTTAGCTCCTCGTTTTTTCGTAACCCCCCGGAAACAACCCGAACATTACCAAGTCGCCCGACCCGTTTGCTTCTCGCGGCGCGCGGCGGGGACAAGGGCTAGCCCGACGACCAGGACTCCGCGGCCCGGGTTCGGGCGATTACGGCCCCGCCCTCGAAAAATGAATGCGACCGGAAGACGGGGTGGAGGCCGAGCCTTTCCCCGCCCGTCCCTTGCGGCCGGTTAGTGCAAAACCGGGGCGCGCCGGGGCTCATACTCCTCCACCAGTCTGTTGCGGCAATCCCGGCAGATAACCAGGGCAATATCCTGGGCCACGTCCTTGGCCACGGCGTCGGAGTCTTGCCGGGACAGGGCCTGAATCAGCCGTTCCAACTCCTCGTCCACGTCGCCATCGGGTTCTTCGATAACTCCATCGAACAATGATATCAACTCGATCCGCAGATGGTATTTGAGCTGTCCGGGCCGGAAAGGCCGACCGCATTTTTGGCAGTTTGCGGGCAAGGCGGGGTCCCCTTTTCTTATAACGCTGAAAATATTAGCTTTTTTTGACAAAGCATGTTGAAGGCTTTTTTAAACTATTTGCTAAAGTTTTTACCACTATTAACCGATAACTCTAACAAGAAAGAAATTGGAGGAAGAATAATTAAATGGTTTATGAAGCAAATTACCCGGTTTTTGCAATTTTTTAAAAAAAAAGTCAATTTTTCCGACCTATCCGCCGATAAGAAGGAGAAAGAGGGCTGCCGGGCCTACACAGCGGCCCTCTATTGGGCCGAAAAACTCGACGCCGATCAGCCAGGAGAAGCCTTATGAACACAAATGATCTTTTAGACAAAATGTTATTTAACATCGAGCAAGTGTCCAAGCTGACCGGGGTGAAAAAGACAACCTTGAGATATTGGGAAAAGGAATTCAGTGAATATCTTAACCCGCAACGCACCCCCACCAACCGGCGCCAGTATTCAATGGACGATGTGGACAAAGTTGAAAACCTGCGCCACCTCATCGAGGAAGAAAAGTACAAATCCATCGGAGTCAAGATGAAGCTGGGCTTGGATTGATCTTCGGCCCTTAATCCTAACCCGTTTTATTGGCTTTGTTCTTCCTCCGGCCGAGCCGCGGAACGAGGGCGATTCGAGAATAAACCGCTCGTCAAGCTCCCCGCGGCCGGCCGCGTCTCCACCATCCATTGGTGATAATACGACCCCATCCAAGACAGGTCAAGACCCGCCTCGACTACCCCGGCCCTAAACGCCGGTTGACAGGCTAGGGGTTATTTGCTAATTTTCCACAATATGCATTAAAGCCTGATGGCTTGGGAAGGTTTTCCGTTTCCGGCCGCCATCCTATGGGAAAATCCAGTTTATTTTCCAAATTCAAGACCCTGGTTGTTTCACTGATCATGCTGGCCGCGCTGTCGGTCGGGGTGGGCTTGAGTTTCATCGGCAAAGCCGCCTTTTTACGGACCATACAATCCGATTACCGCATGGTCGCGGCCCAGGCCGGGAGACATACCGGTCTTTACCTCGGAACAGCCTTTCAAGAAATACGGGCCGCCGCCGCCATGCTTTCCGCCGTCCGCCTGGATTCGTGGCGACACCGGATGGCCTTGGCCGAGTTTCGACGAAATTTTTCCCAATTCCAAGAAATTGGCTTGGTTTACTCCAACGATGGGGGACCGGATGGCCGGTTGGTCCCGGCCCCGCCGGAATACCACCAAGTCGTGTCCGGCGCCCTGTCCGGCCTGGTGGTCGGCTCCTCGGTGACGCTCCGGGACGGTCTGCCGGTGCTATATCTCGCCGCGCCGGTCTTTTACGATGGTCGACCCGAAGCCGCCCTTTGGGCTAGACTGGACCTTAAACCGGTTTGGGACCTGGTTATTCAAATTAAAAAGGACCTCAACCTCGGGCCCGAGGGCCACGTCTACCTGACCGACAGCCGCCGCAAACTAGTGGCCGGCGATGTTATCTCCGGCCGCTTCGGGCAGGTTTTCCACCTGGCCCCCCCCACCGAGGCCCCGGCGACCGCGCCACCGGCCGGGTCAAGGCTTGGAGTGGAACCGGGCGAAAGTTACGAGTACGAAAAAATGTCCACCCCGGCCAACCTCCTGCGGGATCGGGAGCTCCGGCCCGATTTTTGGATCGGCCGGGGCGGCGGGGTCAAAATGATATTTTTACGGGCCAAGGTCACGCCCCTGGATTGGACCTTTTATATGACCCAACCTTATAAGGACGCCTTTCAGTTTCTGTACGACGGCTTGTGGACCGCCTTCGGCCTGATGTCCGCCGTGATCCTGGTCGGAGTCATTGTGACCCGGATTTCCACCCGCCGGGTCCTGGCCCCGATAGCTCGCCTCCATCAGGGCGTGGCTCGGGCCGCCCAGGGTGATTTTTCGGAGCCGATCGCGGTGTCGAGCCAGGATGAAGTTGGAGACCTGGCCAATCATTTCAACGACATGCAAGCGTCCCTCCACGATTACGTCCAACGCCTGGTCGCCGCCATGACCGACCTCAACCACGCCAACTGCCTGGCCGTGCTCGGGACCACTTCATCCCAGATAAACCACCAGGTCGGCAATTTCTTGAACTACCTCATGGTCACCTTTTCCATTCTCAAAGCCGACCGTCTTTCCGAGGATTCCCGTAATTCCCTCCAAATTATCGAGGAACAAACGCTGGAAATAAAAACCTTCATGGAACGGCTGGGCCGGTTCGCCAACAAAGCCGATTTAAGGCTGGAAAAGTGGATCGCCCAGGAGGAACTGAAAAAAATAATCGGCTCTTGCGAAACCAGGGCCAAGTCCATGCTCATCGATCTTAATCTTATAACGGATGGAAGCGGGGCGGTCCTGGCCGACAAAGTGCTGCTAAAGCAAGCCTTTCTTAATATCATCGAAAACGCGTTCGAGGCCGCGGGGCCAAGGGGGCGGGTCGCGGCGCGGGTGGAAATGGATGGGGAACGGGTCAGAATACAAATCCAGGACAATGGACGGGGCATTCCGGCCGAAGACCTGGACACAATATTCACACCCTTCTTTTCCACTAAAAAGGGCAAAGGCGTGGGGTTGGGCCTGGCCCTGGCTCAAAATGTCATCACGGCCCACCGCGGCGAAATTATTATTGAAAGCGTCGTGGGAAAGGGGACCGCGGCGACCGTGTGGCTGCCCCAGGCGCCCCCGGCCCTACCGGTCTGAACGGGGCGCCGGTTCAACAAACCGGGCCGCGGGCGTCACAACTCCCCCACGTTATTTTCCCGCCGCACGGTCAGGCCGACCGCCGGACAATGGATCAACCGCCAGGTGGATTCGGGGTCCGTCAGGGCTCTTTTCATGAATATCCAACCCGGGCAGCCCCGGCAAGGGATGGTTCCCTGCCCGAGGCAGGGGGGAACGGCGCCGGCGCCTCCCGGGGACGAAACACTATCCAAACCTGATTTTTCCATAATAACATCCTGTTGGGTTTATATGAAAATACCCTTCGGGCCTTTTCATTGGTTGTTGTGACCGACATGACCCGCGGTCATGCCGGTTGGGCTGTCGAAACGTCCCGGGCCGCGGCGTCGACGCGAGGCCGCCGGAGCGCGCGGCTAGGTCGACCGCCACGATGGCGCCATAACGTCATTGGTCCGTCGTTTCTTCATTTTGATTAATTGTTGCACTTTCCTCCTGCTTATGCTACCTCTTTTTCATCTGGAGAAAGGGCTGAACCATAGGGGCACTGGAGGTATTTCTCCGGCTTGAAACCTTTTTTTCGAAAGGTGCGCATTATGAGCCGGATTGCTAAAAAAAAACCATGGCCCTGGTTCCTCGGCCCGGCTTTGCTGGCCTTGGGGACGATTATTTTTTTCACTTCTCCCGCGACGCGGACCATTACCGCCAACGCCGAGCCCAGCCGAAAGGATAAAATCCGCGTCGTCCACCCGCCGGCCAACCAACCCTGGTCTTTTTTGGACGAATCAGGCCGCCCCCAGGGCATCTTAATTGATTATTGGAATATTCTGGCCCAAAAAGCCGGCCTGTCCGTGTCATTCATACCCGCTGACCAAGCCAATTCCCTACGCCTCCTCCAAAAAGGCGCCGCCGACGTCCTGGCCGGGTCGGTCCTGACCTCGGACGCGCGAGAACGTACACCCGTTTCCCTGCTTATGTTTAAAACCGAGGTTTCGCTTTTCGCGGCCGAGGAAGTCCGGGCCGACAACCTAGCCCAGTTAAAGGGCCTCGTCATCGGCGTGGTCAGCGGCGAAGAAGCCGTTGCGGTTTTGAAGGACAAGTACCCCTTTCTCACCCTGCGCCTTTTTGCCGGCGGCAAGGACCTGTTCGAGGCGGTGGACAAGGGTCGGATCAAGGCCTTTGTCGCCGATCAGGCGTCCGCCAATTATAATCTGGCGCGGTTGGGGCGCCTGGGACGATTTCGCCCCCTGTTCGGCCTGTTCAGGGGCGAAATCAAGGCCGTTGTCGCGGCCGGACAGCAAAGCCTCTTGAATTTGATTAAACAAGGACAAGGCGGAATCACCGCCGTTGATATGGACGCCATTCGCGGGCGTTGGGCCCTCCCCGCGCCCGGGATTCACGACTGGCTGCTGCCCAAGCTGCTTTGGACCGGGGCGGCCCTGCTGGTCCTGTTTCTCTTCAGTCATACCCTTCTGTTAAAAATCAGGGTTGATAAGAGAACCGCGGCCCTGGCCCAAACAGTGACCTTGACCAAATTTCAGAAGGACCGCCTGGAAAGGGAACTGGCCCGTCGAAACCGCCTCGACGCCGATTGCCTGTATTTAGACGGCAATATCCGCCCGATACTGGAAGAAGTGGGGGAAGCCATGGGCGCCATCAGCCTGAAGGGCGTCGTGACTTACGTCAATCCCGCCTGCCTGGCGGCGGTGGCTTACCCCGAACACGAGGTCCTGGGACGTCACTGCAGCGAGTTCCTGGATGTTGGTCAGGCCGCCAAATTGGAAAAATTCCTCGACATGGTTCGGAAAGGGAATAAAACCCTCGGCCGGCACCTGATTAAAATCAACACCAAGCCCGGGCCGGCCAAACCGATGATCATAAAAACCACTCTCCTGGAAAATAACGGCCTGCCCACCGGTCTTTTTTTCATCGCCCGGGAATGCCGGGAAAAATCGCCCTAGCCGGTCGCATCGCCCTTTCGCCGCTGACGACGCCGAGCCGTTTCGCCTTGACCCCGCCGCCGACGCGCCTTATCTTATTAATAAGTTTGATAAGAGAAGGGAGCCCCAATGACTGAATATACCATCCGTCCCTTGGTGGTGGGAGTCAACGAAACCGACCAGGGCATCATGACCTACCAACGCGGCTACGGGACGAGAATACACTTGCCCATATACGTTTTTTATATTTCCGGGAGCGGCCGGCATATACTGGTGGACACCGGCCTGGAAGACTTTGTGGTTGCCGAGGACATCGGCGCCAGATATGGTTTTGAAGTGCTGGACTTCGAGCAAGCCCTGGCCCGGGTGGGCATCACGCCAGCCGACGTGGACCTGGTGATCCAGACCCACCTGCATAACGATCACTGCGAAAATACCTATAAATGCGAAAACGCCCGGGTCATAGTCCAAAAAGCGGAATGGGAGTTCGCCCAAAACCCGCACCCCCTGGACCACCGATATTTCCCGGACCTGATCGCCGCAATGCACCCCGAGTTGGTCGAGGGAGACGCGGTCATCGAGCCGGGCCTGGAAGTGATCCTGACGCCCGGGCACAGTCCGGGAGGGCAGTCCGTGGCGGTGAACACCAAGGCGGGCCTGGCCATTATCACCGGGTTTTGTTGTAACGACAAGAATTTTCCGTCAAACGGACCCGTGGTGGCCCCGGGGGTTCATCTCGACGCCATTCAGGCCTGGAACAGCGCCGTGAAAATAAAGGCCCGGGCCGACATTCTGATTCCCCTGCACGACCTGGGCGTGGGCGCGAAAAAAATAATCCCTTAGTTAGGGATAGGGGAGCCGCCGTCCGGCTCCCCGCCAAGCGTTTTCACGACAATATGGCTATTTTTCCGTTGACCCCAAGGCGGCTTTTATAAATTCCCGGTTCAGCCTGGCGATGTTGCCGATGGAAATTTCCTTGGGGCAAACCGCCTCGCATTCCTTTTCGTTGGAACAATTCCCGAAACCGAGTTCACTCATTTTCCGGACCATGGTCCAGACGCGACGGGCCGCCTCGGGGCGCCCTTGGGGCAGCAAGGCCAGGTGGGAAACCTTGGCGCCCACGAACAGCATGGGAGAAGCGTTGGGGCAGGCGGCCACGCACGCTCCGCACCCGATGCAGGCCGCCGCGTCCATGGCCAGCTCGGCCTTTTCGCTGGGAATGGGAACGGAGTTCCCGTCGGGCGCGCCGCCGGCGTTCACGGACACGAACCCGCCGGCTTGAATCAGGACGTCAAAGGCCCCCCGGTCCACGACCAGGTCCTTGATAATGGGAAAGGCCTTGGCCCGCCAGGGTTCGATGACGACCGTCATGCCGTCCTGGAAATGCCTCATGTGAAGCTGGCAAAGGGTCCCGCCCTTTTCCGGGCCGTGCGGGACCCCATTGACCACCGCGCCGCACATCCCGCAAATACCCTCGCGGCAGTCGTGATCGAAGGCGATGGGTTCAATCCCCCTGAGGGTCAAATCCTCGTTCACGACATCCAGCATCTCCAAAAACGACATATCGGCGCTGATATCCTTGGCCTGGTAAACTTCCAGCCTTCCCCCTCCCCGGGGACCGCTCTGACGCCAGACCTTGAGGGTCAGGTTAATGGTTTTCCCGCTCATTTATAACTCCTTTGGGCCAAGTCGATGTTTTCGAAGATTAGAGTCTCCTTGTGCAGTTCCGGGGCCTGGTCCGGTCCCTTGTACTCCCAGGCGCCGACGAAGTTGCAACTGTCGTCATTCCGCAGGGCTTCATTTTCCTTGGTCTGAAAAGCCTCGTTGAAATGGCAGCCGCAGGATTCCTCCCGGGACAAGGCGTCACGGGCCATCAACTCGCCCAATTCCAGATAATCGGCCACGCGCATGGCCCGCTCCAAGGACTGATTGAAATCCTCGGACGAACCGGTGACATGGACATTGCGCCAGAACTCCTCCCGAACCTGGGGAATCAGGTCCAAGGCCTGGCTCAACCCTTCCTCCTTGCGGGCGATGCCGACATGGTCCCACATTATTTTCCCCAGTTCCTTATGAAAATCATCCACCGTCCGCTTGCCGTTGACGGCCAGCAGCTTGGCGGTCAAGGCCGCGGCCGACTTTTCAGCGGCCAGGAACTCGGGGTGGTCGGTCGACACGGGCCCCGGTTTTTCCGAGGCCAGGTACCCGCCGATGGTGTACGGCAAGATGAAGTAACCGTCCGCCAACCCTTGCATCAGCGCGCTCGCGCCCAACCTATTGGCCCCATGGTCCGAAAAATTGGCCTCGCCGATGACGAACAACCCCGGGATGGTGCTCATGAGGTTGTAATCAACCCACAATCCGCCCATGGTATAATGAATGGCCGGAAAGATCATCATCGGGGTCTGGTAGGGGTTCTCCGCGGTGATCTTTTCGTACATCTGAAAAAGATTCCCGTATTTCTTGCGGATGACGTCCACGCCGTCGCGCAGGATGGCGTCCTTGAAATCCAAATACACGGCCAGGCGGGTCTCGCCCACGCCCTTGCCCGCGTCGCACTGTTCCTTGGCGTTGCGGGAAGCCACGTCGCGGGGCACCAAGTTTCCGAAACTGGGGTATTTCCGTTCCAGGTAATAATCCCGCTCGTCCTCGGGAATATCCTCGGGGCGCCGGGCGTCGCCGGGCGTCTTGGGGACCCAGACCCGGCCGTCGTTCCTGAGACTCTCGCTCATCAGGGTCAACTTGGACTGGTACGACCCGTGCACGGGTATGCAGGTCGGGTGTATCTGCGTGAAGCAGGGGTTGGCGAAGGCCGCCCCTTTTTTATAGGCCCGCCAGGCGGCGGAACAGTTGGAACTCATGGCGTTGGTGGACAGAAAAAAGACGTTGCCGTACCCGCCGGTGGCCAAAACCACGGCATGGCCTTCATGACGTTCCAGTTTCCCGGTTATCAGGTTGCGGGTCACGATCCCGCGCGCCTGTCCGTTAACGAGAACCAGGTCCACCATCTCGCGCCGAGGATACATCTTGACCTTGCCCAGGGAAATCTGGCGGCTCAGGGAGCTGTAAGCCCCCAGCAGCAACTGTTGGCCCGTCTGTCCCCGGGCGTAAAACGTCCGGGAAACCTGCGCCCCGCCAAAGGACCGATTGGCCAGCAAGCCGCCGTACTCCCGGGCGAAAGGAACGCCTTGGGCGACACAATGGTCGATGATGTGGTTGCTGACCTGGGCCAGTCGATACACGTTGGCTTCGCGAGCCCTAAAGTCGCCGCCCTTGATGGTGTCGTAAAACAGGCGCCAAATGCTGTCGCCGTCGTTGGGATAATTTTTAGCGGCGTTTATGCCGCCCTGGGCGGCGATGCTGTGGGCGCGGCGAGGGCTGTCCTGGATGCAAAAATTCTTGACGTTGTAACCCAATTCGGCCAGGGTGGCCGCGGCCGAGCCGCCGGCCAAGCCGGTCCCGACCACTATTATTTCGAACTTCCGCTTATTGGCGGGGTTGACCAGTTTTAATTCGAACCTGTGCTTGTCCCACTTTTTATCGAGCGGGCCGGACGGAACTTTAGATTCCAGCTTCATTGAATCCCCCGATCACACAACCAGTTTGTATATTGGAATAAGGCCGAAGCCGATGCCCACCACCAGGGCGAAAACCAAACCGAGCCGGTTTATCGCCGGAGTATATTTGGGGTGAAACAACCCCAGGGTTTGGAAGGCGCTCCAGAATCCATGGCTCACGTGGAATGCGACCACCACCACGGACAGGGTGTAAAAAAGCGCATAAAAGGGATTGGCCAGGGCCTGGGAGACCACGTCGAACATGGTCCGGCTGCCTTGATCGATAAACCGGAAATTGATCAGGTGAACGATCACGAAAAACAAAATGTAGGCGCCCGTGTAGGGCATGATCGAGGACGCCAGGGTCCGGCCGCCGGCATTTTGCTTCATCACGTATTTGATCGGCCGGGCCGCCAAATTCTCGAAATAAAGATAAATCGCCGTGAGAATATGGACCGCGGCCAAGATCAGCAAGCCTAGTTCGGCGATATTTATCAGCACGCCGAGCTGATGCAGATGCTCCACGTAGGAATTGAAGGATTCCTTTCCCGCGAAGATAAAAAAATTGCCGATGAGGTGAATGGTCAAAAAACCGATGAAGGAAAGCCCGGTCAGGGCCATCAACAACTTCTTGCCGATGGGACTGCTGAATGTTCGAAAAACCCAATTCATGTGATTCTCCTTTGGGCGCCTGTCCGCTGGTGTCGCGGGAAGTAGGCGTTCGGCCGGTTCCGGCCCCAAGCCGCGTGTGGGAAACCTAAAAGCCGGGCGCCGACCGTGTTCGTTAAACCGGCGGCTGGCCGGGATATCCGGGCCGCCGGCCGTTCCGCCGCTTGGTCAGGGTAACATCCATGACCGGCAAAACTTCCTGCCGACCAGGGAGGCTTATTCACGAAATTCACCTCCCGATCGGAGCTCTGGGGCCGCTTCGGCCGCCGCTTTATTACTATCCAGTTCTGGCGCCAGGAAGTCTCCGGTCCGAGGCGCGTTTTTTTCAGAACCTGGTTGCTCGGGTAATGCAACTCCCCCGACCCGGGCGCGGACGGGAACAAGGAAGCGTGAAAACGGCGGCTGAAACCCGTTGCCGTTTTCAACCGCCGAACCTGTCATTATTGTCTTGCCGGGGCCGGGAAACGACCCGCGAATCGGTCCGCCCGGGTTTTTCTTCTTCGGGAAACGACCCCGTTGACAGCGCCGGGCCGCGATTCCGCGCTCCCAAAAGCCGGCGCCCGCGTTTTTTCTTGTCCCTCCATAAAAAACAACCCCACAATTTGGAGCCTAGGGTGGGCGGGACACGCTAACGACCCGAAAACTGGAAGAAAACCAGGTCAACCAGTTGACGGTTCCGGCCCTCGGAACTTAAAGCTGAAAACTGGGCCATTATAGCCCTCCCGGCCCGATTTGGGAAGCGCGTTTTTTCCAAACCCGGCGTCTCTACTCTCAATTTGGCGTAACCCCTCATTGTTGTCCAGCACGCCTCCCCAAGGTGGATAATTTTCGGGTCCCGGCGACCATCGATTTTTTTTGTTTTGGTGTAACCCTTGACCGCCGGAGGAGCACTAAAGAGGTGAAGAGTCCCAAGGGGCTCGCTCTAACAAGGAGGAAAAAATGAATAAAAAAAGTATGTTTTTGGTACTGACGACTGTCCTGGGCCTGTGGCTTTGCGGGGCGACGGCTTTAGCCCAGGGGCCGGCCGGGCCAGACGTTCTGGACGAAGACGCCGTGTGGCCCCAGTTGGTCGAGCAGGATATGGGCCATCGGGCCTTGTTCAAGGACTTTATCAAGGGACAGCGGCAACACCGCCGCGACCTTAGAAAAAAAATCAATCTGAGCGACGAGCAAAAAAACAAACTCAAGGCCATCATCGCCCGCCACCGGAGCGAAAACAAACCGCTGGCCGACGAAGTTATTAAACAAAAGAGGGTCTTGCGGGACGCCGTTCTTTCCGAAAACCCCAACGAAGGGGCCATCGGGCAAGCGGCCCAGGAGCTCGGACAAGCCCTGGCCAAGGCTTCCGTCGCCGCCGCCGGCATAGTCGCCGAAGCGAAAAAGGTCCTGACCCAGGAACAAAGGGACCTGATTCGGCAATTCATCAACACGCGCGACAAAGCGATCGACAAGGCGCGGAAAAAGGCCCGGACCGGCCAGGGCTCACCCGCGGTCCAATAAAAACCCCACCCCGGGCGGGCGGAGCAATGGCTTTCCTACCCGCCCCGGAGTAAACTTAGGCACGGACTTCTCCACCGACTCCCAGGGGCCGCGATTGAAGGATTGTCTCCACAGCGATAATGACGGCCCCGATGTCCGGGCCAGCTTGAAAGGCGACGACAAGGCCTTTCGCCGGCTGGTGGAGCGTTACGAAAACACCATCGCCGAGCAGATGAGGCGGTTTTCCAGAAATCGGTCCGAAATCCAGGAACTGGTCCAGGAAGTATTCGTGCAAGCTTATTTCAGTTTGCCAAGTTTCAGGGGGGAAGCGCCCTTTGTCCACTGGCTGCGAAAAATAGCCGTCCGAACCGGGTACCGCTTCTGGAAAAAACGAGACGGAGAAAAGCGGCGGACTCAAGCGGTCCAGGATCACCACTTGACCCTGTTGTCGTCCCCTTCCGAAGCCGACCCGACCGAGGCGGCCGACGCCCTGCACGCGCTCCTGGAGTTGCTCCCGCCCAAGGACCGCCTTGTTCTCGCGCTATATTATTTCGAGGAACTGAGTCATGGGGAAATCGCCGCCAGAACCGGCTGGACGGGCGCCCTGGTCAAGGTCAGGATTCACCGGGCCAAGAAAAAACTAAAACAAATCCTGGTGGAGGCAGGGCTGGGGAGGGACTGACATGAACGACCTTTTAAATAAAATAGAGGCCCTGGCCGCCCGGGCCAGGTTGGAAAAGCCGCCGACCAGCAACGCCGCCCCCGGTATTGAAGCCCGGCTGCGCCGGGAAACGCCCCCCTTGCGCCAGCCCCTGCTGTGGTTGACGGCCGGCTCCCTCCTCGCCGCCATTCTTATCGCCGCGCTCAACTTCGATCTGGTCATCGCGATCGACGACCCGATTCTGGATATCTTCATCTCGACCGTGAGTCTATCCCTCTAGCAGCCCAAGGAGACATGAATGACGGACAACGCACAAACAGGTCTCTTGCCCCCTCCCAGGCGCCGCTGGCTGCGGTCCCTGGCGCTGGGCCTGCTGATTCTGGCCAGCGGCATGGTCATCGGGGGCGCGCTTACCTTGAAATTTCTCTGGAACCGGTCCGTGGAAAACGTCCGGGACCCCTTGCAGGTCGGCGATAGGATAACCGCCCGCATGGCCAGGCGCCTGGGCCTGAACCAGAGCCAGAAGGACCGTGTGGGGGAAATAATGCGTAAGCATGTTGATAAAATTCAAAAAATACGCCGGCAAATCCAACCGGGCCTCGATGCCGCCATCGTGGAGGCCGCGACGGAAATAAAACCGCTCCTCGACCCGGCGCAAACGGAAAAATTCGAAAAGGACATCAAGAGGTTAAAACGACGATTGCGGGAATTGGAGTCCGTGCCGCCGGAGAAGGCTTCCGCCCCCAAGTAGGTGTTGACTCCAAGGTGGTTTTCAGTGCTATAGTCAGCCGCGGGAATCGCCTGGAGGTGAAGACGCGGGATGCCGGAACAAAAGATCGACCCAATTGACATGACCGCTGGTCATGTCGGTCACAATAACCAATGTAAATGCTCGACGGGCCTTTTCATGCCAACCGAATTATTGTCCGCCTGGCCGGCCGAACAGGAAGAACTGAAAAGGGCCTTCGCGGAATTGACCAAGGACCTTGAATCCCGACCCGGAACGACAATGTCCCTCGTTTCCCGCCCGGGGATAAGCTATTCCTGCCGGGCTTCCGCCGCCAGGACCGGCCCCGGCGGGGACCGCCCGGTTTATTGCCTGGTCGACGTGGTCCTTTCCCCCACCGATCCCTGGTTCCTCTCCGTGTGCTTCTATGAAGACGAAGTCGACGATCCGGAGGAGCTGGGCAACCCCATCCCCCAGGGTCTTTTCCGGGAGACCGGGTATTGCTTCGACGTGGAGGAATATGACGCTCATTTCCTGTCCTACCTGAAAGAACGGATCTCCGAGGCCCGCGCGAACGCCGGGGGCCGACCTCCCGTTTGACTTGACGCCGCTCCAATTATAATATGTCGCCGAGGGCGAAGCCGGGGGACAGTCCGCGGACGCCCGCGGCTCGCCGCAAGATCGTTGTTTTTTTTGAAAATAGAGGCCGTCCGGGCGAATCGCGGGTTTGGGGTTCGCCGGCCTATTAAAACAAGGATGGGGTGTATGAGTTTTGAAGTTGTGATAATCGGCGCCGTGGCCTTGGGCCCCAAGGTCGCCTGTCGCCTTAAAAGGTTGAGGGCCGACGCCCGGGTGACCATGATCGATCGCGACTCCCTGATTTCCTATGGCGGTTGCGGCATTCCCTATTTCATATCCGGCGACGTCGCCGACGCCAAGGAGCTGCAGTCCACGAGCTACCACATGATCCGCGACCCCGAATTTTTTCACCTGGCCAAGGATGTGGACGTGTTGGACCGGACGGAAGCGCTGGCCCTGGACCGCGCGGGGAAAAAAGTCCGAATCCGGGACCTGGAAAGCGGCCGGGAAAGAGACCTATCCTACGACAAGCTGGTCCTGGCGGTCGGCAGCCGCCCCAATAAACCGCCCATTCCCGGCGCCGACCTCGAGGGGGTGTTCACTGTTTCCAATCTGAACGAGGCCGTCAAGATCAAGGACAAAATTTCTTCCGGCTCGGTCGGCCGGGCCGTGGTCATCGGGGCGGGCGCCATCGGGTTGGAAATAGCCGAGGCCCTGGCCGACCTTTGGGGGATCGAGACCGCCATTATCGAGATTCAAGACCAGGTCCTTCCGGGAGTCATTGGGCCGCAAATGTCCCAAATGGTCAAGGCGCACCTGGCCGAACACGACGTCAGCCAGGTTTTTCTAAAGGAAAAAGTCCTGCGCCTTGAAGGCGAGGGCCAAGTTGAAAGGGTCGTCACGGACCAAAGGACCCTTGACGCCGACCTGGTAATCCTGGCGGTCGGGGTGCATCCCAACTCCGAACTGGCCCGGGCCGCCGGACTCGAGATTAGCCCCCGCGGCGCCATTATCGTCAACTCCAGGTTTCAAACCTCGGACCCGGACATCTATTCCGGCGGCGACTGCATTGAAAATATTCATCTCCTCACCGGAAAACCGGTGTATTTCCCTTCCGGCGCCCTGGCCAACCGCCAGGGAAGGATCATTGGAACCAACCTGGCCGGCGCCGTGGAGGAATTCGACGGCGTGGTGGGCAGTTTCATCCTTAAATGCTTCGAAATGAACGTCGCCGCGGCGGGCTTGAGCCTGCCCAGGGCCAAGGCCGAGGGTTTCGACGCCTTTTCCGCCTTCGTGGTCCAGGGAGACCGCGCTCATTTTTATCCCGGAATGGAACTGATGTATTTGGAGCTGGTGGTGGAGCGGCCGACCGCGCGGGTCCTGGGCATTCAAGGCCTTTCCCCCCAGGGGGACGCCCTGGCCGCGCGCATCGACGCCGTGGCCGCCATCCTCAAGCACCAACCTCGCCTTAGGGACGTCAGTAATCTAGAACTGGCCTACGCCCCGCCGTTTTCCTCGGCCATGGATATTCTCAACGCCCTGGGCAACACCGCGGAAAATATCCTGGTCGGAAAAAACACCACGGTCGACGTCGATGAATTTTGCGAGCTGGTCTCCCGGTCCGGGGAGGCGGATTTCGTCTGCCTGGACGTTCGCGGCGAGGCCAACGCGGCGCCGTTTTTAGAAAAATACCCTGGTTTCTGGATGAACATCCCCCAGGAACAGCTTGGCAAACGCCTTGATGAGGTTCCCCGGGACAAGGACCTGCTGCTGGTCTGCAATTCCGGGGTCAGGTCCTACGAGGCCCAGAACGTCCTGACGGCCGCCGGCCTGACCCGAACCAGAAATCTGCAAGGTGGAATAGCAGCGATGAAAAAATACGCCCCGGACCTGGCCTGAACCGGACGAGTCGACGAAGGCGATGGAATCGAGGGTGTAAAAACTTGGGGGGAGCCAAGCTCCCCCCTTCTCTTAAAGCGCTCCATGCTCGATGGAGATATCCGAATCCTCTCTCACGGCTTCTAGCCAATCGGAGAGATACATCTGTTCCTTTCTCCGGAGCAGCCTTTCGGACAATTGTTCCTTTTCCTTGGCAAAGGCTTCTTCCGAGGCCGCGGCTTTTTCCGCCAGGCGAACCACGTAGTAGCCATTATCCCCTTTATAGGGCTGGGGTCCGAAGGCCCCAACCTTTTTCAGGGCGAACGCGTTTTTATCGAGATCGGAATTGGCCCCGATTTTGGGAATGCGTCCCTGGCGGGTGAAGAGGCCGGTGGACTCAACCGACAGTCCCGACTCTTCAACCTGCTTGGTCCAATCCCCGTCCTTCGCGACCTTGTCCAAAAAGGCCCGCGCGGCCGCCTTGGCGGCCTCCAGGGCCTTTTCCTGGGTTAGGTGTTCTTCCACCGCGATCTTGACCTGCTCCAATTCCGGCAGATAACTCTCGACCCGATCATCGGCCCGGATGAGGTAATGACCGTTCTCCAGGTCGATCAAGGGACTGATTTCACCCTTCTTGAGGGTTAGGGCCGCTTCATTGAACGAGCGGTCCAAGCCTTCCTGTCCCAGTGTTTCATCCTTCGTGAAGAAGTCGGTGGTGTAGGCCTTGATATCCATCTTCTTGGCCTGCCCGTCGAAATCCTGGGAAAGCGTGATGGCTTCGTAAGCCCGGGTAGCCGCGTCGGCAGCGGCCTCGACGGCTTTTTCGCCCGCCAGTTTTTTCCGGATTTCATCCTTGACTTCCTCGAAGGGTCTGGTGCGGGCCGCGCGCCGGTCGTCAAGCATGATGATGTGGTATCCGAACTCGGATCGAACCGGTTCGCTGATTTCGCCTTTTTTCAGGGCGAAGGCGGCCTCGGAGAAGGGCTTGACCATTTGATCGCGGCCAAACCAACCGAGGTCGCCGCCGGCCGAGGACGTGGGGTCTTCGGAATTCTCCTGGGCCAGCGCCCCGAAATCGGCGCCCTCCCGGGCCTTGGCCAGGACTTCCTCGGCCTTGGCCTTGGCCTTGGCCTCGTCCTCGGGGGAAGCCCCCGGGTCCAACCGAAATAGAATATGACGGGCCTTGACCTGCTCGGGCTCCTCGTAGTTTTGCAGATTCAACTCGTGGTACTCGACCATTTCCTCGTTGTCGACCGCGACTTGGTCTTCATAATCCTTGGGGCGGAACACCAGGTAGGACGCCTTGACCTTGGCCGGGACCCGGTAGGCTTCCTTGTTTTTCGCGAAATAATCCTGGAGCTCTTCCGGCGTTAATTTCACCTGGCCGCGAAACTTGTCCGGCGTGAACACCACGAAATCCAGGTTAACCTGGTCGTTTTCGAAATGGAAACGCTCCCGGACCTCGGCTTCGGAGATATGGGCCGATTCGGTAATCAGGCGGGTGACTTTGGCGCTAACCAATTCACGGTCCATTTGAGCTTCGTATTCCCCGGGGGTGAAATTGTACCGGGAAAGCATATTCTGGTATTGTTGCGGGCTAAACCGCCCATCAACCTGAAACGCGGGATTGGCGGCGATATCGCCTTGAAGCTCCTCCTCGGTCACCCCCAACCCCATGGCTTCCGCCCTTTGGGCGATAAGAGTCGTGTTGATCAACTGATCCAGGGCCTGCTGCTTGAGGTTCAAGGCCTCCAGAAGCTCGTCGCCGAGCAGGTCCCGGTATTGGCTCCTGGCCATTTCCAGCAAGCGGCGGTAGGTTTCCTGGTAATCGGCCATGCTGATGGGCCGGCCGTTGACGGTCGCCGCCTTGCTGACATCCTGCTTCCGGAAGGACCCGACCCCCCAAAAGACGAAAACGATGGCAATGGCGGCGATAAGGAGGTTGATAACCCAGCTTTTGGCGTGCTTCCGCATCAGGTCAAGCATAAATGAAAATCCTTGTTAATGTGAATTACCCCGACCGCCTGGAATCCAAGAGGACGGTCATTCCCGGGGAGTTTTTTGCTTTTACATAATATAATCCAACTGGAAATGCAAGGCCGCGCGAATAATCACCCTTGGAAAAAGGGAAAACGCCCGGCCCGGCGCCGCTCTCCGTGCATGGTCATGACGACTTGACCCGGCGCGCCTTTTTTTCCGGTGGACGGTAAAAACGCTCTTTCTCGCTATAAATGCAACCGCAGTATTGTTGCCGGTACAGGCCCATGTCCGTGGATCGTTCCACGCCTTGCGTCCAACCTTCCCGAAAGTCTTGATAAAAGAAGTCGATCCCGACCCTGGCGGCCGCTTCCCGGCCGGCTTGAACCACTAAATCGTGCTTCTGGTATTTGCTGTATAGGAGGGTGGTCGTCAGGGCGTCGAAACCGCCGCGGGCCGCGACGCCGGCGGCGGCCTGGAGTCGGCGCAGATGGCAAAAACGGCACCGCTCGGTTTCCCGGAAGACCGTATCCCGCAGAAAACCTTCCAAATCGTACCGGTCGTCGTAGATGACCGGGAGGTTGACCTTCGCGGCCAGCAACTCCAAGGACTCCCGTCGACGCTGGTATTCCTGGTAGGGATGGATATTAGGATTAAAAAAATAACCGTGGATGACGCACCCCTGTTCGCGCAAGGCGTCGATGGGATAAACGGCGCAAGGTCCGCAGCAGATATGCATCAGAATTCTCATGCGGCCAAGATATCCTTTTTGTAAAAAACACGCAACAACAATGGCCTTGGGAGTAAAACTTGCCTGGCGAAAGCCCCTGGGGTAAGATGGCGTCGAGAAAACCGACCGCGCTCCCCAAGGGGTGAGACGATGATCGAAAAAAACACGGCCCCCCAAACGCCGCCCATGCTGGCCTTGATGGGGAGCCCCAGGCGGAACGGCAACACCGCCGCGTTGTTGGCGAATGTTTTAGGCGCCGCGTCCGAGGCGGGCGCCGCGTCGGAGACCGTGGTCCTGCGGGACCTGAAGGTCTCCCCCTGCCTGGAAATTTACCAGTGTAAAAGGGACGGGACTTGCGCCATCCGAGACGACATGACGCCTCTCTACGACAAACTCGCCTCCGCCCGGGTGGTCATCCTGGCCAGTCCGATCTTCTTTTACGGTCCCAGCGCCCAGGCCAAAATCATCATCGATCGCTGCCAGGCCTTGTGGAGCCGCAAGTATATTCTAGGAGAAAAAGCAGACCGCCCGCGAGGGCGGGGGGTCCTGGTTTCAGTCGGCGCCACCGGCGGGAAAAAACTCTTCGACGGCCTGTTGCTCACGGCCCGGTATTTCTTTGACGTCTTGAACCTCGATTTTTCCCAAAGCCTTTTGGTTAGAAAGGTGGACTTGGCCGGCGAGGTGGAAAACCATCCCGAGGTCATGGCCGAGGCCCGGCGACTTGGGGCCGACCTCGCCGCTTTCATTCTGACCGAAAACCCGGAGTGACGCCGTCCCCAAAGGAGAATTTCGATGAAAAATACCGCGGCCGTTTTATTGGTCCTTTGTCTGGCCCTACTCTCGCCCGCCCTGGCCGGAGCGGAGGAAAACGCAATACTGACCATCAGGGCCGCCCTGGAGGAAGCCTGGAACAAAGCGCCGCTGACCGTCCAGAACGTGACCTTCATCACCGAGCCGCCCCAGGCCTATGGCATGTATCAGCCGGTCAAGAAGGCCGTGTTCGAGTCCATCGACCCGATCCTCCTTTATTGCGAACCCATGGGCTACACCGTGACCAAAAAAGGGGAGTTTTTTCATATCGCCCTGGCCGCCGACTTTTCGGTTCTTAACAAAGACGGCCAAGCCCTGGGCGGCCAAAACAATTTTTACCAATGGAAAACCAAAAGCCGGGCTTTTTCCACGGAGTTCGTCATGTATTTCACTTTCAACCTCAAGGGATTGCCCTCGGGGGAATACACCCTGCGGATCGTGCTGCGGGATGAAAATTCATCCAAGGTCACGTCCTTCGACAAAAAGTTGACCATCAGCTAATGAAAAGGCTTAAAAACGGACTGTTTCTGGCGTTCGAGGGCATCGACGGGGCGGGTAAGACCACCCAGGCGTTCCGCTTGAAGGCGCGCCTGGAAAAAGAGGGCTTCGGGGCCGTGTACGTCAAGGAGCCGACCGACGGCTTTTGGGGCCGGAAAATCAGGGCCATCGCCCGGAACGGTCGGGCCGGCGTCGCTCCGGAGGAGGAGTTGTCCTATTTTATCCGGGACCGCGAGGAAGACGTGCGACAAAACATCGCCCCGGCCCTGGACCGCGGCCAGGTAGTCATCGCCGACCGTTATTTTTATTCCACCATCTGCTACCAGTCCGTCCTCGGGTTGGACCCCGTGGAGATACGCCGCCTGAACCTGTCGTTTCCCGTCCCCGACCTGGTGTTCATTCTCGATATTTCACCGCGGCTGAGTCAGAAAAGAATCACCCGCCTGCGCAACGAGGAAGCCAACCTGGGGTATGAGCAGGAAGAATTCCTGACCAAGGTTAAAAAGGTTTTCGACGTTCTCGAGGACCCCAATATCGTCAGGTTGGACGGGTCCGCCGACTTGGAGGTCCTTGCCGAGGAAATCTGGCGCCTGACCCGGGGCGGAATGAAGTTCGAGCAATGAAGGTTTTCGATCTTTCCCATGAATTCCGAAACGGCATGCCGGTATATCCGGGCGACAGCCCCCCGTCCATAATCGACCAAGCCACCCTGGAAAAAGACCACTACAACCAAAAACTACTTACTTTCGGCTCTCACACCGGGACCCACCTCGACGCCCCGGCCCATCTTATCCCGGGAGGCGCGACCCTGGACAGGATGCCGGTGGAGGCCTTTATCGGTCCGGGGCGCATCCTTGACGTCGCGGGACTGTTCAATCGGGAGATCGGCCCGGAAAGCATCGCCCCCTTTCTCCAGGGGCTGGAACCGGGCGGTTTTATCCTGTTTCGCACCGGCTGGGACGCTTTTTGGGGAACAGACCGGTATTTTGAAGGTTTTCCGGTGTTATCCTTGGACGCGGCCCGTCTGGTCGCCTCGTTCTCTCCCAAGGGCGTGGGACTGGACGCCATTTCCGCCGACCCGGCCGGAAGCCGTGAACTGCCGGTGCATCGCCTGCTCCTGGGTCGGGGGATAATAATCGTCGAAAACCTGGCCAACCTCGCCGCGCCTCCGGCGGCGGGTTTCCTTTTTTCAGCCCTGCCCCTTAAAATCAGCCGGGGCGACGGCTCGCCGGTCCGGGCGACCGCCGTGCTCCCCTAACCCTCGTCGGAACGAAACATGTCGGCGCTTCCAGGCCCGGGGACCGCTACATCGACGGCGGCCCCCCTCCCCCGAAGGGAGCTTCCAGGTCCCTGAGGGCTTGGCCGATGCGCTCCTGCACCTCCGGAGGGACGGCGTCCGCTTTCTCCTGGGCGCGACGAAGGTGATATAGCGCGTTCCGGGTTTCACCCCGCTCCTTGAAATACAGTCCCATATAGAGATGGGACCTGGCCAAGTCGCCCTGTCGGCCGCAGATGACTCCCAGGTGGTAAAGGGCCTCGGTGTTTTGCGGGTCTTGAATTACGGCCCGCTCGTAAAGCTTGCGGGACCGGTCCGGAACGCCGGTCTCCTCGTAGGTTCGTCCCAGGAGAAACAAAATCCGCGTGGAGTTGGGTCGAAGGACCACGGCCTTGGACAGGATTTTCATGGCCCCGTCGAAGTCCTTGAGTTGAATGAGCAGGTCCCCGAAATCGGTCATGAAGCTGACGTTGGCCGGCTGGTATTTCAAGGCCAGTCCAAATTCCTTAACGGCCTGGTCCAGGTTTTGCCTGCGCTGATGGTACATGGCCAGCCCGTAATGTCCGGCCGCGCTTTCGGGGTTGGACTTGACCATGGCCTGAAAATGATTGAACACCCGGGTGGCGCTCCCGGTCAAGGCCAGGACCCGGTTCTGAAAGGCCTGGAAGGAGACTTCATCGCCCCGCCCCTTAATTCGGCCGTACCCGGGATGGGCCAGAATCGCGGTCTCGACGCTCCCGATCCTCTCGCCCAGGCCGGGGTGAGTGGACAGGTAGGTCGGGAAATCGTCCTGGGAAGGCCAGTCGCTCCGCAGCAGGCTCCAGAAGCCGTCTCCCATGAACTTGGGGTCATAACCGGCCGTTACCAGGTAGTCCAACCCTTTTTGGTCGGCCTCCCTTTCGTCCTCGCGTGAATAATGAAGTTGCGCCGAGGCGCCGCCGGCCATGGACCCTAACGCCATGGCCGCCCCGATCGGCCCCCCGATAAAGGCGCCGGCAATCAGCCCGCCCAGGGAAGCCAAGGCCGCGACCTTGCCCTGGGAGAGTCTGTTGGCGATATGACGGCTGGTGACGTGGGCGACCTCGTGGCAAAGAATGCCCGCCAATTCGCCTTCCGATTTTACGGTCGTGATCAGCCCGGAATAGATGAAGATATAGCCGCCCGGAGCGGCGAAGGCGTTGATCAAGTCGTTCTTGATGATGTAAAACTTGTAGTCGAAGACTTGCGGCCCCAGGGCCCCGACAAGCCTGCGCCCCAGATTGTCGAGATAGTCTCGACAGGAATCGTCTTCCAGCAGCACCGACCCTCGTTTTATGGATTCCAGGGCGTCCCGCCCCACCTGACGTTCATCCTCGATGGTCAAGGCCCCGGCCGGCGCCGGTTGAAGCAGGTTCCACGACAACATCAAGGCCAGGGTCAGGCGAAGAAGGCGTCCCCCCCTCGAAGACTTCATTGCCAACTCTCCGCTTCGATTAAGTCGGGCCTCGACGGTTCGGAATCGAGGTGGATTTTATGGGCGCCGAGCCAAAGTCCCTCCAGGTTGTAAAAATCCCTGGTCTCGTGATAAAAAACATGAACGATGACTTCGCCGTAATCCATCAGCACCCACTGCCCCTTGGACTGGCCCTCGATCCCCAGGGGCCGATAGCCGCCGTTAAGCCTGGCGCCCTCCAGGATCCGATCGGCCAGGGCTTGAACTTGACGGCTCGATCTTCCCGAACAGATTAAAAAATAATCGGCCAGGGAGGTAAGATGGTCGACTCGAAGCAGCACCAAGTCCTGGGCTTTATGTTCCTGGGCCGCGGCCACGATGATATCGGCTTTCCGACGGGCCGGTTCTGTCACTTTATTTCATTTCCTTTCTTCCGAGGCTCTTGGTAGAGATTATTTTTAATTATATACCGTCTGACCTTTTCCGGCAGAAGAAATCTTATCGAGCGGCCTTGCCCGATCAGCTCTCTTATGCGGGTGGAGGAGACGTCGATCATGGTGACCGGTCTAAAAAAAATAGTTTTCAAGGTTGGAGACTGGTAGGCGGCCGGGGCCTCGTTCCAAAGGTAATCCGGGGAAATCTTTTCCCGGATCGTCGTCCCCAGGGGTTCGATATCGGCGCCGGGCCTGGTGAAGACCACGAAATCGGTCAGTTCAAAAAGATGACGAAAATCTTTCCAGGTTTCAATGGCCAGGAAGGAATCGAGGCCGGTCAGGAAAAAAAGCCGGGCCGCCGGGCCGAACTCGTCGAGGAGACAGCGGAGGGTTTCAACGGTGTAGGACGGTCCCTCCCGTTGTCCCTCCAGGTCGGAAGCCACAAATCCGGGTCGATCGGCCGCGGCGATTTTGACCATGGCCAAGCGATGCCGAAAGTCGACGACCGGCGCGGGTTTTTTGTGGGGCGGCCGGGCGGCCGGAATAAAAATGACTTTTTCCAGGCCGAAAAGCTCGGCGACCTCCTCGGCCGCGCGGAGGTGGCCGATGTGGATCGGGTTGAAGGTCCCGCCCAGAATACCCAGGGCTGGTCCGCGAAAGGTCATCAGCTCCTAATCTGCCCGGCGCCGAAGGCGATGAACTTGGTGGTCGTCAATTCATCGAGGCCCATGGGACCGAAGGCGTGCAGCTTGGAAGTGCTGATCCCGATCTCCGCGCCGAGGCCCAGTTCCCCGCCGTCGTTGAACCTGGTGGAAGCGTTGACCAGGACCAAGGATGAATCGGCCTCGTTCAGGAAGCGACGCGCCCGGCCGTAATCGGAGGTCACGATGGCCTCGGTGTGTAGGGAACCGTGCCGGGCGATGTGGTCCAGGGCCTCGTCCAGGTCGGCCACGATCTTGACCGCCAGGATCAGGTCCAGGAACTCCGCCGGCCAGTCTTCTTCCACGGCGGCTTTTCGTCCGGGGAGAATTTTGCGTGTTTCCTCGCAACACCGCAGCTCGACTCCCTGGGCTTCCAGGACGGCCGCGGCCCGGGGCAAAAAGAGCCCGGCTTCGGACTGGTGAACCAAAAGGGTTTCGGCGGAATTGCAGACGCCCGGCCGTTGGACCTTGGAGTTGACGATTATGTCCACCGCCATGCCATGGTCCGCCGATTGATCCACGTAGACGTGGCAAACGCCCTTGTAATGCTTGAGGACCGGGATTCTGGAGTTTTCGGCCACGAATCTGATCAAGCCCTCCCCGCCCCTGGGAATTATCAGGTCCAAATACTCATCCAGGGCGATCAGGGCCGAAGTGGCCGCCCGGTCCGTGGTGGGCGTCACCTGGACCGCGTCGGCGGGCGCGCCGGATGAGGCCAGGGCCTCCGCGATAACCTTGGCCAAGGCCAGGTTGGAGTTGATGGCCTCGGACCCGCCCTTCAGAATTACGGCGTTGCCGGATTTGAGACAGAGCGCCGCCGCGTCGACGGTGACGTTGGGGCGGGACTCGTAAATGAAGCCTATCACGCCCAGGGGGATTCGCATCCGTCCCACCTGCAAGCCATTGGGGCGAACTTCCAGGCCCAGCACCCGCCCCACGGGGTCCGGTAGGGCGATCACCTCCCCCAACCCCTTGACCATGGCGTCGATCACCTTGTCCGACAAGGTCAGGCGGTCGATCATGGCCGAGGTCAGTCCGGCTTCCCGGGCGGCCAGGACGTCCTTTTGATTTTCGGCCTTGAGTTCGTCGGCCTGGGCGATCAAGCCTTCGCCGATGGCCGCCAGGGCCCTGTTCTTGGTGTTGGCGTCCAGACGGGCCAAACCCCTGGCCGCGGCCTTGGCCTTCCCGGCCATTTCCAAAATCATCGCTTCCACGTTCACCGCAAATCCCTCCCGAAACCACCGACACGAAATGAAAGACGCCGCGACCGGCGCGTCCCGGCCTGTTGGGCGTATTGATTGTTACCGTCTCAGCTTTTCAGATCGTTGCCCACCACCATGTTGTTCCTGTGGATGACTTCATCCGAATGCTTATACCCCAAGCGTTCCTCGATATCGCAAGTCTGGCAGCCGACAAGTCGGGACAGTTCCTCGGACGAATAATTGGACAGCCCCACGGCGACCAGCTCCCCTTCCGGCCCCAGCACCTGGACCGCATCCCCGGCGCCGAAACGATTTTTGACTTCCAACAGTCCCGAGGGCAGGAGGCTTTTACCGTTATCGAGCAAGGCCCGGGCCGCGCCCCGGTCCACGACCAGGCGGCCCTTGGGCTTCACGGCGAAGGCGATCCAATGCTTGCGGGACGCCAGGACCTTGTCCTTGGGCAGGAACATGGTTCCCTCGGACTCCCCGGCCAGTATCCTGGTCAGGGCGCCCGCCTTCCGGCCGTTGGCGATAATCGTGGGAACGCCGCGCCTGGCGACCCGCTTGGCGGCCAACACCTTGGTATACATGCCCCCGGCGCCCAGGGCGCCGGGAATCCGGCTGGCCATGGCCTCGATCTTCGGACCGACGGTCTCCACCACCGAAATGAACCTGGCTTCCTGGTCCCGCCGGGGGTCGCGGTCGTAAAGCCCATCGATGTCGGTCAGGTTGATCAGCAGGTCGGCGTCCACGAGACCGGCCACGAGGCCGGAAAGCGTGTCGTTGTCCCCGAATTTGATCTCATCCACCGCCACGGTGTCGTTCTCGTTTATTATGGGGATGATGTTCCATTCCAACAACGTCGTCAAGGTGTTCCGGGCGTTCAGATACCTGCGGCGGTGAGCCAGGTCGTCGGCGGTCAGTAGAATCTGGGCGACCTTGAAGCCCAGGTCCCCGAAAGCCTCCTCGTAGACCATCATGAGGCGCGCCTGGCCGATGGCCGCGCAGGCTTGGAAGTGCGGGACCGTCTTGGGTTTTTCCCGAAGCCCGACTTTCTTGAAGCCGGCGGCGATGGCCCCGGAACTTACCAGGATAATTTCGATGTTTCTATTTCTGAGCGCGACGGTCTCCGCGGCCAGCCGTTTCATGAATTCCGTATTGAGCCCATCTTCCGCGGTCAACACCCCGCTTCCCACCTTTACCACAATCCTCCGGGCCGATGCGAGCGATTGACGGCGGGGATCAAGCTTGTTCATTCCTCTTCCCAATCAGGTTCGGTTTCGGTTCCGGGCAGTTTTCCCCAAAGAGCCCATTTAAGTTCGTCCAAGCCTTGTCCCGTGACGGCGCTGACCCCCAGGGAGTCCAGGTCCGGCAGTTTTTCCCGGACCAGGGCCAGAACCTGGTCCGCGCCGGTCAAGTCCATCTTGTTCACCAAGACCATCTGTCTTTTTTGGAGCAGGCCGGGGTCGAAAAAGGCCAATTCGGCGAGTATCTGGTGATAGGAATCCAGGTTCCCCTCTTCCAGCACCCGACCGGCGTCCAGGACGTGAAGAAGAAGACCGCACCGTTGAATGTGCCTGAGGAAGCGTTGCCCCAGGCCCGCCCCTTGCCCGGCGCCCTCGATGAGCCCGGGGATGTCGGCCATGACGAAGGAATGATCCCGGTCGACGACCACGACGCCCAGGTTGGGAACCAGGGTGGTGAAGGGGTAATCGGCGATCTTGGGCCTGGCGGCGGACAGCCTGGAAATGAGGGTGGATTTGCCGGCGTTGGGCATGCCCACCAGGCCGACGTCGGCCAGGAGCTTGAGTTCCAGGCGTAAACGTAATTCCTGCCCGGGTTCCCCCGGTTGAGCGAACCGCGGGGTGCGATGGGTCGCGGAGGCGAAGCGGGCGTTGCCCTGCCCCCCCCGGCCGCCCTCCGCCACGACGTATTCCAAGCCGGGTCGGGACAAATCCACCAGAAGAACGTCGGAATCCGCCTGAAAAACCTGGGTCCCCAGGGGGAGTTCCAGCGTCAGGTCGGCCCCGTTTCGTCCATGCCGGTTCTTGCCCATGCCGGGTCGACCGTTTTCGGCCCGAAAATGTTGATTAAAATGGAATTTATAGAGGGTGTCTTTTTGGGAGGCCGCGACCAGGGTGACTTGTCCGCCGCGACCGCCGTCCCCTCCGTCGGGACCGCCGCGCGGAATGTATTTCTCACGCCGGAAACTGACGCAGCCGGGCCCGCCTTTCCCGGATTGGACCCATATAGTGGCCTGATCTACAAATCGCATTTGTCCGGGAACCTTCGGCGAACCGCGGCCGCGGTTCTTTTTTGCGGTCTACTCGGCGTAGACGCTGATTTTTTTGCGGTCCTTCCCGAGGCGTTCAAAAGCAACCTTACCGTCGATCAAGGCGTAGATGGTGTAATCACGCCCCATGCCGACGTTGTTCCCCGGGTGAAACACAGTTCCCAATTGGCGGACCAGAATGTTGCCGGCCCTGACTTCCTGGCCGGAATAACGTTTCACGCCGCGTCTTTTGCCTATGGTGTCGCGGCCGTTCCTGGAACTGCCGCCCGCTTTTTTGTGCGCCATTGCCCGTAAGCTCCTTTAAGCCTTTATCTCTTGAACCCGCAGGGCCGTGTATTTTTGGCGGTGCCCTTGGATCTTGGTGTAGCCCTTACGGCGTTTTTTTCTGAAAACGAGGATTTTCTTGGCCTGATGTTGTTCCACGATGGTGGCCACAACCTCGGCGTCGGCCAAAACCGGACTTCCGACCTTGAAGGTTTCCCCGTCAGAGACCAAAAGGACTTCCTTTAGGGAAACAACGTCCCCCAAACCGCCTTCGATCTTTTCGACTCGGACCGTTTGACCGGGGGCGACTCGGTATTGTTTCCCGCCGGACTTGATTACTGCATACATGTTTCCCTAACCTCCGCACACGTAAACCGTGAAGATAGCGGCCATCTTGACGGTTGTCAAGAACAAAATAACCGCCAGGCCCTGTTTTTCCTCAATCCCGGTTCGGACGACGGTCCTAGCCGACCTTGATTCCTTCCGCCAGGCCGGCCATTTCGTACAGCCGGCTCCCCCGCTCGTCCCGGTATTTTTCCCTGATCACCAGCACCTGGTCCAAGACGTCGAAAAAAGCGTCCACGACTTCCGGGTCGAAATGGCCGCCCCGTCCCTCCCTGATTATCCCCAGGGACTTCTCCAGGGGAAAGGCGTCCTTGTAGGGACGCTTGGACATCAGGGCGTCAAAGACGTCGGCCAGGGCCACGATGCGGCCCACCAGCGGAATCCCCGGACCCTTGAGTCCCTTCGGATATCCGGACCCGTCCCATTTTTCGTGGTGGGTCATGGCAATGACCTCCGCGAGTTTGATGAAGCCCTCCTCGGCGCCCTCGAGAATTCTTTTTCCGATTTCGGGGTGCAGCTTCATCACCTTCCATTCTTCCTCGCTCAATCGACCGGGTTTCAGTAGAATCTGGTCCGGTATCCCGATTTTTCCCACATCGTGCATGGGCGAGGCGTACAATACCCTTTCCACCGTCGTCTCGTTGAGCCCCATTCGCCGGGCCAGCAGCGCCGAATAATTGCTCATCCGGAGAATATGGCTCCCGGTATCCTCGTCCTTGAACTCGGCGGCCCGGGAAAGTCGGTGGATTGTTTCCAGTGAAGCCGTGGTGACCTTGTGGTAGGCCAGGCGCAGTTCGTCGGTCCGCCTGGCCACCTCGGCCTCCAGCTTCTGCTGGTAATTTTTCATATGATCGTTATAGGCCTTGACCTTCAGCAAGGACCTGACCCTGGCCCGCAATTCCATGCGGTCGACCGGCTTGGTCAGGAAGTCGTCGGCCCCCATCTCCAAGGCCTTGACCCGGTCCTCGACATCCTGGAGCGCCGTGACCATGACAATGGGGATAATGACGGTTTCCGGGTCCTCGCGCAATTTTCGCGCGACTTCAAACCCGTTGAGCTTGGGCATCATTATGTCCAGGAGAATCAAGTCCGGAGGAAACTGTCGAACCTTGTTCAGGGCTTCCAGGCCGTCCCGCGCCACCATGACGTCATATCCCTGGGGCTTCAGCAGGGCCTCGATCAGGCGAAGGTTCAAATCCTCGTCGTCGACCACCAAAATAACGGGCTTTTTTTCCCACTGCTCGGTCTCGAGTCGATTCATAAATTACCCTATGAAAGAATTCAAAAACGCCGGAGGCGGCCCCGCCGTCAGGCGTGAAGACGAACCTCGGCCGCGAGGGAAATAGCCGCGCCCGACTCCTTGAGACTTTTGCCGCGGGGGAGAAGTTCCCGCCGACCCGCCGCCGGGCCGAATGATCGATACCGCGCCTTCCGGCCGGCCGGGAGCGCTGGCCGCCCTATTCCAAGCCCGGCCGGGCCCCGCTTCGCCTCGCGCCCGATTATTGAAAGTAAAGATAGCACACCTTCGCGATGGTCGTCCATAGCGGGGTCAAGATTTTAGGTCGGCTGTAATCGCCCCGTTTCCAAGGCGATTTCAGGCGCTCGCGGGTTCGCGCCGGGATAAGCCTGAAAAATTCCTTCTTTTAATTTGCTTGAGTTCCGCCGGGGTTTCTGCTAGTATGGCCGCTGGTACTTTGGGAATCGACGAAGACGCGGGGCGCGTCTTCCAAAAATAAGGGCCCAAAAGTAATACGGGAACTTGCAAATGTGGTTAGATTCAGTTTTAGGCGTTTTTTCAAACGATCTGGCGATAGACCTGGGAACGGCCAACACCCTGGTCTACCTCAAGGGCAAGGGCGTGGTCCTTCGTGAACCCTCGGTCGTGGCGGTCAGACGAGACGGCCGGCCCGGAAACAAGGTGTTGGCCGTCGGACAGGAAGCCAAGGAAATGCTCGGTCGGACCCCGGGCAATATAGTGGCCATCCGCCCCATGAAGGACGGGGTTATCGCCGATTTCGACATAACCGAGGCCATGCTTCGCCATTTCATCCGTAAGGTTCACAATCGACGGACCTTGGTTCGCCCAAGAATCATAATCTGCGTCCCCTCGGGCATCACCCAGGTGGAAAAAAGAGCCGTCCGGGAATCGGCCGAAAGCGCCGGGGCCCGCGAAGTGTACCTAATCGAGGAGCCCATGGCCGCCGCCATCGGCGCCGGACTGCCCATCACCGAACCCACGGCCAATATGATCGTGGACATCGGCGGCGGAACCACCGAGGTGGCCGTTATTTCCCTGGCCGGCATCGTTTATTCCAAATCCGTCCGGGTCGGCGGAGATAAGATGGACGAGGCGATCCTCCAGCATATCAAGAGGAAATACAACCTCCTCATCGGCGAACGGACAGCGGAGATCATCAAGACCACTATCGGCACCGCGTACCCGACCGAACAGGTTGAAACTATTGAAGTCAAGGGCCGCGACCTTGTCAGCGGCATCCCCAAGATCGTGACTATCGATTCGGACGAAGTCAGAAAGTCCATCACCGAGCAGATTGAGACCATCGTGGAAACGGTCCGCATAACCCTGGAGCAGACGCCTCCGGAACTCGCCGCCGATATTGTGGACAAGGGCATTGTCCTGACCGGCGGCGGCGGTCTCCTCCGAAACCTGGACATCCTGTTGCGCCAGGAAACCGGGTTGCCCATCACCATCACCGAGGACCCCCTGTCCACCGTGGTTTTAGGTTCGGGAAAAGCCCTGGATAATTTGGCCGTTCTCAAGGAGGTCATGATCCAATAGCTCCCGGAAAGGGCCCGGAAGAGATAATCGTCGCACCCCGGTCCGGTTCGAGTCCATAATTTAATGTCATTGCGTCTCCGCTTCTTTATAGTGATCTTTCTTGGGGTTATGGTCCTGCTCGCCATCATGGTCCATTCCGATCCCGAGAAAGCGCCTAGCCTGCCGGAAAGAATCCTTCTGGAAGCCGTCGCCGCCGTCCAGAACGGCTTCGTGACCTCGGCTCGAGGCATCGAAGAGGCTTGGCGTGGTTATTTTTTTCTGGTGGGGCTGCGCGAGGAAAACAACGAGCTGAAAAAAGCCCTGACCAGGTCCCACACCCAGATAAACCAGCTCCGCGAGGCGGGGTTGGCCAATCAACGCTTGAATCGCTTGCTTAATTTCCAGGACAGCGCCAAGTTTCCGGCCATCGGGGCCAGGGTTGTTTCCTGGGACCCGGGTCCCTGGTTCAAGACCATGACCATCGATCGCGGCGAAAGCGCCGGACTTCGTCCCGGCATGCCGGTAATTTGCGACCTGGGCGTGGTCGGTCGGATTGTCGAGACATCCCCCCACTTTTCCAAGGTCCTTCTCATAATCGACTACAACAGCTCCATTGACGCCGTGATACAACGGAATAGGGTTCGCGGGATACTGGCCGGCAAATCGGAAGCCCAATGCGCTCTCAAATACGTATTGAAAAATGACGACGTGGTTAGGGGGGATTTAGTGACGTCCTCGGGCCGGGGCGGGGTTTTCCCGCGCGGCTTGGTCCTTGGCAGCGTGGTGCGGGTCAGAAAGCCGGGGCACGATATCTTCTTGGAAGTTGAAATCGCTCCCGCGGTCGATTTCGATCGCCTGGAAGAAATCCTGGTGGTTCTGGCTGAAAAACCTCCTTTTTCCACGCCGCCCCCACCCGAAAATTAAGGCCGTCGCGACTGAACGGTCGCCGGAAAGGGCCCGAAAACACTTGGCCCCACCGCCGTCGTCCCTAACTTTTTATTATACTTTTTCGTCCACGGGGGAATACATTGGCGACAAGCCGGGGAAATAAGTCCATGGAAACGGACGCCGGTCTTCAAGCGGCGCCGGCCAGGGCCATGGTGATGCTTGCGGCCCTGGGATTCGGCTGTTTCGTCATCCAGACCATATTTCACACCTGGGCCGGCCCGTTCGGCTATGGGCCGGACCTATTCATCCTGCTGACCCTGTACCTCGGCCTGTACGCCCCCCTGGCCTCGGGCGCCGCGCTCTCCGCCGGCCTGGGCTTTCTCCTCGACGCCGGAGGCGGGATACTGGGGTATAACGCCTTCAATTTTTATATCGTTTTCATAATCGTCTTTTTCATCCGCCAGAACCTCGACCCTTCCGGGCCCTGGTTTCTGACCTTGTTCTCCCTGGTATTCTCGCTGCTGGGGAACGGGCTGGCCTACCTGATGCTGAACATTTTCGGCAAGTCCTTTCTTCCTTTATCGCTGTCCTGGTCAAGTCCGCTCACGACGGCCCTGGTTTCCTCCCTCGCCACCGCCGCCGTTTGTCCCCTAGCCTTCAAATTCCTCGACTTTTTCAGGGCCATCGGCGGTTCCAAGCCGGAGAGCGACTAGTGAAGATTCAACCCAATCCCTTTTCACAGGAAAAGGAGCAACTCGCTCAACCCCACCTCTACCTGACCGTCGCGGTGTGCTGCCTCTTCCTGTTTCTATTTTTCAGGCTGTGGTACCTTCAGATAGTCAAGGGCCCGGAATACCGGACCATGTCGGAAAGCAACCGGACGCGGGTCCAGGACATCTTGGCGCCCCGGGGGCTGATTCTCGACCGGAATGGCATGATCCTGGTGGACAACCATCCGTCCTACGAAATGGCCCTGGTGCGCGAGGACGTACCCGACATGAACTTGTTGGCCGACCGTTTGTCCAAAATTCTCAACCGTCCCCGGGAAGAAGTAAAGACCGCCTTGGAGGGCGCCAAGAGCACCCCCAGTTTCAAGCCGGCGGTGATTTTCACCGGCATGAGCAGGGACGAGTTGGTGGCCCTGGAAACACACCGTTTTGAACTGCCCGGCATAGTGATCCAGGTCAACCCCCGACGAAAATATCTCCAGGATAAATTGGCCTCCCACATCGTGGGCTACCTCGGCGAAATCACCCAAGGCCAATTGAATCGCGAGGAATACCGGGATCATCGCATGGGCGACCTGGTGGGCCAGTTCGGAATTGAAATGTCCTGGGAAAGCTGGCTTCACGGCAAGCGCGGCCGCAACCTGGCCGAAGTCGATGTTTCGGGCAGAATCCTGAAAATAATCAACAAGGTTGACCCCATACCGGGTCATAACCTCTTTTTGACCATCGACGCCCGGCTGCAACGCGCCGCCCAGGAAGCCCTGGGGGATAACGCCGGGGCCGTGGCAGCCCTGGACCCCAACACCGGGGAAATCCTGGCCATGGCTTCCGCGCCGACCTTCAGCCAGAACACTTTCGTGGAAGGAATTACTCCCGAGCAATGGAAGGACCTCGTTCAAAATCCCCTTCACCCCTTGGAAAATCGAGCCATCAGCGGACAATACCCTCCCGGGTCGACCTTTAAAATCATATCCGCCGCCGCCGGTCTCGAGGAAGGCGTGGTTTACCCGGAAACATACCTTTCCTGCACCGGCGCCTACGCCTTCGGAAACTGGGTTTATCATTGCTGGAAAAAGACCGGGCACGGCCGCGTCAACCTGCACCGCTCCCTGGTGGAATCCTGCGACACCTACTATTACGAGGTCGGTCGACGCCTGGGCGTCGACAACCTGGCCAAGTATTCCAGAATGTTCGGACTGGGGTCCAAGACCGGCATAGGCCTGGCCAACGAAAAACCGGGCTTGGTTCCGGACAGCGAATGGAAAAAGAAACGTTTCAAGACCCCGTGGCAAAAAGGGGAGACCTTGTCCGTGATCATAGGCCAGGGGTACAACCTGGCCACGCCGCTGCAAATGGCCCAGGTCACGGCCGTCATCGCCAATGGGGGGACCCTGTTCCAAAGTCGCCTGGTCAAGATGATTACCAACGGCGAAGGCGCGGTCATCAAGGCCTTCGGACCGACGACCGTGCGCCGCCTCAATCTCAAGCCCGGGACGATCGACGCCATCCGCAAGGGCTTGGCCGGCGTGGTCTCGGAACCGTCCGGCACCGGACGTCAAGCCCGCATCGACGGCATTGAAGTCGCCGGCAAAACCGGGACGTCCCAGGTGGTGGCCTTGAAAAAATTCGAGGGCTTCCAGGAAAAGGACCTCCCCTATAAATACAAGGACCATGCCTGGTTCGTCGCCTACGCTCCAGTTGAAAATCCGAAAATAGCCGTGGCCGTGGTCATTGAACACGCCGGACACGGCGGTTCCGTCGCCGCTCCCGTGGCCCGCCAGGTTATTCAAGCCTACCTGCGCCCCGACGAACCCTGGGACGACAAAACCCTCCCCGAGGAAACCGTGGAGGCGGGGGATTGATCATGCAGTTTGACCGACGTCTACTGGAAAACTTCGACTGGATATTCCTGTGCCTGGTCCTGGCCCTGGCCACCCTGGGCATCGTAAACCTGTACAGCGCCTCCTCCGGGTTCCAGGCCGGGGGAACCCCGGTCTATATGAAACAATTGTACTGGTTTCTGATGGGGATGGCCTTCCTCGGGGTTATTCTCCTGTTCGATTATCATGTCCTCTGCGACTCAGCCTATATGATTTACGGCTTCGGCGTCCTCCTCTTGGTCTTCGTCATGATTTTCGGACTCACCAGCTCCGGCGCCCAACGCTGGATCGATCTGGGAGTATTCAGACTCCAACCCTCGGAACTGATCAAGGTTTTCGTCATTATCGCCCTGGCCAAATATTTCGCCCGTAGGGAATACCCCACGGGACTCTCGTTTTCCGACTTGATCGGACCGACCCTATTTGTGGGCCTGCCCTTTCTCTTGATTCTCAAGCAGCCGGACCTGGGCACGGCCCTGCACCTGGCCTTGTCGTCCCTGCCCCTGCTGCTGTTGATGCGGGTCCGGAGAACAGTCTTGCTGGCCATTTGCGGCGGCCTGGCTGCGGCCGCCCCCTTCGCCTGGTTCTCCCTCAAGGCTTACCAGAAACAACGAATTTTCACTTTTCTCAACCCCGAGAACGACCCCTTGGGCGCCGGGTACCACATAATTCAATCTAAAATCGCCGTGGGGTCGGGACAGTTCTGGGGCAAGGGCTATATGAAAGGGACCCAAAGCCAGCTCCGGTTCCTACCCGAACAGCACACCGACTTCGCCTTTTCGGTTTTCGCGGAGGAATGGGGCTTTGTCGGTTCGATCGTGTTGCTGATCCTCTTTTTACTGCTGATTCTGACGGCCTTGCAGATTGTGAGAAGAAGCCAGGACCGTTTCGGGGCCCTGCTGGCCCTGGGCCTGACCGCCCTGATCTTCTGGCAGGTCTTGATCAACGTCAGCATGGTCACCGGACTCATGCCCGTGGTGGGAATTCCCCTGCCCTTCATCAGTTACGGCGGTTCCAGCCTGATAACCACCATGCTGGCCGTGGGGCTGCTCCTGAACATCAGCATGAGGCGGTTCATGTTTCAGGAATAGCGGGCCGCCGGGAACGAGTCGCTCCATCCCTTCCGGCCTTCGGGCGACCCCCGTCGCCCCTCTCCCGGCGGGAGAGGGGTTGGGGGCGCGGGGCGTTATCAATAATCTTAATAAATCTATATAATCAATAACGAAAAAATGGAATGGACCATCAGCCCTAGATATTCGCCTTGACGGTCTCTCCCAGGGCCCCCAGGGTTTCCACCACGGTTATGCCGGCGGCCCGGAGGGCCGCCACCTTGTCGGCCGCGGTTCCGGATTTACCGGATATGATGGCCCCGGCGTGTCCCATGCGGCGGCCCGGAGGGGCGGTCTGGCCGGCGATAAAGGCGAAAACCGGCTTTTTGAATTCCTTCTGAATATACAAGGCCGCGTCCTCCTCGGCCCGACCGCCGATTTCGCCGATCATGACCACGGCCTCGGTCTGGTCGTCATCCTTGAATCTTTGCAGGATGTCCAGGAAGTTCTGCCCGATGATCGGGTCCCCGCCGATGCCCACGCAGGTGGACTGCCCCAGGCCGGCCCGGGTCAACTGGTCGACGACTTCATAGGTCAAGGTCCCGCTGCGGGAAACGACTCCGACGGCCCCCTGCTTGTGGATGGGACTGGGCATGATGCCCAGCTTGGTCTGCCCGGGGGAAATAATGCCCGGGCAGTTCGGCCCGATCAGGACCGTGTCGCGTTCCCGGAGGTAATGCTTGACCCGGGCCATGTCCAAGGCCGGAATTCCCTCGGTGATGCAAACGGCCAGGCCCAGTCCGGCGTCCGCCGCCTCCATGATGGCGTCGGCGGCCAAGGCGGGAGGAACAAAGATCACGGAAGCGTTGGCCCCGGTCTTGGCCGCGGCGTCGCGCACGGTATCGAACACCGGAACGCCCAGGACTTCCTGGCCGCCCTTGCCGGGAGTCATCCCGGCCACGACCTTGGTCCCGTATTCCAACATGCGCTCGGTATGAAACCGACCCTCGGAGCCGGTTATTCCCTGAACCAAAACCTTGGTGTTTATATCAACCAGGATGCTCATATCAGTTCCTCACCACCGCGGCGACTTTTTCAGCCGCCTCTTTCAGGTCCCTGGCCACGGTGAACGTCAAGCCGGATTCGTTCAGCAACCGGCGACCTTCCTCCACGTTGGTGCCCTCGAGTCGAATAATGATCGGGGCTTCGACCTTGTTTCTGGTCGCGGCCTCGATAACCCCCTTGGCCAGGACGTCGCACCGGAGAATTCCGCCGAAAATGTTGATCAGCACCGCCTTGACCCGGTTGTCCGACAGAATGATGCGGAAGCCGTTGGCGATCATGTCCGCGTTGGCGCCGCCGCCCACGTCCAGGAAGTTGGCGGGCTCGGCGCCGGCCTGCTTGATCAGGTCCATGGTGGCCATGGCCAAGCCGGCGCCGTTGACCATGGCGCCGATGTTGCCGTCCAGGCGGATGTAATTAAGCCCGAATTTCGTGGCTTCCAGTTCCAGGGGGTCCACCTCGAAGGGGTCTTCCAGGGCCGGAATCTCCTTGTGCCGGAACAGGCCGCTGTCGTCGAAGGTCACCTTGGCGTCCAGGGCCAGAATCCGTCCGTCCCCGGTCAGTATCAGGGGATTGATCTCGACCAGGGAAGCGTCCAGGGACGAAAAAATCTTGTAGACCTTGTCGAAGAGCGCGGCGCCGTCCCGCATCAGGTTGCCCTGGAGGCCCAAATTAGCGGCCAGGTTGCGGCCCTGAAAGGGCAGCAGGCCGACCCGGGGGTCGACGGCTTCCTTGAAAATCAGCTCCGGGGTCTTTTCCGCCACTTCCTCGATATCCATGCCCCCGGCCGTGCTGACCATGAACACCGGGCAGGCCTTGGCCCGGTCCAGGGTCAGGCCGACATAGAATTCCTTCCTGATGTCCTGGCCTTCCTCAACCAAAATTTTCCGGACCACCTGACCCAGGGGACCGGTCTGGTGAGTAACCAGGGGTTGGCCCAGCATGCCCGCGGCGACGCGGGCCGCCTCGTCGGGACCGGACACAACCTTGACTCCGCCGCCCTTGCCGCGACCGCCGGCGTGAATCTGTGCCTTCACCGCCAAGCGACCCTCGGCCAAGGTCGAAGCCGCCTCCCGCACTTGTTCAGGGGAGTCGGCCGCCAGACCGTTGGGGACGGGAATTCCGAACTTTCTAAACAGGTCTTTGGCCTGAAACTCGTGTATTTTCATTGACCACCCACCTCTTTTATTTTCCCCGTGTTAAGGGACAAATTCTTATAGCCCGATCAAACCGAGCCATGCAAGTATTATTTACTCACCTGGGCCAATTCGCGCCCCTCCCGCGCCGCCGCGGTTAAAACAGTTGAATTTCAATATGATCCGAAGAACTCTCTCCGCGGGCCTCATTTTTTGGTCGCCGGCTCCGCTTTCGGCCGCCCCGGCTTGGGCGTCGCCGGGCCCGGGGCGGCCGACCCGGGCTTGACTTTCGGAAAACGTGATAGATCGACGAACTTGGTCTTTTTCGTCAACTCCCAGGCCAGGGACGGCAAGGTTTCCAGGGAGTGGAAATCAGGTCGGCTCCAATATTCCTCCGGGAGTAAAATCAAGGCCTGTCCCAGAAAAAAGGACGCCTCGTTCTGGTCCCCGGATTCGCGCAGGGTCTCGAGGGCCAAGTCGCACAGGCGGCGATACTGGACCATGGCCTTGGGCGCGGGATGTTCCAGGACATACTTCAACCAGGCGTCAACGGCTTTCAGGTTGGCCTGGTTTCGAGGGTTCTTGGCCAGGATTACCCTGATTTTCTTTAAAAATTCAAACACAACCCCGTCGGCGTGGAACTCGGGTTTCACCGTGAACTTGGGCGCCTGCCGCGCCAAGCCCAGAAAAAGCTTCAGGGCGTCCTCCATCTTTCCGGCGGCCACAAGCGCGACCAAGCGTTCCTGGGCCTGGTACAGCTTGGCCAACCGCGGATCGGGCTCGACTTTTTTTGACTGTATGGCGATCATGCGCAAGGCGCGCAACAAGCGCAGCGTCACCGGCACCAGCGCGGAAGTCAGGCTTTCGTAAAACTCCTTTTCCTTGGCCAGAAAGGGGTCGGTGTAAAGGCAGCGGGCCACGAAACCGGCGGCGCTCAACACCTCGTTCTTATGGGCTTGGGCGATGGCCAGGTTCCAGTATACCGGCCCTTGGTTGGGAGGGTTGTACTTCAGCAGCCGGGTGTAGACCTTCACGGCGTCGTCGACGCGCCCCATGGTCCGGAGTTTGATTCCGAACATATTTATTTCGGTGCAGATTTGGCTGAAACGCTCCTTATCGATCAAGGCGTGGAAGTAATATTTCTGGGCCTGGGGAATGTCGCCCGCTTCCAGGGCCTGCAACCCCAGGGAGATGCACTGCATGCTCGACAGCTCATGAATGGGAAGCTGTTCCAAACCGGCCGTGGTGGACCGGGCCAACCCCAATAATTCGGACACGACCGGATGCTTGGGGCCGAGGAGCTCCCCCAGGTCCCATTTCAGGATTTCCTGCCCGATAGCCATGTCGGTATTGGGTCCGTGAAACTCGGGGCTATGGGGTCGCTTGGACTCGGACTGGGACGCCTTGGCGTGGGCCTGGCGGTAATTTCCGACCGCCTCCTCCAAAAGCCCCATTATTTCCGGGCTCTTGGGGTCCGCGCCCGCCTCGACCCTTTCCTTGACCTGGGTCAGGCGCATGTTGGCGATCTCCTTGTTGGGGGCCGGCGCGTCCTGGAAAAGCTCCTCGGCCTGCACGAAGCGGGACAAGGCCCGGGTGTATTCCTTCTTGCGGGTGTAAAGTCGACCGCTTTCCAAAAACGGCTCGATGTCCTTGGGATAGGTCTCGATGGCTTGGCGCAGGAGGTTGATGGCCCCGTCGAAATCCCCAGCTTCCTTTCGGGTTTTGGCCTCGCCCATCAGTTGGTCGAACTTTTTCTTCCTTTCGCTCAATTCCTTTTCCGACAATTTTTCGTCGGCCAAGGCCACCAATTCGTTCCTGTCCCGGAAATACTGCTCCAGGTACAAGGATAGCTCGCTGAAATGAGTCTGAAAGTTTTCCCGGGCCTGCTGGGCCTTTCGAGTTCCCTGAAGAAGCCTGGTCTCGACCAAGGTTGACATGAAAAAGGCCGCGGGCACCCGGTATTTAAACAACACCTCGATCAGCTTTTCCCTCAGGTAATCTCCAACTTCAACCACGGGCACGGTTTTTGACAGGAATTTCAAGGGGTCGGGGTGTCTTTTGGCCAGATGGGTCTTGATGTCGAGATACATGTCGTTAAGTTGGTCGTAAATGGCCGTGACGTCGTTCTTGGCCGTGGACGGGCGGGGCTTGGGGGGCAGGTTGATGAGAATCAACTCCCGATCGCTGGATATTATCGGGACCAAGCGGGACAACGCCTCGAAATAATTACGCGAAACGCTCTGATCGTCGACCTGCCCAAACCCCAGGTGACCGAGGGCCAAGGCGATGTGCTTCTTGATGATCGGGTCGAAAATAAAAAGCGTTATCCTGGCGTCGAGGTGTTTTTCGAATGTGGTTCCGGATTGAGGCATCCCGCACAGGCCTTTGATCTGAAGTCGAGGAAAATGAGAGGCGTATTTGAATCAACCTCCCTGAATCGATAATTTACTGTATTATACACAGTAGCAATGGCAGCGCCAGATTTTTCCGGCGTAGGAACGTAAATGTCCCCCAAAGGACGCGGAAAAATGATCGCCTCGATCCTGGAATTACGAAATATCAGCATAAAATGGAAGCTCTTGATCCCCTTCCTGTTCCTGCCCGCGGCCTTGACGGCCCTGCTGGTGGTGTGGGGGATACGAAGCCAAAGCCAGCTCCTGGGCCTGCAGGAAGAATCGGGCATGAGGCGCAATTACACGGACATCATGGAAGGGCTGAATCTCCAGTTGGAATCGGCCAAGGCCCTGGCCATTCTGACCGCGGCGGCCCCGGAAGTGCAAAAGGCCCTGGCGGAAAAAAACCGGGAGGAACTGCTGCGGCGCTACCTGCCGGTTTTCGAGGAACTCAAGGCTTCCACCCAGATCAACCTGTTCCATTTCCACACCTACCCGGCCAGGTCCCTGTTGAGGCTTCATCGCCCGGAACATTACGGCGAGGACCTTCAAGGGTATCGGCAAACCATCCTGAAGACGCACGAAACGGGCCAGGCCGCGGCCGGAGTGGAATTCGGACTCATGGGATTCAGTCTGCGGGGCGTGGCGCCGGTGTATTACGAACAACGGCTGGTCGGCACGGTGGAAGCCGGCATCAGTCTCTCCCAGGACTTCCTGGAAAAGCTCAAAACGGAATTCGGGGCCGACGTCACCTTGTACGTGCCGTCGAACGAAGCCTTGACGTCCTTCCGGGTCCTGTCCACCACCACGCCCAGGAAAACCATGCCGGCGTCACGGGTTTACCGGGAAGTCATGCACAGCGGAAAAGTCCGCTTCCTGACCGTTTCCGCGGAATCCGGCCCGGTCGCCGTCCTTTGCGGCCCCTTGAAAAATTTCAAGGGCGAAAGCGTGGCTGTCCTGGAAATGACCCGCGCCCGGACCGACATCATTTCCCTGCTGGAAAAATATCGGGAACTGATAATTATATTCGGACTCATACTGCTCTGCCTGGCCCTGGTTTTTGTCTGGTGGATTTCCTCCCTTTTTCTCGCGCCCATCGACGCCATGGCGCGGCAGTGCGAAAAAATCACGGCCGGCGAAAAAGTCCCGCGGATCGAGGTCGCGGCCGACGACGAGTTCGGCGTTCTAGCCAAGGCCCTCAACAATATGCTGGCCGGCTTGGAAGAATCCAGGTTCCAACTGGAACACCACGCCCACGAACTCGAAGCCAAGGTCCAGGAACGAACCGCGGAGCTGGTCCAGTCGGAGGAAAAATTCCGCACCCTTTTGGAACACATCCCCCTGGTGGTGTACCGCCTGGAAAACAGCCTGATCCGGACCTTCATCAGTTCCTATATCGAAGGACTGACCGGCCGGCCGGCCGAAAGCCTGGTCGGGCCTCCAGCCGTCTGGCTGGAAGCGGTCCATCCCCAAGACCGGGACAAAGTACTGCGGGCCAAGACAACGGCCTTGCGACAAGGCGGCGTGTTCGAGCTGGAGTACCGGCTGCTCGACCAAGCCGGCCAGGAAGTCCACATCCTCGATCACGCCGAGCCTGTCCGCGACGAGGACGGCGCCTCGCTGTACCTGGAAGGCTATCTTCTGGACATCCGTGAAAGAAAACGACTCCAGGACCAAACGGTCCAGGCCGAGGAACTGAAAACCCTAGGCGAAATATCGGCCCGGTTGGCCCATGAGTTTCGCAATCCCCTGTCCGTGGTCGGACTCGCGGCCCGGCGCCTGACCAAAAAACTCGACAAGGACGATCCGGCCTGTCTCTATGTGGATATGCTCCTGGAACAGGTGGCCCGCCTGGAACAGATCATCAACATGATTCAATCCTATATCAAGCCCATGGGTCTGAAGACCCGGGAAGTCGATTCCAACGTTTTTTTCCGGGGCGTGGCCGAAGCCGGGCTGCCCTTCATTCGCGACCGCCAGACCGAGTTGAACCTGGGCCTGCCGGACCTCCTCCCCCGGTTGAACATCGACCCCGACCTTCTCCAGCGGGCCCTGGTCAACCTGATCCGAAACGCGGCCTACCAAATGCCGCCCCGGGGCCGGCTCAACTTCGTGGTAACGACCAACAAAAAAACCATGGAAATAAAAATGACCTACCCGGCCGGGTACCTGCCCGACGATCAACTCCGGCACTTTTTCTACCCCTTTACCACCGAGGAAGCCGACCGGTCCCTGGTGGACCTGCCCCTGACCCCGGTCATCGTCCATAAGCATAACGGGATCATCAATGTCGGACGGGAAACCGAGGACCTGATCGCCGTGACCATCACCCTGCCCCTGGCCTGAAATAAGCCGGGCCCCCGGGCGCAAACCCGGGAGCCCGGCGTGATTTCGACCAAGCCTGGGTCGCCGCCTCGGTCAGGCGGCCTCGACCCGGCAAGGCACGAAACGGTGGAGCGGCGTGGCCGCGATGGGGTCGCGATTGGTGTTTTGGGTCAACCGGTTGACATTGCCGCCGTATTTTCGGCCTTCATAATGCAGGCCGAAGCCGTGGGGCATCACCACGTGGCCCGGGCGGCAGTTGTCATCCAGTTCCAACTCGACTTCCTCCCGGCCCCCCGCGGTCAGGACCCGAACCGGCTGTCCGTCCGACAACCCCAGTTTTTCCGCGTCCGCGGGGCTCATGGCCAGGGTGCAGGCCCTTTTTCCCTTGTTCCAGTCCGGGTTGCGCATCAGGGAGTTGGCGTTGAAATCCATGTGCCGACCGGCCATCAGGATCAAGGGGAAAGCCGGGTCGAGGGCCAGTTCCCGTTCCTCCCTTTCGGCGGTCAGGTTCCTGACGCCCTCGTCCAGCTCCGGAATATGGAGGTTTATTTTTCCATCCCCGGTCTGAATGAATTCCCGCAAATTGTCGTCCGGGTCCACCTGGCCGACCCACAGGCCCTCCGGATGGTCCAGCAAGGCCTGAAAGACTTGTTCCCCCAGCATGGGGCCGGGCTTGAATCCGGCTCGCGCCGCGTTTTTCCGGAAATTTTCGGGAGCGGTCATCAGCAGGCCCCACAAGGCGGACAAATTGGCCGACCCGAGGGCCTTTCCCAGGGTTTTGGCCAGGATGAAGGGCGTAACCTTCATGGCCTCGGGCTTGGCCCCCAAGTATTCCATCAGGGCCATTCCGAACTTGAGCCGGTCCCCGGAATCAGCGGCCTGGTACAGCGTGTCCGGGATTTCCGGGATCAGGCCCAGCTTGTCCGCGAGGCGAACCATGATCTCCCCCGCCTCCAAGGGCTCGCCCTCGGGTTGAACCACCGGCCTTCTCATCTGAAAAAACACCTTGGGAAAGGTCAAGGGGAAAAAGGTCCCGTCCCACGACTCATAACCGGAACGAGCCGGCAGGACGTAATGGCTCAAGGCGGCGGTTTCGGTCATGGCCAGTTCCAGCGTCACCAGAAGGTCCAGTTCGGAAAAGGCTTTTTCGTACGCCGTGGTGTCGGCGTAGGACCGCAGCGGGTTGGAGCCGCTGCAGATCACGGCCCGCAGCCGTTGCGGGGAATCGCCGAGTATCTCCTCGGGCATGACGTTCGGCGGAAAGGTCCCCATGATGGCCGGGAAATCAGTCGTGATGGTCCGCCAGGTCCTGGGGTCCCTTTCGTCGGAATGCGAGCCGATGGGCATGAGGTAGCCGGTGAAGATAGTGCCGCCCCGGACCCCGATCCGGCCGCACACCGCCAGCAGAATCACTTCCAGGTACGTCGTGATGGTGCTGTGACGACCCATCAGGACGCCCAGGTCGCCGTGCAGCGATGATTTCCTGGTCGCGAACAACCGGCAGACTTCCCGGACCTGGTCGTAATCGAGACCGGCGGTCTTGACGGCCGCCCGCGCGTCGAATCCCGCGAACCACGGCTTAATACTCTCGAAGCCGGAGCATTCCCTCGCCAGGTAGTCCTTGTTCTCCCAGCCTTGCTCCAGAATGATGGAAATCATGGCCCGGGTCAGGAGCGCGTCCGTTCCGGGCCGGATGCGCAAGTGAATGTCGGCCCGCCGGGCCGTCTCCGACCGACGAGGATCGATGACCACCAGCAATTTGTCCGGGTCCCGGGAAATCCGGTCCAACACCCGGCGAGCCTGCGGAATCTGGTGACTCATCCACCCATTCCAGCCGATGGCCAGCAGCAGGTCCGTTTCCGCCTCGTCCGGCCCGGTCATCAAATACTGACGCCCGTACACCCGCCCGTGCCCCCAAAATTTACCGGTAAGCTCCTGGGCCAAGGCGCTGTAGTGATACTGGGACCCCAAGCCGCGCAAAAGCCGGACCCCGAAGGCGGCCTCGAAATGGCAACCCTGCCCGCCCCCGCCCATGTAGGCCAGGGCCCGGGGTCCATGGGCCGCGATGACGCCCTTGAGCTTGTCCGTGATTTCCGAGATGGCTTGGTCCCAACTGATTTGCTCGAAGCCTCGCGACGTTTTTTTCAGAGGATGAGTCAAGCGTTGGGCGTGATGCTGATGCCAGGCCACGTTCAACCCCTTCCGACAGGCGTACCCCTGGCTCCGGACATTATCCTTGTCCGGCCGGGACCTGACAACGCGGTTATCCTCGACCAGCACCTCCAACCCGCAATTCTGCGCGCAGAGCACGCAGCCGGTTTTATGCCATTGGCCCATTCCCTACCTCCCTTGCCCTGGGTTGACATTTAGTTTGTATACGATTAATCATAAACCAGATTTCACTAAAAATTAAGCCCTAAAATGCCATTCATTCAATTTCGATTATCTTGTATACCAATTATTTCATAATTGCTGGACTATGTCAACCAAATTCCGGCCGGCCCACGGCGGGCGCGGCCGGAACCACGGGCGAGGGATCAGGCCAGCCCCGCGATCTTCCTGGCGATATTTTTTCGCTTTTCCAAATCGTAAAGACCGTGGACCACGACCTTGTTGGTGGCCGGGGAGCCGGCGGCGTTGATGGAAAACCCGAGGATGGTCCCGGTCAGGCGGGAAGCGGCCAGGTCCTGGACCAGGTTGAGGACCCGCAGCCTCTCCTCGGTGGAAAAGCCGGCGCCGCCGCGCAGGTGCGTTTCCAGGTATTTTCTCAGGTCGGGGTTTTGCCAATCATCCTCGGTGGGCATGGTGGAAACGAGGCCGCCGGCGAGGTCGTGCAGATGGGCGAGATGGTCCCCGACGCGGGACCGGATATAATTAAGCCCGGAATTGGCGATAACCGGGTCGGCCAGAAAGACGCCGCTGGGGTGGAGTCGGCCTTCCACGGCGGCCCCCAGGGCGCAGCCGAAGGAAGTTTCGGCGGCCATCATCATTTCGGTGCATTTGTCCCTGATATGTCCGACCTTCTGTCCCAGGCCGTTCGCCTCGGCGGCCAGGGCCGCGGCGCCGATCATCAGGTCGGCGTGGCCGGCGCTGCAAGCGCATTTGGACTGCCGGTGCAAGGAAGCGAAATAAAAGGGCAGGTTGGCGGCCTGCTCCCATTCCCCGCACATAAAGAGCCGTTCCTCCGGCACGAACACGTCGTCAAAAACGGTCATGGCCTCCACGCCCATGAACCTGGAACTAAGGGGGCTTTCCAGCATGGTTTCCCGGACTGGCCCGGGGGAAGGCCGGGCGATCATTTTAAGGCCCGGGGCGTCGATGGGAACGGCGAAGGCCACGGCGTAGTCCTTGTCGTCCGGTCCAAGGGCCCGACAGGGGACCGCGACCACGAAGTGAGCGCCCGGACCATAGGTGGTGTGGACCTTGGCCCCCCGGACCACGACGCCGCCCGGTTTTTTCTTGACGATGCGCAGGTCGGTCGGCGGGTCCTGCCGGGACGGCGGGAGGGACCTGTCGCCCTTGGGGTCCATCATGCCCCAGGCGAATATCCGGCCGGTTTGTTGCAATTCCTTGACGAAATCCTGGAATCGGGGGAAGTAATCGGAGCCGTGGGCCTGGTCCACGTCATGGACCAGGGCCCAGGTCACGGACAGCATGTTGGACATGCAGCCGGCGCAAATCCTCTGGCCGGAAATTTCCCGGGTCAAGCGGGCCTTGATCAGCAAGTCGTCCCGGGAATTCTGGATGTGAAGCTGTAGCCGGGGGATATCCTCGCCGGTCAGGGGGGACCTGACGGCGAACCGGTCCCGGGTTTCCGGGTGGGAGGCCAGGTCGTACCCGGCGGAAATGTGGTTCAAGGTCTGACGGAGCAACGGGTGGTCCCACACTCGTTCGACCCGCCGGCCGCGAATATATATTTCCGGTGAAAATTCCTTAAGACTTTCAAGGTATTCCCTACCAGTAGGAAGCGACATTGTTACCACCTTCTCCTTGGTTGCGCCAGGCTTTTCCAGCCCGGCGAAAAATGAGCGGCGCCCCGGTTGGGCCGACTACAACATCATCCGGTCATCAGTGACCTTGGCCGCCGCCAAGGTGACGTCGTCCTCCAGGCCCCGGCCCCCGCAATGGCCGATCACGGCTTCCAGGACCGCGTCGACGATCTCCCCGGCCGGCCGATCGAAACGCCCGCGAACGATATTCCCAAGGCGTTCCTTGCCGAACATTTCCCCTTGTTCGTTCCTGGCCTCCCAGACCCCGTCGGTGGCCAGGATCAGGACCTGTCCGGGCTCCAACATCCGCTCGCCGGAAGGGTAGGCGAAACCATCCAGCAACCCCAGGGCCGGGCCGCGCCCCTCCAGGAGATGGAATTCATCGGACCCGGGATCGTAAAGCAGGGGCGGATCGTGGCCCGCGGACGCCCAGGACAGTTTTCCGGCCGCGACGTCAAGTTGCGCCAGGCACATGGTTACGAACCGGCCCGACTCGCCGACATCACGGACCAGGACCCGATTGACCGCGCCGACGGCGGTCGCCGGGTCGGGCGTCAACAGTAAATATTCACGAATCAGGGCCCGGGTCGAGGCCATCAGCAGGGCCGAGGAAACCCCATGCTCGGAAACGTCCGCCACCACCAGAGATAGACGGCCCTGGGTCCGATCCTCCACAAAATCGTAATAATCCCCACCGGTTTCATCGCAGTACAGGCTGCGTCCCGAAACGTCCAGGCCCGCCCAGCGCGGGCTGCCGCCGGGCAGCAGGCTCTGCTGGACCTCCCGGGCCAGGGCCAGGCTGTTCCGCATGCGCGCCCCATCCTTCAGGGCCGCGGTCATGGCGTTGAACCTGTCGGCCAGGGCCCCGATTTCGTCGTTGGAGGTCACGGTTATTCTCGTGGAAAAATCCCCGGCCTCGACCCTGGTCATGGCCCTCTCCAGGTCCTCGACGGGGTCCAGGATGCTGTGTTCCAGCAGGTGATTGATGATAAAAGACATGCCGGAGGCGGACAGGACGATGAAAATCGTCAGGTTGAGGAGGCTTTGCAGACCGGCGGCCGGGTCCGCGGCGAGCAGCAGCCTGACCTTGCCGAACGAAAGAACGGCCAGGAGCATCAACGGCAACAGGCTGGTCATGACGAAACTTATGAACAACCGGCGCCTCAAGCCCAGCTTGAACCGTCCCAGCCCATGGGCCGACTCCCCGCCCCGGAAAAAATAGGGCCGCAGGGATTGACAGATCACCTCGGAAATAAAAAGAATAATGGCCGCCGTGAAAACGCCCGCGACCATGATCCCCACAAACGATTTAAGGCACGGGATAAAGACCTCGCTCCCGGCGAGGTCGCCGCGGAGCTGGAAGAAAAAGAAAGCGGACACGGCCGCGGCGCTGGTGAACCAGGCGGACAGGCTGACCGCGGCCGCGAAAACGGGATAATCCATGATCTTGCCTTGGGCCCGTTTCAACAAATCGTCCGGGGGGACCTGGTCTTCCCTTCGCGCCCGGGATAGTCCGGCCAGATCGTCGACCCAGCGTTGGGACAGGGTCGCGGCGGTGATGGAAACAACGGCGAACACCACCAGGGGTAGGAAGGCGAACTTGGTTATGTCGGTCAAGGCCAGGACATCGTCCAGAAAGATGAAATAAGCCACGGCGATCAGCAGGCCGACGGCGTTGGCCCCGACGTTCATGGCCCGAAACCCGCCCCTGAACATCACGTCCATATATCCCCAGGGGTCGGCCTCGAGCCGCTCGTGAAAACGCCGATTTCTCCTCGGCCCGACCAGCCCGCCGCGAGTCGTTTCCAGCCTTCGCCGGGCCCGCTCGATTCGGCCGGGGCGCTTGTATTTTTCTTCCATCCCGCCGGACAAGTTGGTTCCCGCCTTTCGTCGATTGGTATGAAAATGACCGAAGGGCCTTTTCATTGGTTGTTGTGACGCGGCGGGTAAAAACATACTACGTCCGGGAAAAAATAAAAGAATTTTTTACCGGGCCGAAAATAGTGGAACACGACCCGCGCCGCGACCTCGGGCCAAGAGGGCCGGGTCGGGCGGAAAGAGCGAGGGGAAACTAATCGCCGATCCCGAACCGCTTCATCTTGCGCCAAAGGGAAGCCCGGTCGATTCCCAGCGTCTCGGCGGCCTTGGTGCGGTTCCATCCCGATTTTTCCAGGACCCACCGAATGTAATTGATTTCCTGCTCCTCCAGCGTGGGCATGTTCCCGTCGGCCCGGCGATAGGTTTGAATCGACAGTTCCAGCAAGTCGGCGGGCAGGTCCCGGACCCTGACGATCTCGTCCCGGGCCAGGACCACGGCCCGTTCGATGACGTTTTCCAGTTCCCGGACATTGCCGGGCCAGGAATACTGACGGAGGGCGTCCATGGCTTCCGGGTCCAGGTCCTTGACCGGCTTGCCCGCTTGGGCGCTTTTTTGAATCAGAAAATGGCGGGTTAAAAGCGGAATGTCCTCCGCCCGCTCGGACAGGGGCGGAAGAACGACCGTCACCACGTTCAGGCGAAAATACAAATCCGCGCGAAAGGAGCCGTTCCGGCTGTCCTGGCGCAGGTCCCGGGCCGTGGCCGCCAGGAATCGGACATCCACGGGTATGGGCGTGGTCCCGCCCACCCGCAGGACTTCTCTTTCCTCGATCACCCGCAGCAGCTTGACCTGCATGTTCAACGGCATGTCGCCGATTTCGTCCAGGAAGACCGTGCCTTGGTCCGCCGCTTCGATCAACCCGGCCTTTTGGGAGGCCGCGCCGGTAAAGGCGTCCTTCTCGTGCCCGAACAGTTCGTTGGCCAGAAGTTCCTCGGTAAAGGCCCCACAGTTGAATGCCACGAACCGCCGGTCCCTTCTCCGGCTGAGTTGGTGTATGGTCTTGGCGGCCAGTTCCTTGCCGACCCCGGTCTCCCCGATGATCAGGACGCTGGAATCCGTGGGCGCCACCTGGGCCAGGAGTTGGTTGACCTTGCGCATGGCCTCGCTGGAACCGACCAACAGGGGCCGGTCCTTTTCCCGCATCTCGGCCAGGGTTCGCCTGAGGTCCATGTTTTCCTGGTAAAGCCGCCGCTTGAGCAAGGCTTCCCGGACGATCTTGCGCACGAGTTCGATCTTGTAGGGCTTGGGCAGGTAATGGTACGCCCCGCGCCGCATGGCTTCCACGGCGGAATCCACGGTGGCGTAGGCGGTAATCATGATAACCTCGGTGTGGGGCTGGGCCTCGCGGACCTTGTCGAGCACCTGGAGCCCGTCCACCTGCTTCATCTTGAGGTCGGTCAGGACCAGGTCGAAATCCCGCCGTTCCAGAAGCGCGAAGGCTCGTTCGCCGTTGGCGGCGGAAACGACTTCATACCCTTCCTTGCGGAGGATGTGTTCCAGGTTGCTCCGGGCCAGATCGTCATCCTCGACAACCAGTATCACCTCGGGGTCAGGCATTTTCCTCCGAATTCTGTTTAAGAGGCAACGACACAACGAACTTGGCGCCTTGCCCGGGCCGGCTGTAAACCGAAATATCCCCTCTGTGCTTCTGAATTATACCGTAGGTCACGTATAAACCCAAGCCCGTTCCGCCCCCCACTTCCTTGGTGGAAAAAAAGGGGTCGAAAATGTGGGGCAGGTCTTCCTCCCGAATGCCCGGCCCCTCGTCTTCCACTTCCAACCTGACCCGGCGGTCCTTGGGGTTGTAGTAGGCGGCGATTTTGAGGACCCCGCCCTTTCCTTCCATGGCCTGCACGCCGTTGAGGATAAGGTTCATGAGGGCCTGGGACAGCCGGCGATAATCGGCCTCGATCTCTATGGGAAAAGGGATGTCCACGTTGATGTTGACCTCGCCGGGCAATTCCCCCCGCACCAGCCGGATGGTGCTCCCGATCAGCTTGGCCAAGTCCACCGGCCCGGGTTCGAATTCCCTTTCCCGGGCGAACTCCAGCAGCGATCTGACGATGTCCCGGGCCTTCTCGACCTGTTCCTCCACCCCGGACAAGAGGCCCCGCTGGAATTCCAGGTTCCCCTCGTCCAGTTCCTCCAGCAGTATCTGGGTGGAACTGGAGATATTACTCAACGGATTGTTCAGCTCATGAGCGACCCCGGACGTCAGGGTCCCCAGGGCCGCCATTTTTTCCCTCTGAATCAACTGGTCGGATTTCTTGTCCAATTCATGGATCATGTTATTGAGGACCACGATAAGCGACTGGACCTCGGGAGAACCGGCCACCGGAGGAATTTCGCGGACGTTGCCGGCCGTGATTTCCGCGGCCGCGCTCTGGATGGCGGTCATGGGCCGAAAAATCTGAAAAAAAAGATAGTAGGCCACCACCAGCGAAAGCATGACGAAAAGCCCTAGTGAATAAAAGAGGGAACGCTTCTGGTTTCCGATCAACTGGTCGATCTGACGACGTTCCTGCTTGACCAAACCCACGATCTCCTCGGTCAGGGTCCGGCCGATGGCGCGGACCTCCTCCCCCAGTTCGGAAAGATGGGTCGGAAGGGACAGGGGAGTCCGCTCGGTCAGATTGGCCTTGTAGTCCCGCGCCGCGAGACGATACTCGGCCAACTGGGAGGCGCCCCGTTTCAAGGGCCCGTAATTAAAATCCGAGTCCCCGTCGCGGCTCATCCTTTCCAGTTGCTTTTCCGCCAGGGACAGGAATCTCATCATCAACTCATAATTTTCCGCGCCCCCATACAAAAAGAAGTTTTTTTCGTAGCGCCTGACTTCCAGGACGTTGTTGAGCACGTCGTCGGCCAGCTCGATGAAATTGAGTTTTTCCTGGATTATCACATGACGCGTGTAAACCAGCCCCCCAAAGCCAAGGCCGCCCGAAAGAAGGAGGACGAAAGCGGCCATGACTTTATGACGCAAGGCCAAGGCAATTCTTTTTCTCATGCCGAACTCGCCTCCTCTCTCCCCGGCGAACCCGCCCTACCAGGCGACGCGGTTACCCTTGCACTCCATAAAACAAATAAATCACGCCGATGGTTACCACAATGAACAAAATGGACATTATCAGACCCGCCTTGATAAAGTCCATGCTCCGATAACGACCGGGCCCCATGTACAGGGCGTTGACCTGATGCGTGGGTAGAATGAAGGAGTTGGAAGTGGCCAGGCCCACCACCAGGGCCGCCATGCGCGGGTCCATGTGGGCTTGCTGGGCCATGCTGACCACCAGGGGCACCAGGAGCACCGTGGCGCCCACGTTGGAGACCACCAGGGTGAAGACCGTGGATATCACCGCAATGACCGTCAGCAGGGCGATGGGGGAAACCGGCCCGAGCATGGACAGGGTCAGGTTGGCGATATACGCCGCCGCTCCGGTTTTCATGGTGGCCAAGCCCAGGGGAATAAGGCCGGCCAGCAGGAAGATGGTCCGCCAGTCGACGGCCGCGTACGCCTCGTCAATGGATAGGACCCGGGTCAGGATCATGCCCAGGGCGCCGGTCATCAAGCAGACCGAGAGCTGAATGTGAAAAACCATGGTCATGACCAGGGCCACGACCAGCCACAAGGCGGCGAACAGGGCTTTCTGGGGCCGTAAAATATCGGCGTCCACGGGGGTGGAAAACAGGAAGTCGTGGTGGTCGCGCAGAATGTGGAAACGCTCCCACTGCCCCTGGAGCAGAATGGCGTCGCCGGGCTGCAGCACGATGTCGGCCAGGCCGGCGTAGAAGGTCTTGTCCCCCCGATAGATGGCCAGGCAGTTGACCCGGTATTTCTGCCGGAAATGGACCTGCGACAGGGTCTTGCCCGCCAACTCGGACCGGGGCGAGACCACGGCTTCCACCGTGCCGGACATCGCCGGGGACATATCGTCCTTGAAAACGTCCAGTGCGTATTTAACCTCGAAACCATAGTGCTCGGCCAGGCGCAGGACGTTGGTTTCCGGCCCGACCACCACCAGGTCGTCCCCGGGGTGAATGTCGCAGTCGCGCTCGGGAGCGAAAATTCTTTCGCTGGTGGCGTGTCGATTGACGGCCTCGAGATGAACCAGGTACAAGTCCCGGATCATCTCCATGGTCAGGTGTTCCTTGAAATTTTCGGGGGCCTTGAGTTCAAAGGAGTCGCCGAGGCGTTGGTAGGCCTGCCCCACGACGTTCTTACCCGACGAGGCGTCCCCCTCGCCTTCCTTGACTCCGGGGAGCACCCATTTGCCGAACAGCACGAAATAGGCGATCCCGGCCGCCACCAGGGACACGCCGATGGGAGTCACGGCAAACAGGCCGAAAGGCTCCAGCCCAAAGGGCTTGATCAAGTCGTTTAAAAGGATCAGGGGGCTCGATCCCACCAGGGTGACCGTGCCGCCGAGAATGCAGGAGAACCCGATGGGCATCAGGAGCTTGGAAAGGGGAATATTGAGGGTTTTACCGATGCGCTGAACCGCCGGCAAAAACAGGGCCGCGGCGCCGATATTCTGCATGAAGCTGGATATGAAGGCCACCGTCATGGAGATCAAGATGACGATCCGGGACTGGCTATTGCCCGCCACCTTAACAATGGGCGCCACCAAGCGGTTGATCAGCCCGGTCTTGTCCAGGCCGGCGCCGATGATTATGACCGCGATGATCGACACCACCGCGTTGCTCGAAAGGCCGGAGAAGGCTTCATTCGGCTGGACCAAGCCCAACAACGGCAGGCCAACCATCATTAGGATGGCCACCACGTCCACCCTCACCCATTCCACAATGAACAAAACCACGGCCAGGCCGATCATGGCCAGCACCAGAATGATCTCGGTTGTCAGTTCCATCGAACTCTCCTGTCCACTTGAATAATGACGAGCCCCCGCGGCCGACGCGGGGCGTTGACTTTAACCCGTGATGAACATGCCGCGAAGCCGAGGCGCGCCGTTGGCCCGGCGCCGGACCGGACCTTGTCGACCCTCCAGGGGCGGTTTGGTCTTTTCGGAAGCTCCCTAAAGACGCCTGGTACAAGGACGGGGGAAGCGAACCCTCTCCTTGGCGAGAGGTTTCACTTCGCCCACGTTGTCTCCCGCTCCGAAACCAGCGGCTTCCTCCTAGGAAATGGCCAGGGAAAAAACCGGGATCGCCGTAAGCGCGCCCGCCGGCCGCTCGATGCTCTCGTCCGGCTCGGTGACCACATAGTCCAGCTTGCGGTAATCCTTGTGCAGTTCCCGTAGCACGTCCGTGGAATCGCCGAACTTGATTTCGTGCCGAAAGGACACGCCCGCGTCCTCGCACTGGGCCCGGAAATCATCGGCCGAAACCGAGGATGATTCGGTGAAGTCCTCCCGGAGCTTTTCCCGGAACTGAGTCGCGGCCCCGGAAAAATCCACCGGTATGTATTTGCTGTTCACGGCCACGATCTCGTACCCCAGCCGATTGGCCAGTCCCACCGCGTAGTCCTTCAACTGCCTGGAAAAAGTATGATCGCGCCCCAGAACCAGGATGCGGCAGGGCTCCGCGGCCGCCGCCTCGAGGGTTCGGGTCGCTTCCTCGGGCAGGTTGGCTTCCGCGTAGGTCACCGCCTGCTGGTATTGTTCCATCTTTTCCCCGAGCTTGGCCACGCCGCTTTTTTTCCGTAAGCTGAAATTCACCATGTCCTTGCCCCTCTTCTCCCTTTTCCCCACCGTCACCGTGGGGACTGACAATTTACGACTTAAATTTTCCGGGCTGACCCCGCCGTTCCTGGAATCGTCCAAGTCCAGGACCGCCAGGACCACCTCCCGGTCGTTTTTCACAAAACGGGCGACCTCTTGTTCCGGGTCCCCGACTTTCAATACGACTTCGTAATCAACGTCCCTATCGCCCGGCCGGGTTTTCATGGACCGCGACGCCTCCGACAAAAACCGGTGCACGTCGCGAGCCGCGTCCTGTTCACCGGCCTCCGCGAAGGCGGCCGCCGCCATGGCCGCTTCCAAGCCGCGGCCGCCCCGGCCAACCCCCTTTATCACCTTCTCGACCGAAGGCCTGATCACCCGGAGAACCTCGAGCCTGGCCTTTATCCGACGCGCCAGGCCCAGGGCGTACTTGGCCGATTCTTCTCCGGGAGAAGAGCCTCCGATGGCCAATAATACTTTCCTCATCACGCTGCTCCTTGTTTCTCCGGGTCCAATTCCCTTGAAAACCCTGAAAAAGGTTATTCGTCCCGCGAGGGCGCCCTAAGTTCCGGGCGGGGACGGGAAGCTTCCACTCGCTGTTCGCCCCGCGGCCGAGGCCTGGTCCGGTCCCGCTGGTGAAGGATTTCCAGGCAGGTCTTGCGATCGCCTTCCTCGGCGAAAGCGGCGGCGGTCATATGATCCTCGAACATTTTTAATAAGTCTTTCATGGGCTCTCCTCCTTGTTGTTTTCTCTTCTTGCCGCCTTATCTATTCAACAATGGCGCCAAAAAGCTATCCGTAGCCAACACACTGATATTAATTAATATTTTAAATTTTCAACTTACAAAAAAATAAGCCCGGGGTGTTGCGAATTGCATCGCCGATCGTTCTTCTCAATAATTATCAAATAAAAATAAGATAGTTACGCAATCATTGCCAAACATCGCACCGCCGCTGCAATTCGCAACACCATTCCCGGGACCGTTTCGGATAAAAATCCCCGGCGCGCTTGTGATGGCGCCCCGCGATTTGGTATATTACCGTCCCAAGAGAGAGGCGCGACGGTCATGAGGTTGTTTGGAAAATCGAATAAACCCGACGAAGGTCCGTCGGAGCTGGACGGGCTCCGGGAACAGATCACGGCGGCCTGTCTTCCCGAATACGTGACGGAAGCGGCCTTGGAGGAATTGGAAAAGCTCTCCAAGACCCCTCCCGGCATGGCTGAATTCACCATCGGACTCAACTATATCGAACTGCTGCTGACCCTGCCCTGGAACATTCGCGGCGAGGACAACCTGGACCTGAAGCGAGCGGAGGAACTGCTCGACGAGGAACACTTCGGCCTCGACCGGGTCAAGGACCGGATATTGGAATACCTGGCGGTGCGGACCCTCCGGGCCAAAAGGAAGCCGCGGGTCCTGGCGGCGGACGACGAGGAAATCACCCGCGACAATCTGAGACATATCCTGGAAAAGGAAGGCTGGGAAGTGGAGACCGCGGCGGACGGGGAAGAAGCCCTGGCCAAGCTGAACCGGTCGGAGTTCGACGTGGTCCTGACGGATATGAAGATGGGGCGCGTGGACGGGCTGCGGGTCCTGGACGAGGCCCGGCGCCTTCATCCCGACTGCAAGGTGGTGATCCTCACCGGCTACGCCACCGTGAATTCCGCGGTGGAAACCATGAAGAAAGGCGCGACCGATTACCTGGCCAAGCCCTTCAAGCTGGACGACGTCCGCCGGACCCTGGGGAATATAAGGGACAAAATGGTCAAGACCCGCAAGGCCCGGGGTCCGATCCTGTGCTTTGTCGGTCCACCGGGCACGGGAAAAACCTCCCTGGGTCGTTCCATCGCCGACGCCCTGGGCCGCAAGTTCATTCGCCTGTCCCTGGCGGGCTTGAAGGACGAGGCGGAAATCAGGGGTCATCGCCGGACCTACGCCGGGGCCATGCCCGGTCGGATAATACAGGAAATAAAAAGGGCCGGAGTGAACAACCCGGTCTTCCTTCTGGACGAGGTGGACAAAGCCATCCAGACCTTCAAGGGCGACCCCACCTCGGCCCTGCTGGAAGTCCTGGACCCGGAACAAAACCATTCCTTCACCGACTATTACCTGGACCTACCCTTCGATCTGTCGGGCGTGCTCTTCATCGCCACGGCCAACCTGGCCGACCCCATTCCCCCGGCCCTGCTGGACCGCATGGAAGTGCTCCGCCTGACGGGCTACACCGACGCGGAAAAGGCCGATATCGCCCTGAAATTCATTATCCCCAGGCAAATCAGTGAAAACGGTCTGTGGGACTGCCGGCCGGTCTTCACCCGGGAGGCGGTCCTCAAGATCATCAGGGAATATACCCGGGAAGCGGGCCTGAGGGGCCTGGAACGGGAGATCGCCGGGCTCTGCCGCAAGCTCGCCCGGGAAGTCCTCCGTTGCGGCGTCGGGAACGCCCCCCTGGAAATCACCCCCGCCGCGGTGGAAACGCTCCTGGGTTCCCGCCGTTTTTATCATGAAGTGGCGGAAGCGGCCGACCGCGTGGGCGTGACCACCGGGATATTCCTTACCGAAAACGGCGGCGAAATTGTGTTTGTCGAAGCCACGGCCATGAAGGGCTCGTCCCAATTGATCCTGACCGGGTCCCTGGGCGTGGTGATGCAGGAATCGGCCCAGGCGGCCTTGAGCTATTTCCGATCCAACGCCGAAAAGTATCACCTCGACGAAGATTTCTTCACCGACCGCGACATTCACATTCACGTCCCGGCCGGGGCCGTGCCCAAGGACGGACCGTCGGCCGGGTTGACCATCGCGGCGGCCCTGCTGTCGCGCCTGACCGGACGCCCGGCCCGGCGCGACGTGGCCCTGACCGGGGAATTGACCCTGTCCGGCCGGGTCCTGCCCGTGGGCGGGCTCAGGGAAAAAATCCTGGCCGCCCACCGGGGTGGAGTCCGGATCATGGTGGCGCCGGAAAAAAACCGGGCCGATTTTCGGGAAATTCCACCCGAGGCCCATGAGGGACTGGAAGTCAGGTTCGTCGATTCCGTGGAAAAAGCCGCGGAATTGGCCTTGCGCCCGCCCCGGCCCGCGGACTGACGGAAGGAACGTCCCGGATTTCCCCCCACCGCCCCGGCGGAGACGGTAGGTCCCCACCCAGGCCTTCCACCTCCTCTCCAGAAGTGGAGCACGCTCTCCACCCGTGGCTGTTTTTTGCCAGCGGCCGGTTGAAAATGTAAGGAAAATGAGTAAGGCTGGTTCCCAAGCTCTAGCTTGGGAACCTCGGCCAGGGAAGCTCCAGACACCTATATGCTTCAACTTCTTTACAAACAGATCAAGTTTTTACTTGACGGTTTGAGGCGCAGTGTCGCCAACTTCCTCACTCTAGAACAATGGATGTCCTTGCTAACTTAAAGCCCCCCTCACCCCAGCCCTCTCCCCCCATGAATGGGTGGAGAGGGAGAACACTCACTTCTGATTTGTTCCTTTTATTCTGAAAGACAATACCTTGCCCCAAACGGAGGCGAGGCCGGGCCGGACAATTATCTCCCTCGCCCCCACGGGGATGGGGCGAGGGGGGTAGTCCTTGGTTCACCCGGGCCGACGGGGCCGGGCAAGA
>JAZDGM010000066.1:0-44588 GCA_043806915.1 Pseudomonadota bacterium | reverse complement strand
GGGGCGCGCCGGAGCCGGCGCCCCCGGCGACCCCCGGCTCTTTTTTCGGAGAACCCGCCTGGCGGCGGTTTCACGCCCCGAAACGTCCTGTTTCGAGGGCGGAAAGGGCGGGCGTCCATGCCCGCCCGAAGAAGTTCGGGGTGTTTGGAATTAATTGGCCGAGCACGCCTCTACAGGTCAAAAAATCATGTTATCTCAGTAGGTTGGGTTGAGCCGTAGGCGAAACCCAACATCTTGGCCGGCCCCGTCGGCCCGGGTGAACCAAGGACTACCCCGCTCACCCCAACCCTCTCCCCCCGTCGGGGGGCGAGGGCGATAATTGTCCGACCCGGCCCTCGCCTCCGTTTGGGGCAAGGTGTTGTCTTTCGGAATAAAATGAACAAAACAGAAGTGATTATTTTCCCTCTCCACCCATTCATGGGGGGAGAGGGCTGGGGTGAGGGGGGCTTTAAGTTAACAAGGACATCCATATTTCTATAGTGAGGAAGCCGGCGAAGCTTCGCCTCAAACCGTCAAGTAAATACTTGATCTGTTTGTAAAGAAGTCAAGGCATATAGGTGTCTGGAGCTTCCCTGGCCGAGGTTCCCAAGCTAGAGGGGCTGTGAAAGAATTGCCATTTTGCCCATTTTATATTACGTAAGTAATTGAAATCACGATGGCCTTATTCTCTAATTTTGAATACTTTCACAGTCTCTAGAGCTTGGGAACCAGCCTTCTGGGGCAGGAAAGTTTGAGTGGGCGTGGGGAAACCAAACATCTTGGCTCGGGTCGCTAGCCCGGGCGAAGCAAGAACCCCCCTCACCCCAGCCCTCTCCCCCCGTTGGGGGCGAGGGAGATGAATGTCCGGAATTACCCCCGCCCCCCCGATTTTGGGGCGGAGGCTTGTGGTGTTTAAACCGGCTTGATGGAAAAAGGCCGGGGGCGGGGAGGGGAACCCGCCCCCCGGTCCCGGTCCGGCTAGTCCTGGGGATTGAATTTCGCCTTGATCGTCAATTCCGCCTGGCCGTCGCGGGGCGAGGGGAAGGCCAGGGCGGAGAAGGGAACCCGCAGACAGGTTTCCAGGTCGGGCGCCCCCAGGGTCGAGACGGTCATTTTCACGCCCGTTACTCGTCCATCCGGACCCAGCAGGATTTTAAAGGTCGCCTCGCCCTTGATTTTTATTTTCTTGTTGAATTCCTCCCGGCGCAAGCAGACTTCAAAGGCCCGCAAGGCATCCCGAAGTGTTTTTTCCACGGCGGCCCGGTCCAGGCCGCCGGTAATTCTTTCGACCGTCAGCCGGACATGAACGGGAGCTTCCTCGGTCTTGACCAACCGCTGTTCATCCTCGACCGCGGGGGCCGTTTCCCTGGTCGCGACATCAAGGGATTTGGTCATTCGGGTCATCATCGGCACGGGCATATTGGCGGCTTGCCCCATTCCGCCGCCGACGGCCAGATCGGAAACCCCCTCGGGCAGCGGCAGTGGTTGCTTGACCGTGACCACGCGGCCGTCGGCCCTTTTAATTTTATCCACGGCGACGAAACTGGTGAACTGAGTCATCAGGTGGTATTTCAGCCCGAGGCCGATAATTTCCTGGGCCAGGGGATCGGCGGGGGAAACCTGGTTGAGGTCGGATATCCGCCTGATGCGGTCCCTCGCCCAGAGCAGGGGCAAGGCCGAGTATTCCTCGGAGGGCTCGGAGGCGGCGTTAAGGGAAATGACCTTGGTGAATTCGCCCTCGGCCGTTTTGCCGCTGATGGAGATTCGGCCCTTGGGGGCGCCGCGGTATTTTCCCATAATCGCCAAGGGGCGCCTGGCGAACAGGTCCGGGACGGCGGCCGGTTCCACGTCGTAGGCGTTAAGGCCGTCGAATTTAACCTTGATGTCGGTCAACACCGGGCTATTGACGTAGTCGCGGAATTTTCGGGCCGCCGTCGGCCCCTGGGCGGGGTTCATGACCACAAAGGGCTCTCCCCGGCCGGCCGCGGCCAAGCCCTCGATCAGATGGCGGTTGACCGACGAGCCCACGCCCAGGGCGAACAGGTTGGCTTGGTCGAGGTTATTGGCTATCAGCTCGAAGGCTTGGGCTTCCACGTTGACATAGCCGTCGGTGATGATCGTCACGATACGGGAAACGCCGCTGGTCCGGGGCAAGGCCAGGGCCTGTCGCAGGGCCGGAAGAATGTTGGTGCCCCCGCCTCCCTGGGCGGAATCGAGCCAGGCCAGGGCTTTTTTCTTGTTTTCGGCGGTGGCGGGGAGGGACGACGCGGGCGCCAGAACCGCCGAGCTTCCGGCGAAAAGGAGGACGTTCATAAAGTCCTCCGGTCGCAGGTCGTTAATTATGTCGTGCATCAAGGGCTTGGCCACGTCATTGAGGGGGAAGCCGTTCATGGACCCGGAAACATCCACAATGAATATGTACTCCCGCGGGACCAATTCCCGCGGCTCGACCCTCCGGGGCGGCTCCATCAAAAGCAGCATGAAGTTTTCATCCGGGCCGGGATAAAGCATCAGTCCGGTCTCGATCCCGGCGCCCGTCAAGCGGTAGCGCGCCACAAAATCCTTTTTGGCGGCTTGGGCCGGGTTGGACAGTGAAACGTGGGCCCGGGACGGCCCCGCGTATTCCACGTTCGTTTCATTGCCGGGCGTGGCTAGGTCCGAGATCGGCAGGCCCGCGGCCAGGTCGACTTTCAGGTTGAAGAGATAAGGGGCGTCCTTGCCTTGGTGGAGGTAGGGGTTCTCGACCCATTTTTCCTCGTCCGGCGCGCCCGCGGCCGGAACAAGGGAATATCTCGGGCCCACGACCGCGGGGAAGACGAATTCGTATACTCCGTCTTCCGGGATCAGCAGCTCGGTGTATTTCAGCTCCACCTTGATTTCGTCGCCGGGAAGAATGTTGGCCACGTTCATTTGAAAAACATTGGGCCGCTGCTGTTCCAGGAGAGAGGCTGTCCGGCCTTCCTGCTTGGCCTGTTCATAGGTTTCCCGCGCTTTTTGGCGCTCCATTATTTCGGCTTCGACCACTCGTTCCCCGATGGTCATTCGGAGGGCGTGAACGGCCGCCCGGGTCGAACCGGGAAAGACGTAGATCGCTTCCAGGACGTTGCGGCCCTCGTTCTTGTAGACCTGGGTGATGGCGGCTTCGGCTATTATTCCCGTGATTTTTATATCGGCGCTGGTGCTTTTCAAGGGCAGGCGGTCCGTGTCCGGATCGTCGCCCTGGACCAGGAAGTAGGGGGACAGGGTGCGCTCCGCCGCGTCGCCTTGTTCCGGCCGCCCCGGTTGGCTCCAGGCCGCCGAGGAAACAGCCAGGAAGACAACCAAAAACGGCCAACACTTCCGAATGGTTCCGAGAAATCTTTTTTTCATGAATTCCTCCCTTGGGATAGGCTCATGTTGGAAATACGCATGGTCGGCGAACTTTGGTTTAACCGCTTCCGTTCCGGTTTTTTTAAAGCCTCCCCGGAGCGACCGGCTTTATGGCGGACGAAAAAAGTAGACCCAAACCCCGACCCTTGACGTATGTATGCTGTAGAGGTCCGCGAGGATCAGGGCTTATTAAATTGGCCGGGCGGATTGTATTTCGCTAACGAATATGCTAGTCTGGACGGCGCTTTGACGGACGACCCGAGAAGCTAATCAGTACCTCAGGGAGATTTTAAGGCGCGTGTCCTTCCGAGCCCCCCGGCACAGGCAGCTTTCCGACGAGGAGTTGATGACGGCGTACGTCCAGGGTGACGAAGCCGCCTTCGAAGTTCTTTTAAAGCGATTCAGGCAACCCCTGTTCGGGTTCCTTTTTCGTTACCTGGGTAGGGCGGACAGGGCCGAGGACGTTTTCCAGGAAGTATTTTTCGAAGTCATCAGGGCGCGAAAACGTTATAAACCCGACTTTAAATTCTCGGCCTGGATTTTTCGGATCGCTCGAAACCGGGCGGTCGATCGGTTGCGGCGGGATGGGTTCCGGGATATGGAATCCTTGGACGCGGGCCTCGACCCCAGGGACGAGAACAGCGACAGCCGCATCAACAACTTGGCCGGAGAGGGGCCCAATCCCGAAGAGGCCGCCGGCGGCAGGGAATTTACCCTGGCCTTGGAGGAGATCATGGCGGGTTTGCCTCCCGAGCAAAGGGAAGTTTTTTGGTTGAAGGAAAGATCGGGCCTGTCCTTGGCCGAAATCGCCGACATGACCGGCGCGGGCCAAAATACGGTGAAAAGCAGGCTTAGATACGCCCTGGAAAAAATCCGGGACGAATTGATCGAGCGGGGATTTACGCCGTGAATTGTCAAAAGGCGCGGGACATTTTTGTATCCTACATTTACGAAGAGCTCGACTCCGATAAGGAAAAGGCCTTTCGGGAACACCTGGACCTTTGTCCGGATTGCGCGGCCAGGTTGGCCGGCCTGGCTTGGGCCAGAAAAAAGGCGGCCATTTTGCCGGAACCGGAACCCGGGCGGCTTTTGACCGGAAGAATACTCGCCGTCGCTCGGGAAGAAGGGGCGAAAAGCAGGGGCGGGCGCTTTTCCTGGCGGGGCTGGATCAAGGCGGCCGCGGCCTTGGGAGCGACGGTTTTTGTAGGAGTCTTTGCCGGCTACCAACTTCAGACTGGAGGACTGTTCTGGCCGCGAGGTTGGGAGTCCACGGTCGGGAAAACCGTCGTCGCCGCGCCTGGCGAGATGTCCGCGGCCAACCACTACGGCAAGGCCGAGGAAAAAATATCGGACCAAGTCGCCCCGGCGCCTTCGTCGAGTTTTCGGGCGAATGGTCCCGCGGCCGCCGGCGGACCCGGGTTCTCGCCTAGGTTGGCCGGCGGTGATTTTTCCGGCCTGGCGCCTTTGGCGGGGGATGACCGGGTCCTGGAGGCTTCATCTTTATTGGTTCGGGCCAAGGCCGAAATTCCCCAAGCCCGGTTGGTTTCCACCGGACCGGACCGTTCCGGCGGGACGATTGAGGAAACCGAGGCCGACGCCCGGTTCCAGGGGCCCGAGATCGAGACTCTGCGAAACCGGATGGACCGTATTTTACGGAGCATGGAAAACCGCGAACTTTTTTTGGGGATGGAGGACGCCTCCGGTTCGGACTACCTGAACTCCGGATTTAGCGCCTTTAAGTCGGGGGATTGGCCGACGGCGGAAAATTCCTTTCGGGAAGCCCTGGCCGCGCTGCCGGCGGGGGACCCGCACCGTTACGAGGCTCTCCTGGGCTTGGCCCGGTCCTTGGAAAGTCAGGGTGATTGGAAGCAAGCCCGGCGTCAATACTATCTTTTGGGGAGTGAATTTCCAGGGCGGCGGGAATTCGCCTCCCGGAAAATCGAGGAACTGGCGGGCAGATAGAAGACCGCTCCGGGAGTGGGATATGCTTATCCGTTCCCGGGCGCGGGTTTTTTGCGGGCCGCCGCGCTAGCCGGGCGGCCCTTTACTTTTTTAGTCCATGAAATAGTTCGCTCCCGGCGCCGGGGAATACCCGGCGGTTTTCAACCGCGGCGTCCGGCGGGGCCGGGGGACGCCGCTCCAAGCGCGGCTCTGGCCCTTCCAGGGCGGCCTCGACGGGTTGCCGGTCCGTCATCAGGGGGGTCCGCCTGACATCGATACCCGGGACGTCGGCGCTGAATTCAATGGGTATCCCGTTGGGGTCCCAGGAATAGATCGAGTGGATAAAACCGTGGTCAATGACTCCGGATACAGGGAAGCCGGCCGCCGAGAGGCGGCTTTTCAGTTCCCAGAGATCGTCTTCCCGCTCCACTCCGAAGGAAACGTGGTCGAAGCCGACCCGGCCGGTCACGGGATAGCCATGGTCCTTTTCCTCGAGAGGCTTCACGTCCGGCCATTCGAAGAAGGCCAGCAGGTCGTTTTCGGAAATTTCGAAAAAATAATGCCGGTATCCCGGCCGGCCCAGGCCGGCGACCAGGCGGAAGCCCAGCAGGTCCCGCCAAAAATGAATGGTCCGGTCCATGTCCCCGGTAATCATGGCCAGATGGTTTATTCCTTTAAATTTTACCATGGCGCGCTCCCTGGCGATTTATTCGTCTTGGTAAGTATAGCCCCGCCGGTCCACTTTCGCCGGTTTTTTTAAAAAGAAGAAGCCAAGGGCGAGGTCGGCTTAACCTTGGCGCCCCGCGGCGTCGGCGGGCGATAAAAAATAGCGGCTGGTCGCCCGTCCCCGCGTCTCATTCGGACAGTTTCAGGGAAAACGCCAGCATGGTCACGTCGTCCGAGGCCGGTGTATCCTGGACAAACCGGCGCATTTCCTCCCGGACGCCGGCGATGACGGCTTTGACGTCCAGGCCCCGCGCCTGATTCAGGACCTGGACCAGGCGTTTATCGGAGAAGAGTTCGTCTTGGTTATTCATGGCCTCGGTCACGCCGTCCGTGTATAGGAACAGCGTATCGTCCGGTTTGATCTCATCGGTCAGGCGCGGGTATTCGGAATCCTCGATCCCGCCCAATACCAGGCCGCGACCCACGCGCAGGTATTCGAAGGCGCCGCCGCCGCACGAGAGCAGGGGCGGGTTATGTCCCGCGTTCACATGGTCGATGGTCCCTTTTTTAGTGTCCATGACGCCCATGAAGACCGTGACGAACATGCATTCGATGTTGTCGGAGCAAAGCATGTTATTGGCCAGGCGGAATGTTTCGGAGAGGGAATGTCCTTGCAGGATCAGGTTTTTCAGGATGGTCCGGGTGATCACCATGAACAGGGCCGCGGGTATTCCCTTGCCGGAAACATCCCCGATGCTGAAACACAGCCGGTGGTCGTCGATCAGGAAAAAATCGTAAAAATCGCCGCCGACATTGCGGGCCGGTTCCATCGTGGCGAACAGGTCAAGGTTTCTCATCTCGGGGAACGGCGGGAAAAGGCGGGGCAGCATGCTGGCCTGTATATTGTTGGCGATCCGCAGCTCCCCCTCGAAACGGGCTTTTTCGGCCGTCGTCCGCTCCAGGTTCCGGATATGTTCCTTCAGGGCGCCGGTCATGGCGTTGAACGCGCCGGCCAGGGCTTCAATTTCGTCGCCGGTGCGAATGTCTAGTCTATGGTCCAGGTCGCCCGAGCTGATAACGTCGGCGCCGTCTTTCAAAAGCCGCACCGGGGAGGCGATGCGTCCGGAAATAACGATGACGATCAGAAGCACCACGACCAGGATGCCGATCATCAGGACGATCAGGTGGCGCATCAGGCGATTGGCCGGACCCAGGAGTTCGACCTCGTACATGGAAACGCCCAGGGCCCAGGCGGGAGTATTGGGGATGGGGTTAAAGATCGTTACCAGGGAATCGCCATTGGGCCGCTTGTACGAAAGCACGCCGGGCTCCCCCTTGACCATGCGCCGGCCGACCTCTTCCAAACCCACGTATCCCGTCGCGTTCGACTGCAAGAGATTCAATTTCATCCGCAACGAATCGTTGGGATGAGCGATCAGGAGTCCGTTATGATCGACGACGTAGCCGAAACCTTTTTCGCCCAGTCGAATGGATTCAGCGATGCCGGAAAGCGTTTTCAACAAAACCGTGGCCGCGACCAGGCCGGTCCGTTCACCCCGACCGTTCACGACCTCGTGGGCCACGACAAAGACCTGATTCCCCGAGGCCCGGGACAAAACCGGGTCGCTGATGGTTTCCGGCATTCCATCGTGGACGATGGCCTTGAAATAGGCGCGGTCGGCCACGTTTCCCTCGGCCCCGGTGGTGGTGATGAAGTTTCCCGAGGCGTCCGCGTGAAACAGCATCTCGTAATCGTCGTTCAGCGCGCCGGAGAGTTCGGCCAAATCGCGCCGGATGTCGTCGCTGGTCCCGTCCGTTATGGTCCGGCGCCGGGCGACGGCCCTGATCTCGCCCCGATAACCAGCCATGAGTCGGCCTATTTCCGCCGAACGGGCGCTCAGCACCTCCTGGCTCAGTTCCTTGGTCAAGCGCTCCGCCGTGTTCCAAACTTGAAGGTAACTGACAACGCCCAGAAGGGAGAGCAGCAAAACCAGGGGCAAGCAGAATCCAAGCAACATTTTACCGCGAATGGTTTTCATGACCGATACTTTCCTTGGTTGGTCCCGAAAAAACGCGCCCGAAGAGTGGCCCGAAAGTGGTTTAGAATTATAACTCATTGTTTGTAGAAGATTTTTTTACTTATTATACCACCCTTGGCGGTTAAATCAAAGAAATTGGAATTTAAACCGGGCTTGTTGCACTCATTTTCGACCCCGGCGACCTTCTGTTAATTCTATATATAGATTTTCCAAATAGATAACTGTGTGTTGCGATGCGAAATACTATAACCGGAATTTTTCCCATTCCCGGGAAAATACGGTTGACCCGGCCGTTCCAATGGTTTAGCATGGCAACAATAAGAATAATTAATTCATATTTGTTCTCAAGTCGATGAGGCATCGGCTTAATTCGGGTTTGCGGGTCCCCAAGCGTGTAGTCCGTCGCTTGTGGTGTGAATCGTCCCCCAAGAGCCTGACGAGAACAATGCGGGATTACCACCGTGGGTTTATCGTTCTCGGCCATGAGAGGGTGATCGGAGGTAACTAGTCTTTTTTACATTGATTAGTCTTTATGGGAAGGCCCCTTCCGGAGCCGCCGGGTAGGGGTGTTTCATTTCAAATGGTAAGTCGCCCGTTTTTCTTGACGAGGATTGGATGTCGGGCTCATCCGCTTGACATCAAAATAGGAGGGAGGGGAAAAACCTGGAATAAAGGTATTAAGGCAAGCTTGGTGGAACAGCCTTTTCTGTTTAGGTTGAAATGCCGGGGACTTGAATTGTCCCCGGCGTTTAGCTAGCAGAAAGACAATGCGTTTCTGTCGGCGGTTTTTTATCAGACAAGATTGGAGTTGGCATGAAAAAATTAGTTTCAGCCTTATTGGGCGTCATTCTCGTGTCTGGCATGTTAATCTGGGGGTGTAACGGAAGCTCTGACGACAACGCGGCGATCGTTATTTTTCCACCAAAATATTCGGCTGATATTAAATGGACCTCCCATGGCATACCGCACATAACGGCCGACAGCATCGCCTCGGTGTCTTTTGGCTTCGGTTACGCTTTCGCCAAGCTGAACGCCTGCGTGTTGGCCGATCAGTTGTTGATGGTTCGCGGCGAGCGGTCCATGTACTATGGTCCGAATAAGGTTACAGGTTCCAGCGATCAACAGAACCTCGTTTCCGATCTATTTTACAAGGCCATGGACACCCTGAACCGGGGCCAGGCTTATTACGACCAGTCGCCGTCCGACACTCAGGCCGCCCTGGACGGGTACGTGGCCGGCTATAATAAATACGTCCGCGAGACCGGCGCCGCCAACCTGCCCTGTGCGGGCCAGCCCGGGGAGACATCCTGGGCCGTTCCGACGACCATTGAGAATTACGTGGCTTTTTTGATTGACTTTACCTGGCTTGGCGGTCCCAAGCCGCTCATGGCCGCCATCGTCAACGCGCAACCCCCGGTCGCGGACGAGCTGCCTATCCCGGGATTGAAAGACAAGGCTCGCCAGGGCTTGGAAGACCTGCTGGCGGGAGAGGTCCCCGGCGCCAGTAACGGTTGGGCCGTCGGCCGGGACAGAACCGCCGACATGTCCGGCATGTTGCTTGGCAACCCTCATTACCCTTGGGAAGGCCAGCAAAGGTTTTTCGAAAGCCACATGACCGTGCCCGGCGTGGTCAATGTTTACGGTTCCACCCTCATGGGCATGCCAACCCCGGGCATCAGTTTTAATGAAAACGTGGCCTTGACCCACACGGTCTGCACATCGAAGCATTTTACCTTCTATCGGCTGACTCTCAAGGACGGCGATCCGACAACTTATATCTATGACGGCGAGGAACGCCAAATGACCAGCCGCCAGGTCACGGTCCAGGTTATGCAATCCGATGGGACCTTGGCCCCGGTGACCATGACTTTTTATCGGTCCCATTTCGGGCCCATGGTGGAAATACCCGGCCAGTTGGACTGGACAGCCGGTTCGGCTTGGACCCTTCGCAGCGCCACCGACGAGGACCAGGGAGTCGAGATGCGGTGGGCCATGGGCAAGGCCCAGAACATAGCCGAGTTGAAAGCCGCCTTGACCAAGTATCAATCCGTCAGTTATCTCAACACCATCGCCGTGGACAGCGCCGGCCAGGCTTTTTACGCCGATACCGGCAACGTGCCTAACGTAACTCAAGCCATGCTCGACGCCGGTTGCGCCTTGTTTGGGAACCCGCTTTACCTGGACGGTTCGCGGTCCGCCTGCGAATGGGCGGTGGACCCGGACGCGGCCCAGAACGGCATCGTCCCCTTTAAATACGCGCCGCAATTGACCACTCAAACCTACGTGGCCAACTCCAATAATAGCTATTGGCTGACCAACCCGGAAATTCCCATTACGATGAGCATTCCCAATCAATTGTGGGGAACCGAACAAACGGATATCGGGCTCCGTCCCCGGATGGGCTTGACCATGCTGGGAGAAATCGCCGGTCCGGGACAACGGGTGGACTGGGCTACCTTCCAAGGTCTTTTGTTTAACGACCGGGTGATGGGCGGAGAACTCCTGGCGGCCGACTTGGCGACCTTGTGCGAGACGGACCCGACCCTGGTCGCCAACGGCGCCTGCGCGGCCCTGGCCGGTTGGGACCAAACCTACGGCCTGACCAGCGCCGGAGGCCACATCTTCCGGGAATTCATGACCGCCTATCTTGCCGCCAACACCTATAGCGACCTGTGGGCGGTTCCCTTCGACCCCGATTATCCGGTGGTTACACCGCACACCTTGAATACGGCCGGAAATTCGGCCAATATCCTAACCGCCCTCCAGACCGGCGCGGCCAGAATTCAGAATGCCGGCCTTAATTTCACCGATCAGTTGGGAACAATTCAGTTCACCCGGAAAGGCGACCAAGTTATTCCCGTTCACGGTGGACCGTCCCAGGACGGCGCCTTCAACATGCTCTATTACAACGCCACTGCCAACGGGACCTTGCTGCCGGCCGATGTGTCCCTGGGCGGCCTGGCTTCCGCCTCGTTTGAAGACCAAGGCGGCTACCTGATCAACAATGGCAGCAGCTACATGCAACTGGTGCATTACCCGGAAGTGGGAACTCCTCAAGCCAAGGCCTTGATCAGTTATTCCCAATCCACCGACCCCAATTCACCCTATTTCAGCGACCAGACCCTTCTGTTCTCCCAGAGCCAGTGGCGGGACTGCCTCTTTACCCCGGAGCAGATAGCGGCCGACCCGAACCTGACCCAGGAAACGGTAACCGAATAAACTCTTAATCCCCCTCGGGGTCGCCTTAAAGAAAAGCGACCCCGAGGTTCAGACCGGCGTCAATCCCCCATCACATCCCATCCGGCTTGACATTCCCGGCTCCGGCGTCGCCTTCCGGGTAATCCAGGTTGCATTAAAAAAATCCCTAACGCCAATTGCATAACCCAGATATTCGGCTTCGCCGAAAATGACCTGAATCAAGGAAGGCAAATAATATTACCCACGGACATACTGAAGTATTTCGAGGAGTTAAAATTGAGTCTGACGACAAGTTGGGTCAAGGCCCGAGGTTTTGCAATTGGCTAATTGAACATGCCGGCATGCGCATTCCCCGTAGCTTGCCACGGGGAGCTTCAATTTCAACCTGGCGGTTACATTATCGTGGAAGACACGATATGTCATCATGGGCTTGACGTCGGCCCCGATCCCGGCCCCTGGGAGGCGGTCGAGCTTTTTTTAGCGAACCAGTGTTCCTTCGAACTGGACAGGAGCCGGGAATCGTTTGTTTTGACCTGGAACCCCAAAGGCTATATTCGGCGTTGTTCGTGAACAAACCCCATCGGGACGGCCAGGCGCCGCGGACCATGATCCGCGCGAGTTCTTCGCTGTTTGGCGGGGGCGGGGATTGACGGGCGACAGCCGGCCGGCCTTAACCCTGGCCCCAAAGCCGGGGTCCCCGGCCGAGAGAGGGCGCTCCCGTTCCTCCATGACGCCCCGCCGCCGCTCCTACCCCGAAACCAAGTGGTAGCGCTTTTTCAGGTCTTCGAGTTGGCGGGATAATTCGGGCGCCAGGGTCCGGCCGGCCTCGATTTCCATGAGGTTGTACATTTCCCTGGGGTCCTGTTCGAGGTCGTACAGTTCCGGACCGCGGCAGGCTTCCCATTCAATGTATTTATAACGCTCGGTGCGCAGGGCCTTGTTGGGCGGGACCCGGCCGCCGAAGGGGAAATCCTTGAACAGTTCGTAGACGAAGGCCGGTCGTCCCGGCGCCGTGGGAGACTCGAGCAGGGGCAGGAAGCTTTCTCCCTGCATGTCATGGGGTATGGCCAAGCCGGCCAGGTGCATGAGCGTCGGGGCCAGGTCGATGTTCAGGACCATTCGCTTGTCCCGCGCGCCGCTCGTGGAGGGACGTCCCCGGGCCGGCTTCACGATGAAGGGGATGCGGATGGATTCCTCGTAGGGGTAATGCTTGGCGTAATAGCGATGTTCCCCCCAGATGTAGCCGTTGTCTCCGGCGTAGACGATCATGGTGTCGTCCAGGAGCTTTTTTTCTTCCAGAACGGCCAGGAGACGGCCCAACTGCTCGTCCACGGAGGTGAGGCATTCGCAGTAGCGTCGATAGACGGTGTGCATGTCCCCCATGGTTCCCTCGAGCCAGTTGTTGTTGGTCCAGGTGTTGTACTTGTCCGATTCCGGCGCCAGATGAGACAGGTCGGCGTTGTCGTACATACCCTTGATATGGTCGGGAGGCCGAAAATCGTGATGCGCCGCCTTGTGGGAAAGATAGAGGCAGAAGGGACGCTCCCGGTCTTTTTTCACGAAGTCGAGGGCGTATTCGGTCAGTTCCTCGGTGATATAGGGGGTTCGATTCGGGACCGGCCGACCATTTAAAAAAAGCGGGCAGTTGAAATACCGGCCTTGGCCGTCCAGGGCCGTGAAGGACACAAAGGGATCGATTCCCGGCAGGCGGGGGAGGTTACCGCCCGGCATGTGCCATTTTCCGATGAAGGCGCAGTCATAGCCCGCCTGGTTGAGCCGCTGTGGGAAGGTGATGTTTTTTTCTTCATCCCAGGTGGTGAAGTTGTTGCGGATGCCATGGACCGAGGCGTATTGGCCGGTCAGGAAGCTCGCCCGGCTGGGACTGCAAAGGGAAGTGGTCACAAAGGCGTTCTCGAACAGAACGCCCTCGGCGGCCAAGCGGTCGAGGGTGGGGGTCTTTAACCAGGGATGCCCCCTGGCCCCCAGGCAGTCCCAGCGATGGTCATCGGTCAGGATGAAGATAATGTTCGATTTTTTTTTCGGCTCCCCGGCCGGGAGAGGTTGGGGGAACCCCAGGGCGGCCAAGCCCGCCAGGCCTCCGGCCCGGCCCAGCAGGGCCAGGGCTTCCCGCCTGGACATGGCGGAGTCGAACAGCCCCCTTGGTTTTTTGGCTTTGTCTTTCATTCGACCACCTGGTTGTTGGGCTCACAACACGTGCGCGGCGTAATGATGAACCACTAGATAGACCCATTCCTGACCCCGAATTAGACCGAAATAGAGGCCGACCCCGCCCAGGACAAGCATCAGCAGCACTCCCGGGGCCAGGATTTTCAGGCCGGGAGCGCGTCCGGTCCCGACGGCGACGATGCGGCAGGAAAACTCGGCCAGGCTGAAAAGCGCCAGCGTGACGCACACATTTCCGAAGGTCCAGGGCAGGAAAAAGAAGTAAACCAATTCCAGCGGGGTGTATTGACAGGCGACCAGCGCTTCCATGCGCGCGATCCAGATGACCGGGTTAGCGAAAGCGATGATCATTCTTTCCGGGAACGACGCTCCCCCGAAAAAAGCCAGGGGCGGCCCGACCAAGGGAAAAAACCAAATCGACAAAAACAGGAGCGGTCCGAATACTTCCACCATGACGGTCCTGACCGGGCCGCGGGCCATGTCCGGGGCCGAGTGGTAGAAAAAGCCGGAAATAAGCATCACGCCCACGCAAAGGGTCAGGGGGAGCAGGAACCTTCCGGCAAAACTTTTCTTTTTCATCCGTTTTGACGTCGCTTTTTTGTAGGCTGGTGGAAATAATCTTCCGCGGGATTGGTGGACCAGGGAGCGCCGGTCGGTCGCCTGGAGTGCGGACTTGGTTATCCCCGCGGGACTGGGTTAGCCGACCTGTCCGGATCGGCCTGGTTAGTTATTGTTACTCACATAACTTTTTTTAAACGCGGTTTCAAGGAAAAAATGCCCGCCGCCCTCGCGGCCGCCGGGAAACGCTTGTTTTGGAGAGAAAATTCTGCCAAAATGAAATTGAAAACCTGAACTGGGGCGACCAGCTCCCGGAGGGCCCGCCGGCGTCCGGGAGCAGGGGAAAAAAGAGCCCATCTTTTTGGTCGCGGGGAATCCGGGACCAGGTCGCGTGGGCCATCAAGTCTGGATAGGGAAGTTGGAATGAGTAGCCGAATCACGAAAATTGCCTGTTTATTTTTTTCCTTGGCGTGTTGCGTCGCCGCGTTCGGCCCGGCCCTCGCGGCCGGGAGCGGCGTTGTTTTGAACGATAAGGCGCTCCAGGACAACCTGGCCGCGCGGGTGACCAAGGAACTGGGGGCGAGGGAAAAGGACCCCAAGCCCTTCCCTCCCGCCAACGTCAAGATTATTGAACGGTCTCCCTTTCAAGTCGGGGAGTTCAACCTCGTGGCGGTCAAGGTTCGGTTCGAACCGGACCGTCCGGGACAGCAGCCCGGAGTCAACTACCTAGTGGTCAATCCCGGCGGCGACAAAATCCTGGAAATCCAGGATGTGGTCAGCGGCCGCAACTTGCTGTTCGAACCACTGGCCGAAATCAAGCGGGAGGAGTTGGCCCCGGACGTGGGGACCCCGATTTTGACCGGTTCCGGAAAAAATCTGGTTGTCATGGTTTCGGACCCCTTTTGTTCGCACTGTCGCCAGGCCTTCAAATATCTGTCTTCCAAAACCGGGGCCATGAGGGAAGTCCGCCTGGTTCATCTACCCGTTTCGGGTGTTGTTTCCGACGCGGCTTGCGCCATGATCGACTATGCGGGCCATGTCGGCGTCAGCCCGGCCGAGGCGGCCGAGTTCGCCTACACCGGTCTCAAAAAGCCGGTCCCGCCCGAAGGGATCGACCCGGCCAAGGTCAACCTGGCCTGGGAGATCGTGGCCCAGTTCCGGGCGCGATTTCCCCTGGTGGACAAGGCCCTGCCAGGGGACCGGAATGAGGCCTGGGAGCAGATAAGGGCGGCGACGGCGGTTCAACTGGCTCGGGACAGGAGCTTCGCCGCTGAGAAAATAATCAATTTTACTCCGGCCCTCTTCGTCGACGGCGTTCGATTGGACGGGTTCATTCCTGCGGAGCTGGAACAGGCCTTGGAGTTGGCCGGCCGGCGGCGCTAGCGCGAGCCGGGACGGCGTTTTTTCGTTTTGGAGTGGTTCGGGATTGACCGGTCACGGGGAAGATTCCCCGCGGCTTGCCGCGGGGAGCTTCAAGTAGGTGGATGTTTTTTGAAAAAACCGGGTTGGCGGGGAAGGCGTTACGCCTTCGACCGTATAACGGTTAACCTGTCGGGGCCGGGACTTGGGCCTGATTCGGGGATAAATGAAAAACAGGGTAGTACTTTCCGGCAATTTGAATTTCATCAGTCTGGCCGATCTGTTCCAATTGATCAACACAACCGGGAGCACGGGCGTTCTTCGCCTGGACAGTAATTTCGCCCCCAACCCGGGGCTGGTTTTTTTCGTGGACGGCAACCCCATCAACGCCAAGAACGGGGAACTCGCCGCGGCGGAGGCGGTATATTCCCTTTTTGGCTGGACCGAGGGGGAATTTGAGTTCACCCAGGAACAGGTGGTTCTGGAAAAGAACATCAGGACCTCGGTCATGGCCCTGGTCATGGACGCCATCAACATGCTCGACGAGGGGCGGATTCCGATCATCGGCCCGAAAAGCGAGGAAAAGGCCGCCGGAGGGAAGGGCGTGAAGGGGAGCACTCTCCCGGTCATCAAGGGTCCCTTGATCAACTACATGTACGTGGTGAACGAGGAGGAGTTCGAGGAAGGCGACAAGATAGTGGTCGAGGGCCTCCATGGGAACTGGTTCTGGGTCGTCCTGGATGGAGTGGTGGAGGTGGTCAAGGAGACTACCCAGGGCCCCTTGACCATACTGCGCTTGGGAGTGGGGTCCTTCATCGGCAGTTTCGCGTCTTTTCTCACCGGGGAAAACGTTCGCAGCGCCACCCTGGGGGCCGTGACCAAGGTCCGACTGGGGTTGATGGACTCACAACGGCTTTCCTTGGAGTTCGGGACCAGGACCCCTGTTTTTCGGAGTTATGTGGGCAGCCTGGTCAAGCGGCTGAGGCAATTGACCGAGCGGGCCGTGGAAATCTTTTTAAAGGAAAATCGCCTGGAGGAATTGGTCAAGGGCAAGAAGCCGTTGATCAAGCAAGGGCAGGACCTGGAAGGTCTTTTTCGGATAGCCCAGGGCGACGCCCTGGTGGTCAGGTCCACGGACCATGGGTACGTTCCCCTGAACACCTTGTCCAAGGGCGATTTTATCGGGCAAACCCCCTTCCTCGATATCGGGCATGAACCCTATTTCGCTTCCGTGTTCGCTTCGGAGGATTTCAAGGCCGAGGCCGTGAACCTCAAGGCCCTGCGGCAGGATTACGAAAAATTATCGCCCACGTTCAAGAATATCCTGGAAAACCTGGCCACCAGCATGTCGGTGACGACCACGGTCGCCTCGGAGTTCCAGCGGAAAATCCAACCGATCAAGCCGCGGAAACAACCTTGACGGGACAGCGTCCAGGGACCGCGCCAAGGACCCGCGAAGGGGGGAAAAGATGGACTTGCCGGATGTCAACAGATGTTCCTGGGCCGGGACCGACCCCCTGTACGTGGCCTACCATGATCGGGAATGGGGTGTCCCTGTCCTCGATGACCACAAGCTCTTTGAATTCCTGGTCCTGGAAGGGGCCCAGGCCGGCTTGAGTTGGCTGACCATTTTGCGGAAACGGGAAAATTTTCGCCGGGCCTTCGAGGGGTTCGATTATCGTCGGCTCGCCGACCACGGCCCGGAATGGATCGAGGAACTGCTGCGGGACCCGGGCATAATCCGTAACCGGCTGAAGGTGGAATCAGTGGTTAATAACGCCCGGGCCTTTCTGGCCGTCCAGGAAGAATATGGGAGTTTTGCCGAGTTTTCCTGGCGTTACGTCGGCGGAAAACCGAAAAAAAACGCCTGGAAGACCCTGGCGGAAATCCCGGCGACGTCGAGGGAGGCGGACCTCATGAGCCGGGATATGAAAAAATTGGGCTTCAAGTTCGTCGGTCCCACCATCATTTACGCGCACATGCAGGCCGTGGGAATGGTCAACGATCACTTGGTGGATTGTTTTAGGTACGACCAGGTTTAGGGGCCGGTCATCCGTCCCGGCGCCCCCGCCCTGGTTGACGCTAGAGTAATGTGCCGCGTAAGAGAACGGTCGCCGTGGAAAAATAAATCAACAGCCCGACCACGTCCACCAAGGTGGCCACAAAGGGGGCCGAGGCGCTGGCCGGGTCGAAGCCCAGGCGCCGGAGCAGGAAGGGCAGGGTGGACCCCGAGACCGTCCCCCAGGTGACCACTCCGAGCAGGCTGACGGCCACGGTCAGGGCCACGTAACCGGCATGCGGGCCGTACCCGTGGAACACGGCCTCGCTGAGGATGATTCTCAGCAGGCCGATCACGGCCAGGATGACGCCCAGGGCCAATCCGGAAAAAAGTTCGCGGGAAGTGACCCGCCACCAGTCCTTGAGCTTGACTTCGCCCAGGGCCATGGCGCGGATGACCAGGGTGGCGGCTTGGGACCCCGCGTTGCCGCCGCTGGAAATGATCAGCGGCACAAACAGGGTCAGGACCACGGCCTTGGTGATTTCCGCCTCGTAATGTCCCATGGCCGTGGCGGTGAGCATTTCGCCGACCATGAGCACGCAGAGCCAGACGGCCCTTTTCCTGACCATTTCGAACATGCCCGTCTGAAGATAGGGTGTGTCCAAGGCTTCCATGCCGCCCAGTTTCTGCATGTCCTCGGTGGCTTCTTCCTCGACGACGTCGACAATGTCGTCGAAGGTGACGATACCCTTGATCCGGCCCTCGTGATCCACCACCGGAATAGCCAGAAGGTCGTGCAGCGACATCAGCCGCGCGACCTCTTCCTGGTGCATCTCCTCGGGAACAGCGATGAAATCCGTGTGCATCAGGTCCCGGACCAGACCGTCGCCCGGGGCGGCGAAAAGTTCCCGGAAGGAAGTGACCCCCAGAAGGCGTTGTTCGGAATCTAGAACATAAAGGTAATAAATCGTCTCGAGTTGGCGCTTGGCTTGTTGTCGGAGGTATTCTATGGCCTGGTCCGCGGTGGCGTCCGGCCGGAGCCGGGCGAAGCGCGGGCTCATCAGACCGCCGGCCTCATCCTCGACATAGGCCAGAAGCGCGATTACTTCCCGCCGGGCCCGGTCGTCCAGAAGGGACAACAGCTCTTCGTGGGTCTCCTTGGGCGCTTCCTGGAGCACGTCGGCCGCGTCGTCGGGCGCCAACTGCCGAAACCAAAGCTTCCGTTCACGAGGTTGGAGGTCCAGGATCAGCTCGGCCTGCTCCTGGGCGCTCATGCTTAAAAAGAAGTCCTCGGCTTCGTCACGTTCAAGAAGCCGAAATCCTTCGACTTTATCTTGAGGCGACAGTACGGTCCAACTGTAGCGCATATCCTCGGCGGTAACGGAATACCGCGGCTCTCCGTGGGCGTGTTCGGCCGTCATGGCTCGACCTCCATGGGGACGAGGCGCCGCGCGCAAGGCTCGGGCGCATGGTCCAATCTTATTTTTTTCTAAAAGTATGGGGGGCGACCGAAAAGATCGATTCCCGCGTCCGTTTCCCAAACACAGACGTGGGACGACCCGTGTTCAGGAGGGCTAACTTTTAGGTTTGCATCTGTCCGGGTCTTCCTGCATTTCTCCTTGGCTCCGGATTTATATCGCTACTTTACTCCCGAAGGCCACTTGAGGCAAGTCAGAAAAACCATCCTTTTTTGAATAAGCGCGGCCCGGCGCGGTAAACGGCGGCGAACTAGGGCGTCGGTCTTATCAATTGAAAACCCCCGCGTGTCGGACCCTCGGCCGAGGCGATTGACATTTTTTCGCGGCGGTTTTAAAAAGGAACGGTTGAGCGGGGCGCCTCGACCGATATCACGGGAACAACGGTTCAGTACTTTGGTGGTCTTTATTTTTTTGATCGTTTACCTCGGACTGGCACTCGGGCGCCTGCCGGGGCTGGCCTTGGATCGGACCGGCGTGGCCTTGCTGGGGGCCATCGCCCTGATCGCCCTGGGATATGAAAGCCTGGACGGCCCCTGGCAAGCCGTCGACCTGCCGACCCTGGCCTTGTTGTTCGGCCTGATGGTCCTGTCGGCCCAGTTCAGGCTGGGCGGCTTTTACACCTTTGTGGTCAAAAAACTGGCCGGGGCCGATCTTTCCCCCCGGGCGCTCCTCGGTTGGCTGATTCTGACGGCGGGCGGTCTTTCGGCCGTCCTGGCCAACGACATCGTCTGCCTGGCCATGGCCCCGGTTTTGATCGACGGGTGCGGAAAACGGGGGCTCGATCCCAAGCCGTTCCTGTTGGCCCTGGCCTGCGCCTCCAACGTCGGTTCGGCCGCCACGTTGATCGGCAATCCGCAGAACATGCTGATCGGGCAGGTGTTGCATCTGTCCTTTGTCGAGTATTCGGGGCTGGCCCTGCCGCCTTCCCTGATCGGCCTCGGCCTGATCTGGCTGGTGATTTCCCGGTGTTACAAGGGTTCCTGGCAAGGCGCCGGCGGGTTGAGGGAAGCGGACGTCAAGCCGTTCGACGCCTGGCAGACCGGTAAGGGCCTGGCGGTGCTGAGCGCCTTGGTCCTGGCCTTTCTGTTTTCCCCGCTGCCTCGGGAGATCGCGGCCCTGGCGGCCGGAGGAATTCTGCTTTGTTCCCGGAAAATGCGGTCCCGGGAGATGCTTGGACTGGTGGATTGGCAGCTTCTTCTGCTTTTTATTTGTTTGTTTGTGGTAAATCACACACTGAAGACCACCGGGGAATTGGACCGGTTGGCCGGGTTCCTGAACGCGGCCGGCGTACGGCTCGAACAGCCGATCTGGTTGTTCGGCTTGTGCCTGCCCTTGTCCAACCTGGTTTCCAACGTGCCGGCGGTGATGCTTCTTCTGCCCTACGCCTCCCATCCCCTGGCCGGTCCGGTTTTGGCCCTGTCCTCGACCCTGGCCGGAAACCTTTTGATCGTGGGTTCCATCGCCAATATCATCGTGGTTGACCAGGCGGCGCGACTCGGCGTGGCCCTGGGTTGGGCCGAGCACGCGCGAGTGGGGGTCCCGGTGACCCTGGCCACTTCCCTGGTCGCGGGGCTGTGGTTGTACCTGGTCGCGGCCTAGGGGCCGCTTCATGAATATCGTAAATCGGTTATTATGATATGGGGGGCCCATGAAACGAACGGGGAACATGTTTTCCGTCTGTTTGACCGACGGACCAAGCTCGGTTATGATGAAAGCCGCCGCGTTCAGCCAAAAGCCTTTTATGGGGTGTGGAGATGAGTAGAAAAATGATCTCCCTTGAACAGTGGGCCGAGGAGTTTCTCGCGACGGCCGCCGGTTCGGAAAAAAGGTGTCTGCGTGTGTTTCAAAAAGAGTGGGAAGCCAATCACCTGGTTAACCCGCTGCTTTTTCCGGCGGCCCTGACGCGCGAGGGCTGGGTCGAGAATCTGGAATGGTTTATCACCGTGGAGGATTTCGTCGTCCCCGGTCAATGCGGGCTCGAGCCTGAACAGACGCCCGCGGATGAGCCCGCGGCGGGTTATGTTGCTCCGGCCCCGGAATATGAAGGCCGGACAATCGTTTTTTCCGACGGCGTTGGGGAGGCGAACGATCTGGAGCGGACCGTCATCGCGCCGGAAAGCCGCGTCGGGGAGGGCTTAACTCCGAAAAGAGAGGCCGCCCGGCCCTTGGCCGGGGAAGATTTCCGGTCCGAGGACGGGTTGGACGACCTGGGAACGCTCATCGCGGAAGCCGGGCTGGTGGACGAAACTTTTTCTTCCTTCTCCCCGCGTCCGACCCTCCCACGAGACGAGGCGACCGTGATCATGGAGAGCCCCGGCCAGTCGCCCGACGGGGTGGGGACGGTGATCATGGACGCGGCGGCGCCGGGAGGGCGGGAACAGGCCGGGACCAATGACCGGGAATTGGAGTTGGACGACCTTGGCGCGCTGATAATGGAGCGAAACAGGGAAGCCGAAACCGCCGCGAGGGGCCTTGAACCGGAAGAGGCCGGGACGGCCGTGCTCGACCTTGGCCCGGGCCTGGATGATTTGGGCGGTTTGATCATGTCCCAAGCCGGGGGAGGCGGCGGCGCAAGGAAGGGCGCGACCACGAAGCCCGTTTCATCCTTGCCGGCCGCGGCGGCGGGGGAAGAGAAAAAGGCGGCGGTCAAGACTGGTCCGCTGGATGTGGAGTTGGACCTGGACGATTTGGAAACAATGGCTTGGTTCGATGGCTAGTCTTTCAGGCCCCTCGGTTCGTCTTCCAAGTCTCGCGGCGAAAAATTGAAATTCCGCCGGGGGCCGGCGCGGCGACTTGGATTTTTTTCCTGCTTAATCCGGCCGAGAATCGGACTTGGTCCACCGCCGGGGGCCGGCCGACGGCGGCCCGGGAAAAGGCCGTTGTTTAAATAATGGTGATTATATGTTGAAAAAATTCAGGAATTTTTTGTCCACTCCCCCGGCCGCGGCCCTGCTCTATTGGCTGGTGCGGGCCTACAGCCTGACTTTTCGGCTGCGAGTCGAAAACGAGAAGCCCTGGCTGGATTTTTTGGAGGCCGGGGGCGTGGTCCTTTTATGCTGCTGGCACCAGCAGTTTTTTTCCGCCATTCGTTATTTCCAAAAATATCGGAAATACAGCCCGTCCCTGATGATAAGCAAAAGCCGTGACGGCGAGTTGATCGCCGGCGTGGCCCGGCGGACCGGCTGGAAGGTGGAGCGCGGGTCTTCTTCCCGGGATGGGGCCGAGGCCCTCAAGGGCATGATCGAAAACCTGAAGCGGAACAGGCTGGCCGCCCATATCGTCGACGGCCCGCGCGGGCCGGCCGGCCAAGTCAAGCCCGGGGCCATACGCCTGGCCCAGGCGGCCGGCGCGGTGGTGGTCCCCTTTTTTCTTGTCGCGGACCGGGCCTGGTTTTTCAACAGTTGGGACCGGTTCATGGTTCCCAAGCCCTTGACCAAGGTCCGGCTGGTTTTTGGCGAGATGACCCCCATTCACCAGGCCAGGGACGAGGTTATGTTCGAATCGATGAGAGCTTCCCTGGAAAAGGCCATGGCGCCGGGATTGATTGTTTAATTATGAAAAACAGAAAAAAAAAACGCAACAAGACGCCCGGGAAGATAAAAACAGCTTCGGACGCAGGGGGGAACGACAGTCCAGGGTGGAATTCCGCCCCCGCATAAGCCCTCAATTAATTCCCATCCTGAAGAAAATCGGGGTCCCCGAGAAAACGCCCTTCGTCCCCGACCCTTTTCAAGTCGAGGCCCTGGCCAAGCTCAAGGTGTCGGATGTAATAGTATCCGCTCCCACGGGTTCCGGAAAAACCTATATCGCCGTGGAAGCCATGGCCGAGGTCCTGGCCAAGGGCGGCCGGGTCTGGTACGCGTCCCCTCTCAAGGCCCTTTCCAATTCCAAATTTATCGAATTTTCGGACCGGTTCGGGCCGGAAAAGGTCGGGCTGTTGACCGGCGACCACAAGTTCAACCTGGACGCTCCCCTGATTGTCGGGACCACGGAAATCCTGCGGAACCAACTTTACGACGCCATGAGCCAGGGCGCGAACCTGTCCGCCGACATGGTGGTCATGGACGAGGCCCATTACCTCGGGGACCCGGACCGGGGCGTGGTTTGGGAGGAAGTGCTGATCTATATTTCTCCCCGGGTCAGGCTGCTCCTTCTTTCCGCCACGGCTTCCAACGCCAGGGAGTTGGCCGAATGGCTGACCAGAATCCGCGGCCAGAAGGCCGAGGCGGTCATCGCCCACCAGCGTCCGGTTCCCCTGCATCCCCTGTTTCTTTTCCCGGAGGGCGAACTCGTTTCCCTGACCAAGGGCCGGACCCTCAATCCGCAAGTTCGGCAGTACGTGGAGCGCAATCCGCCCGGGCGGCGCCAGGGCGGGCAGGTCCAGACTCCCTTCGGCCGCATCCTCGGGGTCCTGGAGGAGGCGGACCTGCTTCCGGCCATTTTCTTTCTCAAGTCCAGGTCCGATTGCGATCTGGCGTTGCAGCGGTGCTACCATTCCGCCGGCTATCAAGACCCCGAATCCAGGCGGCGGCTGGAAGAACGCGTCGAGGAACTCCTGGAACGCTATCCCTTGCTCAAGTCCCACCATCACCTCAAATACCTCCTGGGACCCGGCGTGGCGGCTCATCACGCCGGACACATGCCCCACTGGAAGTTGGTGGTGGAACATTTAATGCAAGAAGGGTTGTTGAAGGCCATTTTTTCGACTTCCACCGTGGCGGCCGGAGTCAATTTTCCGGCCCGGACCGTGGTGATCTGCCAGAGCGATCGGTTCAACGGTCGGGAATTCACGGATTTGACCGCCACGGAACTCCTGCAGATGACCGGCCGGGCGGGCCGCCGGGGCATGGACCAGATCGGGTTCGCCCTGGTCGTTCCCGGCCCGTTTCAGAACCCGGAATTGGTGCACGCCTTGTTCAAGGCGCCGCCCGACCCGGTGGTCAGCCAAATCCAGGTCAATTTTTCCATGATTCTCAACCTGCTTTTGTCGTATCAGCCGGATCAGATCAAAACACTGCTCGAGTTGTCCCTGGCCTCCTTTCAGCAGGGCCGGTCCACGGCCGGAGACGAGTCGGTTCATTTTTTCGAGGAACTGGGGCAGTTGACGGTCAAGGGCTCCTGCGGGTCGGCGGAGGAAGCCTTGAGCCTGGCCGAACGCAATCAAAGCCTTCAACGGGAGGAAAGAGGCCTCCGGCGCCTCAGGCCGAGGCTGGCTCGGGAAGGCGCCCTGCGGGCCGGGATGACCCCGGGACGACTTTTCGAGGCCTCCAGCGGCCTGGTTTACTGCTTGATCTCGGCGCTGGAAAAACGGGGCCGGGAAGGGGTGATGGCCGCCAAGGTCAAGGAAGACCTCGGCCTGAGAAAAGGCGCGGTCCGCCAAAAATGGATTCCCTTGTCCCGGGTGACCAGGTTGTTGAACTTCAAGCTGGATATCGGACCCGAAAAGAAGCCCCGGGAAATAATCGACCTGATCCGCGCCGCCGCCGAGCGGGAATACGAAACCCTGGACCCGGCTTCCCTGGCGGCGGAGGACCCCCGCGTGGCCGACCTGGATAGCCGGCTGGCGCGCATCGGGTCCGACTTGGCCGCCTCGCCCTGCCAGGACTGCCCCATCTTGTGGGAATGTCAATCGGACCGAGACGGTGAAATACCCTATGTGATGGAAATGATTCGCGACCTGGAAGAACGGAGCCGGAGCGCCGGCCGGGTGTTGTGGTCTAATTTCGTGCGCCGGCTGGAAGTTCTTAAGTCCGAGGGGTTTGTCACGGCCGAGGGCGAGTTGACCGAGGATGGAAGATGGGCTTCCCGCTTGCGCCTCGACCATCCGCTCATTTTCGCCGAGGGCATCCGGGCCAAGGCCTGGCCCGAGGACGATCCCGCCCTTCTGGCCGCCCTGGTGGCGCCCTATGTGGTGGACAAGGACCGCGAGGGCGACGCGGAGCCTCAAAGCCTGAAGGCCTGGCCGGGCCTGGCCGACGCCTGGCTGAAACTCGAAGACGCGACTTCGCCCATAATTCAACGGCTGCGATTGAGCGGCTTCGAAACTCCGATCTTGAAGCTCCGGCCGGCCCTGGCCATTTACGCCTGGGCCACCTTGGGCTTGTGGGACGAAGCCGTCCGCCTGTACGGCCTGGACCCGGGCGACATGGCCATGCTGGTCTTTCGGACGGCCGACAACCTGCGCCAGATGGCCGGCTTGGCCGAGTTCCAGCCGCGCCTGGCCCCCACGGCCAAGGCGGCGGTGGACTTGATAATGAAGGAGCCGGTGATAACCCCGTTATGAGGCTTCGAGGGGCGGCGTCCTCAACTCGCCGAGAAAAGCGGCGGCGGTCATCAGCCTGAACAGGGGGTCCAGGGGCATGCGGCGGTAGATGTCCAGGGTGGATCGATGTATTTCCAGGCTTGTGGCCGCGCAAAGGTCCTCGATGATCACCGACCGGAAATCGTTGGCCACGGCGTCCAGGGCCGTGGAAAGGACGCAGATGTTGGTGGTGACGCCCGTAACGGCGACCAAGTCCATTCCCCACAGCCGCAGGGTCTGGTCCAGGTCTGTTTTGAAGAAAGCGGAAAAACGTCTTTTCGGGAGCCAGACATCCTCGGGAAGTCGTTCCACCTGCTCGGCGGGTTCGGCCCCCTTGGTTCCCCGGATGGCGTGGGGCTTCATTCGGCCCTGGAAGATGAAATCGCCTTCCAGGAAGCTGTCGGTCGCGAAAATAACCTTGGCCCCCAGGTCCCGGCTTTCCGCCAGAAAGGCGTTCAGTCTCGGAATCATTTCCAGGGCGGCCCGGGAAAGGGGGGATTCGCGCCAAAAAACGTCTTGAACCAGGTCGATGACCAGGATTGCGGCCTTCATGGGTTGGGACCTCCAGAAAAAATTTTCCAAGCGTCGTTCATCAATAATCCATTTTCGGGCCGGGCCGGGGCCCCGGGGATCGAGCCGGCGAAACAGCGCCGAAACTGGTCAGGGTTTGTATTTTTCCCCGGACGGGGCCGTTTTTAGCCGTTTTTTCCTGGCCAGTCCCAGCCTTTTCAAGACCAGGTCCCTTTCCGGCTCGATCATCAAAATTCTCGTTCCCGGAATTTCCTCGTCGTCCGGCGCCAGCCTGTCCGGGTCGGAAGGCGGCGGCGGCGGGGTTCCGCCTAGAAAGGCCAGGGTCAGAAGGGCGGTCAACTCTTCCCGGGCGGCCTGGGCGGCCAAGTCCAGGTTGAGCCCATGAGCCCGTCCCTGGGCGAAATTGGGGAAGACCGCCTCGAACCCGCCGTACTCCGTCGGAACAAAGACGGCCGGGTAGGGGGCCAGGGCCCGCAAGACGGTCTTGATATCAGGCCTTGGCGCCATCGGTCAATCCATTGGTTGCGGGGGGCGGTCGGGAAGGAAGATGGTGAAAGTCGCTCCTTGCCCCATGTCCGAGGCGACCATTATCTGCCCGCCGTGTTCATGCACGACTTTTTGGGCGGCCAGCAATCCCAGTCCCGTGCCCCTGGAACCCTTGGTGCTGAAAAAGGTCGTGAATATTTTCTTCTGGGTTTCCTGATCCATGCCCACGCCGTTGTCCCGGATTTCAACCCGGACCCGATGGGGCCCCATGCGCCTGGTCCTGATCATGACCAGGGCTTTTTTTTCGGGGGCGAGCTCGACGCAGGCGTCCAGGCCGTTGGCGACCAGGTTGAGGATGGCCCGGTAGATGGCTTCGCGGTCGATCCAGACGACCCCCATTTCCGGGTCCAGGTCGCTTTTCAATTCGACTTGGAAGCCCGCGGCCTGGGGAGCCATGTCTTCCAGGACTTCCGCCGCGATTTCGTTGAGAGGGACGTGGGTCAGGACCGGCTTGCGTTCCTTGGCGTATGTCAGGAGGTCGTGGGCCAGGTCGGAAATTTTGAGGACATTGCGCTTGACCATATCCCAGCCCTTTTGGAAACCTTCCTGGCTCCCATCCTCCAGGCCGGCGTTGACCACGTACACGCCGCCCTCGAGGCCGTTCAGGATGTTTTTAATGTTGTGGGCCAGGCTGGCCACGGTGGTCCCGATGGCCGCCAGGCGTTCGGCCTGGAGAAGGGCCATTTCCCGGAGTCGGACTTGTTCACTCATTTCGTTGAAGGCCTGGGCCATGGTTGACAGTTCGTCGCCGGTCCGGACCTTGATGGGGGCGACCCTCTCGCCCCGGGCCATGGCCTCGGCGCCCTGGACCACCATTTTCACGGGCCGATTGACGAAATAGAGGATATAAAGGCCCAGTATGGTCGATATCCCGAGAAAAACGGAAACGGCGAATATAATGGTCCAGCGGATGTTTTCCCGCACCCGCCGCTCCACGTCCTTGAGGCTGAGGCCGATGTCCAGGACCCCAAGGACCTTTTTTTCCGGGGGGTGGGCGTGGCATTCGGCGGTCCAGCAGGACCGTTCGCTGTAAATGGGGTCGATCATGCCCACCAGACCGTCTCCCCGGCTTTGGTAAAACCGAGTGCGGGCCTTCAGGGGAAGCCTGACCAGCGGCTTGTCCTCGGCGTGGCAGACGTAGCAAGCCTCGGCTTTCATGTCGACCACCTGGCCGACCTCGGCCGCGTCCTTGGAATACATTATCAGGCCGTCTTTGTTGAAAATGCGAAGTTTTTCGATCCCGTCCTGGTCGCCGACGGTGTCGATGATGGCCTGGATGCTTTCCGGTTGGTAATGAAGCATGGACCATTTGGTGGAACGGGTGACCGTTTCGGAGAAACGGGCCGCGTCCAGGACCACTTGCTCGGTCAATTGCTCCTCATGGGAGACGGCGATGTGGTAGGCGAAAAAGGCTATGGCCGCAAAGGTGATGAGACCGATGGAAAAGCTCAGTTTGAAGGCCAGGCTGCGGCCGAAAGTGAACAGGTGTTTTTTCGTGGTTTTTATCATGGCCTTGCGAGCAGTAAAAAGTCCCGCCTTTCAGCCTCCTAGCGCGGCCTTGACCGCCTTGAGCAGTTTATCCGGCTTGACCGGTTTTTCCATGAAGTTATCGGGGCGAATGGCTTCCTCGCCCGGCCGTTCGGACATGTGCTTCTTCATGTCGACCCCGGTCATCTGACCCACCCCGCTGATAATGATAACCGGAATATCCTTGAGCGCGGGATTGGTTTTTAGGTCGGCCAGAAGGTTCATTCCGCTTTTACGGGGCATCATCATGTCCAGGAGAATCAGGTCGGGCCGATTTTCCTGAATCATCTGCCAACCTTCCTGCCCGTTGCCGGCGGTCATGATTTTATAGCCGCCGCGCAGCAGAATGGTCCCCATGTAGGTTCTGGTGTCGGCGTCGTCGTCAATTAAAATGATGGTTTTTGTCATCGGCCGTCCTGGCGCGGCCTGTCTGCGCCGCGCGACTTTTTATTACATTTTCCAAGATTACCGAATTGGTGGTGCAAAAACAAGGGTTTTGTACCAGGGGCCCGTGGGGTGGGAGAAAATCGAAGCCATATTCGACCCCGCGGGCGGCGAGCGGCCGCCGGGCCTTGAAGACGTCCGACGCCGGACCGGTTCGTCCGGTTGGTAATTGGCTGATTGCCGAACGATGTCGGTTGGTTCCGGCGGGAGTTGGCCAAAACCGCGGCGCCGGGTCCCGGGGAGACCGCTTGGCGCGGGCGGCCGCTCTTTTCCCGGGAGGTCTCGCCTTGAAAAAATGGTTTGGAAAAAATCGGATTGTTTGACAGTTAATATATAATTGGATAAAATGACGCACGATTATGGAGAAAAGAGGCTCGGGTCTAGCCCGAGGTACTGAACCCGAAAATTTTATCAGGTAAGAGGTGTGGTATGTGGAAAAGGGCACTGCCCGTGGTGTTGGGAATTCTGTTGCTTTGCGCCGTGGGAACGGCCAACGCCCAAGGTGATTTATCCAAGGAATCCCTGGCGGATTACAAGACAAAAGAACATCTGACCAGGAAAAACGCGATTGCCTTAAAAATTGGACCTCACATCTACTCCGGCTCAAACTATTTGAACTACTGGGAAAAAAAACCAACCGACCTCTCCGTTTTGACGTTCGAGGTGGGGTATGAACGGAATATCGTCAGCTTTTTGGGAGTGGAATTGGCGGGCGGTTATTTTCACACCAAAATGAAAAAAACCAGCACCATCTATCTGGGCGACCATGTGAAATCCGACATTTCCACCTATTATTTTTCCCCGTCCCTGAAAGGGACCTTCAACCTCACCACGCATTTGGCGATTTACGGTGGAGTCGGTCCGGACCTTTTCATTGCGGAGGCCAAGCAGAAGTATTCCTCCAACGCCACCCTGAACGTCACTGCCAAGGAACAAAAAATCATTCCCGGCGCCCACGCCCTGGCCGGCGTCGAGTACTATATTTTCCTTCATCCCGCGGAACACGGCTTTTTCGACGCCCCCACCGGGGTTTTCGTGGAATACAAGTATACTTACGCCAATTGGAAAGACCTGGACAAGGATGTGATGAAAAAAGTCGGCTCCAATTCCAAGCACGACTTCAATCTGGGCGGACATTTCATCTTTATGGGACTCCGTTTCCACTTTTAGGTTTTTTCCCCTCAAGCAAGGCCGCTCCCGCGAGCGGCCTTTTTTTTTTCGCCGGGGCGAGTCCCGACTCGTTCTTTTCAAGTCCGCGCTCCGGACCCGCGATTCGACTTTTCAACTCCAACCATCAATTGTTAATATGATGAAATATTTGAATAAATAGTATTATTTCCTTTTTGGCGCCCTCCTTGAAAACAGATGATTCCAAAGCCCCTGCCGGGGAAATTTCGGGAGAAAGGAGTAAAGACGCCATGAAACGTCGTGTCATCCTGGTCCGGAGCGGGAATCTGGATTACAGCATGGAAGCCGTCCGCGGCTGCTGCGATTTGGGACCCTACATGTCTCCGTAGAAAACGGCGGCCGCGTCGTCACTCAAGGCTTATTCTTCCCTGGGGAGAAAAACATGGATTATACGATCTCAAAATTCACCCTGACCGAGCCGTTGCCCGATGGAAACATCGGGGTTTTCAATACGCTAACCAGAGCGCTGGGGGTTCTGCCCGCCGATTTCTGGGAGGAGGCTCGTTCCGGGGGATTGGACCGTGACGGCGACGCGGCCGATTTAATCGAACCTGGGTTCCTGGTCGGGGCCGAGGTGGACGAAGAACTGGTCCTGGCTCATTGGCGGGCGAGTCAAAGCTACGATGTGACCCATTTGACCTACTTCATTAACCCGACGCTCAATTGCAACATGGCCTGCTCTTACTGCGTGCATGGTCGGAAAACCAGAAACAGCCACATGGATCGTCGGACCGCCAGGCAGGTCCTTGACTTCATACAAAAGGACATCGAAACGAAAAATCCCTTGACCGCGAGGATCGATTTCGGCGGGGCCGAGGCGTCCCTTCGTCCGGACTTGGTTCTATACCTGTCCGAAGGGGCTTGCCGGTTCTGTCGCGGGAAGGGCATTGGCTTTAAGACCACGCTGATAAGCAACGGCTTGGCCTTGAAACCGGAGTTTATCCGGGAGATGGCCGACCTGGGCCTTTTCCGCCTGAGGGTCACGGTCAGCGGGCCGGCGGATATCCACGATAAATACCGGACGGCCAAGAACGGCGGCGGCACGTACGAGCGCATCATGGCCTCGCTTGGGGAACTCGCCGGCGTGGTTGGAATAAGCCTGCAAGGGCAATATGACCCGGCCTCGGATGAATTCCGTCGGTTCCCGGAACTCCTCGATGACCTGACGCGTCGCGGTCTCCGGGACTATATCGAGGAAGTCAATTTCGGACCCATAAATCCCCCCCAGGCCGACCAAGTCCGGGAAGGGGCCTGGTCGTCTCCCTTGGAATGTCTGTCGGACGAGGATTCGGAAAGAATCATGTGGCTCAGGAAAAGGATTCTCGCTTCCGGATATAAACAGACCCTACGGCCCCCGGCCAACCGTTGCTTGATAAATTATCGCAACTCCATGGTAATCGGCGTCGATGGCCAGATCAGCGTGTGCCCGGCGATGATGGATTTTCCGGAGCTCGATTACGGCCGGGTCTGGGATGGAGTTGATTTTCGTAAGGAAGCCCGATACCTAGCTAGAAAGCTTCCCGAAAAATGCCGCCGCGACTGCGCCATGGCCCCCTTGTGCGACGGCGGTTGCCGACATCAAGCCCTAATCAAAACCGGTAGCATCGACAATGTAAATTGTCCCGGTCCGTCCTTCCTCGCCCTGGCCAAGGCCTACATCAGGGAAGCGTCGGCGAGCTAGCCTCGAGAGGTCCTCCTTCAGCCGCCAGGTCCGGAAGGCCGAGGCCAAGCCGGTGGGCGCGGCCCCTTGACAAACCCGGCCTCCATGGCTAAGTTCCCAGGCAGGAAAGGAATCGCCATGGACCCCCAAACCAAGACCAAATACGAGGCCAGGGCCAATATCATGAAGGCCATGGCGCACCCTTCCAGGCTGTTCGTCCTGGACGAGCTGTCCAAGGGGGAAAGGTGCGTCTGCGAACTCACCGACATGATCGGAGCGGACGTGTCCACGGTTTCCAAGCATCTGACTCTCTTGAGGAACGCCGGCCTGATTGAGGCCGACAAAAGGGGCGCTCAAGTCTATTACCGCCTGAAAGCTCCCTGCGTTTTATCCTTTTTCGGGTGCGTGGAAAATGTCCTCCGCGACAACGTCGCCACTCAACTAAGGGTCTTGGCCTGAAGGCCGGCCCTTTTCCCGTCCCGCGCGGTTATCCCCCCGACCGGTGATCACGATTCCAACCGGGACCCATCCACCGCGGCCCTCCTCGGCCATGTTGATTAAAAAAAAATTCAAGGCCGCGGCTTTTTGGGGTGAGCCAAACGACCGCCGCATCCTCGGGACGCCTTCCGGGCCTTTTCAATTTTTTTACAAATTTTCAGCGTGTTATTGAAGTTGTGATTCAGTCGCCCACGAGCCCGGGGCGGATGTCCAGTTTCATCATCATTTAATTCACAAGAATCTCACAAAATGGATCGAAGATCGGTTCTTGACAGGCGTTGTGAGATACTGTTAATAGAATTTCGCTGCTTTATTTTAGCGCCAGTCAAGGTTTGACGGAAGCGGCGGCCCGGTGGTCATTTAAACTTCAAACCGGCCAGGTCGGGATCGTCTTGGGCTGAAACGACCCCGGAAAAGCCAAGTCGGGCTTTTGAGGCCCCCCAAAGCCCGCGGCGCGCCTGGAAGGACCCTCCACCGGGAGCCGGTTCGACCGTCCAGTGACTCGCTCGTGGGGATAACGACGTTGAGTTCTCCACGCTTGGTTACCCCGCGGTCCCCACCCCGTCGGGTCGGGGTTTTCACTTGAGATCTTTCGGCGAGGGCCCAAGGGTTTTTAGTGTTCAAAAACCCATACATATAGTATTATAAGCTACTGTTTAAGATTGTTGAACTTTAAAGGCGGAAGAAAATGATTCCAAGATATACCAGACATCAGATGGGCCGGATCTGGGAGCCGGAGGCCAAATATCAGGCCTGGTTGGATGTTGAATTGGCCGCGGCGGAGGCCATGGCCGAGGAAGGCTTGATACCGGCGGAAGCAGTGGCCGAGGTCAAGGCCAAGGCTTCTTTCTCGGTCGAGAGGATAGAGGAGATCGAGGCGGACATTAAGCATGACGTCATTGCCTTTTTGACCAATATCGAGGAAAACGTCGGTCCGTCGTCCCGGTTCCTTCACCTGGGGTTGACCTCGTCGGACGTACTCGACACCGCCAACGCCTTGCTGCTGGTCCAGGCCTCGGACCTTCTCATCGAGGACGTGGACCTGTTGCTGGCGGCCTTGAAAAAACGGGCCATGGAGCACAAGGACACCGTCATGATCGGGCGGTCCCACGGCATTCACGCGGAACCCATTACCTTCGGTTTGAAGCTGGCGGTCTTTTTCGCCGAAATGACCCGTAACCGGGTCCGGTTGGAAAGGGCCAGGGAAAATATCGCCTTTGGAAAAATGTCGGGCGCCGTGGGGACCTTCGCCAACGTTTCCCCTGTTATCGAGGAAAGGGCTTGCGCCAAGCTCGGCCTGAAACCGGCCCCGATCTCCACGCAGGTCATTCAGCGGGACCGGTACGCCGAATATTTTTCGGCCCTGGCCGTCACGGCCTCGACCTTGGAGAAGATGGCGATTGAAATCCGACACTTGCAGCGGACCGAGGTTTTGGAGGCCGAGGAGCCTTTTTCCGAGAAACAGAAGGGCTCTTCCTCCATGCCCCACAAGCGTAACCCAATTTTGTCGGAAAATATCACCGGCCTGGCCCGGGTGGTCAGGTCCAACTCCCTGGCGGCCCTGGAAAACGTGGCCCTGTGGCACGAACGCGATATCAGTCACTCCTCGGTGGAGCGTATTATCGGGCCGGACAGCACTATTCTCCTGGATTTCATGCTGGCCAGAATGACCGGCATGATCGAAAAACTGGTGGTCTATCCCGAAAGGATGAAGGCCAACCTGGAACGGACCGGAGGGTTGTTCTTTTCCCAGCAGGTCCTGCTGGCCCTGACTCAAAAGGGCTTGATTCGGGACCAGGCCTACCGACTGGTCCAGCGCAACGCCATGAGGGTGTGGCGGGAAAACCTGGACTTCAAGACTTTGTTGAAAAACGACGCCGAGGTGAGGGCCTGCCTGTCCGAGGTGGAAATCGACGGCCTGTTTGACCTCGGGTATCATCTGAAAAATGTCGAAGCGATTTTTAACCGGGTTTTCGGCTGACTTTCGGTTGGCGGCGGGAGACCTTGAAAGAAGGCGTTCCCTACGGTAGATTGAAGGAAGCATGGCGGATAATCAGTTACCACGGCAGGCGTCGCGACTTGGCCAGGCCGCTTCCCCGCGAGTGAATTTTTTTCCCCGGGGGACTTTCAAGTTGGCGCGCCGAGGCGTTGTGGAAGCAAAAAAAGACAAGGTTGTCGGGTTGGCCCTCTGGACGAAATATCTATTGGCGTTGCTGGCATTCTGTTTGATCGGAACGGGGTGCGGGTCCGGCCGGGATTCGGTTGGAGCCGCTAGGCTTGGCGCCGACGAGAATTACAGCGTCATGCTGGAGCGTTATACCTCCAAGGACACTGTCTTCAAGGACCTCGAGCCCCGCTTGACCGTGACCGCTCTTTTAAAATCCGGACCCTTTCGCGAGGCCTATGCGCACAAATACATTCGGGATTATCAACTCGGGCCCGAGCGGGCCGGGGACTTCCTGGCGACCCAGGCGGAATTGGCCCAAGGCCGCCTGGAATTTCTGTTGGCGGCGTCCAGTTGGAAGGGCGCAGACAACGATCTGGAAAAACGGACTTCGGCCTGGCGGATTTTTCTGGATGGAGATTCACTGAAACCTATCGAACCAGTTGAAATCAAATTAATTAAAGTCGTTTCTCCCCGTTTGCTCGGTTTTTTTCCATTTATCTCGCCCTGGGACAAGGTGTATGAAGTTCGATTCGATATTCCCGCCGATTCTCCCCGCGGCAACCTGACTCTTCATGTGACCGGAGTCATTGGCGCGGCCCGGTTAAATTTTAGAATGTAGGGGTTATCCTTTCAGCCATGGAAAAGTCGAGACAGGAGTGGAAAACAAGGTTATGGACCCGGCGGGCCTGGAGCGTCTGGGGGTTGATCCTCGCCTTGAGTCTTAACCTCGCCGGCATCGCCCGGGCGGCCCTGCCCGCGGCCATGATTCCCGACGCTCTTATCGAGCCCGGGGCGGGTCCGGGCCGGAAAATTATCGTTGTGGAAAAATCCACTCAACAACTATATGTCTACGAATTCAAAATGGGGCGCTACTACCTCCACAAGAACTATGACTGCTCCACCGGGGAAAATATAGGGGATAAGAAAGTCCAAGGCGACAAAAGGACTCCGGAAGGTACATATCTTTTCGTTAAAAAAGCCCTGGAACACGAGCTGGCCCCGATTTACGGCGTATTGGCTTTCCCCATGGACTATCCCAATTTTTGGGATCAACGGGAAGGCAAGAACGGCATGGGAATTTGGATGCACGGCACCAACAAGATTTTGGCGCCAAGGGACTCCAACGGATGCATCGCCCTGGATAATGTGGACATTATTGAACTTGAACCGCTGGTCTCCCTTTACGACACGCCTATTATTATTTACGACAAAATCCGTTACAAGACCGGCGAGGCCATGAACCGGGAAGCGGCCAGGGTCAAGGCCTTTATCGAATCCTGGCGAAAGGCCTGGGTGAAAAAAGACGCCAAGGCCTACCAGGAAAAATACGCCCTTGATTTCGTCAGCGACGACGGCAAGAATTATACGGGATGGCTGGAACATAAAAAGCGACTGAACGAGGTTTACAAGAACATACGCGTCGATCTGGGGCGGCTGCGGATTTACCGACACCGCCCCGATATCTTGGTGGCTCTTTTCGATCAATACTATCAAGGCGACAGTTTCGTCAGCGACGGCGAAAAGAGACTTTTTATCCGGGAAAGCCGGGATGGGTTGAAGATCGCGGCGGAGAGCTGGGCGCCCTTCCCGCCGAAGGTTTCCCCCCCCTTATTGAGCGCCGAAGTCAAGCAACGGATTCGGTCCCAAAAAAGAACTCCCCATTCCGCCTTCGCCAAGATCGCCGTCGCCGCGCCGCCAGGGCCCGCCGTGACGGCGTCCGCGGCCCCCGCTCCGGTTGCGGTCAAGCAGACGGCGTCCGCGGCTCCCGCTCCGGTTGCGGTCAAACAGACGGCGTCGGCGGCCCCCGCTCCGGTTGCGGCCAAAAAGTCGGCGACCAAAAGCGCCGCCAATATTCAACCGGGTGAAAAGGGAGTAGTGGAACGGGCCTTGGATGATTGGCTTCGGGATTGGGGCCGGAAGGATATCGACGGCTACGTGGCCCATTACCATCCTGATTTTACATTCAACAATATGGACTTAACCGGATTCAGGGAATACAAGAAACAGTTGGCCCAAAAATACAAGGAAGTTACCATAAAAGTTGAGAATTTGAAGATCAAGGTGGACGGACGGTCCGCGTTCGTCAGTTTTATACAGAATTATCGCTCCGACCAGTACCGCGATTATGGTTTGAAGACCTTACTTCTTAAAAAGGAAAAGGAAAAATGGCTTATTTTCGAGGAATCCTGGCAAGATATTAGTGGGGGGGGCAAGCCATAGAAACCACAAGAAAACAGAAAGAGCCGATCAACATTATTTTCATGAGGAAGACCGGCCGGATATACAGCGTCGACATCTCGGCCGGCTGGTTGGTGTTCTTCTTTTCCTTCATGGCCTGTTTCACGCTGCTTTCCATTTTAACCATCAACTGGGCCGCCAACCTGTTTTGGGAAAACAAGAAACTGGAGGACGAGCTGCGCCGGACTTCCAGGGCCCTGGAAGAATATCAGTTTCAGTCCCAGGTCCTCTATCAGTACCAGCAACTAGTCGAGGAGTTGAACAAGACCGAGGGATCGGAAAAAAAGGAAGTCGCGGCCAAGCCGGTCCGTCCCGTAACGGAGATTGAGCAATCCGCCGAGGAACAGGAACCTCCCAGTAGCGCGGGCGCGGGAACGGCGACCAAGGCCGAGGGCCTGGAGAATTCACCCATCGAGGCCTTGAAGCTGACCGTTCAAGCCGAGAGCGACAACGCCGCCTTGAGGTTCCAGTTCAGCCTACGAAACGTTCACCCCGACAATAAGGGTATTGGCGGCTATTTGTTTATCGTGATCGCCAACATGAAAAGCAATCCGCCCGTCTTGATTCCCTATCCGGATGTCGCGTTGGCCAATGGAGACCCGGTCGATTATAAAAAGGGAACGCTTTTCAACATCCGCTATGGAAAAACCGTTCGCGGCAAGGTTAAAAACCTGACCAAGGCTGGTGATTTCACCCAAGCCTGGATTTTCGCCTATTCCGAAACAGGAGAATTGATCCTGAAATCGCTGCTGACAGCCGAACATGATTAAATACTTCCAAATTTGTTTTATCCGCGTTGGATTCGCCGGCCTTTTGTTTTTCCAGCTTTTGGTTGCGGCGGAGGCCCAGGGCAGGACCGAACACCAGATTTTTTTTCCCGACACGCCGTACGAGCTGAATGTTTATAAAATTATCGGCCGCAAGGAAGGGCCGACCATGATGATCATCGGGGGCATCCAGGGAGACGAGCCCGGCGGGTTCCTTTCGGCCGACCTGTACACCGACCTCGCGCTCCAGCGTGGGACCTTGATCGTCGTTCCCCGCGCCAACTTTTATTCCATTTTGGTCCACCAACGCGGCCCGAACGGCGACATGAACCGGAAGTTCGGAGCGGACGTGAGCAACGACATGGATTCCCAGATAGTCCATGTGCTCAAAAACCTGATGCAATCGAGCGATATCCTGCTCAATCTTCATGACGGATTCGGCTTCTACCGTCCGAAAAAGGAAAGCGACCTGGCCAATCCTCTTCGATACGGTCAATCCATTATTTCCGATTGCGAGGTTTTTACATCACCGCGAACCGGAACAAAGCTGGAGTTGCGGAAAATCGCCGAAAAGGTCATTTCAAAAATTAACAGCCAGATCGACGACTCGAAATATCATTTTCACTATATGAACACCCGTACCGGCGAGCCTGATACGCCCTATTCGGAACAACGCCTTTCCGCCACTTTTTACGCCTTGACCAAAGTGGGCATCCCGGCTTTCGGCGTCGAGACTTCCAAAAATCTCCCGACCATCGAGATGAAGGTCCATCAGCACAACCTCGCGGTCAACGCTTTCATGGAACTTTTCGGGTTGGTGCCGGAACAGCCCAGGATTTACCTGGAAAAGCCCCAACTAGATTACCTCGTGGTGGCGGTCAACGATCGGATTCCCGTGGCGGTTCCCGATGGGGAATCGTTGGTCGTCAACCCCGGCGATTCCATTGAAGTGGTGCATGTGGAATCCAATTACGACCGCGGCCTGTCCGTCGACATCCTGGGATTAGGGTCGATAAATGATTTCCGGCAGAAATACAAAATCACCCGCCCCACTTTTATCGTGGCCCAGAAAGACCACATGAAATTCGGACGGGTGCCGCTGGTGTTGGCATCGCCCGAGTCACCCGGGACGCCCGCCGCGGTCGCCCCGGCCGCTTCCCAGGTTTTTACGGTTAAAAATTTTATTGTGGAAGTGGACGGCCAAAAAAAGAACATCCGGCCGGGCGACACCCTGGAAGCGATTGACGGCGACATCCTGAGGATCATTGACGTCGAGACCGAGGGAACTCCGCCCGCCGAAGGCATTGTGGTTAATTTCAAGGGATTCGTCGGAGACAAGGCCAATAACAACGGCGAGGATCGCGGCGTTTTTATCAATACCGCCACCCAGCTTTTGAAGCGTTATTCCATCTCCAAAACCGAAAAACTTTACGTGGTGGCGGTGGAGCAGGGAAAGAAATCAATCGCCGAGATGACCGTTCGCCTGGGCGAGCCCCGCCTCGATTATCTGGTCATGCGTTGCAACAACGGGCCGGACCTTCGGCTGAAAAATGGGGCGGTCCATAAAATCAAGCCCGGCGTCAAGGTCCGGATACTTGACCTAAAAACCAACATACCGGCTAACAAGGGGGTGGCGATCCAGGTGGGGAGCGGAACGGCCCGAGTGGTGACCGGCCCGGAAGCCCTGCCTGTTTTTGAATTCGGCGCCGTTAAAACCCTGACCCTCGTTATCACCCGGGAAGGACTGACTCTTGGAAAAGTCGTTCTCAGCGCCGGGTAACGGCCCCCGACGCCCGACCGCCTCGGTCCAGACCCTTGGGTGCAAGGTCAATCAATTCGAATCGGCCGCCATCAGCCGGAAGCTGGAGGAAGAAGGCTTCATTCTGGTTGAAAAGGGAATGTCGGCCGACGTGGTTGTCGTCAACACCTGCACGGTCACCCACCGGGCCGATTTCGAGGCTCGGGCCCTGGTCAGGCGGGCCTTCCGGGCCAACCCCGGAGTCCGCGCCGTGGTCACCGGCTGCCTCGCCCAAGTCAAGCCGGCGGAACTGGCCGCCCTACCCGGAGTGTCCCTGGTTCTCGGTCAGCATTTCAAGGCCGATATCGTTCGTCTTCTGGCCGAGCCCCATCCAGGGAAAATCCTTGTTTCTCCCTGGTCCCGGGGACAACCCATTCTAGACCTTGGGTTTCCCTCCTTTGACCGGTCCCGGGCCTTTTTCCGCATCCAGGATGGGTGTAACGGCGGTTGTTCCTACTGCATCGTTCCGAAATCAAGGGGGCCGAGCCGGAGCTTGCCGCCGGAAACAGTATTCCAGGGATTGGAACACTACTTTCTCGAGGGACGGGCCGAAGTCGTCTTGACCGGCATCCATCTGGGCTCCTGGGGACTCGATCTCGACCCGTCCCGGGATTTTTTTTCCCTTCTTCTGGAGTTGGAGGGGCGGCCGGGCTCGCGTCTGCGGCTCAGCAGCATCGAGCCGAATGAAGTCACGGACCAAATACTCCAACTGGTAAAAAATTCCGCGCGGTTTTGTCCTCATCTCCACCTACCGCTCCAAAGCGGTTCCGACTTGGTGCTGGCCGCCATGCACCGTCCCTATTCCTCCGACTTTTTTCGCGAATTGGTGCAACGCGCTGCCTTTGGACGCCCTGATTTTTGCTTGGGAGTCGATGTCTTGGTCGGTTTCCCGGGCGAAACCGACGCCGATTTCGAAAGAACCAGGGACCTGTTGGCCGAGGCGCCCATTTCCTACCTACACGTTTTCCCTTATTCCCGCCGTCCGGGGACCGCGGCGGCGACGGACCCGAATCAAATCCCAGCCGCGACGGCGAAGTCACGGGTGGGAATATTGCGAAAACTCGGACTAATGAAGAGACAGGAATTCAACTCCAGGTGTCGGGGCCAGGTCCGCCCCGCCTTGGTCGAAAATTCCCGGGACAAGGCCAGCGGGCTGGCCAAGGGACTGACCGACAACTATATTCCCGTTCTCTTGCCGGACCCGGCGCCCCCGGCCGGCGCCGTGATTCCAGTGGAAATCCTTGGGCCGACCAAGGGGGTATTAATGATGGGCCGCCCGGCATGAAGGAAGACCGCGGGGGCTTGATCTGGCCTGACTTGATCCGCGGCGTTTTGTTGAAAAGATACAAGCGGTTTCTGGCCGACGTCCGACTTGACGACGGCGGCGTGGTCACGGCCCACTGCGCCAACACCGGCAGCATGAGGGCTTGTTCCGAACCCGGCCGCCCGGTTTTTCTTTCCCGACGCGACGATCCCAAGCGGAAATTGAAATACACCTGGGAAATCATCGACATGCCTTCTTCCCGGGTGGGAGTCGACACCGGCGTGCCCAATCGCCTGGTCAAGGCGGCCGCGAAAGCCGGAAAAATCGCTCCGTTGGCCGAATACCGCGACGTCAGGTCGGAGGTGAAGATCGGACCGGGCGTCAGGCTGGACCTGCTTCTGGAAGGATCGGGCCTCCCCCCTTGTTTTATCGAGATCAAGAACTGCACGCTGGTCGAGAAGGGAGAAGCCTGTTTTCCCGACGCCATCACCGAGAGAGGAAGAAAGCATCTCCTGGAATTGGCTCGGTTGGTTGACGCCGGAAGGCGGGGCGTGATATTTTTTCTTATCCAGAGAATGGACGCCGAGGTGTTCCGTCCGGCCGATCGGATCGATCCGGAATACGGCTTGGTCCTTCGCCGGGTCGCGGCGGCGGGAGTGGAGCTGATGGCCTACGACGTGGATATTTCCCTGGACCGGATCGACCTTCGAAAACCCGTGGTAATCAAATTGTGATGGGAGCGTGGATGATATGGATTTCTTGAATATGACCGCGCCTTGCGGCCTGGATTGTTTCAACTGCCCGATGTACCACGCCGGCCTGGACGAGGCCAAGAGAATGGCGGCGGCGGAAAAGCTTGGCCTGCCCCCGGAAAAGGCCCAGTGCCGGGGTTGCCGGAACGAGGAGGGGACCATCGCGTTTCTCGGCATGACCAAGCCCTGCCATGTCTTTGAATGCATCACCAGGCAAGGATTGGATTTTTGCCATCAGTGCGACGACTTTCCCTGCGACCACCTCCACCCTTACGCCGATCGGGCCGCCCAGGTCCCGCACAACACCAAGGTGTTCAATCTGTGCCTGATAGAAAAAATGGGTCTGGAAAAGTGGGCCGATAAGAAGGCCAAGGAAGTTAAATCAACTTATTTTAAAGGAAAGTTCAAACTTTAGCCCCGCCTCGCCTCGGGCGGTTCCAAGTGTTTGGGGAGTCGCGGTCAATGACTAGATATACCGATCCCGTGTGGGAAAAATCCGCCTTGATAACCATTGACACCCAGGTCGACACCCTGGACGGCGGTCCCATGGAAATCCCCGGGACCACGGCGGTGTTGCCCAAGATGCGCCGGGTCCTCGACCTGTTTCGAAAAAACAATTTGCCCGTGGTCCATATTGTCCGACTTTATCTCCCGGATGGGTCCAATGTGGATGTCTGCCGCAGGGCCAAAATCGAATCGGGTGGACTGATGCTCGCCCCGAACACTCCGGGCAGTCAACTGGCGCCGGGACTATTCCCGGGCGCCCATCCGGAACTGGACGCCGGGTTGCTGCTCGGCGGCGGGGTCCAGGAACTAGGCCCCAGGGAAATGATTATTTATAAATCACGCTGGGGCGCCTTTTACCGGACCCCTCTCGAGGAAAGACTGCGGAACCTGGAGGTCGACACCCTGGTTTTTTGCGGCTGCAATTTTCCCAACTGCCCTCGGACGTCCATTTACGAGGCCGGGGAGCGGGATTTCCGGCTGGTTCTGGTCCGGGACGCCATTTCCGGGTTGTACGCCAAGGGCGAACAGGAAATGGAGAATACCGGGGTCGTGTTGTTGGATGTCGTTGACCTGGAAAAAATTCTCGGCGCCGCTGTTTGTTAGTGGGGCCCGCCGGACCCGGGGAATAAAATCGCGCCCTTGATCCGACCGGTGGTTATTAACGCTGGTCGGGAGCGCTAGGGTGTTGAACCTGCCGGCGAGCGCATTCCCCGTTGCTTGCCAAGGGGCCGGCGAGCACATAAGATAAGACTCACTTCCTCTCACGGAGAAGATTCCCCATAGCTTGCCGTGGGGAGCTTCAACGCCGCCCTGTTTTTTCGCGGCGGCTCGCCTTTGGACCGGACCAGGTCAACGGCCCCAACCCCGTCGGGGGGCCGCCGGTAGGCGCCGTGAACGTCCCGGGGGCCGTCCAGGCTCAACCCACCAGGAACTTGTCTTCCCGAGGAAATCACGTCCAGGTTCCGCCCGGGAGCAGGCCGGTGTTCCGCGGGGCGTCCATCATGGCTTGGCGGCCCGGGCGCTTAAAGAGTCGGCAAGCCTATCGCCGCGCCCGCGGCGCCGGCGAAAACCGAATTCGACAAAGGTTGTTGGGGGTGATCGTCGTTTTGTGCTACCTTTTCAAGAAGGACGAGGCCGCACCGGGACCTTGGCGAGTCATATATCGTGGTGTATCAGGAGGTTGTATTCATGGCGGAAATCAAGGTCGGGTTGATCGGAGTTGGTAATTGCGCCTCGGCCCTTGTCCAGGGTCGGTTTTTTTACGGCGACTCGCGAACGGACCCGCCGGGGTTGATCACCCGGGTGTTCGGTGGATACACGGTTTCGGACCTCCGGTTCACCGCCGCCGTGGACGTGGATGAAAGGAAGGTCGGGTTGGACCTGTCCCGGGCCATTACGGCCCCGCCCAATTGCGCCGCGGTATTTTTCCCGGACGTCCCTGTCCTCGACTGCCCGGTGGAGATGGGGTTCATCATCGACAGCTTGCCTACTCATGAATGCGAAAACCCCGACTGGGTCTTCAAGCCCCGCCCCAACCTTTATTCCTCGGATGAAGAGGCCCGCCGGGCCCTGACAAACTACCTTAGGGACCGGGAAGTTGAAGTCCTGGTCAATTTCCTGCCGGTCGGCAGCGAGAAAAACACCTTGTTTTACGCCGATTGCGCGCTCGGGGCCGGCTGCGCCCTGGTCAATGCCATGCCGGTTTTCACGACTCGCCTTTACGGGGAAAAATTTCGCGCCGCCGGGCTGCCGCTCCTGGGGGACGACGTCAAATCACAGGTCGGGGCCACCATTATTCACCGGGTCCTGGCCAAGCTGTTCGAGGACCGGGGCATGCCCCTGAAAAGGACCTACCAACTGAATGTCGGCGGGAACACCGATTTTTTCAACATGCTCGACCGGGAACGACTCCGGAGCAAGAAAATCAGCAAGACCGAGGCCGTGACCAGTCAATTGCGCGGGGGTGGGCTCGCGGCCGGCGATATCCATGTCGGGCCGAGCGATTACGTGCCCTGGTTGAAGGACAATAAGGTCTGCTTTCTGCGCATGGAAGCCGAGCATTTCGGCGGAGCGCCCATGAACCTGGAGCTGAGGTTGTCCGTGGAGGATTCCCCCAATTCCGCCGGAGTGGTGGTGGACGCGATTCGGGCGGCCAAAACCGCCCTCGACCGGGGGCTCTCCGGGCCCATCATCGAGGCGTCGGCCTACCTTTTCAAGGCCCCGCCGGAACAATTCGCCGATGACGAAGCCCTGGGGATGTTGAAAAAATTCGCCGAGAATACGCCTCCCAGGCCAAGATAAACCCTGGAAAACACCTCCCGCCAGACCCAGTCAAAAGATAATTCTTTTTATAAAGACATCCATTCTAGTTTGACAGACCCGCAAATTTAATATATACAGGAAGCATCTTCAGAAAAAGGAGGCAAAGCCATGGCCTCGGCCAGAAGGGAAACCATCGTCGAAGGCGAGGAGGGGGTGTTTCACTGCATCGCGAGGTGCGTCCGTCGCGCCTTTTTGTGCGGGCATGACCCTTACACCGGCCAATCATTTGAGCATCGAAAGACTTGGGTGCGGGAACGCTTGAAATTCCTGGCTTCCATCTTTGCCATCGAAGTCTGCGCCTATGCGGTCATGTCCAATCATTTACATACGGTTATCCGAACCCGCCCGGATTGGGCGAAAGGCTGGACCGACGAGGAAGCGGCGCGGCGGTGGCTAACCCTGTTTCCTCCCCGGGATGAAAAAGGAATCCCTTGTCAGGTGACGGAAAAGATGGTCATGGCCTTGAGCCTGGACGACGGGGTCGGAGAAATACGGGTCAGGCTAGGGAGCGTCAGTTGGTTGATGCGCTGCTTGAATGAAACGATAGCCCGTCGGGCCAACAAGGAAGACGGGTGCACGGGCCGGTTTTGGGAAGGCCGGTTCAAATGCCAAGCCTTGCTCGACGACTCGGCTGTATTGGCCGGTATGACTTATGTTGACTTGAACCCCATCAGGGCCGGAATTGCGGACTCGCCCGAAGCCAGCCTTTTCACCAGCGTCCACGACCGGATTTCTGATTTCAGGCTTAGCGGCCGGTCCGAGGTCAAGTCGGAAAAAGCCGGGACAAGGACCCAGCCTCAACAGGGGCGACTTAGCCGGGAAAGGGTGAAAACCCGTTTCGCCTACTGGCTTTGTCCTCTTGGCGATGAAGCAGCGGGGGCTCGCCGGGGAATTCTTGATCTGTCCATCGAGGAATATTTGTCGCTCCTTGACTGGACCGGCCGACAGTTAAGAGATAAGGCCGCCGGGGCTATCCCAGATCACCTCGACCCCATTCTGGACCGGTTGGACATCGAAAAAGACAACTGGCTTTCCCTGGTGGAAAATTACGGCGGAATGTTTCATCGGGTTGTGGGTAAGGTCGGTTCTATCCGGACAGCGGCGCGAAGGGCCGGGCTTCGTTGGTTCCAAGGCCTGGGAGCCAGCAAGACGGCGTTTACCGCGTTTTCCAAGGACTAGGCGCCCCCCTTTTAGGGTAAGCTAACTCAACCTCCTGTTGAGTGGGGGATAATTACGTTGTAAAACGCCCCTCCCATCGCTCCCAAAGCCGTGCTGGGCCTTGTATAACCACGCGATGTCCGCCGCCGC
>JAZDGM010000065.1:0-27182 GCA_043806915.1 Pseudomonadota bacterium | reverse complement strand
AGAATTCTTCCGCTGCTCAGGGACGGGGCGGGTGGATTTCCCCCTGGCAGCCAGAAGCGCCCCGACCCTCGTCGGGCGGGCATGGCCGCCCGCCCTTTCCGCCCTCGACCCCGGACGTGTCGGGGCGTGAAACCGCCGTCAGGCGGGTTCTCCGGAAAAAGAGCCGGGGGGTCGCCGGGGGCGCCGGCTCCGGCGCGCCCCTGACCCTGGGACGGGAAGGAGCCCTTCGAAGCCCTACCCCTGCCGCGCGGGGGGCGGAGCAGCCCCCGCGGCCAACGTCTCCAATTTACCGCGGTCAGGCCCGGAAAATAGTAAAAGATGGCGAGCGTGGCGCACCCTACAAGGGCGCCCGGCAAAGCGGGCGCGCTTGTGACCAGCCTGGCCCGCGGTCATGTCGGTTGGGGCGGCCTGGCCCGGAGTTGGCGAAGGCCGGGCGAAAGAACGGTCGTCATTTCGCGGGACGAATAATCCGACGCCCGGCGAACCAATCATGTGTTAAAATAACAATTCGTTGGGGACGACCCGCGTTTTTTCATCTCTTGGTTTCGAAGCCATGGGCGCGAAGGGGAATATTCATGACCAAGGTTCGTTTTGTATTCGGGATCACTATGCTGCTAGGCGCTTTTTTTACCCTGGCCTGGCCGGGTCCGGTCGAACTCGGGGCTCAAGGCGCCGCTCCGGAAATATTGGGTCCCTTCGTTTCGGCCCCCGTCGCGGCCAAGGCCGGCGACCGGCTGGGGGACTTGCCGACCGGCAAGCCTGGTCGGCCCACCACGCCTTACCGGATCGTCCCCAGGATCAACCCCATGACCGGCGAGCCCGGCGGCGATGAGTCCGGGTTTCTTCCGGAAGAATTGTCCCCGGCCGAGGCCAGTCCCGAGGTCGAGCCGGGTTCGACCGCGCCGGACCTTCCCGGCCCTGGCGTCGAGGGCGACGCGCCGCCGCTCCTGGCGAGTTTCGAGGGGCTGCAAAACGCCGATAACCAAACCATCTCGGGCAGTAAGGCCATTCCGCCGGACACGGTGGGCGATGTCGGACCGAACCACTATGTCCAGATGGTCAACAGCCTGGTCGCGGTTTACGACAAAACCGGGAACCTGTTGAGCGGGCCGACCTTCCTTGACAATATCTGGTCGGGGCAGGGCGGGGTTTGTGAAACCGACGGCGCGGGGGACCCGATTGTCGTGTACGACCGCCAGGCGGACCGGTGGTTGCTGAGCCAGATGGCCAGGTCCAGGGCGGCCGGCGGCAGCGCCATGTGCCTGGCCGTGTCGAAAACGCCCGACCCGACCGGGACCTATCATCTTTACGAATTCACCATGCTGGACAATATTTTTCCCGACTACCCCAAGTTCGGGGTCTGGGTGGACCAGGCTTACGGCGCCTATTACCTGACCACCAACGACGGGGAAGAAGACAACAAACCCGAGGTGGGCGTCTTCGCCTTCGACCGGGAAGCCTTGTTGCAAGGGGAACCGTCCAGTTACATCAAATTCACCGTCAAGCCGTCCAACTTCCTGCTGCCCGCGGCCCATTCCGGAGCCGCTCCGCCTCCGCCGGGAACGCCCGGCCTTTTTTACACCTTCCATGACGACGTTTATTGGCGCGAAGTCGGGTTGGCCGGACCGCCGCGCCTGGATATTTATGAATTCAGGCCGGACTTCCAAAACCGGGAAGCCTCCGCCCTGGTTTTGTCCCGGAGCATCGAGATTTCCCCCTTCAATTACACCGTCTGCGGGTTTTTTAACTTCAATTGCCTGCCTCAGCCCGAGACCGACACCCGGATCGACTCTGTGTCCGAATGGCCCATGTGGCGGTTGGTCTATCGGAATTTCGGGACCCACGAGGGCCTCGTGGGTAATTTCACGGTCAACGTCAAGGACGAGAAGCCGGGAGTCGCCGGCATCCGCTGGTTCGAGCTGCGCCGGGAGCCTGGTCAAGACTGGTCCTTGCACCAGGAAGGGACCCAGGCCCCGGACGAAAACCACCGGTACATGGGCAGCATCGCCCTGGACGGCCTGAACAATATCGCCCTGGGGTACAGCCTGACCAGCGCGACGGTCTTTCCGTCCATCATGTACGCGGCGCGCACGGACCGCGACCCCCTGGGGGTCCTGGGACCGGAACGCGACCTGATTGCGGGGACGGGCAGCCAGGCAGGCGTTAATCGGTGGGGCGACTACAGCGCCATGACCGTGGACCCGACCGACGACCGGACGTTTTGGTATACCAACGAGTATTATTCCACCTCGGGCGATAACTGGAAAACCAGGATCGGCGCCTTCAGAATCCCCCTCGTCACCGTGAACGCCGGTCCGGGCGGGATCGTCCATCCCGCCGGAAAGGTCGCGGTCCACTACAATGCGGACGCGACTTTCGTCATGCTGCCCCAGGAAGGTTATGCCGTCGCCGAGGTCAAGATCGACGACGAACCAATGGGCCCCCTGCCGTTTTACACCTTTTCCAATATCCAGGGCGACCATGTCGTCGAGGCGACCTTCGTCAAGACCCCCGACGGTCCGGGGGGCGCGGCCTGCTTCCTGTCCGGGCTTGGGGTGGAATAAGAAAATACCGGGTTTTTCCGAAAACTTTCGGTCCGGAGGAAAAGCCGGGCCGCCAGGGAGGCGCCGAGTCCCGGAACAGTATGTTTCGGGGCTTTTTCGTCGGAGGGCGGCTGGTTCGCCAGGTTGTAGCCGGGCCAGTGCATTAAAAGGACATCCATTTTGGCTTACCGCTGGTTCCCAAGCTCTAGCTTGGGAACCCGAGAAGGGGAAGATCTATCTTCCCCACTTTATCCTGAAAGCAACCACGGGAATCAACGCGGCGTTTCCATTCCGTAGTCTTGGCGCGGCGCTGAAGGTATCGATATTAGTCGATTTGAAATTTCATCCGTCTCGTTGAACCCAGGCCTGAAGGCTCGCCGGGCAAGGTCTATCCCCTGGCCGACGATTATGGGCGGGGCGGGGGCGCTACATCCCTAGAGTGAGGAAGCTGGAGCTTCCCTGGCCGAGGTTCCCAAGCTAGAGCTTGGGAACCAGCCTTCGGCGGGGCGGCCGAGGGATTTTGGCGCCGCCGGAATTGAGTTAACGGAAGGGCGCCGGTTTGATTGACATGCCCTTGGAATCGGAAAAAATGCATGGCCCTGGCGGCCCTCATGGACCCCCTCATCGCGAGGGTCCAGGTTCTGTTCGGCCGCGGCCTGACCGTCGTGTTGGCCGAGAACGATTTCCGGCGGCGAGCGAAGCCCGTGGAATAAAAAAAGCCCGCCTAGACCAAGTCCAACGCGGGCTCAATTCGCGCCCCAAACGCATGCGGTTTTTGGTAACGATGCGTAAGCGGCTTTTTAACTATAAATACAAATTTATGGTGGAGATGAGGGGGTTCGAACCCCTGACCTCCGGCATGCGAGGCCGGCGCTCTCCCAACTGAGCTACATCCCCACAGGCGGCGAATATAAAACTCCCGACTTCGGATGTCAAGCAGATTAGCGCTTCCTTAAGGTTTTTATCAGGGCTTTTAACTCGGGGTCCTTAAAAACAAGGCTCAAGCCGACGTACATTCCCATGCCGACCAGGGTCCCGACCCCGGTTTGAGCCGCCAGGAGGGTCGTTCCCTCCGGCAAGGTCATGGCCAGGCCCCTGGACGTCGCATAAACCACCGCTCCCATTAACGCGGCGCACAAGCAATTCCTGGCCAGGGAAGCCAGCATGCGGCGGCCGTCCAGGGTCCCCAGGCGTCGGCGCAAAAAAACCGTCAACAGGATGAAGTTTACGACCGACCCTCCGGAACTGGCCAGGGCCAGTCCGGTGTGTTTGAGGGGCCACATGAGGATAAGGCACAAAACAGCGTTGGTCGCGAGGGAGACTATGGAAATCTTGACCGGGGTGAGGGTGTCCTTGAGGGAGTAGAAGACCCGGGCCAGGACCTGGACGGCCGACAGGGACCAGAGACCCACGGCGTAGGCGATCAAGGCCTCGGCCGTGGCCTGGGAGGCGGCCAGGTCGAACTGGCCCCGCTGAAAAAGGAGCCGGATAATCGGCTCGGACAGGACGATCATGCCGACCGCGGCCGGGATGGTAATAAAGGAGACCAGCCGCAAGGAATACGACAGGGTGCTTTTCAATGCCTTCAGGTCGTTCGCCGCCGCCTGTCGCGACATGGACGGCAACACCGCCGTCCCCATGGCCACGGCGAAGACGCCCAAGGGGAATTGCATGATCCGGTCGGCGTAATACAAGTAGGAGACGCTGCCCAAGGGTAGGTAGGAGGCCAACAGGGTGTTGATGAAAACGGAAATCTGGTACGCCGCCGCGCCCAACGTCGCCGGCGCCATCAATAAGACAATTCTTTTGAGGGCCGGATGCTTGAAATTAAAGTTGAGCCCTATAAATCCCCCCTGTCCGGCCAGGTAGGGGACTTGCACGAGAAGCTGCATGACCCCGCCGATGAGCGCGCCCGCGGCCAGGGCCATTATGGGCGGGTCGAAAAAGCGGTAAAGAAAAAAAACCGTCAGGATCATGCCCAGGTTCAAAAAAACCGGGGCCAGGGCCGGACCGGCGAATTTGTCCAGGGAGTTCAAAATCCCCATGGCCAGGGCCAGCAGGCCCACCAGGAATATATAGGGGAACATGACCTGGGTCAGGGTCACGGTGAGTTGGAATTTATAGGGGTCGTCGACGAAACCGGGCGCGAAGACCCTGATCAGCCAGGAAGACGAAACAATTCCCAGGATCGTCGCCAACAAGAGGACCAGGGAAAAAAAAGTCAGGGCGGCCCGGGCCAGGGAGACGGCCTCGGCCCGGGAACGCGTGGTCAAGTATTCGGAAAAAATAGGGATGAAGGAGGCGGTCAAGGCGCCCTCGGCCAGAAGTCGGCGTAACAGGTTGGGAATGCGAAAGGCCACGAAGAAGGCGTCCGCCTCGACTCCGGCCCCGAAATAATAAGCCGTGACCTGGTCCCTGATCAGGCCGAGGACGCGGGATAAAAGAGTGGCGGAACCGACAATGCCGGCCGCCTTGGCTATTTTCTTTTTTTCGGACAAGTGTGTTTCCTCGCGAACGATGTTCCCCGCGCCGGGCGGCGAGACGGCGACCGGCCTCAAGCCTTTTTCGTGGAAGCGCGGCCCGCCGCGTCCGGGGACAGGCTATCTTGCGTGCCTGGCCTTGCGGGCGCAAGCTCTTGCGCATTCAGGCTTGTTATACACGATTTTTCTTGACAAATCCTAATCAATAATTTACACATATAGAATTCGACCGGCCGGAGTCAAAAGACCCGGCCCAATTTTTGATTATTCAGGCACGGGGAGGAATTCACTTGGCCAATCACAAGTCCGCCATAAAAAGAGCCCGTCAGAGTGAGAAACGGGCTTTGAGGAACAAAATCAATAAGACCAAGGTCAAAAACGCCGTAAAGGCTGTCAGGGCGTCCGTGCAGGACTCGCCGGAACAGACCGTGGACCTTCTTAAGACCGCCATGCGGACCCTTGATAGAGCCGCCGCCAGGGGAACCTTGCACAAGAAGACCGCTTCCCGGCGTATCGCCAGGATGTCTAGAATGGTCCATAAGGCCCAGGCCGGCGCCCCCGCTGCCTGAGCGAGGACAGATCGAGAACCAGTTTTTCCATGACCAGGCCGTCAGGCGGTCCGGTTGATATAAGGGCTAGGTTAGCTTCCTGAAGAAGCGCCAAGCCCTTTTTTATGTCCTGAAATTCCAGGCTCCTGGCCTGAGTAAACAGTTTTCCGACCACAAAGGGCGGCACGCCCAGGGCCCCGGCGGCGTCCTTCTGACTCACCCTCCGGTCGCTCAACACCCTGGCCCGGGCCAACAGCCTGAAATGTCGGACCAACATCGCCAGTATGGCATGCGGCGCGGAACCCACCAAAAGGTCACCCAGGCAGGCCAGGGCCAAGCCCGGCTTCTGTTCCCCCAGGGCGTCCCCCAATTGAAAGACGCTGGCCGTGGGAGTGACCCGGGCCACTTTTCGGACCAGGTCCGCGTCCACGGTTTTCCCGCCCAGGGCGAACAGGGACAATTTTTCTATTTCGCCTTCCAGCTCCATGAGGTCGGTTCCCAACTGGTCGATCAGGGCCAGGGCCGTTTCCTCGTTCATGGCCAAGCCCCGGCGCGCGACGGCGTCCCTGACCCACTGGACCAGCAGTCTCCCCTTGGGGCTCTCAAAGGCGACGTCCAGGCCCTTTTTGACCGCGGACTTGTAGAACTTGAGCCGGTTATCGATCTTGTCGGCCACGAGGACCAGGCAGACCGCGTCGTTGGGATCGTCCAGGTACTGGTGGAACAGTTCGAGGTCCTCGGCGGAATAGCGGTCGAACCCCTTTACGATCACCACCTTGGGCGGGCCCGGGAAGGGCATGGTGCGGGCCTGGCTCAAGGCTTCCCGCGCCGAGGTTTCCTCGGCGTGGAGGACCAGCAGGTTAAAATCCCTTAAACCGTCCGGGACCAGCCGGCGGAAATCATCCAGCAGGCGGTCCCGGGCGATGATTTCGGCCCCATGAAGCATATAGACCGGTTTCAACCGGCCCGAGGCGACATCCTTGGCGGCGGCGACGGGGTCCATTCAATAATCCTCAAAAAAATTGTCGTGGATTTTTTCGGCGATTTCCTGGGCGGCCTCGGTCATGGCTGTTTTCATGTTGGCTTCCAGGGCGCTCTGGTCCTCGACCACCAAATAGGTGCGTCGCCCGAAGACGCGCCGGCTTTCCCAGATGATCTTGCCGTCCCCGACGCGGGTCAGCTTGGCCTGGACCACCACGGCCACCCGGCGCGACGCGGACGCGTCCCTGGCGCGATTTCGGGCCACGCCCTCGATGTTGACGGCGGTAATTTTCACCGCCAACACGGCGTCGGCGGAATCGGGGAAGGTTAGGTTCACGGAATTGGAAAGGATGAACAGATGAATCAGGTCGTTGGTCAGGGCCGTGGTCAGGGTGCTGTAACTGCTGGAGTTTTCAACCGTCGGGATGGCCAGTTTTTTTATTCCGCCCGGCGCCCGGCCCCCGGAGCCGACGAAGTGGTACCCGCACCCGGCCGCCAGAAAACACACTGCCAGGAACAAACTCCCCAAGCGTTTCATTCAACTCACGTCCTCTGCTGGCGCCTGCTTGCGGATGCGATCCAGGATGCCGTTGATAAACGCTCCCGAATCCTGGGCCCCGAATTCCTTGCCCAACTCGATGGCCTCGTTGATGCTCACCTTGGGCGGAATGTCCTTGCGGTATAGCATCTCGAAAAGCGCCAGGCGCATGACGTTGCGGTCCACGCGGGACATCCGGTCGATCCGCCAGTTGTCGGAAGCCTCCATGATTTTGCGGTCCAGCTCGGCCTGATGGGAGGCGACCCCGAAAAAAAGGTCGCGGACAAAGGGCAGGGCCTGTTCAAAAAGTGCCAGATCGAGGCCCAAAACCTCGTCCGCGTCCTCCGATGGTCCGAAGTTGGCGCAAAACAGATTGAAAGTCTCTTCCGGGGAAGGGCTTTCGCTGGCCTCGTATTGGAAAAGAATGGAGAGAGCAATCTCCCTCCCTCTTCTCCTCAGGCCGGTTTTTATCCTGGCCGTGTCTTTCAACGTCCGTTTCAAGCGAGCTGCTTTATCAGGTTGACCATTTCAATGGCAGAGACAGCCGCTTCCCAACCCTTGTTTCCGGCCTTGGACCCGGCCCTTTCGATCGCCTGCTCGATATTATCGGGGGTCAGGACGCCGAAGGCCAGGGGAATTTCCGTTTCCAGGCCCACGGAGGCGACGCCCTTGCTGACCTCGGCCGCCACGTAATCAAAATGCGGGGTGGACCCGCGAATCACCGCTCCCAGGCAGATCACGGCGTCGAACCGGCCGGACTTGGCCATTTTTTTGGCGACCAGGGGAAGCTCGAACGCTCCGGGCGCCCGCGCCACGGTAACGCCGTCCAAGGCCGCGCCATGGCGGTGCAGCGCGTCCAGGGCCCCGCCCAAGAGTTTTTCCGTGATGAAATCGTTAAACCTGGTGACAATGATGGCGAACCTGAAACCAGCGGCGTTTAAATGTCCCTCGATAAATTTAGGCATGACGTCGTTCTCCTAATACTGATCCAACATGCTCAGGGTGTGGCCCATTTTCTGACATTTGGTCCGCATGTAATTGATGTTCTGGGGGGTGGGGGGCATTTCCAGGGGGACCTTTTCCACCACCGTCAAGCCGTACCCCTCGAGACCGATGATTTTTTTGGGATTGTTGGTCATCAGCCTGATTCTCTTCAGGCCCAGGTCGGCCAATATCTGGGCGCCGATGCCGTAATCGCGCAGGTCGGCCGGAAAGCCCAGGGCTTCGTTGGCTTCCACGGTGTCGCAGCCTTGATCCTGGAGTTCGTAAGCCTTGAGCTTGTTGATGAGGCCGATGCCCCGGCCTTCCTGGTGAAGATAAAGGATGACCCCCCGTCCGGCCGCCTGGACCTGCTTCATGGCCGCCCGGAGTTGGTCCCCGCAGTCGCAACGGAGCGACCCCAGGGCGTCCCCGGTCAGGCATTCGGAGTGGACCCGGACCAGGGTGGGTTCATCCATGGCGAGGTCCCCCTTGATCAGGGCGATGTGCTCCAGTTTATCCACGTCGTTGGTATAGGCGATGGCGCTGAATTCACCCGCGGAAGTCGGGAGCGTGCAGGTCGCGGCTCGATGCACCAGGCGTTCGTTCTTCATCCGATAGGCGATCAGGTCGGCGATGGTTACAATCAACATTCCGTGTTTTTCGGCGAAAAACTCCAGGTCCGGCCGCCGGGCCATGGTGCCGTCCTCGTTCATGATCTCGCAGATGACCCCGGCCGGCTTCAATCCGGCCAACCGGGCCAGGTCGACGGAACCCTCGGTCTGCCCGGTGCGCACCAACACGCCGCCCCGGCGGGCGCGAAGCGGGAAGACGTGTCCGGGTTGGACAAGGTCGTCGGGTCGGCAATCGTCATCCACGGCGGTCAGAATGGTGGTGGCGCGATCGGCGGCGGAGATGCCCGTGGTCACGCCCCGCCTGGCTTCGATGGACATGGTGAAAGCCGTCTGAAAGGAGGACGTGTTGCTTTCAACCATCATTTTCAGGCCGAGCTTCTGGATTTTATCGGGGACCATGGACAGGCAGATCAGGCCCCGGCCGTGCATGGCCATGAAATTCACGGCCTCGGGAGTGACCTTTTCCGCGGCCATGGCCAGGTCTCCCTCGTTCTCCCGATCCTCGTCGTCCACCAAAATAACCATGCCGCCCTGGCGGATCACTTCGAGGGCGCTTTCAATTGAAGCAATAGGCATCTTTCAACTCCCGATTATAAAAAGCCGTGTTCGGCTAGGAATTTTCCGTCTATTTTGGAACCTTCCCGGTCGCGGCCCAACAGCTTGGCCACGTATTTTCCGATCAGGTCGGTTTCGAGATTAACATAGTCCCCGGTCTTTTTAAAGCCCAGACTGGTGACGTCGGCGGTATGGGGAATGACGTTGATGGAAAAATAGTCGGACCCGACCTCGTTGACGGTCAGACTGATCCCATCGATGGTCACGGAGCCTTTTTCAATAATTAACCTGGTCAGGGACCGGTCCAGGCCGAAAGTGAACAGCAGGGAAGAGCCTTGGGGACGCTTTTCCCTAATCAGGCCCAGGCCGTCCACATGCCCGCTGACCAGATGTCCGCCCAGGCGGTCGGACAATCTGAGGGCCCGTTCCAGGTTGACCTTGGTTCCCGGACGAAAATCCTTCATTATGGTGCGGGAAATCGTTTCCCTGGAAACAAAGGCGGAAAAGGCGCGGCCCCGGGTCTCGGTCACGGTGAGGCAAGCTCCGGAAACGGCGATGCTTTCACCGATAACCAGGTCGCCGTCCCAGTCGAACTGGGCTTCCACGGTCAATTTGACCTCGCCGGCCCCGGGGGCGGTCCCGGTCACCAGGCCCAGACCTTGAATGATTCCCGTAAACATGGCGGTTACTTATATTCTCCCGGCTGGAAAGTCAATACCTGGGCGAGGCCGTGATCAACAGGTCCGGCCCCAGTCGTTTAATTTCGTTTATTTCCAGATTCAAGGCCAGGTCCATGGTTTCGACCCCCAACCCATCGACCAGGGTCGGGGCCTGGCGTCCTCCGACGATTTTTGGGGCGTAAAAGAACAAGACCCGGTCCACGATTTTTTCAACGAGGAGGGCCGATTCGTTAATTTCTCCGCCGCCTTCGATCAGGAGGCTGGTTATGTTTCGTCGTCCCAGCCCGTCGAGCAGGGCCGCCAGGCTCACCCGGCCATTTACCAGGGGCAGGGGCCAGACCTCGACCTCGTTTTTTTGGAAAGCCTCCACCCTGGCCGGATCGCAATCCGGGCCACAGGCGACGATGGCGGGTCCGCCGTATTGGGGGTCAAAAACCCTGGATTCGACGGGGAGGGCGAGGTTGGCGTCCAGGACGATCCTTAGCGGGTCCCGGCCTGGGCGCCGTCCGGGCGGTCGGGCGTCGAGCCGGGGGTTGTCCACGGCGACGGTGTTTCGTCCGACCAGGATGGCGTCGACGCCATCCCGAAGATGGTGAACCAGGGCCCTGGATTTCTCTCCGGTGATCCACCGGGAGCTGCCGGTCCTGGTGGCCAGCTTGCCGTCCAGGGTGGCGGCGCTTTTCAGAATGACGAACGGTCGGCCCGCGGCGACGAATTTATTGAAAAATTCATTCAACCCGGCGCATTCCCTTTCCAGGACGCCGGTGGTCACGGCCAGGCCCCGGGAGCGCAGATATTCCGCTCCGCCGCCCGCCACATGGGGGTTGGGGTCCATCTGCCCGATGATAACCCGGGACGCTCCGGAGGCCAGGACGGCTTCCGTACAGGGAGGGGTCCGGCCGTGATGATTGCATGGTTCCAGGGTCACGTACAAGTCGGCGCCGCGAGCCCTCTCGCCGGCTTTTTTCAAGGCCGCGGCCTCGGCGTGAGCGGCCCCGGCCCGGGCGTGGAAGCCCTTGGCCATGACCTTGCCATCCTTGACCACCACGGCGCCGACCATGGGGTTGGGGGAAGTGCGACCCCAGGCTTTTCTAGCCTCCCCGAGGGCCAGGGCCATCCATTTTTCGTCGATGGTTTTCAAGACTGATTATTTTTTTTAGGTGGAGACATGGTCGGCGTCAGCTCGTCCAATACCTGTCCCGCTCCGGCCCCGCCCCGGGTGGAGAGCATTTCCCGGAGTTCCTTCAGGAAATCGTCGAGGTCCTTGAACTGGCGATAGACGCTGGCGAACCTGATGTACGCCACTTCATCCATTTCCTGGAGGGCGCCGATCACTTTTTCGCCGATTTCCTCGGACGGGATTTCCTTCTGATTGGTCTCTTGAAAACGTCGCTCCAGGGAATCGATGAAATCGTCGATTTTTTCCACGGACACGGGACGCTTTTGGGTGGCCTTGAGCATGCCTTCCCGGATTTTATCCCGGTCGAAGGGTTCCCGCCGGCCGTCTTTTTTGACGACCAGGGGTTGAATTTCCTCGACGCGTTCATAGGTGGTGAACCGTCGTTCGCATTTTAGGCATTCCCGCCGCCGCCGAATGCTCAGGCCGTCTTTTCCCAGCCGGGAATCGATCACCTTGTTTTCCAAATCGGAACAAAACGGACACTTCATGGCGACTCCACTTTGATCAACTTAACGCCGGCCTGGGCAAGCATCTCCTGGGACATGGCGTCGGGGTATTCCTCGCGGAAATGAATGCATTCGACTCCGGCGTTGATGAGCATTTTGGTGCAGATGATGCAAGGCACGGCGCTGCAGTAAAGCGTGGCGCCCACCACGCTGACTCCATGCCTGGCGGCCTGTATAATGGCGTTCTGTTCGGCGTGAATGGCCCGGCAGAGTTCATGGCGCTGGCCGGAAGGGATATTTTCCTGTTGCCGCAGACAGCCGATGTCGAGGCAATGCGGCAATCCGGCCGGCGCGCCGTTGTAACCCGTGGCCAGAATCCTCTTGTCCCGGACCAGAATCGCCCCGACCTTCCGACGCAGGCAGGTGGACCGGGAGGCCACCAGGTCGGTGATCTTCATGAAATACTGGTCCCAGTCGGGGCGTTCCATGTTCATTTTATGGTCAAGCCTCCGTAGAGCGGGAAGCGGTCGCACAAGTCCTTGACTTTTTCCCGGACCGCGGCCAGATGGGCCTGATCGTCGGGAGCGGCCAGCACTTCGGCGATGTACTGGGCCGTGAGGTCCATTTCCGGCTCCTTCATGCCGCGCGTGGTCAGGGACGGGGTCCCGAGCCGCAGGCCGCTGGTGACCTTGGGGCTTTGGGCGTCGAAGGGAATAAAGTTCTTGTTGACCGTGATCCCGGCCAGGTCCAGGGCCGCCTCGGCCTTGAGGCCGGTCAGGCCCTTGGGGCTAAGGTCTATCAGCAGGAGGTGGTTGTCGGTCCCGCCGCTGACCAGGCGAAAACCGGCGTCCTTGAGGCTTTCGGCCAACCGGGCGGCGTTTTTCAAGACCTGGACCTGGTACGCGACAAAGTCCGGCGCCATGGCTTCCTTGAGGGCCACGGCCTTGGCGGCGATGGCGTGCATCAGCGGTCCGCCCTGAATCCCGGGAAACAGGCTGCTGTCCAATTTTCGGGCGAAGCGCGACTTGCACAGGATCATGCCGCCGCGAGGCCCGCGCAGGGTCTTGTGCGTGGTGGTGGTCACGAAATCCGCCATGGGAACGGGCGAGGGATGAACCTTGGCCGCGACCAAGCCCGCGATGTGGGCCATGTCCACCATGAAAAAGGCCCCGACCTCGGCCGCGATATCGGCGAAGGCCTGAAAATCGAAAACACGGGGATAGGCCGAGGCGCCGGCCAGGATCAGCTTGGGTTTATGTTCCCGGGCCAGTTTGCGGACTTCCTCCATGTCGATCGTTTCGGTTTCCCGGTTGACGCCGTAGGATACGATTTTATAGAGTTTTCCGGAAAAGCTCACCGGGCTGCCATGGGTCAGGTGCCCGCCGTGGGACAAGTTCATGCCTAAAATGACGTCCCCGGGTTCGAGGATCGAAAAATAGACCGCCATGTTGGCCTGGGACCCGGAATGAGGCTGCACGTTGGCGTGCTCCGCCCCAAACAGTGTTTCCGCTCGCCGGATAGCCAGGGCCTCGGTTTTGTCGACATGCTCGCACCCGCCGTAGTACCGGGCGCCGGGATAGCCCTCGGCGTATTTATTGGTCAGAACGCTGGCGCCGGCGTCAAGGACGGCCCGCGAAGCGTAGTTTTCCGATGCAATCAGGACAAGCTTGTTCCGTTGCCGCGCCAACTCACATGACAGGGCCTCAAGGATTTCCGGGTCCACGGAGGCCAGAAGGTTCTCGTTGTTCATTTTCTAGTCAGCCTCATCAAATATGTCGATTCGCCGTTGATGTCTTCCGCCTTCGAATTCGGTTTCCAGCCACGCGTCGACGATGGCGAGCGCCAACCCCGGGCCGATCACTCTTTCCCCCAAGGCCAGAATGTTGGCGTTGTTGTGGGCCCGGGACATTTTGGCCAGATATTCGTTGGTGCACAAGGCGGCGCGCACCCCCTTGATTCTGTTGGCGGCCATGGACATGCCCAGGCCGGTCCCGCAAATGAGTATTCCCCGCTCGGCCCGGCCTTGGACCACGGCTCGGCCCGCTTCCAGGGCCTTGACGGAATAGTCGCAGCCCAGGGCTTCTTCCGGACCCAGGTCCGTCACTTCCAGTCCTTTTTTTTCAAGATGGTTCTTGATATTCTCTTTCAGGAAGAAGCCGGCGTGGTCGCTGCCGATGACGATCTTCATCCGTTATCACCTCGTGCTTTTTCAAGACCCGGAAAGTCCGGGCCGAATGCGGCCCGCCGGCCGACCCCTTTAAGACAAAAAGGGGCGGACAGTCCGCCGCCCCTTGTTTGGATAAGCAAAAGACTAGGACTCCGAGGCCCTGAAGACCAGGGTCCCGTTGGTTCCCCCAAACCCGAAGGAATTGCTGATGGCGATTTTAATTCCGGCGGGTCGAGGTTTATTGGGCACATAATCGAGATCGCACTCCGGGTCCGGCGTGTCGAAGTTTATGGTGGGAGGCAGAACGCCGTTTTTCAAGGTCAGCGCCGTAAAAATGGCTTCAACGCCTCCGGCCGCGCCCAAAAGATGGCCGGTCATCGATTTGGTGGCGCTGATGGGGATCGCCTTGGCCCGGTCCTGGAAGACCGTTTTGATGGCTTGCGTTTCATACAGGTCGTTTAGTTCCGTCGAGGTGCCATGAGCGTTGATGTGGTCGACCTGGTCGGGTCCGATGCCCGCGTCCCGCAGGGCGGCGCGAATGCAACGCACGGCGCCCTCGCCTCCCTCGGCCGGGGCGGTCATGTGGTAGGCGTCCCCGGACATGCCGAAACCGATTACTTCCGCGTAAATCCTGGCCCCTCTTTCCCGGGCCGAGTCCATTTCCTCCAGGATCAATATGCCGGCCCCTTCGCCCACCACGAAACCATCACGGTCCTTTTCGAAGGGACGGCTGGCTCTCTGGGGTTCGTCATTCCTGGTGGAAAGGGCTTTCATGGCCGCGAACCCGCCGACTCCCAACGGAGTGACGACGGATTCAACCCCTCCGGTAATGACGGCCTGGCAGGTCCCCTCTTGGATCAGTTTGAAGGATTGTCCCACGGCGTGGGTGCCGGCCGCGCAAGCGGTGGAAATGCAGAGATTGGGGCCCTTGGCTCCAAGTTCTATGGATATCTGGCCGGGCGCCATGTTGCCGATCAGCATGGGAATAAGAAAAGGGCTGATCCTATCCGGGCCGCGTTCGAGCAAAACCGAATGGAACTTTTCAATGGTGGCCAAACCGCCCAGGCCGCAACCGATCACGCATCCGACCAGATTATCATTATGGGAATTGATCACCAAGCCGCTGTCCCGCAGCGCCATTCGAGCCGCGGCCACGGCGAATTGGATGAAATCATCCATTCGCTTGATGGCCTTTTTTTCCAAAAAGTCCTCGGGGTTAAACCCCTTGACTTCTCCAGCGATCCGAGATTTGAATTCCGCGGCGTCAAACTTGGTGATCGGTCCTATGCCCGAGCGGCCGGCCATGAGGGCTTCCCAATTTGTTTCGATACCGATGCCAAGAGGCGAAACAATGCCCAGACCGGTTACCGCCACCCGTTTTTTGACCGAAGGTTCCAAGAGGACCCTAGCTCCTTATTTAACGTTTTGGATAAACTTGACCGCGTCCTGCACGGTCTTGATTTTTTCCGCTTCCTCATCCTCGATTTTGATGTCGAATTCCTCTTCCATGGCCATGATCAACTCAACCAGGTCCAGGGAATCGGCGCCCAGGTCATCGACAAACGAAGCGGTGAGGGTAACTTCGGATTCGTCCACGCCAAGCTGTTCGGAAACGATTTTTCTAACTTTATCTTCAATTGACATTTAACTCTCCTCCTGCATTTACAAACGGGCCTTTAAAGGCCCGTTGTTTTCACATGTACATCCCGCCGCCGACGTGAATGACCTGCCCCGTGATGTACGAGGCCGCGTCGGAAGCCAGAAAAGCCACTGCCTCTGCCACGTCTTCCGGTTGACCGGCCCGCCCGAGGGGAATCATGTTCATGAAATAATCGACGGCCTTTTGCGGCAAGGCGGCGGTCATTTCAGTCTGGATGAATCCGGGCGCGACGCAGTTCACGGTTATTTGCCGGACCGCCAATTCCCTGGCCAGGGTTTTGGTCAAGCCGATCACGCCGGCCTTGGAAGCCGAGTAATTGGCCTGCCCGGCATTGCCGATCACGCCGGTGACGGAAGAAATATTGATAATGCGGCCGAAACGCTGCTTGGTCATGGTCCTGGCCGCTGCCTGGGAACAGTTGAACACGCCCTTGAGGTTGATATCGAGAACCAGGTCCCAATCCTCTTCCTTCATGCGAATAAACAAGGCGTCCCTGGTTATTCCGGCGTTGTTGACCAACACGTCCAGGCGGCCATGTTTTTCCAGGGCCAATTTGAAGTTTTCCTCGACCGCGGGGCGGTCCGCCACGCTGAAATACTGGATTTCCACTTGGCAGCCCAGCTCGATCAAGCGCGCCTTGGTCTCCTCGGCCGCGGACGGGTCCTGGTCGAAATGGTTGATGAAGATAGTCGATCCCGGTTGGGCCAAGCGGTAGGCCGTAGCCCGACCGATGCCCCTGGACCCGCCGGTGATATACACCACTCGCGTCGAGTTGTTCACTATTCCGCCTCCAAATATGGCCCCATGGTCCAAAGTTTTATTCCACAAGTGAACCAGGTAGTCAAGGTCTTTTACAGCCGCGTCCCCGGATGGCCCCGGGCCTAGGCCGTCGCCTCCTCCACGCGCCGGATTAAAACGGGCAGTATCTCATACAGGTCGCCCACCAGTCCGTAATGGGCCGCGTTGAAGATCGGGGCGTTGGGGTCCTTGTTCACGGCCACGATCATGTCCGAGGACTGCATGCCCACCAGGTGCTGAACCGCCCCGGAAATTCCGCAGGCGATATAGAGTTTGGGGGCCACGGTCTTGCCGGTTTGTCCGACTTGGCGCGCGTAGCCGATCCAGCCCGAGTCGACCGCGCCCCGGGTGGCGCCCACGGTCCCGCCCAGGAGATCGGCCAGTTTGCGGAGCAGTTCGAAGCCTTTTTCCGAACCGAGCCCCCGGCCCCCGGCCACGATAACCTCGGCCTCGGCCAGGTTGATTTTTTCGGTCAGGTCCTCCACCGATTCCAGGACCCGCGTGCGTCCTTCCAACCCGCGGTCCGGGAGTTGGACTTTCACTAGGTCCCCGCTCCGACCCGGCGCCGGGATGCCGCGCTTCATCACCCGGGGGCGAACCGTGGCCATTTGAGGCTTTCGGGCGGGGCAGAGGATAGTGGCCATGATATTGCCGCCGAAGGCGGGCCGGGTTTGCAGCAACAAGCGGTCGGCGGCCCGGATGTCCAGGCCGGTGCAATCGGCCGTGAGGCCGGTGTTCAGGGCGTTGGCGACCTTGGGAAAAAAGGACCGTCCCAGGCCCGTGGCGCCGCAGAGGACTATTTCCGGCCGGTGTTCCCGGACAAGTTGGATTAACAGTCCGCCGTAAAGGTCGTCCGTGAAGTGTTCCAGGGAAGGATCGTCGGCCGCGAAAACCTTGTCCGCTCCGGCGGCGAAGAGGTCCTGGGACAAGGGCATGATATTACTGCCGAAAAGGACCGCGGCCAAGAAAGTCCCCAGCTTTTGGGCCAGTCGCCGGCCCTCGCCCAGCAGTTCGAAGCTGACTCCGGCCAGCCGTCCCCGCCGCTGTTCGGTGAAAACCCAGACGCCTTCATGTCCTTGCTGGGCCTGGGCCTGCTTTTTTTCCAGGGATATGGCCCCGACGGGACAGGCGTCCGCGCAGGCGCCGCAGAGAGTGCAGCCGTCGCCCACGACCGGGCGGTCGTTGTCCAGCTCAATGGCGCCGAAAGGGCAGGCGTCCGCGCAGGCGCCGCAGCCGGTGCACTGATCGAAATCTATTGCAAGGCTCATGAACCCGCCCCTTTTCCCTCGCCGAAAATGTTCGCCTTTTTCCACTGGGCCAGCAAGCGCTCGACCTGCTCCTCGGGCGAACCCGTGATCATCATCCGGTCGCCGACGGGTTTGGGGGCGAAGACTTCCACCACCTGGGTGGGCGACCCGGGCAGCCCGACCAAATCGGGATCGGCGTTCAAGTCTTCCCTGGTCCAGACCGGTATGATTAGTTTCTTGGCCTTCATCTTCCCTCGGACCGAGGGGACCCGGGGTTCGGCGATTTCCTTGACCACGGTTATCAGGGCGGGCAGGGGAGTTTCCACCAGGTCGAATCCGTCGTCCATCATTCGTTCGACCCGGAGTTTCCGGCCCTCGGGATCGGCCGCCGCCAGGCGACGGACGAAACAGACATAGGGCAGGTTCAACCTTTCGGCCAACCCGGGTCCAACCTGGGCCGTGTCTCCGTCGGAAGCCTGCTTGCCGCAGACAATCAGGTCGAACTCGCCGATTTTTTCCACGGCCTTGGCCAGGGTGTAACTGGTGGCCCAGGTGTCGGCGCCGGCGAAGGCCCGGTCGGACAGCAGGACCGCCTCGTCAACCCCGTATTCCACGGTTTGTCGCAGGGCCTGCTCGGCCTGGGGCGGTCCCATGGTCAGGGCCGTGACTTTTCCGCCGAATTGATCCCTAAGGCGGAGGGCGCATTCCACGGCGTACATGTCGTAGGGGTTGATGATGCTCTCCACCCCCTCGCGCTTCATGACGTTGGTGACCGGGTCCAACCGGACGTTCTTGGCGTCCGGCACCTGCTTGATACAGACGATGATATTCATGGGCTACTTTTTCTTCCGTCGACCGAATTCCTTGTTCAGCTCCTGACCGATGACGTTGCGCTGCACCTGGTTGGTCCCCTCGTAAATCTGGAGGATTTTGGCGTCCCGCATCATTTTTTCCACCGGGTATTCCCTCATGTATCCGGCTCCGCCCATGACCTGGACCGCGTCCGTGGTCACTTTCATGGCCGCGTCGGTGGGGAAGAGCTTGGCCATGGCCGAGGCCAGGGAGATGTCCTTGGCGCCGGAATCGATGAACCTGGCCACGGCATAGACCAAGGCCCGGGAAGCTTCCACCAGGGTGGCCATGTCCGCGAGCAGGTGCTGAACCGCCTGGATCGACATGATCGGGCGCCCGAACTGGATTCTGGCGCGGGCGAAGTCCACGGCCGCTTCCAGGGCGCCCTGGGCCAGGCCCAGGGCCTGGGCGCCGACGCCGGGCCGGGAGCAGTCAAAGGTTTTCATGGCCGCGATAAAGCCCTGTCCTTCCTTGCCGATCAGCCGGTCGGCCGGGATGCGACAGTCGTTCATGATCAATTCGCCCGTGGGGGAGGAACGGATGCCCATTTTCTTTTCTTTTTTACCGAAACTGAAACCCGGGTCGCCTTTTTCCACCACGAAAAAGCTGGCGCCGCGGGGGCCGCGAGTGGGATCGGTCAGGGCGATGACGGAATAAATCCCGGCGACCCCGGCATTGGTGATCCATTGCTTGGTCCCGTTGAGCACATAATGGTCGCCGTCGCGAACCGCCCTGGTCTGGATGCCGCCGGCGTCCGATCCGGCGTTGGATTCGGTCAGGGCGAAGGCGGCCAGCTTTTGCCCGGTCGCGATCAGGGGCAGGTATTTTCTCTTTAAATCCTCGGACCCGAAAAGCAGGATCGGATAGGCGCCAAGCTGGCTGGCGGCGTAGGAACAGGCCACGCCGGTGCAGACCCGGGCCGCTTGCTCCACGGCCAGGGCGTGCTCGAAGCCGCCCAGGCCCAAGCCGCCGTATTCTTCCGGAATGTTGATCCCGAACAGGTCCGCGGCGGCGAAATGGCTCATCACTTCCTCGGAAAATTCTTCCTTTTCATCCAGTTCCGCCCGCACGGGCAGGACTTTTTCCTCGGCGACCTGGCGGGCCAAGTCCTGTATCATCAACTGCTCTTCGGTTAAAAAATAATCCATGTCATTCCCCCATGGCCGATCGGATGCAAGCCATTAAAAATATTGTTCCCGGCCCGGCCCGGGAGGGACCCGGTCCGGCGCCGGATTCCTCCACTGGGGCCGGAGGCCGGCGCTAGTCATTGTTGTTATCTAATTCCGGCTCCGCGGAATCGGGTCCAACCTTTTCGCCTTCGTCCTTGGAACGACGTATCCGGTCCAGGACCTTGGCCGGGAGGTCGGCCCTGACCATTTCGGCGGCGGTGCGAATGGCGTTTTTTATCGCCTTGGGCGTGGACCCGCCGTGGCTGATGATGCCGACTCCGTTAATACCCAGAAGAGGGGCCCCGCCGAATTCGGAATAATCCATCTTTTTTTTGAACCGCTTGAAGGCGCCGTAGGACAACAGGCTGCCCAGGCTGGACACGAGGCCGGCCTTGAGCTCCTTTTTGAGCATGATGCCGATGGCCTCGGCCACGCCTTCGGTCAGTTTCAGGACCACATTTCCGACGAAGCCGTCGCAGACGATAACGTCGGCGGCGCCGGCGAAAATATCCCGTCCCTCGATATTGCCGATGAAATTGAAGGGGCCTTCGCGAAAGAGGTGGTGGGCGCGGATAACGAGGTCGTTGCCCTTGGAAGGTTCTTCCCCCACGGACAGGAGGCCGATCCGGGGAGTTTGGACGCCTAGTATCTCGCTGGCGTAAGCCTCGCCCATCAGGGCGAACTGATATAAAAAGGAAGGTCGGCAATCCACGTTGGCCCCGACGTCGATGACCACGGTTTTGCCTTTGAGGGTGGGAAAAACCCCGGCTATGCCCGGGCGTTCCACGCCGGGCATGCGACCCAGCACCACGGTTCCCACGGCCAGGGCCGCTCCGGTGTTGCCCGCGCTGACGGCGGCCTGGGCCTGGCCGCTTTTGACCAGGTTGAAAGCCACCCGGACGGAGGAATCCTTTTTTTGCCGAAGCACTTCCACCGGCGCCTCGGCCATTCCGGCCACTTGGGAGGCATGATGGACTTCGATCAAGTCCATCGGGCCGCCGGCTTTTTCCAACTCCAGATTGACCGTTTCCTGGTCGCCGACCAGAATAACGGACAATCCGTAGTCCTTGGCGGCTTCCAAGGCCCCCTCGACCACAACCTGGGGCGCCCTGTCGCCGCCCATGGCGTCAACGGCGATTTTCACGACCGACGTTCCCTCCACCATAATAAAATTCAGGCCGGCCCGCCTTGACAAGACGAAAAGGGAGGGACCGGCCGAGGAGGCGGAACTCAGTCAGCGACTTCGATAACCTGGCGCTGCCGGTAGGTTCCACAATGAGGGCAAGCGTGATGCGGCAGTTTGGGCTCATCGCACTGGGAGCATTTGACCACCGTCGGTCTGGCGGCCGTGTAGTGCGTGCGGCGCTTACGGCCCTTGCTCTTGGACATTCTTCTCTTAGGTACAGCCATATTTTCACCTCAACTAACTTGGGAGTTTATCTCTAATCTTCATCAACGCCGCCAAACCGGAAGCCTTGCGGGAAACCGAACACTTGCAGGGCCGAAGATTACGGTTTTGCCCGCAATCCGGGCAGAGCCCCTGGCAGTCTTCCCGGCAGAGCAGCTTGATGGGCAGACCAAGAAACAAATGCTCCTGAATAACCGGCCAGAGATCGATCTCATCGCCGGCGTAATAATCCATATCCAGGGCCTCGGCCTCCAACTCCTCCTGAAACCCGGTTTCCGGATGCGGGGAAAAAATAAGGAATATTTCCTCGGATACCGGAAATTCGAACTCCTCGAGGCAGCGGGAACATTCCGCCCTCAACCGGGCCTCGATTTTTCCCCTCGCCACCACCCGCCGACCCGTCGGCTCCAGGCGAATCCGGCCGGTGATAGGGGAAACCAAGGAGATGAGCTCTCTTTCCACCTCATTAAGCCGCCCCTGACCCTTTTCGACCGGGATTTCCAGCGGCAGCTCAATCCCCTCGCGGGGCAAATCGGTTATTTTTACAGTCAGATTCATCTCTCCAGGCCCGTCAACGAATAAAAAGTGTAATCTAGCTAAAAAATATATCTTGTCAAGTGAAAATATTATTCGCCTGATTTTTTTAGCTTCATCAATGGCCAGGTTTTACACCCACACGGGCGGAATGTCAATTCATGGCCTCAACATATTACCCGGAAGGTCGACGAGGAGCGGACCTTTTCAGGCCGGAGCGGGCCCGGAGGCCTTCGTTTCATGGTTTTCGGATCGGATTAAAAACGGCGCCGGGCGGGCGGGGAAGTCCGCCCGGACATTCGGTTCAGACTTGGGGAGCGTTCATCATTTCGTTCATTAGTCCGGCGGCTTCAACGGCGAAGCCCGGGTCGTTTATGTGGCGGGAGCTTTCCCGGACTTCCACGGCCGGAGCCAGTCCGCGCCTCAATATATTGATGAACTCACGGGCCGCCTCCGGGTCGTAGAGGGGCCCGTTTTCTCCGGCGGCCTCGGACCAGCCGCCCATGGGCGAGAGCACCCTGACCGCGCCCCGGTAACGATTGAGGCTCCGGCGAATATCCTCGGCCAACCCCCGGGTCTCGGCCGGGGTGAGGTTCACGGCGGAGCGAAAGTCATAGAAGAAAGTCCGGCGATCCTTTAGTTCCGAGGGAACGTTGTCGCGGGTGAATTCCAGGACCGCGCAGTCCAGGCCTCCCGGAACCACCAGGCGCGGGACGGCCCGGTCGTTCCCGCCCCCCTCCAGGCGGCCCGGCCCGATCAGGCGGCAGTATCCGCCGGGATAGAGCGAGTCGGCCAGCTCATGGGTGGCCAGGTCGAGGATGCCATCGAACCAGCCTTCCCCGGCCAGTTTTTCCATGGCCAGGCCGCCGGTCCCGTTGGCGTGGAAGGCCGCCACCTCGCACCCCATTTTTTCCAACTCGGCCCGGACCTGTTCGGCGGCCTTGGTGATGAACCCGAACATGGTCAAGGCCACCCGCTTGCGACCGCCGGGGGAGGCCCAGGCGGCGCCGGCCATGGCGGCGATGGCGGCCGCGGCCTGGTCCAGGATCACTCCGGTGATGGCGTTCACGCCCAGGAGGTCCCCCACGGAGTGCATGATGGTTATGTCGTGGACGCCGACGACGGGCGCCATGTCCCTCGCGGCCACGGTCGAAACCATCAGCTTGGGAACGCCCAGGGGCAGGGCCTTCATGATGCCGGTCCCCAGATGGGTCCCTGTTCCTCCGCCGGCCGAGACCACGCCGGCGACGCGGCCCTGGGCGTGCAGTTCCCGGAGCAAAACCCGACCGCGTTCAATCAGGCGGGCCACGGCTTGGTCGCGGTCCAGGGGCTCCAGGGGGCGTAGGTCGAAGTCGGGCGTGAACCCGGGCGGGTTTTTGGCGCCCACGTTGATGGTCAGGACCGGGGTCCCCCGGCGTTCGATCCCGCGCTTGAGAAAGAGATGCTCCTCCGCCTTGGAGTCGAACGTTCCCAGCACAATCACGGCTTTTTCAGTTTTCATGGCCGCCTCCCAGGTCGCCTAGAATCTCGACCAGCAAGTCGGCGAACTCGGGGTCGTTGACGTGACCGGGAAAGACGGTCAGCGGGACTTCCCGGCGCAGGGACGACCCCAGGGCCTCGAGGAAGATCGCCGGCGCCTCGGGGTCGGGCAGGGGGCCGCCGCTGGGGTGGTCGAAGGCGGAAAAACCCCCCAGGGGCACGGCCAGGTGGACCGGGCCGGCCGCTTCCGCCAGCATTCCGGCCAGGGCCCGGCCGACGGCCGCGATCTCCCCGCGATCGGCCCGGACCACGGTGATGGCGTCGTTGTGCATGTGGTAGGGACGGCCCGGGAACTTCGCCAGGGCGGCCCGTTCCGGGCCGGTGACCAGGAAATCTATGTTTCCCGGGACCAGGACCGCGGGCGAGCCCTTGCGCAGCGCGGCCAAGCCGCGTTCCGGCCCCGCGTCGTAGTCGCCGCCGAAGCGGTGATCCAGGAGTTCGTGTAGAGACAGGTCGATCACGGCCCGGACGTCCTCGTCCCGGATCATCTCGTCCATGGCCTGGCCGCCGGCGCCCACGGTGTGGAAAGTCACCACTTCCCAACCGCGCGCGTCCAAAAGCGCCCTGAGACGCATGGCCGTAACCTCCGTGGTCCCCAGGGTGGACAGCGCGGCCAGGGGACGGTCGGAATCGACCTCCGCCGCCGGACCGTTGAGCATGCCGGCCAAGGCCAGGGCGCCGTTGCGGAGCACCCGGCGGGTCAGGCGGTTGAGCCCGGCCAGGTCGCAGACCGCGTGCAGCATCAGAATGTCTTTTGTGCCCACGAAGGCCCTGGTGTCGCGGGAAGCCATGGTCGAGACCATGACCTTGGGAACGCCCAGGGGCAGCGACCTCAGGACCGCCGTGCCCAGGGTGGTCCCCATGGAGCCGCCCAGGCAGATGACGCCCTGGAATTCTTTCCGTTCGAACATTTCCCGGGCCAGGCGCACGGCTCCGGCGACCATAACGGACAAGGCCCGGCCTTCGTGGCCCAATTCCCGCACCTTGGCCAGCGGCAGGCCTCCGGCCCGGGCCACGGTCTCCCGGTGGACCGCCGTCGGGCCTTCGCACTCGCCTCGTATTCCGCCGTCCATGACCAGGGGGCTCAAGCCGGCCTCGCGCAGGCGGGCCTCGACGTAGCGGGCCTCCCGTCCCTTGGTGTCCATGGTGGCTACAATCAGCGCCCCGGGTTTATCCGGCATGGCCGTCCTCCTTGGCATGCGGCCCGTCCCGGTCAGGGCATCCCCTCCCAGCGCCGGAACAGGTCGTGTTCGATCTTCAAATGGTCCAGGGCCTTGCCCAGGCTCTGGTGGATCAGGTCCATGATGGTCTTGGGCTGATGGTAGAAGGCGGGGATCGGGGGCAGGATGGTCGCCCCGATATCCGCGGCCTTGGCCATGAGTTCCAGATGCCCCTTGTGCAGCGGCGTCTCCCGGACCATCAACACCAGGGGCCGACGTTCCTTGAGCGTAACGTCCGCCGCCCGGATGAGCAGGTTGTAGGTGAAGGAGTTGGCGATGGCCGAGAGCGTCTTGATGGTGCAAGGCGCGATGATCATGCCCCGCGTCTGGAAAGAGCCGCTGGCCGCGGAAGCCCCGACGTCGTCGACGTCATGAACCGTCGCGGCCAGGGCGCGGACTTCCCCGGGCGTGTACTCGGTTTCGACGCCCAGGTTCCGCGCCCCGGACTCGGTCATGATCAAATGGGCGGGTTGTCCCAGGTCCCTGAGCACCCGGAGCAGCTCCACGCCGTAAATGACGCCGCTGGCGCCGGATATTCCGACTACGAGGGGAAGCGTCAAAACGGTCCTCCTTGGCTTTCTGTTTTTCCAGCGGCCCGGCGACCCGGTCCCGGGCGGTTTTCCGTTCTCCGGTCGAAAGGCGACAGGTTCTAGGGCTCCGGACAAGCAACCCGTTTGCCGTTCAAGCGGCAGCCGAGGCCTTCGGCTTCGACCTCGAAAACCTTATAACCGGCTCGTTCCAGGGCCGCGACCACCTTGTTCACGTCGTCGATGTCGAACCTCAGCACTACTTTTTTCTTGGTTGAATCCTGAACCCGCACCGTGAACAGGGCCTCGAGCCGGGCGCCCGCGCCCTCGGACAGGGCCGCGATCCGGCCCAGGAGACCGGGTTCAATTTCGACCGGTTCCAGGGAGAGCCCCTTCATGTTTTCCTGGGCGCCGAGGATTTCCAGCATGGAGTTGAAAATCTCGACTTCCGAGACCAGGCCCGCCAGCTTGCCGTTCTCGATCACCGGAAAGGTGCTGATCGATTCCCGGCGGCCCTTCATCATGCAGAATTCAACCGTGTCGCTGGAATCGACGGTCCGGACCATGCGGTTCATCAGGTCCTTGACCTTGAGGCGCTTGACGAAGTAGTTGACTTCGTGGATGTTTTGGGTTGCGGCCACGCAGTTGACCGCCTCGTTCACGTTTTTGCGGGTGAGCACGCCGCGCAGGCGGCCGTCATCCACGACGCACAGTATCCTCAGGTCATGCTCCGAGATCAGGTGCTGGGCCTCGGAAATCAAGGCGTCGCTGGTCACGGTTACGGGGTCCGGCGTCATCCAGTTCCTGACGATCATTTTTTCTACCTCCCTGCCCGGCCGGCGAGAGGCTCGTCGGCCGCTCCGGCGCCCTCCGCCGGTCCGGCGATTTCCGAAAAATTCCTGACCACGGCCTCGATAAAGAGGTCATCCTCGAGGTTGGCCTCGATCTCGATCACCTTGATTTTAGGGTCGAGGGCTTCCCGCAGAACGGAAGTGAAAATCCGGTCTTCCTCCGGCGCGTGAATCGGACTGCCTTCCCGGTCGATGGAAGCCCAGCCCCTGGTGGGGATGAGGACCCTCGCCGGGCCCTGGGCCTGGTTGAGCTTGGCGGCGAAGGCCCGGGCCACGTCGGCCAACTCCGCCTGGTTCAGCCTGATAAAGGTGCGTAGCTTGTCCAGATCGAATTTGGGCCTAGCGTGGTAGTCCGGCTTGTAGCGCGACTTACGGGGGCTCATCAGATTCACTCCGCTGGGGGCCACCACCTGGGGGATTCCGGCCCGGCCGGCGGCTTCCAAGCGGAATGGACCCGCCGAGCGCATGCCTTCCAGCAAGTGCTCCCCCACGCCGCCCGAGGCCAGGTCGATCACGCCCGAGAAAAAACCCTGGGCGATCATGTCTTCCATGGCCCGGTCGCAGACCCCGGCCGCGGAGAACCCGATCACCCGCCAACCCGCGGCCTCGAGCTTGAGCCGGACCTCGTGGGCGCAACGCTCGCACGGGCCGAACATGCTCATGGCGACCAAGTTCCGACCCCGGACCGACTCCGCGGTGACCGCCGGAACGCCGGCCAGGGCGACGATGGCCGCGGCGGCCCGATCCAGGACGTTTTTCAGCAACGGCGACAACCCGGAAATCTCGACCACGGTGTGGAAAAGCAGCAGGTCGCCGGTGTCGATGTACCGGGTGGCCAGTCCAGGCAGGGCGGCGGTGGACGAGACCATGACCTTGGGCAGACCGAAGGGCAGGGCGCGCATCACGTCCGAGGCCATGAGCGACCCGGTGGAGCCGCCCAGGCCGGCCACGCAGTCCAGTTCCCGCCGTTCAAATCGCTCCCTGGCGATCCGGACGGCCCCGGAGATCATGGCCGCGGTAATTTTCGAGCGATCGCGGGACCGGCGGACGTCCTCGATCGTCCAACCAGCCGCCGCGGCGACCATTTCGGGCGGCGCCTCGCAGGGGACCCCCGAGGGCGCGCCCATGGACAAGTCCATGAGGGAGACCCTGGCGCCGCCGGCCTCGATTCGATCCCGCAGGTACAATGTCTCAACGGCCTTGGTGTCCAGGGTCGAGACGAGGAGAACGTTGCGAGTCACAATCACCCCGCTTTCAGTTTGGCTTCGATATCCGCGCGCAGCGCCTTCTTGTCGACCTTGCCCGAGTCGCCCACGGTGGGCATGGCCTCGATTATTTCCAGGCGCTCCGGCAACTTGTATTTGGCGATCTGCTTGGACAGGAGGAACTGTTTAAGTTCCTCGAAAGTGATGGTCCGGCCCGGCTTGGTCGAGATATAGGCGCAGGTCCTTTCGCCGAATTCCTTGTCGGGCATCCCGACCACGGCCGCGGCGCCCACGGACGGATGTTCGTTGAGCAGGCCCTCGATTTCGGCCGGGTAGATGTTCTGGCCGCCCCGGATGATCATGTCCTTCTGTCGACCGAGAATCCAGAGGCATCCACGGTCGAGCTTGACGATATCGCCGGTGGTGGTCCAGCCTTCGTCG
>JAZDGM010000064.1:0-113423 GCA_043806915.1 Pseudomonadota bacterium | reverse complement strand
CCTCACTCTAGAAATGTAGCGCCCCGCCACCGCCCATAATCGCCGGCCAGGGGATAGGCCTTGCCCGGCGAGCCTTCAGGCATGGGTTCAACGAGACGGATGAAATTTCAAACCGACTAATATCGATACCTTCACCGCCGCTCTACGACTACGGAATGGAAACGCCGCGTTGATTCCCCGTGGTTGCTTTCCGGATAAAGTGGGGAAGCTAGATCTTCCCCTTCCCGGGTTCCCAAGCTAGAGCTTGGGAACCAGCGGATATTGGATGTCTTTTTAAAAAGTCTCCGTGAAACCATTTGGCCATCATTTAGCCCTCCCTGCCCGATGACAAGGATACAAGGGGCCACGCCGGCAAGAAATCAAAAAGAAAAAAATGTAGTAGTCAATTTTTTTGAACTGAAAAAGAAAGGAATAATACATTTTCAGATGGCCAGGTTTTAGGCATTATCAGATGGCCGCTGACACTCCCCGGGAAGTCAACGCGCCGGTTGGCCGATAGTCGCCAGGGGGTAGGCTGACAAATTTGCGGAATATTCAGCGGCGAAAGTCGCTACAGGGTCGTAGGCAAGTCCCCGCCAAAAAAAACCCCGAACATTCTTGTGTGTTCGGGGTCTCCCCACATAGCCGTCAGGTGGAAGGCGCGGGTTCCCCTCACCCGCCCATATAGTAAAAACATAACGAGCGAAAATCGGCCTGTCAAGGCGGCGTCCTTAAAAACAGCATCATTGAAAACAAAAAAAAGAAAAGCCATGAGGAGTTCCCGACCACAAGGTCGGCGCGGTGAATCGGCGCGGCGACAGGCCTTCAATCCGCATCGCCAAGCCTTCCAAAACCGATTTTACTCAAGAGCAGGGCCGTATTACGGTTAACTTCCAGCCCCTCCAGGTCTTCCGGTCGAAACCAGCCGGCCCGGGCGGCGTCGGAAGCCGGGTTTGGTTCGCCGCTGACATACTTCCCAAGGAAATCGACAATCACATAATGAAACATGACCCGGCCCCGGTCGTCGCGCCTGATGTCGTCAAAAACGTGGCAGACCTCCCCGGCTATTATCTCCACGCCGGTCTCTTCCAATATTTCCCGTTCCACCGCTTCGGTCAAGCTTTCCCCGAGTTCCACGCTTCCGCCGGGAATGGCCCACTCCCCTTGGGAAGGCGGCTGACCGCGACGGACCAGCAAGACCCGGCCGCCCCAAATCACCACTCCTCCGACGGCGGGCCGGGGGTTATCGGGATATGGCGCCGCCATGTAATTACACCTCGTTACTTTTCAGATTTTAAGGACAGCCAACCAATCGTCCCTGGTCACTCCGGGGGCTTCAAACCCTCCCCGGCTAAAAAATTCGTCCAGCCCCGCCGCGACGTCCTTGGCCGGCTTCCCCTCGAGAAATTCCTCCAGTCGATAAACGGCGTCCCGGGGATGGGAAAAAAAGTCGCCGGTGATCGAAAGGTCGCGCCACACGCCATCATCGACCTTGAATTCAGCCCGAATCAAGCCGCCCACCGCCTTGTGTATTCGTTGATGCACTTCCAGGCCGGCCCGAACTTTCACCACCCGTCCGGGGGTGGTCCGGCCCCGGCGGAACAACCGGGATTCGCGGGTCATCTCCCTTTCCAGTTCCTTCATCCGGGCCGACAATTCAGGGTCGATCATGGCGGGATAAAGGGGGCCGACAATTCGGCCGAACTCCTCGACCATCATTTGGTTCAGGGTTTTCTCATCCCAGGGGGCGGCCTTTTCCGCCCCCAGCTCGCGGCGGATGGTGGTCAGGTTTTCCTCGATGGTCTTTTTGACCTTGTCCCGAAATTTCTCGTCCGGGATTTTCAAAACCCGGGACATGGTTTCGTAATCGAAATCAAGAATGAGATTACCGACAAAAACCACGCAGTCGCCTATTTCCCCCGCTCCGGCGCCGGAAATCTTGCGTCCGCCCACCACCACGTCGTTAACGGGCTTGTATTCAGCCTGAATGCCCAGTCGCCGGTAGACGGCGATAACGGGTTGCAGGTACTTGCGGTAGAATTTCTCCAGGCGCAAGGAAGCGAGGGGATTGTCCTTCCTAAGGATAAGGTGAAAAAAAAGCTGGTCGCCGTCGAGAAAAACCGCCCCTCCGCCGACTTCCCGCCGAAAAACCGGAATACCGCGTTCCCGGCAGAAATCCAGGTCAACCTCCCGGCTCGCGTCCTGGTGAAACCCCACGCAGACATAAGGCGAGGCGGGCGAGACCAGGGACAGGGCTTCCCGTCCCAATTCCCCCAAGGCGTGATAAATAAGTTGCGAATCAACCCAGGGGACCTTGCCGAGATTGAAAAGTTCCATTTTCCTTAACCTTCCCGCGTCTTCAATATGCCCGGCTAGATATCCAGGGCCATTCGAACCACCTGGCTGAGGTCCAGGACTTCCAGGGGGACCTTGTTTTTCCGGACATAGGAAGTCATGGTCCTGACGCATTGCTGGCAGGACGTCACCACGGCCTCGGCGCCGGTTTTGAGGATTTCCTCGATTTTATCCCGGGTAATGGCGACGGACAGTTCCGGGGCGGTCATCTCCAGGTTCCCGCCGCCGCCGCAACAGCGGCAATCCTCCCGATTATGTTCCAATTCCAGCAATTCGATCCCGGGGATGGCCCGCAGGACTTCCCGGGGGGCCTCGAATATCCGGGCGCCGCGTCCCAGGTCGCAGGGGTCGTGAAAGGCGACCTTCAGGGGCGTTTCCCGCAGGAGGTCGGGACGGCCGACGACCAAGTCCCGAAAAAGCTCGGAGAGATGAATTAGTTGGGGACCGGCCGGGTAATGTTCCCGCCACATCTGGTAACAGGACGGGCAGGCCAGCACTACCTTGGTCGCCTTCTTGTCCGCCACGGCCTTCAGGTTATGCGCCGCCATCGCGGCGGCCCGGTCCCCCAACCCGGCGCCCAGCAAGGGAAATCCGCAACACCATTCCTCTTCCCCCAGCAGGGTGAAATCGACCTCGAAATGGCCGAGAATCTCGGCCGCGGCCATGGGCCCCTTTTGCGCCAGGGGAAAAAACGAGGCCACGCAGCCGGTGAAGTAAACGATATCCGCTTGTTCCTTTATGTATTTGTCGTCCGGAGGATCGGGCAGATCATCCACCCAGTCCGCTCGTTCCTCGTTATCCTCCCCGAAAACATTGTGGCTTTCTTCCAGGTTGTCGCGAATAAAATCGATCTTTTCGGGGTACGCGCCGCAACCGACCATGTCCTGGCGAATGGCGCAGTACAGGTCTTTTAGTCCCAGCCCCAGGGGGCAGACTTCCTCGCAACGGCCGCACAGGGTGCACTTGAACACCGTGTCGCCGAATTGCCGCAGTTCCTCGGGAGTGAGCGGCTTGCGGCCGAATATTTTCCCCCAGCCCCGCCGGGACAGGATGTTTTTCCGGACCTTTTCCAGCCGATAGACCCCGGAAAGACGGCCGTCCCGGGAAGCGAGGACGGCCGGACAGTCCACGGCGCAGAGCCCGCAGGCGGTGCAGGCGCCTAGTTCCAACAAATGTTGGCGACTGAAAATTGCTTTCGTCACGTCAGTCCTTTTTGAATTTTTCGATATCGGCCAAGAGATATTTTCGGATATTTTCCGGGCCGTGGATTAATTTTTCCATCTGCGCGGGGTCGTCGGGCTTGATTTTGTACATCCAGCCCGCGCCGTAGCAGTCCTGGTTGATCAGGCTGGGTTTGGTTTCCAAGTCCGAATTGACCGCCACTATTTCCCCGTCCACCGGCGCCAGGATTTTGCCGACCCATTTGCCGGATTCGACCTTGGCGAATTTCTTGCCGCCCTGGACTTTCTTGCCTTCGAACGGCAGTTGGACGAACACCAGCTCCCCGGCCAGTTTCTGGGCGAAATCATCCATGCCCATGACCAGGACCCCGCCTTCGAGCTTGGACCAATAATGATCCTGATCGTAATAGAGATCATCCGGCAAATTATATCCCTGAATTTCCAATTTCAACCTCCCGTCCGTGCGGCCTCCGGCCCTGGCGGAGGCGTTTTTAAACCGGTCAATGTCCCCTTCCCGCCTTCAGGGCCAGGACCAAGGGGGCCAGGATAATATGCAACATGCGGCTGAAAGGCAGATAAGCCAGGAAACCGCCCCACAGGGCCGCGTGAATGTACCAACACCAGGAAAAAAGCATCCCGAGGTCGGCCGCCTTCATCAGGCCGAGGCCCAGGGCCCGCCCGAGGAAGGAAAATTCGGAACCGGCGGGAAACCCGGTCAGGGCTATCCTCAGGCCTTCCAGGAAGAAACCCGTCAGGACCGCCGTCAGGAGCAGCAGGGTCGGCGCCCAATCCGGCCGGGGCAGGCCGGGGACCCTGGTTCGTCCGGCGACGATTTTTCTCGCCAGGATCAAAACGCTTCCCGCTAGGATCATAACTCCGGTCAGGTCGTAAAAAAAGGCGAAAAACGGATTGTTCCTGTCGAGCAGCACCCATGTTCCCGGCCAATCCGGACGCCACAGGGAGGCCAGGAGGGCCAGGGCGCCGATCGCCAACCGGAACAGCATGGGAAAAAATATCAGGGCGTGGAAGGTCCAGCGCGGCCGAGACATCCGCCACAGCCGTCCTTGCAGCAAGACGTCGTAAAACAAGGCCGCCGCGACGGCGGACGGATCAAAGCCCCGGCCCGGCCGAGGCCCGGCCTCTTCGTCGGACCGGCCCGCAAGCCAAATCAAGCCCAGTCCCAGGAAGCCGGCCAGGAAAATCAGCAGGGTCGGAAGGGAAACCACATCCCCGAGGGAAAGCGTCGCCGGGTGGCAGGGCAGACAGATCAGCCCCTTGGCCGGAAGGACCCGGTCCGCGGCGCCCAGGTCGTTTCCTCGATAATGGCAGCGGCGGCAGGAATCCAGGTTTTTCACGTCCACGAGCGCATGGACCCGGCTGGGGTCCCCGGGCGTCATCTCGGACAGCCTGGCGATGCGGCCGTCGGAAGCGGATTTGACCAAGCGCCCCCCCGGGACATGGCAGGCCTGGCAAGAAACGGACAAGTGGGCGTCATGGGCCTTTTTCTCGTCATGACGAACATGGCAGGCCAGGCAGTGGACCTCGCCCTGTTGGTCGTGAGGAAATCCGGCCCCGCTGACATGGCAATCCAGGCAGGCAAGGTTGGCGTGGGGGGAGGCGTCCAAATCCGACCAGGCCAGGGTTACCCCGGCGGTTGTGGCTCGGTCGGGGTTGTGGCATGCCCCGCACAGCTTGAGAAAATGATCCCGCCGGGCTTTTTCCCCGGCCCCCGGTTCCTGGTGGCAGCCCAGGCAAGCTTCCTCCCTCGACCCGGCCCGGGGCCAGGAAGCCCGGGATTCATGACAGACGCCGCATTGCTCCCGGGCCGGCCGGTCCGGATCAAGGCCCGGGGGCGCCGAGGCGGGGGCCTGGTAGTGCGGATCATGACAGGCCAGGCAGTTTTCCAGGTCCTTTCGAGAAGTAATATCTCGACCGCCGTGTCGACCGGCAGCCAAGTAATCGTCGATGGGATCGTGACACTGGGCGCAGGTTTCCGGGTTGAAAAAGCTCGCCGGCGTCCGGTTGACCGCGGCCGGATCGGGATGAAGTCCGGCCTCGGCTTCCGGATGGCAATCCAGGCAAGCGGTCTGTCCATGGACCGAAATATGGAAGCGTTCCCGATCCATCAACCAGGAGGCCGCGGATTCGGAGGCGCCCCACGGGACGCAAAGGACGATCAATATCAACAACAAGGCCCGACGTGTCATCGCCGCTCAACCCCCGTTTCGAACAGTGGCATCCCCGTAAAACGGCCCGGCGCCGGGTTCAGCCGAAAATCTCGTCGCCGCTTTTGCCGCCCAGGCCGGGGTGAATGTCGAATCGCACGGCCCCGACGGGAATTTTTCCGCCGACCGCTTCCACGATTTTAGCCGCGCCCAGGGTCCCGAAGCCGCCGCAAAGCTCAATGGCCTGGATGCCCTCGGCGGCCAATTCCTTGGCCAGCTTGACCGCCGCCTCATAATTCTCGACGCCCGCGGTCAAGAGTTCCACCACCGGGGTTTTAACCCAAGCCCGATGTTGGGCCGGATCGGCCCCCGGCGCCACGAATATGAACGCGGCCTTCAATTTATCGCTCATCTGAAAACCTCCTTTTACTAGTCTTGCTTGGACGTTATAACCGCAATTCCACTTAGGCCAAGGGGGCCAGGACCCCTCTCTTCCCGGCGCTGATCATGGTCCGGGAGACGTCTATCACCACCGGGCCGTCCTTGACCACCCGCAGGGCGGCGCGGCCGCCTTCCCTGACTTCCACTTCCCGCTCGCCATCCAGGGCCAGCACGGCGGGGACCGGCGCCACCTCAAATTCGACTCCGAGATTCATCACTTGTTCCGATTCCAGGCAAACGGTCTTGATCAGTCCGGGGGCCACCGGCGCCGTGACGCGACGGCCGGACGTCCCCAGCTTGAGATAGAGCCCCGTCGGCTCGTCGGCCCGAACCGGGTGGACCAGCCCTCCGATGGAAGACAACCCGATGCGGTCCGGTTCGGCCCTGTTCAAAAATATCTGTCGGACCTTATCCATGTCCCAGACCGCCCGGGAGCCGATAAACGGGTCGTCGTAGACCACGACGTCCACCAACGCGATATCCGCTGCTTCGCCGTCCAGGACCACTTCCAGCTTGGTCGAATAGATGGCGGCCTCGTCCAGCGGGACCAGTTTATTGGCCACTAGGCCGGCGGCCAGGCCGGCCAGGGTGCCTTCGACCATGTCGGGAAAAACATTGTTGGTGCCCGTGGAAATGGGGAGAATGGGAGTGTTTTTACACCCCTTGGCCGCGACCCGGTTGGTGCCGTCCCCGCCCAGGGTCACGATGCAATCCACTCCCCGTTCATTCATGATCCGGCCCGCCCGCACGGAATCGTCCTGGGAAGCCGCGGCCTTGAAGTTGACGGGGAAAATGGGGATGGTCAATTTCAAGGGTTCCGCCGCCCGCGGGACAATGCCGAAATAGTCGGGCATATAGCAGATTCTATCCACGCCCACGGACATCAGTCCCAATATGACCCGGCGGACGATGCGGACTTTTTCCTGATTATCGAAAACGCTGCCGTACGCCACCAAACGGCGGATGTCTTTTCCGGAAGCCGGGTTGGCGATTATCCCCACGAACGACAATTCTATTCCTCCCCCAAGTCGGCCAGGCGCCGTTGGGTCCGGCCCTTCCCGCGGGACGGGAAGGGTCGGGACCGGTTTATTTTCCGACCACTGTTTTCACGGCGGCCATTATCTTTTCCACGCTGGGAATGAATTCCTGCTCCAGCACTCCGGCGAAAGGAACGGGAGTCATGGGCGCGGCCACGCGGATAATCGGCGCGTCGAGGTAGTCGAAGACCTTTTCGGCGGCCATGGCGGCGATTTCCGCTCCGGACCCGGCGAACTTGACTTCCTCGTGCACAATGACCAGGCGGTGAGTCTTGCGGACAGACCCGAGAATGGCGTCCTCATCCAGGGGCGACAGGGTCCTGGGGTCGACCACTTCCACGCTGATTCCATCGGCCGCCAATTTTTCGGCGGCTTCCAGGGCCTTGTGGACCATGGCCGCGGTGGCGACCACGGTGACGTCCGCGCCTTCCCGCTTGACGTCGGCCCGGCCCAGGGGAATCAAGTATTCGCCCGCCGGGACTTCGCCTTCCAGTCCGTACAGTATCTTGTGTTCCAAAAAGACCACGGGGTTGTCGTCCCTAATGGCGGACATGAGCAGGCCCTTGGCGTCGGCGGGAGTGGAAGGCATTACCACCTTCAACCCGGGGACGTGCATGAACCAGGCTTCCAGGCATTGGGAATGCTGGGCCGCCGCGCCGATTCCGGCCCCGCAACTGGCCCGGAGAACCATGGGAATCTTGGCCTTGCCGCCGAACATGTATTTCATTTTGGCGGCCTGGTTATACAACTGGTCCAGGGCCACCCCGATAAAATCCACGAACATCAACTCGGCCACGGGCCGCAGCCCGCCCACGGCCGCGCCCACGGCCGAACCCACAATGGCGCTTTCCGTGATGGGCGTGTCGCGGACCCTTTTTTCGCCGAACTTGGCCAGGAGGCCCGCGGTTACTCCGAAGCATCCGCCGAAAGCGCCGACATCCTCGCCGACGATATAGACATTGGGGTCCCTCTCCATTTCGATCCTGAGGGCGTCGTTAATCGCCTGAGCAAAATTCATGGTTGGCATGAAGTCCTCCTCCCTTCAATAAACCCACAATCGGGAAGTTAATACCTTTGGGAAATTGTAATCCGACCGATTAACTGTAAACGTCCTCCAGGAGCTCCGCGGGTCCGGGGGCCGGGCTTTCCTCCGCGAACTTGACCGCCTCGGCCAGGGCCGCGGTGACGGCGTTCCTTATCTCGGCGCATTTTTCCGGGGTCAGCACCTTCATTTCCAGCAGTTTGCGTTCGAAACGAGGAATGGGGTCCTTAACCTTCCATTCCTGGAGTTCATCTTCCGGGCGGTAAACGCAGGGGTCCCCCTCGAAATGACCGCGATGACGGTAGGTCTTGCATTCGATCAAGGATGGTCCGTCGCCGGCCCGGGCCCGCTTGATGGCCTCGGTGGCGGCTTCGTACACAGCCACGACGTCGTTGCCGTCGATCACCACGCCGGGCATGTCGTACGCGGCGGCCCGGTCGGCGATGTCGGAGACGCACATGGATTTGGCGGTGCAGCAGGAAATGCCGTATAGGTTGTTTTCATTGACGAAAACCACCGGAAGCTTCCAGCATGACGCCAGGTTCATGGCTTCGTGGGTCGTGCCCTGGTTGGAGGCCCCGTCCCCGAAAAAGCAGGCGGCCACGTTGTCCGTGCCGCGATACTGGGCCGCCAGGGCCGCGCCGGCGGCCAGGGGAGGACCTCCGCCGACGATTCCGTTGGCCCCCAGGATGCCCAGTTCCACGTCGGCGATGTGCATGGAGCCGCCCTTGCCCTTGCAATACCCCGTCTTCTTGCCGAACAATTCGGCCATCATCAGCTTCAGGTCCCCGCCCTTGGAGATCAAGTGGCCGTGTCCCCGGTGGGTGCTGGTGATGTAATCCTTGTCGTTGAGGCCGGCGCAAACTCCGGTGGCCACCGCCTCCTCGCCGATGTAAAGGTGCACGAACCCCGGTATCTTGCCCGCGGCGAAAAGTTCAGCCACCTTTTCCTCGAACAAACGGATTTTGACCATGTTGGAATACAAGTCGATCATTTTTTCATTGGTCAGGCTCATCGATCCTTTACCTCCTTCCGAGGTTGAACATTGTGTTTAATCCGCAAGTAAACCGAATCCGACAACCATCCGCCCGCCTGGATCACGGGAAGCAGGCCCCGCCGTCCACGTTCAGGGCCTGGCCGGTGACATGCTCCGCCGCGGCCAGGTACACCACGGCGTCCCCCATGTCTTCGGGCGTTTGCGCCACGCCTTGAGGGATGAACGCCGCCAGGTTGCGTTTCCAGGACTGTTCCTGGGATTCATCGGGCCCTTTAAAGACGTTGGCCAACCCCTTTTCCCCCAGCCACATGTCGGTCCCGATTATGCCGGGGCAGATGGCGTTGACGGTGATCCTGGTCGAAGCGACTTCCTTGGCCGCGGCGTTGGTCAGGCCCAGGACCGCGAACTTGGACGCGCAGTAGTGAGCCAGCATCGGGACGCCCATCTTGCCGGCGATGGAGGATATATTGATGATCCGCCCCTCGCCCTTGGCCAGGAAATACTTCAATTCGGTCTTGACGCACAAAAAAGCGCCCTTGGCGTTGACGGTCATGACCCGGTCCCACTCCTGCTCGGTCATGTCGGTCAGGGCGGCCGTTCCGAGGACGCCGGCGTTGTTGACGGCGATGTCCAGCGTCCCCATTTCCTTGACGATTGTTTCGAGCATGGCCTCGACCTGGTCAAGCTTGGTCACGTCCACCTGGACGGCCAGGCCGCGGCGGCCGAGTTTTTTAACTTTTTCGACGACCGCTCTCGCCTCCTCGATCAGGATGTCCGCGACAACCACATCGGCCCCCTCGCGGGCCAGGCTCATGACAATGCCCTCGCCGAGTCCTCTTCCACCCCCTGTGACCAGGGCTATCTTTCCTTCCACCTTTTTCATGAAACCCTCCTTAATGGGTTGGGAAAAAGGGGCCCCCCCGCCACGCCGCTACCGATCCACCCTTACGGTGATCGAGGCGTTGGCGACCACTATCCGGTCGCAATTCGGCCCGAACCTGGGCACGCACAAGCCCTGGGTTTCCAACCCGCCCGGGACGGCGCGAGCCGTTTTGCGGCCGATGGGAACCACTGCCTTGACTTTTTCCAGGTCCACCTCTTCCGGCCTGGGGCAGCCCACCAGTATTTCGATCTCCACCTCATCCAGGCCCTGTAGTTCCAGGATTTCCAAAAGACCGCACAGGCAGCTTCGGGATATGGCATCCTTGACCGCCCGGCAACAAGCCTCGGTGACGTTCTCCCCATGGAGGTCGGCCCCGGTCCCCAATTCAACGATAAACCGCTTCCCCGCCACGTTTTCCCTCTTCTTTCGGTAATGATGAAGGCGCGAACAGCTCCTCGGCCCGATAGGAACTCCGAACCAAGGGCCCGGCCGCGACCCCGGCGAAACCCATGGCCCGGGCTTCCCCGCCCCATTCCTCGAATTCCCCGGGCGGAACGAACCGTTCCACCCGGGCATGTTCCCGGGAAGGGGCCAGGTACTGCCCCAGGGTCAGATACCGGCAGCCGGAACGCACCAGGTCCCGGAGGGTTTCCCGGATTTCCGCCGGCGTTTCCCCCAATCCCAGCATCATCCCGGATTTGACCGCCGCCCCGAACCAGGCCGCGCGGCCAAGCACGCCCAGGGAACGTCCATACCTGGCCTGGGGTCGAATGCTCGCGTACAATCGACCCACGGTTTCGATGTTATGGTTGAACACATCGGGCCGGGCCGCCAGGACCGCATCCAGGTCGCGAACCGACCCCAAAAAATCGGGAGTCAGCACTTCCACCGTCGTTTCCGGACAAAGCGCCCGGATGTTTTCGATGGTCCGGACAAACTGACCGGCGCCGCCGTCGGGCAGGTCGTCCCGGGTGACCGAGGTGACCACCGCGTGCCTCAGCCCCATTTGCCGGACCGCCAGGGACACCCGGCGGGGCTCGTCCGGATCGACCGTCTCGGGCCGCCCCTTATCCACGGCGCAAAAACGGCACCTCCTGGTGCAGTTCCGGCCCAGGATCATGAAAGTCGCCGTCCCGGCCTGAAAACATTCCCCCAGGTTGGGGCAATGAGCTCCCTGGCAGACCGTGGCCAGTCCCAAGTCCCGGAGCCTGGTTTCCATCCGATCGATGGCTTCCCCGTCCGGCGCCGGCCGCGTCAGCCAGGCCGGGCGCCTGGAACCGGTTTCCGCCTCGTTCCCGTCAAGACGAAAACCGAACCGGCGCGCGAATTCGGCCGCGAACCGGGCCTTGACTTCCGCCGGGTCCAGGCGACGTCCCAGGGCCAGTTGCATGGAACAAAGCCGTTCCTCGGGTCGGCCGCAGGGGATGATATGGCCGAACCCGCCCAGGTCGGTATTCACGTTCAAGGCCAGGCCGTGGTAAGTGACCCAGCGACGGACGGCCAGGCCCACGCTGGCGATCTTGGCCGAGTCCACCCACAAGCCCGGCCGGCCCGCCCTTCTTTCGGGTTCAAGACCGTAACCGCGCAACACCTGGGCCGCGGTTTCCAGGAGGTCGTCCAAATAGGCGTGCAGGTCCTTTTTAACCAGCTTGATTATGGGATAGGCCACCAGTTGCCCGGGACCGTGAAAGGTGGCCTGCCCGCCGCGATCTACTTCATGGCAGGCCACGCCGGCCAGGCGGAGCGCTTCCCTGGATGTCCTGAGGTCTCCCGCCCCGCCGCCCCGGCCCAGGGTCACCACCGGCGGATGCTCGACCAGTATCAACCGGTCGGGGGAACGACCGGCGGCCCGTTCCTCGACCAGGTCCAACTGCCGCCGGAAGGCTTCCTCGTACTCCACCAGTCCCCAGTCCAGGACTTCCAGAAAACAGGCGTCCCCAGCCATCTTCCCTTACCTTTTGGGCAGGTACAGGGCCCAGCCCAGGGCGTCCCGGGCCGCGTCCACCACGGTTTCCGAAAAAGTCGGGTGCGCCCGGAAGCCGGAAGCCAGTTCCTTGACCGTGCATTCGAGCTGCATGGCCAGGACCGCCTCGCCCACCAGTTCGGTCGCCCCGGCGCCCACGATGTGGACGCCCAGTATTTCACCGAATTCCGGGTCGAAGACCACCTTGACTTCCCCGGCCATTTCATTGCGGGCCATGGCTAGGCCATTGATGCCATAGGGGAAGCTTCCGGTTTCCACTTGACGGCCCGCCTTTTCGGCTTCCTCCTCCGAGAGCCCCACGGCGCCGACTTCGGGAATGGTCCAGACCACCCGGGGCACGAGATGAAAGGGAAACTTCCGGCTCGCTCCCAGGGCGTTTTCCGCCGCGATCACGGCCATGGCCGAGGCGGCGTGGCTGAGCATCCAACCGCCGGTGCAGTCGCCGATGGCGAAAACCCCCTTGGCGGATGTCTCCAGGCGGTCGTCAACCTTGATTCCTCCCTCGGGGTTCAACTTAATTCCGAGGTTTTCCAGTCCCAGGCCGGAAGTATTGGGTTTTCGGCCCGCGACCAGGATTTTATCGACGTTGACCGTTCGGTCCGCGGAACCGGCGAGGACCGCGTCGTAGCCCGAACCGGCCGGCGCGACGGATTTAAGTTCCGCCCGGGTCAGGATTTCAACGCCCAGTTCCCGCAGGCCCTGGGAGACGCGCTGGCTGATGTCGGAATCCTCCAGGGGCAGGATGCGCCGCCCGGGCTCGGCCAGGATGACCTTGACGCCGAAAACTTGCAGAAAGGCCGCCAGTTCGGTCTCGATCGGCCCGCCGCCCGGGACCAGGATGGAAGAGGGCAAGGACGTCAGGTCCAGGGCCTGGCTGGAAGTCAGGGCCGCGTCTTCCAGGCCCGGAATGTCCGGGAAAGCCATGGCGCCGCCCACGGCCAGGATAATTTTCCCGGCTTCCAGGGTTTTCCCCTCGACCAGGACCTGGCCCGGGCCTTTCAGGACCGCGCGGCCGAGTATCGTTTCCACGCCGTTGTTGGCCAACAGGCCTTCCATGCCCATCCGGATATCGCCGGCCACTCCATCCTTGCGGGCCTTGAGGGCGCCGAGGTCCAAGCCCTCGAACCGGGCGTTCACCCCGAAATCGCCGCCGCTCTTCAAGTACGTCAGCAGGTACGCCGCCCGATGCCAGACCTTGGTCGGGATGCACCCGACGTTGACGCAGGCCCCGCCCATGGCCCCGGCCTCGACCAAGGCCGCGCGGCCCCCGAGTTGGGCCGTCCTGATCGCGGCCGCGTAACCGCCCGGACCGCCTCCTATCACCACGACATCATACATAACGAACCTCGCCTACAGGATCAGGTATGGTTTTTCCAAATAACGGCCCACGGTTTCCAGGAACTGGTTGGCCGGGGCGCCGTCCGCCACCTGGTGATCGAAAGTCAGGCTGATGAACATCATGGACCTGACCAGTATCTGATCGTCGACCACCACCGGTTTCTTCTTGATCCGCCCCACCCCGAGGATGCCGGTCTCGGGCGGCTTGAGAATCGGAGTGAACCCGTCCACCTGAAACATGCTGACGTTGGTGATGGTGAAGGTCCCGCCGGTGACTTCATCCACGCCCAGGGAGCCTTCCCGGGCCTTTTTGGCCAGAAGCCTGGCTTCGCGGGCGATGGTCAGGAGGTTCTTCTTGTCGGCCTTGGCCAGGACCGGAACGATCAGGCCCTCGGGCAGGGCCACGGCCACGCCCATGTTGACGTCGTCAAAAACCAGGATTTCCTCCCCGATCAGGTTGGAATTCATGATGGGAAAGCGCCTGAGGGCTCGGGAAACAGCCATGATGATGATATCGTTGATGGAAACCTTGACGGATTCGTCCTTGGCGTATTCGGCCCGCACGGTTTCCAGCCAACGCAGGGCCTCGGTCATGTCGACCTCGGCGAAGGTGGTCAGTTGGGCGGTGTTATGCAGGCTGTTGTACATGTTGGCCGCGATGGCCCGGCGCATCCCGGCGTAGGGAATGGAGGTCACGGCGCCGGGCGCCTCGGCCGGCTTTTCCGCCGCGGCCTCGACCTGGGCCGCGGGGCCGCCCTGGGCGCGCAACACGTCCTCCTTGGTAATCTTGCCGCCTTCCCCGGTCCCCTTGATGGTGGAAATGTCCAGCCCGGCCTGCTTGGCCATTTCCGCGGCCAAGGGCGTAATCTTGGGCGGAGGCGGACCTTCCTCGTGAAATTTCCTGACGTCGGTTTCGGTAACCCGACCTTCCGGGCCGGAACCGGGGACCAGGCCTAGGTCCACTCCCAGGTCCTTGGCCAGTCGCCGGGCCGCGGGGCTGGCCAGGACGAATCCTTTTTCCCGGGGCGGCGCGGCCGCGGCCTTGGCTTCGGTTTTGGTCTTGGCCGCCGGGGCGGCGGCGGCGCCCGCCGCGCCCTCGACCCGTTGGGGCTGCTCTCCGGCGGCGGCGACAATGGCCACCAGGGACCCCACCGGAACGACGGAGCCCACGGGCGCCAATATCTGAAAAACCACCCCCTCGGCCGTGGATTCCACCTTATTGGTTATTTTTTCGGTCTCGACTTCAAAAAAGGGCTCGCCCTTGCCGATGGGATCACCTTCGTTTTTAAACCACTTGGTGATCTTACCTTCCTTCATGGTCAAGCCCCATTTGGGCATGGTTATCTCGAAGGCCACTATTTCACTCCCTTTTTCCTAAATACTGAAGATGAAGCTCCCGCGGCGAGCCGCTAGGCGTCAACTATTTTTTCACTCCGCGACAGGCTTCGAGGAAAGAACCTTCCCCGAAGCCCGACGGCCGGTCTTTTCGGCCCGGCCGAATACTATTCCCTTAAACTTGTAGCCGGTCCGCGCCTCCCCCGGGAGTCGCGGACCGGAGGTCCGCCCGCCTGTCCCGGTCAGCCGACCAGGGCCCGGGCCGCCTGGACGACTTTTTCCGCGTTGGGCAGGGTGATGTCTTCCAGGGGCGGGCTGAAGGGGATGACGGTGTTCAAGGCCGCCACGGTCTTGACCGGGGCGTCCAGGTAATCGAAGGAACTGTCCATCAGGCTCTTGATCACCTGGCCGGCCAGTCCGGCGACCTCGCAGGCTTCCTGAACCACCACGGCCTTGTGGGTTTTGCGGACGGAAGCGGCCAGGGTGTCGTGGTCCAGGGGAGACAGAGTCCGCAGGTCCACCACTTCGGCGCTGACGCCCTGCCCGGCCAGGGTCTCGGCCGCGGCCAGGCAATGGCCCAGCATCCCGGCGTAGGTAATCAGGGTGACGTCGGAACCCTCGCGCTTGACCTCGGCCTTGCCCAGGGGGACCAGGTATTCCCCTTCCGGGACCGGGCCGGAAACGGCGTAAAGCGCTTTTTCCTCGATGAAAAGGACCGGGTTGTTATCCCGGAGGGCCGAGGTGAGCAGCCCCTTGGCGTCGTACGGCGTGCCGGGCATGACCACCTTGAGGCCCGGGACCTGGGTGAACCAACCTTCCAGGGACTGGGAATGCTGTCCGGCCGCCCGAATCCAACCGCCGGAACTGGTCCGGATCACCAGGGGCAGCTTCTTGACCTGGCCGCCGCACATGTACCGGACCTTGGGAGCTTGGTTGGTCAGGTAATCGAAACAAACCGGGGTAAAGTCGATGAACATGATCTCCGGGACCGGGCGAAGCCCCATCAGGGCCGCGCCGAGCGACGCGCCCATGATGGCCGATTCGGAAATAGGCGTGTCCATGACCCGGTCCGGCCCGAATTCAGTGAACAGGCCGGCGGTGACGCCGAAGCAGCCGCCGAAGGCGCCGACATCCTCCCCCAGAATAAAGACGTTCTCGTCAAGCTTCATTTCCTGGCGCAGGGCTTCCCTGATGGCCTCGGCAAAAGTGATTTCCCGCATCGACGTTACCTCCTCTCCTCATAGAACAGGTCGGTGAAAAGTTCATCCGCGGTCGGATAGTCGCTTTTATCCGAGAACTCGATCGCTTCCTGGAGCTCCCCTGCCGCCTCTTTTTTAAGGGCCTCCAGTTCATCCGCCGAAGCGATTCCCTGTTCGATGAGTTGTTGGGCGAAACGATGGATGGGGTCTTTTTTCTTGTCGGCCTCCAACTGTTCCGGTGTGCGGTAGGGTTGGGGGTCGCCCTCGAAATGCCCCCGCCAGCGGGAAGTCTTCAGTTCCACCAAGGCCGGGCCCTTGCCCGCGCGGATGGATTTCGCCGTCTCGGATACCGCCTCGTATACGGCCATGACGTCGTTGCCGTCGGCCACCAGGCCGGGGATGCCGTAACCGGCGGCCCGGGCGGCGATGTCGTCGACCGAGCAGGCGTCGTCGAAGCAGACGCTGATGGCGTAATGATTGTTCACGCAGATGGCCATGGCCGGAAGCTTCCAGCAGGCCGCCAGGTTCAGGGCCTCGTGGAACTCGCCCCGGTGGGCCGCTCCGTCCCCGAAGACCACGGCGGCCAGGTCGCCCTGCCCCCTCTTTTTGAGGGCCAGGGCCACGCCGTTGTTAATGGTTTGATTCGGCCCAAGGATTCCGTTGCAGCCCGGCGCGTTTTTCTCGAACACCGCCAAGTGCATGGAGCCGCCCTTGCCCTTGCAATACCCCGAGGCCTTGCCGAAAATCTCGGCCCGCATCCTCTTGATGTCGGCGCCCCGGGCCAGGATCATCCCGTGGTCCCGGTGAGTGCTGGAAATCCAGTCCGTTTCGCGCAAGGCGGTGCATACCCCCACGTGAACGGCTTCCTGCCCCACGCCCAGGTGGACGAACCCCGGCAGGGTCCCGGCCGTGACCGCTTCCGCCAACGATTCCTCGAAACCCCGTATGGCGGTCATGGTCTTATACATCTGCAATAATTTCTCCCTAGGCAGCTCCATCTTCCCTCCTCCTTAAAATAAAGGTTCGATAAAAAGCCCTTCCGTCGACGCCCGGCCGATGGCCGAGGCGATGTCCACAACCTTGGGTCCATGCAAACTCAAGGAAACCGTAAGCCCGTCCCCGGCCTTGATCGACAGCTCCCGCTCGCCGTCCAGGGCCGCCAGGGCCGGTTCATGGGATATGGGAATCTCCTCCCCGGGAGCGATGACCCGGCAGGACTGGACCGGGACCGTCCGAATCAGGCCCGGGGCAATGGGCGCCAAGACGTTCTTGAAACCGGGACCGATAACCAGGTGCATCCCCCGGTTCGGGCCCGCGGCAAGCCCGAGGTGGCCGCCCACCGAGGAAAAGCCGATATGCCCGGGTTCGGGCCGGGCCAGGAAAATCTCGAGCAGGGATGAAACTTCCCACAAGGCCCGGGCCCCGATAAACCCCGGTTTGGACACCACCACGTCCACCAGGGCCAGGTCCATCAATTCCCCGCCCCGCCTGATCTCCAGCATCGGGGCCAGCCGGACGCAAAAAGCCTGGTATTCAGGATGAACCGCCAGTATTCCAGCCGCGATTCCCGCCAGGGTGCTTTCGGTCATGCAGGGAAACACGTTGTTGGTCCCGGTGGATATGGGCAGCAGGGGGACCTCGCCGGCGCCCTTGGCCGCCGCCCGGTTGGTCCCGTCCCCACCCAGGGTGATGATGCAGGCGGCGCCCAGGTCCCGCAATTTATCCGCCGCCCGGGTGGTGTCATCCTGGGTCCCTTCCATGAACCCATCGAGAATGTTGGCCTTGAGCCCGATGTCCAAATCCTCCATGGCCCGGACCCCGATGCCGAAGGTGTCGGGCATGATGAAAACATCCCGGGCGCCCATGGCGTCCAGGCCCAGCAAGACGCGCCGCACAATCCTGACCTTTTCGTTGTTGTCGAAAACCGACCCAAAAGCCGCCAGGCGGCGGATATCCTTTCCCGAGGCGGGATTGGCGATGATTCCGATCGGTGGCAAGTATTCATCCTCCTTTACCCTGGCTTGGAATGGAATGCTCTTCGCCCAGGCGTCCCGTGAATACTCGGTGGCGAAGTTCCATTCCCGGCAAGTTGGTAGCAAGGCGGGCGCCAAGGGTTTCGCCATTAACGGCCGAGGCGGCCCCGGGACCGGAAAGGATATCCGAAAATCACTGGCGTGGTAACCATTTTTAAAGATTATGTTTTCCAAACAGGCGGCCTCGCCTGTATTTCCGCGATTAACTTTGAGGCGCTGTATTGCCTTTTGAATGACAAGGACGTGTTCGATTTTCTAGCACCATGCAAAGTCGGGACGACGCCCGGGGTTGAAACCTCCCCGCTGGTGAGTAACGATCCGATGATCGACAGCCGCGAACTGCTATGTTCAAAAATCGAACACCGCCCCAAAAACGATCGTACATTTCTAAGGACATCCATTTTTGAATATTTTTAACTATTTTTGAGGACATCCAACTTTTGATATTGACATATTCCTTTTTTCATGAGAACCTTATTTCACTTAAACCAACATACTATTTTCCTTGGGGGGGGTATTCCATGACCATCGCCCGAAACGAAACCGTGACCGAGGGAATCGAGGGGATTTACCACTGCGTATCCCGCTGCGTTCGGCGAGCTTTTCTTTGCGGAAACGACCCCTACACCGGCCGTTCCTTTGAGCATAGAAAAGAATGGGTCGAGAGGCGACTGGAGCTGTTATCCGATTCCTTCGCCCTGGAAATTTTCGCCTTCGCGGTCATGTCCAACCATTTGCATGTGATTTTGCGGACCCGGCCCGACTGGGCGGAAAGCTGGTCGGACGAGGAAACGGCCCGGCGGTGGCTGATGGTTTTTCCAAAACGAAGAACAGACGGAGGAGCGCCTTCACCGCCCTCTCCTTCCGAAATCACCAGCGTCGGCGCTGGTGATCCCGGGATCGAGGCTATCAGGCAACGCCTTTTGAGCATCAGTTGGTTCATGCGTAGTCTCAATGAAAATATCGCCCGTCGCGCCAATCGAGAAGACGGCTGCAAAGGGCGGTTTTGGGAAGGGCGGTTCAAATGCCAGGTCTTACTTGACGAGTCCGCTCTCCTGACCTGCATGACCTATGTGGACCTCAATCCGATCCGGGCCGGAGCGGCTTCCAGCCCGGAAACGAGCCCTCACACCAGCGCCTTCCTCCGCATCCAGGCGCGCCGATCCAGGGAAGAGGCCCTTAACACCCAATCCGCAACCGATAGTGGATTTTCGTCGGAGCATGAGGCCGGACCGTTGTGGACGAAAGAGCGAATTTATGTCGACCGGTGGCTATGTCCCTTGGCAACGGAAAAAGAAGCGCATCGCCAAGGGCCGCTTGACCTGACCCTCGACCAATATCTCAATGTTCTTGACTGGACCGGCCGCCAGTTGAGGGCCGGGAACAAAAAAAGCATCCCGGCGGACCTGGAGCCCATTTTAGATCGACTGCGGGTCGAGACCAGCCAATGGCTCGGCACGGTGCAAAACTATGGGCGTGTTTTTTGCCGTGCGGCGGGCCGGGAAGATCACATGAATGAAACCGCCGGCGATCTGGGCCGTCGATGGCTGCGAGGACTAAACGCCAGTCGCCGGGCCTTTTCCTAGGCCGCCGTTTCCTAGCCTGTCTTCCAAGCATCGGTCCACCGTCACTGCCGGCATTTAAAATCGGATGGGTATTCTTAAGTTCCACCACAAAATCGTCCCAAATTACTTCCCGAACACCGGAAAAGCCTCCCAATAAATTTTAAGCCATATTTTTTTAGAGGCAACCGGACACACAAACTCATAGTTTTTGATTTTGGATGTCCATTTAAGAACTATTGCAATTGATTTTTTGGTAAATATGGATGTCCTTACTTGAGGGAAGGACAACCCCGCCGGCGCGGCGAGGCGGTAAACATTTCAGGAGCAGGCTTCCAGGGGCGAGCCCGGTCCCCGGCCCGGCGGGATGCCGTATTTCTTCATTTTGCTGTAAAGTGTATTCCGGCCGATGCCCAAGGCCTGGGCGGTCTGGGAAATATTGCGCCGGCATTTGTTCAAGGCATGTTCGATGGCGAATTTTTCAAGGCTTTCCAGGGGGATAATCTCGTCCTGCTCCATGAGGACCTTGGGGATGGTTCTTGGTTTTAAGAAGTCGGGTAAGTATTCAACCAGCAAGTTGTCGCCGGTCATGAAGTTCAGGGATTGTTCCAGGACGTTGATCAATTCCCGAACATTTCCCGGCCAATTGTATCGATCCAGGGCGTCGAAAACCCCGGGATCAATCCGGCGGATTATTTTATCCATTTTCAAGGCCAGGCGACGGAGATGGTGTTCGGCCAGGAGCCTAGCGTCTCCCTCCCTTTCCCGAAGAGGAGGAATTTCCAGGACCACGACTTTAAGTCGGTAGTACAAATCGCGGCGAAAACGACCGGCCTCGACCTCCCTGTCCAGGCATCGGTTGGTGGCCGCGATCACCCGGATGTCGGTTTCGATCTCCCTTTCCCCGCCAAGGGGAATAAACGCCTTTTCTTCCAGGACCCGCAACAGGTTGGCTTGCAGGTCCAAGGGCATGTCGGCGATCTCGTCCAAAAAAAGCACGCCGCCGTCGGCCAATTCGATCTTGCCCCGGCATCCACCGCGCCGAGCGCCGGTAAAGGCGCCTTCCGAATACCCGAACAGTTCGCTCTGGATCAATTCCCGAGGAATGGCGCCGCAGTTGATGGAGACGAAGGGCGCCCCGCGCCGCGGGCCGGCATTATGAATCGCCTGGGCGAACACCTCCTTCCCGACCCCGCTTTCCCCTAAAATCAGGATGGTCGAGGGGCCGGCGGCGGCCATGCGGGCCTGTTTCTTGGCTTCCAACAGGACGGGGCTCTGTCCGATAATATCATCGAAGGTGTATCTGATTTGGCAGACCGGTTTTCGGGACGCCTGGGCCGCTTCCCGGGATATTTCCTTCAAGGTGATCATGGCGCCGGCGCCCAGGTCCCGGGGGGCGGGCTGGGCCGAGGCCAGAAGCCGGCGTCGCCCGGATTTGGCGTTCAGGGCCAAGACTTCCCCTGTCCCGTCATTCCGACCCAGCAGGAGGCGTTCCACGGATTGGGCCGGCAAGGTGGAGTCAATTTTCCGGCCGATCAGCTCGATGCGGTCAAGGCCTAAAAGCTTGGCCGCCGGGGAGTTGACCCCATCGATCACTCCGCCGGCGGAAACCGAAATGACGCCCTCGGAGATCGAATCCATGGCCAGGCTCATCAAGCGGTTGGCCCGCAGCATCTGATTGTGGGACTGGTCCTGTCGCAGCCTCTTTTCGATCAGCCCGACCGCCGACAAGGTCATATCCAGTATTCTGACCCCGGCGTTCTCGCGCGGGCCGGATATGTCGAGGCAGCCGATCAAGGCGCCGGACGGGTCGCGGATGGGGGTGGCCGCGCAAGTCCAGCAATGGTGGCCGTCGTTGAAATGTTCCGGTCCGGTGACTTGCATGGATCGTCCCACGGTCAGGGCCGTCCCGATGGCGTTGGTGCCGACGCTGAGTTCCGACCAGTTGGCCCCGGGGCCGAAATTGATCCTTTCCGCCCGGCGCAGGGATTCCAGGTCCCCGATGCTTTTTAGAACGTAGCCGTCGGAATCGACGAGGACGATGACGAAGCCGAATCCCCGCACGCAGTGAAACAGGGTTTCCATCAAGGGATCGGCCACTTCAAGGAGCAGGTTTTGTCTGTTTTCCAATTCCTTGGGAGAAAGGACGTCCCCGCACTTGCCGCCGGCGAATTCCACCTCGGCCTGGAGGCACCTCGTCCACGATTCCAGGATGACCGGAGACACGGCGCCGGGCTGAACCCGCCCGGAACTCACAAAATCCAGCCATTCCTTTTTTTCCGCGGGAGAACAATGGCGCCAAAAGGCGTAGGGGTTTTGCAGGAAAAAAGGCTGTTGGGCGACCTGTACCAGCTTGTCTCCCGCCTTTTCGCCGACCAAGCGAAGGTTTCTTGCATCCCTTTCCAAGGTGAACAAATCCCCACCTCCATTCGGATGGCGGCATAACCCGCGATTAGGGATTCGGACCACAAACGCGACGTCGGCCTCGGCGGCCGAGCCTCCGTCAACGTCCCTCGGCCGAACGTTTCGAAGGCCCACCCCGGTCAACCGCGACGCCTCCCTAGACCGCATGGACCAAAGGCGTTTTTAATAATATCACGAGATAGTCCGCGGTGTAAAACTAATTCGGCCAAGCCCGACGCCCGGCGTGAAAAAAGCCGTTCTGGAATTATCGGCTTGACAAAATTTGGTCTCGCCATATTATTAATATAGTTAAGGTCTTGGCTGAATAAACCGGGGGCTTCCCCCTGGAGTGGGCGCCGGGCCGGGAGGACGACCATGCCGGTTTACGAATATAGACACCAAGGAGAGCCGTGCGATTTCGGGCTGGATTTTGAGATCGAACAACCCATCAACGACCTGCCCCTGAATGTCTGCCCCCGCTGCAAGAAGCCGGTTCAGAGGCTGTTGTCCCGGGTATTCGTCCGCACCCCCAAAACCGACACGGAATTGAGGGACCTGGGCTTCACCAAGCTGGTCCGCCGGGATGACGGGGTCTATGAAAACGTCACGGTTCGTGACGGGGAAAGCCGGGTAATGAACCAAGGAAAACCGGAAACCTACCCCCACCTGCACAAAACCATCCGGGATTGAAGGCCCGCCCCCGCCTTAAAATCGGGTGGGGACGGGTTGACCGCCAACCGGCGCGCGGTGGAATCCATATCCTGTCTGTTAGCTCCCCGGCTTCCCGGCTTCCCCGGGATCGGTTGATCCGAATAATCTCCAGATCAGTCCGACCAGGCAGGCCGCGCTGAGCAGGATAATCAGGTTGGACGAAAAAAACAGGGCCAGGAAAACGATGGGATTATCCTGATAATAGGCTATCCAGAGCATTCCCAGGCCGAAACACAGAAAAAACGTCGCCGCGGGAAGGAGGAGCCACAGGCGCGTCGGGGTCAATTGGCGCTCATTTCTTGGAAATCGGCATCACTTCGGTCAGTTTAAGCATCTCCAGCAGGTCGAAAAGCTTGTCCTGAACGTTGATCAGCTCGAAACCGAGGCCCTTTTCCTTGGCCGACTTGGTGTTGCTGATGATGGTCCCGATATAGTTGGAGGACATCCGGCCGACCAAGCCCATGTCCAGAATCACTTTTTTCGGTTTCAGGTCAACGATTTTATGCAAGGCCTCGGCGAAATCGTCCCAGGAATGGAAATCGACAAGGTCGCCGGTGGGTCGGACAAGAACCTCAAGCATTATTAACGGCCCCTTTCTCACCTTCGTGAACGGTTGATTTTTATTCCGGCGCCTTGGGCCAGGCGTCGGCGCGCGTGAATCCCGCCGGGGAAAACCCCGGTCCGCGGGTCAAGGGATCGAATGACGGCCCGGCCAAGCCGCCGGGAATGCGCTCGTTTGCATGTTCAATCCCGCCCCGAGGTTGCGCTCGAAAAAATATAAGCCCTTTCACGACAGGCGGTAGTGGGCGATCATTTTTTTCCCATCCAAAAAATGGGGTTGGCCCCCGCCGGCGAAGGCGCAAGCGTTGGCGAGGCCGCTCCCGCCCGGCCTTCTCGCCGGGATTAGCGCGCCGCGGTCAAAACCACCAGCGAGGACGAAAAGGAGCGCCCTTAAGGGGGCGTCTTCCCGGGCCCCCTCGTCGACAATCACCGACCGATTTCATGGGGACGGAGCCGCGGCGGGGGGTGATTTTACCCTCGGCTATTTGTCCTCGGAAGCCGCGGGCTTTATGATCGGCGGGAAAAAACGCTTCAGGACCGGCGGAGTATCTTCCTCGCTCAACTCAAATTGCCCCAGGGCCTCGCGAAAAATATCCACCTGCTCCTCGAAGCTCCGGCGCCGATCGACCACCAGCCACTTTTCCTCCTTCAGTCGGCAGTGGCCGCCCTTGAGGTTCAACCCGGCGAATTTCAAATTCCCGAACGACACCCTCATGCCCAGTCGCTTGGCGAGTTTTTCCAACTCGCCCAGGGCGTCCCTCTGCTTCTTGGTGAACTTGCCCGGAACCATTCGCCGGCGTTAAAAAGCCGGCTTGGCCGCCAACTCGTTGTCGACGTCGGCGGGTTGGCCGGAATTATATAGAATTATATTCCGGAGGTGAAAAAAGCTGTCGAGATCGATTTCGGTGAAATCGAGCCCAAGCCCGTCCGGGCCAACCCTGGCCACCCGGGCCTTGATCTTGAGCTCCACCTTGCTGCTGCTGCCCGAGAGGGACAAAACCAGGTCCACGGCGGTTCCCTCGGGAATGACCTGGTTTGTTTCGACGAAAATTCCCTTCAGGCTGAGATCACGTGATTTTAGGCCCGAATATTCCTCTTGCTCGACGCGCAAGGCGACTTCGGTCTTAAAATTAACCCTGGTTCGTTTTCTTTGATTTTCCGACATTTTTCGCGACTCCTCGCCAGATGTTTCCACGCCTTCCCGGCGTCCCTCCCCCCGACCTCGGACCTCCAATTTCAAACCATCGTCCAGAAGGTAATCGGGCCGACAGTTCTGAAGAGCGCGGAAAATGTTACCCCTGACTTTCTCGTTGGACTTGGCCAGGCCATCGATAATCGACTTAATAATCCTCCGCTGGGAATTATTATCGCTAGGGCAGCCGTTTTCGACCACCGGAAGCCCCAGGTTCCTGGCGTATCGCCGTATTTTCTCTTCCGGCGTCAGACAGAGCGGGCGGATCACGGTCAACGCCCCGCCGAAAAAATCCTGAACCGGAGTCATGGAACTGATTTGTCCCCCGAAAAAAATATTCAACAGCAAAGTCTCGGAAAAGTCTTCCCGGTGGTGTCCCATGGCGAGCTTGGAGCATCCATGGTCCCGGGCCAGTTCGAAAAGCCTTTTCCTCCGCAGCCGGGAACACAAGAAGCAGGGGTTTTCCCTATTGACATGGGAATGGGCCCGGCCGGCGTAATCGGTTCTTTCGAAATGCCCCGGCAGCCCCTTGGCTTCCACGTAACGTTTCAACGCCGCGACCTCATCGGGGTCCTCATATCCCAGGTCTAGATGGGCGACCAGCATGTGGTAGGAAATCGGGACCCGGTTCAGCCGGCCGGCCAGGAACTCCAACATGGCCAGACTGTCCTTGCCTCCGGACAGGCAGACCAGAATACGGTCTCCGTCCTCGATCATGCCCCAGCGATGCACGGCTTTCCCGGCCAACCGGTTTACTTCCTTTTCGGAAAAAGACATTACCTTCCCGCCGGGAGCGCTCTTTCCCCCCAAACCAAGCTCCCTGGGTCGCTCGTGGATTCCAACGGCGCCTCTCAGTTGAATTTTACCACAAACAGCGTCAGATCATCCGTCAAAATGGCGTCCTGGGTGTAATCCCGAACTTCGCGCCTGATCGTTTCAACCAGTTCGTCCGGCGCCATGGCCGGGTCCAGGGACAGGAGGAGTTCCTCCAGTCTGGGGCGGCTGAACTCTTCCCCCAGGGGGCTTACCGCCTCGATCAAGCCGTCGGTGTATAAAACCAAGGATTGGCCTGGTTCGAGATCGATAAACGCCTCCTCCCAAACCGCCTCGAAACACCCCAGGACGGTGCCTCCGGCCGGCAGGCGAACCAAGCGGCCTTTTTCCGGACCGAGGATCATCATGTCTCCATGTCCGGCGGCGCAGTAGTTCAACCTTGAATTATCGCGGTCCACCAAGGCCAGAAAGGCGCTGATAAAGTCGGGGTCGTCGCCGATATTGTCCAGAAGGGCGGAGTTGAGGCGGTTGATGATGTCGGCGGCGGTCCCTCCCTGGGCGGAAAAAACCTTGAGCAGGGCCCGGAGCATGCCCATGAGGACCGACGCCGAGGCGCCATGCCCCGAGACATCGGCCACGGCCACCACCCAGTAACCGTTATTATCGTAAAACAAATCGTAGTAATCCCCGCCGGCCCGACTGCAAGGTTCGTAGCATACGGCCGAACGGCGTCTTTCGTCCTGGGGAAGCTGCTTGGGCAGCAGCCGTCGTTGCAGGTTGGCCACCAGTCTCAATTCGTAATCCAGGCTCTCATAAGCTTGGGTCAATTCTTTCTTGAGGAGTATTTCCCTGACGCCGGCCTGGACCCGGGCCTTGAATTCGTTGGGGTCCAAGGGCTTGACGGTGTAATCGTTGGCGCCCAGGTCCAGGGCCCTGACCTTGTCCTCGACATGGTCTAGGGCCGTCATGACCAGGATATAGGTTTGCTTCAGCCGTTCATCCGCCCGGATGAGCGAAATCAAGGCGAAACCGTCGAGTTCAGGCATCATGATGTCGGTGATCAGCAGGTCGACCGGTCCGGCCCGCAAGGTTTCCAAGGCCTGGCGGCCGTTTTCGGCGGTTTCGATGGGGACTTCCAAGGCGCGTAAAACTCTCTTGGCGAACTTCAGGACAAGGGTGGAATCATCGACAAGCAATATTTTCAGATCCTGGGCCTTGGGACGCACTTCTTGTTCCTCGCGGGCATGGCGCCGGTTAGCGTGTCGAATCAACCGGGCGTGGTCGATCAAGGGAAAAAACCCGATCCCTATGTCTTTGGGCGGGCATGGTTTCGACTACTTAGTGCCTTTTCGAGTGGGCTTTAAATGTTCGGCGGTTTCATAGGCGTTTTCAGCCATGCCGAATTTTTTCTGCTCCCGCAGTATATCACCGAAAATTTTGTGAATCGAATAGCTTTTCGGCGCCAGTCTGGTGGCCAGTTGCCCCTCGGCCAGGGCGGACATGGTGTCTCCCATCTTTTGATAGGCCATGGCCATCCAGATATGGGGCTCGGCCCACCCTTCCCTCTGCTGGGCCACGGACTTGAGCAGGGTCAAGGATTCCAGGTATTTCTTGTCCCGGAACAATAGGCGGCCCTGTATGGCCATGAGGTCGAGGCTATGGGGCCATCTTTCCAAAAGGGTCTTCAACTGGTTTTCCGCGTCGTCCCCTTGTCCAATGGAAAGCAGGTATTTGATGTATTTGGCCCCTTGTTCGGGGTTTTGGGTGTTCTTCCCTCCGGCTTCCAAAATGGAAGCCAGTTCCTTGGCCGCCCGGGCTTCCTCGAACCGGCCCATGAATTGCAAAACCTGGGCCACGGCTTTCTGGGGTCGATGGTCCGAGGGAGCGAGTTTCACGGCCTGCTTCAACGAATCCAACGCGGCGGGTTGCAAGCCGGCCTTTAGATAACAGTCCCCCAGGAACTGCCAGTAATCCGGATTCGTTTTCTCGACGCCCACGGCTTGTCGCATGTATTCGGCCGCTTCCGGAAAATTGTTATGGTCGTAAAAAAACCTGGCCAACTCCACCCTGGACTTGACATCCGCGGGGTCCGACTCAAGCTGGATCATCAGCCGGGAAGTGGTAACCAGCTTCTCCCCCTCGGCCGTCTTGCCCATTTTGTTGAGGAGGCTGCCGAGGTTGAAATAAAAGTCCGGGTCCCTGGGCCATCTTTTCAAGCCGGCCTTGAAGAGCTCCAGGGCCTTTTTATCCTGACCCAAGGCCCTGAAGCCGATTCCGATGATCTTCAGCAACTCGGGATGCTTGGGGTTCTCCTTAAATACGGGCAGGAGCAGGGTCAAGGCCATTTTGTGGAGGTCCTTGTCCTGCAGGGCCCGCCCCAGCTTCAAGGACGCTTTTAAATCAAGGGCCTTGTGCTGGTGTTTTTCCAACCCCTCCGCGATGGCGAACTCCCGTTCCGCTTCGTCGCGAAATCCCATGCGAAAATACGTCTTTCCCAGCCCGTCGTACGCGGGCACAAAGAAAGGATCTCCGGCCAGGGCTTTTTTATACATCTCCACCGCGGCGCTGACGTCTTCCTTTTTGGCCAGGCGATCCGCCCGAAACACCAAGGCCTCGGGGGTCGCTCCCCATCCAAGCACAGCAAAAAGGCGATCGACAAAGCTCATTATTGACTCTTTTTAGGGAGATGCCTTTAGGCCTAAAAATGACGCCAACCCTGAATATATCCGAATTATTTTTGTCCGTCAAACAGTTAGGTCCAGCCGTCCTTTCGGTTGAACGCCCGCCACGCGGTCATCCGCAACGCCTGAAATATTTTACCGCGCTCTCCGCCCAAGACGCCGACAAACTGTTTTTCCCGGCCCCTAGGTTCGGATCAGCCCGAAATATAAGGTTCCAGCCAGACGCGGAGGTCCTCATGATCTCCGACAACCAAATCAGCTCGCCCGAGGTTGGCGGGGGGCAGGGTGGTGGTCAGGGCCAGGCAGGTCAGGCCGGCCGCCTTGGCCGCTTCGATGCCGGCCGGAGCGTTTTCCACGACCACGGCTTCCGTCCGGTCCACCCCCAACCCGGCTAGGGCTTGCAGGTACGGGTCCGGATGAGGCTTGGTTCGGGCGACCTGGTCTCCGGTGACGACCTGATCGAAGTATTGATCCAGCCAGGCCCGAAGTTCCGGGGATAGCACTTGACGGGACGAGCTAGTGACCAGGGCCAGGGCCAGGCCCGCCGCGGACAACCGTTCCACCAACCGGCCGGCCCGCGGATAAATACCCACGGCGGAAGAAAACTTGCCCAAGTAAATATCCCGCTGGCGGGACAAGAGGCGGTCGAAAAAGTCGCGGTCAAAAACCCGGCCGTCCCCCGCAAGAATGGAAAGGCGCTCCAGGTCAAGCATGCCTTCATTCTGGTAGATATAGGCTTCGTCGACCGCGAACCCGGCCTCGGCGAAAGTTTCCAGCCACGCCGCGGCATGTCCGGACATGCTGTCCAGGATAACGCCGTCCAGGTCGAAGATTACGGCTTTCAGCTTCCCTATGATTCGCATGGTCATCCCAACGGACTCCCGCCGTTTCAAATCAGTTTACCAGCCAAATGGCCAGGTCCTCGGCCCGGCGGATCACCTTGTCGCTCACGCTCCCCAGGAAGGAAGACCGCCCCAGGCCCCGCCGGCCCAGGACGATAGCCCCGTATCCGCCTTCCTTGGCCGCCTTGACAATCGTCCGGGCGACGCCCATGGTCACGTCCCGCTGTTCCACCACGATTCGATCCTGGGAAAACCCGGCTTGACGCAACACGGCGACGGCCTTTTTAAAAAAATCGTCCAGGCAGGCGCCCTGCCCTCTTCGGAAATCCAACTCCATTTCCGCCAAATCATGTTCGGTGGCATTCCACCCATGTTCATGACCGTCGAAATCCACGGCGCAATAACTTTGAAGCTTGGGGTTGACATGGAGAAAGGCCACCCTTGCCTCCGGGTTTCCTCCCAGCATGAAGGCGACATGGTCCACGGCCCGCAGGCTGGCGGACGACCCGTCGACCGCCGCCAGGATGTTCGGCTTGACGTTCCCGCCATCCACGATCCACAACGGCACATTGGCGGCGTGCTGGATCAACTGGTTGGAAACGGAACCGGTGAACATCTCCTGGGCCCGGGTCAGGCCTCGCCGTCCCACCACCAGGGCGTCGAACCGTCCCATTTCCGCCTCGTTGATAATATCCTTGCTCAGGCCGCTGATCCGGGGACGTATCCGGATGTCGACGCGGTCGGGATCGAGGCCTGAGTCCAGCAGGCGATTTTTGGCCATCTCGAGGGTCTTGCGGGCCTTTTCCCGGTTGCCCGTCTCCAGCTTGGTCAGTTTCCGCCTGATGGCCTGATCGGTCCGGGATTCCAGTTCCAGATAAGGCGGCGCTTGAGGCAGGACATAGAGCAAGGTGAAACGCAACCCCGGGATCAAGTGGGTCATGCTTAAAGCGTAATCGACCGCCCGCAGGGCAGGTCGCGAACCATCCACCGCGATCAAGATATTGGGCTCGACTTTGGCCCTCTTCTCTATTTCGTCCATTTTTCCTCCAATAACCCCGGTCGGGTCCGCGGCGTTGAAGCTTCACGCCGCCAACGCGCCGACCGCGTTAGGCTCGTCGTTTACATCTTCCCTAAAAATGACCTAGGAGTAAAGAATGTATTTTTCCCGAAGACGCTTGAATTCATCCACATCATCTTCCCATTCGCCGGCCAGGTCCCGCGCGGCGACGCCCTGCTCCAACTTGCTCCTCAATCTTCCGTCGCCCAGGATGAGATCAATCGGCGGGCGATCATATTCGTATTCATAGGGAGGTTTTTTCCAGGCGAACTGCTCGGGATATAACCGGATGACAGTTTCCAGAATGGTCAAGGAGGTCAAGTAGGGCTTGAAGGACTTGTCGACCGGGTGAAGCTCCAAGCCGCCGCAGACCCGCCCCGCGAACTTATGGAAGGTCGGCTGGAAGGACGCGGCGCGAAAAACGACTCCGGAGAGACCGCTCCTATCCAGTTCCGCCTTGAGGTCCAGCGGGTCGATAAAGGGCGCCCCGAAAAGCTGGAAAGGCCTGGTCGTCCCCCTTCCCTCTGAAATATTGGTTCCCTCCCACAGGACCTGCCCCGGATACACCCATGAGGTTTCAAAGGCCGGCATGTTGGGCGAAGGCATGACCCAGGGCAGCCCGGTTTCGGGAAAATATTGCTCCCGCCGCCAATTCATGAGTTCGATTACTTGCAGTTCCGGCGGCGCGGCCATATGGTCGGCCATGAATCGGGCCAATTCGCCCAGGGTCAGGCCGTGGCGCATGGGCGTCGGGAAAAGCCCGACAAAGGAGGCGCAATCGTCCCGGAGAATATTGCCTTCCACCTCCCGGCCCCCGATGGGGTTGGGACGGTCCAGGACCACGACCTTGACGCCGGTTTTTCCGGCGGTTTCCAGGCACAGGGCCAGGGTTTGGGCGAAAGTGTATACTCTTGTTCCCACGTCGACCAGATCGACCAACAAGACGTCCAACCCGGAAAACATGTCCTCGGTCGGTTTTCTGGTCTCTCCATAGAGACTGTACACGGGCAGGCCGAATTCCCGTTCCACGCCATGGTCCGATTCGACCATGTTGTCCTGTTTTTCCCCGGCGAATCCGTGTTGAGGCCCAAACACTTTTTTAAGACGCCCTGGAAAGGCCCGGTTGATCACAAACAGGGCGTGTTCGAAATTATTTCCCACCGAAGCCTGGTTGGCCAGAAGCCCCAGACCGGCCCGGGACAGCCCCCCGGGCTTCTCCGCGGCCAGTCTTTCCAGGCCGATGATCACTCTAGTCATGAAGGCTAGGACCTTTTTCCCTTCACAATGCCGTCGAGATGCTCCACCACGTCGCCAAGGGACTGGGCTTGGGCGTCCAGTTGCTCCGAGGCGGCGGCGGCTTCCTCGGCCTGGGCCGCGTTGCCCTGGGTGAACTTGTCCATATCGGCGACGGCGATGTGAATCTGGTCGAGCCCTTCCGCCTGCTCGGAAGAGGCCTCGGCCACGGCCCCAACCAAGGTCGCGGCCCGGTTGGCCGATTCATTGACCTCGGCGAAGGCCGCCTTGGCCTGCTCGACGAGGTCGGCGCCCTGGCTGATTTTTTTAATTGTGTTTTCAATAAGACCGGCGGTATTTTGGGCCGCCTCGGCGGCTCGTCCAGCCAGGTTCCGAACTTCCCCGGCCACCACGGCGAAACCCTGGCCGGCCTGACCGGCCCGGGCGGCCTCCACGGAAGCGTTCAGGGCCAAAAGGTTCGTCTGAAAGGCGATTTCGTCGATCGTCTTGATTATTTTACCGATTTCCTTTCCGGAACCGGCCACGTCCCGGATGGAGACCGCCAAATGGCCCATGGTTTCGCTGGCCCGGGCCACGATCAGTTTGGTTTCATTCATAAGGTGGTTGGCTTCCCTGGCGTTTTCGGCGTTTTTGCGGGTCACGGCGAACAATTCCTCCAGGGAGGCGGAAGTCTCTTCCAGGGAAGCGGCCTGGCTGGAAATATTTTCCGCCAGGGTGCGGCTGGCCGCGGATATTTCATCGGAAGCCGCCGCCACCTGACTCGAGGCGCCGGAAAGATCGGAGACGACGATGTTGACCGGCCTATTGACCGCGACGGAAACGAGCAGCATGAATAAGATCGCGCTCACGACCAGTCCCAACACCGCGACCAGGCCTCCGCTGATCAAATTTTCCCGTAGTTGGCGTTGCGCGGGCTCGAGGGATTGGATTATCTCGAAAGCGCCGTGAATTTCCCCGACCGCCCAGGCTTCCATTTTCCCGCCGAAGGGGTCCATCCCCTGGTCGTTGCCCCATATTTTTTGGGACGTCTCCGGTTTGCCATGGCACAACATGCAACCCTCGGTCAACCTGACCGCCCGGAAGGAGCGCACGGAATTTAGGTCGTTATCGAGAATCGAATACTCCTCCAACCCTTCGTCCGTCATCTTCCTCAGGACCACGGCTTCGATTTCGTCCGGCTCGTTGGCCGGATTGCGCGGCTGGAACTTGGGCGCCTTGAAAATATAATTCGCCTCCTTGGCTTTGCGCATGGCGGCCCGCCAGGCGGTGACAACCGGAACCGCGGCCAGGATTTTTTCCTTTTCCCCCGCCTCGGCCCAATCCCGCAGTTGCTCGGCGGTAAAAACCCCCAAAACCCATTTTTCCTCCATCTCCATCCGGGTGGATTCGGCGGTCAAATTAACGGCCTTGGCCTTCGCGACAATGGTTTCAATGGCTGAAACCCTGGCTTCCCGGGCGTACAGGATGAATAAAACAACCACCACCGCGGAAATCAGGCCAATCCCCACCGATAGAATCTTAGCCCGGAGAGAAAGACGTCGGAAAAAAGACATGCTCCTACTCCTGATAATTAAGTTTTCCGTATTATTCTCGATGACGCCCCGGTTTCAGCCAGGCGCCGGGCGCTCGGATTTTTTCCAAGGGACCCAGGCGGAGACAGGCGCCGGAAACAAAAACCACCGGATGCCGCCCGTTCTCCAATCGCCGTTCAGCCTAGCCTACTCAAGTAAATATAACAAATAAAAAGACTCGACAACAAGGCCTAAACTTCCGAGTCCGGTCCGATCTGGCAGGCCGGGCAGCAATGAGTCCCTCGCCCGCCGACAACCAAGCGTTCCAACAGCCCGCCGCATTCCGGGCTGGCCTCCCCGGTTTTTCCGTAAACCTGGTGCCGATGTTGGTATTCTCCCCCGGCGCCGGTAATTCCCTTGTAATCATTAACGGTGGACCCCCGCAACCTGATGGCCTCGTCGAGGATGCGAACAATTTCCCCATGAAGCCGGCGGGCCTCCGCGGGGCTCAGCGATTCCGCCGGCCGCAAGGGGTGGATGCCCGCGGCGAACAGCGATTCATCGACGTAGATGTTGCCCAATCCGCCGAGAAAACGTTGGTTTAAAAGAAGAGGTTTAATTCGACCGCGCCGGGCCCCCAGGCGCTCGGCGAATTCAGCGGCGCTAAGTTGAAAGGGTTCCGGGCCCAAGGCCGCGGCGGCGAGCCAATCATCGAATTCCTCGGCTGAAAGGCCCCACAAAAACCCGAACCGACGAATGTCCTCGTACCACAGCACTTGCCCGTCGTCCAGGGTCAGGGAGACATGGACGTGTTTCGGAGGGCCGCCGGGGTCAAGGGGACGCCCCAGCAAGAACTTCCCGGTCATCTTCAAATGAACCACCATCCGGGCGCCTCCGGACAACCGAAACACTATGAATTTCGCCCGCCGCTCCACGCCTTCGATCACCGCTCCCTGGACCAGGCCAACCAGCCGGTCGGGGTTGGGGCGGGCGATTTTGGCCGTGAATAAGTCCAGCCGGTCGACTTTCCGACCGGCCGCGACGGCGTCCAGCTCCCTGACAATAGTCTCGACCTCGGGTAGTTCGGGCATTCCACTTCCTCCGTTCACCAAAAATAAACCCACATCGGGCCCCGAACATAAAAAATACTTCCCCATGAGGGGAAGTCAAGGAGCCCCTGGTATTTGGACTTGGTCGAAAAGGGGTCTATTTGAAGGAAAACTTGAACCCGAGGCGCAATCCGCCGCGTTCCACGACCAAATAATGCTCCGCGCCGGCCCCGCCCTTGATGGCGATCCGATGCAGGTCCATGGCCCCCTCCAACTCCGAGCCGTCCAGTTCGAGCAAGCGGTCGCCGGTTCGCAGGCCGATTCGCTCGGCCTCCGACCCCGCTGTCACGGAGCTCACCGTCAGGTCCTTTTCCAGGGCCACTCCCAGGCGAGGCCTCTTGACCGGGGCCTCGGGGGCCGTGACCCAGGCGAAATCAGCTTCCCGCGGCCCCAGGGTTTCGCTTTCCGTGGATACGAGGCCAAGCAGGACCACCTGGGAAACGCCGACGCGGCGAGCCAGGCGCGAGGGCAGGCCATGGCGTCGAAACACATGTTCGTTTCCACAGATCACCACCACCCGCCGGTCTCGCCCGGCCGGGGAAGCCAGGTAGTCGGCCAGGGTTTGGGCCATGGTTTCGTCCCAGGCCACCTGGGCCGCAAAAAACCTATCCAGGTCCACATGCCCGGCGTGTCCGGAAAAGGCCTGGGCCACCCGTTCCCGGTATTCGTCCGGCCCCATGACCAGCTCGCCGGGGATGGAAGCCCTCTCTTCCGGGCTCAAGGCCTGGAGTCCTTCCCTGGCGATCTTTCCGGTGATCGACCTGGGCGCGTTCAGGGCCAGGATCGGAATTTTTTCCCGCCTGGCGAAATATAGAATCGGGAAATAGACGTCAAGGGTTTCGAGGTTGAGTATTCCGTCCGTAACCCGCCGGCTGAATTCCCGCTCCGCGAGCTCCCCTTGTCCCCAACTGTCCAGAAGCTTCTGGTCGGGTCGGGAAAAGACCTCCAGCCCCAGGGCCAGTCGGGGGTCGAGTCCATGGAGGGCCCGCAACAATTCCAACTGATGGCGATGCTGGGCCTGGTGATTGTGCTGTTCCCCGATAAAAACAACCCGGGATGCTGAAACCGCGCGGGCCAATTCGTCCAGGGTCAGTTCCCGGCCGGTCCGCGAGTCGTAAATTTTATTGTCCTCCAAGGCTTCCTCCCGACCCGCGACATGAAGGCCCGACCCGGCGCAGCCGGCGGTCAGCGCCAAAAAAACCAATGAAATCAGGAATAATTTTCTCATGGCGACGATCCTTGTCAAGATTCCCTCGGCGATCAAGCCTCCGGCGAGGCGTCCGGTCGACCGGCCGTCAGCCGGCGGCTGGGCGAACCCTGGCCGGCAAGCCCCTGAGGTTGGGGCTGCCCAGGGGTTTGTTCAGGCGCGCGCTGGACGTCAGGACGTTAAAGGTCGCGTCCTCCCAACTGGCCCGCTTTTCCGGACCCAATTCGGGCCGCCACCAGCCGTGGACCAGGCTGATCACGCCTGGCCTGATGTTTTCCGTAAAATTAACTTTCACCGTCACCCGGCCGTACGGAGTTTCGACCTCCGCCCGGCCGCCTTCCGCCAGCCCGTGTTCCGCGCCGGACACGGGATGAATCTCCGCGGTCGGTTCCGGTTCCCGGGCCAGGAGGCTTTCCAGGTAACGGTGGTCGGAACAGAAAAAATTACGGCTCTTATGCCCGGTCAAAAGCAGGGGAAAACCGGAAACGGGCGGCTCCGGCGGTCCGTTCCAGACGGGAATCGGCCCCAGCCCCGATTTTTCGGCGCGGCTGAGTCTCAGTTCAACCTTCCCGGTCGGAGTTTTAAACCCGCCCTTCTTGTATTTATAAAACGCTTCCGGCCCCCTAAGAATGCCGATTTCGGCGAACTCGCGATAAGTCAGGCCCGCGGGCCGCAGGATATCCGCGAGCATGTCCCCGTAATTGTCCCACCACAAGTCGCCCAGCCCCAGGGCCCGGGCCAGGTCGTTCAGTATTCTGGAATTCGGTCGGCATTCGGCGGGAGGTTCCACCACCCGGGGTCGGGCCAGGATGAAGCCGTGGGCCAGGCCGAAATGTCCGATATCGTCAAATTCCAACTGCGTGGCCGCGGGCAGGACCAGGTCGGCCAAGGCCGCGGTGGGGGACATGAACGTCTCCGCCACCACCAAAAAATCCAGGGACCGCAGGGCCTGGTCCACGCCGCGACTGTCCGACCAGGCCAAAACCGGATTGGAGACCTGGACGTACGCGGCCCGGCACGGATAAGGCTTTCCGGTCAACGCGGCTTGCTTGAAATACTCCGGAGGCGTCACCACGAACCCCGGGGCCGGGCCGTAAGCCGCGGCCAGCATCTCTTTCGGCCTTCCCGGGAGCAGGTCCCCCCGGACGAATTCCCCCAACCTGATTACCGGGGGCGGGAGCGGCGCCCAGGCGCCTCCGGGGGCGTCCAGGTTGCCGCACAGGGCCATGAGTCCGATCAGGGCCCGGGCCGCGTCGAAATTCGAAACATTTTGTTCCAGGCCGTTGCCCCATTGCAAAATTCCCGGTCGAGCGCGGCCGTATATCCGGGCCGCCTCGATTATGGCGGCCGGGTCCAGTCCGGTAATGGCCGCGGTTTTCTCGGGATCGAATTCGTCCACCGCCTCGGCCAGGTCCGAAAACCCGTGGGTGTGGTATTTAACGAATTCCCGGTCGTAGAGCCGCTCTCCGATGATGACGTGCAAAAAGCCCAAGGCCAGGGCCAAGTCCGTTCCGGGCAAAAGGGGCAGCCAAATATCCGCCCGGGCCGCCAATTCGGTTTTGCGGGGGTCCACCACTATCAGGGGTGAGCGGTCTTCCTTCAACCTGGAAAGAAGATTGGTGCAGATCACGGCCTCTTCGTTGGTGGCGGTCAGGTTCGACCCCCAAACCAAAAGGCATTCGGAAGGATGGGAATAATCAGCGACGGGGAAGAACCCGCAAGTCGCCATCCCGGCAATTTCCCGGGGCATGTGGCAGACGTTCTGGGGCCCGACCACGTTGGGGGAACCGAAGGTGTTGGCCAGGCGAATCAGAACGAAGTGCTCCAAGCCCTTGGGAGCGCCCTGGCAAAAGGCCACGGCCCTGGCGCCATGGGCGTCCTTGACCCGATTGAAGTTCACGGCGGCGTATTCGAGGGCCTCGGGCCAGGAAATTTCCCGCCACCGGCCTTCTCCCCGCTCGCCGAGGCGCAGCAATGGTTTTTTCAACCGCTGGGGATGTTCATGAAGCTCGATCAAGGCCCGGGCCTTGGGGCAGATATGCCCATGGGACAAAGGCCCCCGGGGGTCGGGAGTAAGCCCCGTGATTTTTCCATCCTCGACCCGAACCAGCAAGGAACACCCGCCATGGTCCATGCGGCCGCATTGGGTCCTGACAATTTTTTCCATTTAAGGCCCCCTCTTGCCTTCAATTTCGGCCGCGGGAAGAGTGACCCGCGACTCAGGCCGACTACAGATTAGGTTTTCCCGATTCGCCCGTCGCCGCCCCCTCGCCCCAACTCTCGCCCCCGGGGAGGGCCGGGCGGGAGGCATATTGGCCCCGCCAAGCCGAAATCAATTGAAGCCCCCCGCGGCCGGCGGCGGGGACTCGCCGGCATGTTCAAAAAACGCGGTATTTCGACGATCCATCGATTATTTCAGGCTGAACTTCCAGGCGCAATACCATCCCTCGGGGTGACGGTCCGGAGGGCAGCCCAGGCATTCGGTCCGGATGCGCGGGTCGATGGTTTGGGCGAAAGTCCGGTATTCCACCACTCCGGCGGATTGGCAGGGATATTCGGGCAGCCCCTTCCTGGTCCTGGCGGACTGCACCCGACAGTCAACCATGCGGAAAACAAAGGAATCAGGTTCTTCCTCCACAATCTCCTGAATGTTGATCACCGAGTACAGACGATATTTCAGGGCGGTCTTGAGGGCGGGCAGGCCGCCGTTTTCCGGCAGATCGACCATGGCCTTGATCCGGGAAGCCTCCAGGGGGGAAAACCTGGTCCAGCAGGTGTCGTTGCAGCGCTTGGCGTCGTGCATGCCCAGGCGCTTTTCCACGGCTTGAAACCAGACGCCGTCATTGGCCAGCCAGTTGGCCGCCATGGCGTCCAACAGCGTTTGCAGTTGTTCCTCGCCCAGGTCGTATAAAGCCGCCGGGGCGCCGTTTTTCAATTCGAACCCCAGGATTTTGGACAGGCGCTTCAACTGTATGCCGATACTCTGGTCCCCGGCTTCGCGTTCGATTTCCAGGGCCTGGTCGAGTCCCAACTGGTATTCGACTTCCCTAAACCAAAAACCGTAGTGAGTGATGGTCCTACGGGCGGCGTCCATAATCCAACGTACCAGAATTTCCTTGTCAAATTTTTGCGTCGAATCCATTTTATCCTCCACTTATAACCCGCCGCGCGGTTTCGACCAAAACCATGTTCTCGGCCCTGGTCTTGACCGCGGTCCGGAAATAGCCTTGTAAAACGCCTTGAAAGGAAGCGCAGTCCCGGATCAAGACCCCGTTCTTGCGCAAGCCGGCGGCCAGATCGGGCACGGTCCAGCCGGGTTGTTCGAGTTTAACCAGCAGGTAATTGGCTTCCCCGGGGGTCGTCCGACCCAGGAACCCGAGCCGCTCGGAGAGCCAAGTCCTTTCCCCGGCGACCATGTCCCTGGTTCGGGCCGTGAATTCGTCCTGATCCAGGCAATAGGTCCCGGCGGCGAGGGCCAGGACGTTCAAGGACCACGGTTCCACGACTTCCCAGAAAAGGCCGGCCAGGGACGGCGGAACGGTCATGTACCCCAACCGCAGCCCCGGCAGGCTAAAAATCTTGGTCAGGGAGCGCAACACCATCAGGCGGGGATATTCCACCACCCGATTGGCGAGGCTCGGCGCCCGGGTGAAATCGATGAAGGCCTCGTCCAGGACGATCCAGGCGTTGTTTTTCTCGGCCAGGAAAAAGACTTTTTCCAGCAGCCCGCGGTCGAGAACGCGGCCGGCCGGGCTGGTGGGATTGGCCAGAAAGACCAGGTCGGGTCGCAAGGAAAAAACCCGGTCCAGCGCTTCGCTGGTCAAATCAAAATCATCCTCGGGCCGGCACGCGGTCATGAGGGGCGTGATCCCGGCCCGAGTCAGGGCCTGGTCGTATTCCGCGAACGCCGGGATGACGATGACGGGCCGTTGCGGCCGGATGACCCGAACCAGCAGGTGCATCAAGGGGGTGGTGCCGTTGCCGGGGATAATCAGCCCGGGATCGAGGCCCAAGCGGTCGCCCAACTCCCGTCGCCAGGCCTCGGCCAGGGGGTCGGGGTAATGCTTGACCTGCTCGAACAGGGAAAAGAGGTGTTCCCCTAGGCCCGGCGGAAATCCTAACGGGTTAATATTAGCCGAAAAATCCAGGATATCCTCCCAAGGACGCCCCAATTCCCTGGCGGCGGCGAAGACCGCCCCTCCATGCAGGTCCGTCATATCGACCGCCAGGCCCAGGAAAGGGCCAGGGCCGCCAGGGCCGCCAACCCGCTGGAAGTCAACAGCACCATCTCGGCCTTGAGGGCGGCGCCGGGAGAGATCGGCCGGTCGGGGTCGCCCAGGGTCGGCTTGTCCACCAACCGGCCGTGATAAACCGAGGGCCCGCCCAACTGGACTCCCAAGGCGCCGGCCATGGCCGCCTCGGGCCGACCCGCGTTGGGGCTGGAATGACGGCCGCCGTCACGCATCCAGGTCCCAAAGGCCCTGACCGGGTCAAGCCCCAGGACCCAGGCCGAGACGGTAATGAGGGCCGCGCTGAGCCTGGCCGGCGCATAATTCAGGACATCGTCGGTGCGAGCCGCGGCCCACCCCAAATATAGATATTTTTCGTTTTTATAGCCGATCATGGAATCCATGGTGCTTACCGCCTTAAAGGCCAGGCCCAGGGCCGGTCCGCCCAGAACCAGGTAGAACAAGGGCGCGATGACCCCATCGGATAAATTTTCAGCGGTTGTTTCAATCACCGCCCGCAATACCCCGGCCCGGTCCAGGTCGGCCGTTTCCCGCCCCACCACCAGGGACAACAGGGCCCTGGCCCGTTCAAGGTCTCCTTCCAGCAAGGCGACCACCACCCGCCAGGTTTCGCTGAACAAGGAGCCGGCGGCCAAGGTGGTGAAGGCCAGCATGACTTCCCAGGCCCAGGCCAGGGAAGGCGAAATTTTTCCCGCGGCCGCCAACGACAACCAGGCCAGGCTGAAAGTCAGCCCCGCCGTCGCGACCGTCAACACGGCGCCGGCCAGGCGTAATAAAAATGGGCTTTTCAACCCGGCCAGGGCCATTTTCGAGGTTTTATCCACAAACCAGCCGATCATCCTGACCGGGTGAGGCCAGGAAGGCGGGTCTCCCAGAATCAAATCCAGCAGGACGGCCAGCCCCAATCCCCATCCGCTCATAACACGCCAGTCGAACCTCCAACAAAATATAATCGTCCCCTTCGGACTTCGAACCGGCAGCAAGTTAACACGCGAGGGAAAGAAGGGCAAACTCTTTCCCCCGGGGTTGCCTTTCCCGGCCCGGATGCTTAGCTTTAACTGAACGGGAGGACGGATATGCCCAAGGAAAGGTTCATGAAGGCGGACCAACCGGACGGACCGAGGAAACATCGGTGCGGGGACTGCGAATTTTGCCAGATGTGCTCGGAGGCCAGGTGCAACGTCTGCCGCGGGGCAAGCAAGGGGAAAAAACCACTCTCCGTGCAAGAACAGATCGGACTGTTCGAAAAAGTGAACCGGGACGACCCGGGACGACCGGACCAGCCCCTTTCCATTCTGGATTTCCCCCGCAAGGCCGGGTGAGGCTGCCGCCAGCCTAGCGATTAAAAAAGCCTTCCCGCGAATTGAGACACAAGCGGATCACCTCGCCGGCGATGGCGGACAAGGGCAGGACCTGATCGACCCCTCCGCGCTTGACCGCCTCGGCGGGCATTCCGAAAACCACGCACGACTCTTCATCCTGGGCGATGGTGGCGGCGCCCGCTTCCTTCATTTCCAGCAGCCCCCGGGCCCCGTCATCCCCCATGCCGGTCATGATCACGCCGACGGCGTTTCCTCCGGCGTACCTGGCGGCGGAACGGAACAGGACATCCACCGAGGGGCGGTGGCGGGAAACCAGGGGACCGTCCTTGATGTCCACGAAATACCTGGCGCCGCTTCTCTTGAGCAGCAAATGCCTGTTGCCCGGGGCGATCAAGGCCTGGCCCCGGAGCACGCCGTCATTGGCCGCCGCTTCCTTGACCGTGACGCGGCAGACGCCGTCCAGGCGACGCGCGAAAGCCGCGGTGAAATTTTCCGGCATGTGCTGCACGATCACCACGCCGGGGGAGTCCGGAGGGAGGGCCTCCAAAAAAACGGCCAGGGCCTCGACGCCTCCGGTCGACGCGCCCACGACGACCACTTTTTCCGTGGTCTGAAGCCTGGTCCGGCCGTCGGGTTTGGGCAGGACCACGTCGGCGGTGTTTTTCGGCCTTATCCTCGGGAACATGGATAATCGCGCCGGCTTGACCATGGCCGCGGCCTTGACCACGTCTCTGATGATGGTCCCGGATTCCTCGATAAACTGCTTGGTCCCCAGGCGCGGCTTCTGGATGACTTCCACGGCCCCGTACTCCAAGGCCTTAAACGCCGCCTCCGACCCCTCCCCCACCAGGCTGGAACAAATGACCACCGGAATGGGGTGTTGACTCATGATCCGTTGCAAAAAAGTCAGGCCGTCCATCCTTGGCATCTCGATGTCCAGGGTTATGACGTCAGGGGCCTCCTCGCGCATCTTTTTCACGGCGGCGAAGGGGTCCGAAGCGGCGCCCAGCACCACGATCATCGGGTCGGAAGAAAGGACCTCGGCCAGGGCCTGCCTGACCATGGCGGAATCGTCGACGATCAGGACCTTTATTTTTCCTTCCATGATCGGCGCGCCGTCCTAGTATTTCTTCCGGTAGACCATGGGCGCCACCGGTTCCAGGGGCAGGGACATGCCGGTCAGGGTCTCGCTGTGCCCCATGAAAAGGCATCCGCCCGGAATCAGTTGCGCGCACAGGCGGCTCAGTAGTCGTTCCTGGGTTGCGCCGTCGAAATAGATAATGACATTGCGGCAAAAAATAAGGTCCATCATCTCCCGCATGCCGAAATCCTCCATGAGGTTAAGAAGCCGAAATTTCACCTTCACCCTGAGTTCCGGAACGACCCTGACTTTTTTCAGGGACCGATCCTTGCTGATAAGGAAATATTTCCGTCGGAGCTCGGGAGGGACCGAATCCACCCCGGCCAGGTTGTAAACAGCCAGCCGAGCTTCGTCCAAAACGGATTTGGAAACGTCCGTGGCCAGGATGGTAAATGTAAAATCCAATCCGGGAAACCGCTCCCCAAACTCGGCCAGGGTCATGGCCAGGGAATAAGGTTCTTCTCCGGAAGAGCAACCGGCGCTCCAGACCATCAAGGGCTTTTTCAGGCCGACGCCCCTGGCCGCCACCAGTTCCGGCAGGACATCCTGGATCAGGTAGCCGAAGGAATGAGGCTCCCGGAAAAAGCCGGTCTTATTGGTGCTGACCACATCGATTAAATGGATAATCTCGTTTTCCATGCCGGCCGGACTGAAAAGATAGGCGCGGTAGGACTCGAAATCGGCCATTTCCAATTTTCTCAGCCTCTTCAACAGCCGTGATTCGAGCATGAGCCTTTTGCTCGGGGGCATTTTCAGCCCCCATTGCTCGTGGATGAACCGGCTGATTTGAAGAAATTCCCGTTCCGAGAGTTTAGGTCCCGTCATGGGCGGCGGCGGCGGCGGGAGACGGGGCGTTGCGACCAAGCCCGTCAGTCTTGGCCGATCCGCCGTCCTGGCCGGTCCCCGTTTGCTCCAGTTCCTGGACCGCGGCCAGCTCCTCGACGGAAAAGACCTGATTTATATCCAGAATAATTATAAATTCCTCGTTCATCCGGCCCATGCCCCTGATAAACTCGGTCCGGAGCCGAGTCCCAATCCGGGGCGCGGGACCGATCCGGTCCGGTTCCAGTTCGATCACTTCCTTGACCGAGTCGGCCAAGGCCCCCAGGATGGCCGCCTCGCCGTCGACGGAGACTTCCACGATGACAATCCTGGTGTCGACTGTTTTCGGGGTTTCCTCCATGCCGAATTTCAGGCGTAGGTCCACCACCGGGACCACGCTTCCCCGCAGGTTGATCACGCCCCGCATGAATTTCGGGGTCTGGGGGACCCGGGTCGGGACCGTGTAATCCAAAACCTCCCTGACTTGGTTTATTTCCAGGGCGAAGACTTCCTCGTCCAGTTTAAAGGTCACGAATTTCGTCGGTTCGCTTATTCCGGGGGCGACCATGGTTCACTCCTTTCCCGATCGATGGTCAAAAGCGCTCGAACTGGGAATCGAGGTCATCGGCCCCGTCGGGGGCTTCACCCAGGTCGATGTCCACTCCTCCCCTGGCCTTGGTCCCTTCGCCGCGGCCCGACGGCGCGGCAATCCTCCGATTGGGCATAACCCGACCGTCTCCCCTCCTCGCGCCGTTGAAATGATCGATTTGACCAAGGGCCGGGGCTTCGCGGCGGTTCTTTTTCCTGGACGCCCCCTTCTTCCCGTTTTCCTCGCCCACCTTGAAAAACGAAACGGAATGCTGCAGCATTTCCGCCTGGCTCGACAATTCCTCGGCCGTGGCGGCCATTTCCTCGGAGGCCTGGGCGTTCTGCTGAATGACCTGGTCCAATTGTTGAAGAGCGGTGTTGATCTGCTGGGCGCCGGTGTTCTGTTCATGACTGGAGGCGCTGATTTCCTGGACCAACTGGGCCGTGGACTGAATGTCGGGAACGAGTTTTTTCAGCAATTCACCGGCTTTTTCCGCGACTTCAACGCTATTGGAAGCCAATTTGCCGATTTCCCCGGCCGCGGTTTGGCTGCGTTCGGCCAACTTCCGCACTTCCGCCGCCACCACGGCGAAGCCCTTGCCGTGCTCGCCGGCCCGGGCCGCTTCAATGGCGGCGTTCAAGGCCAGGAGGTCGGTCTGGCGGGCGATCTCCTCGATGATGGAAATCTTGCCCGCGATTTCCTTCATGGCCGCGACGGTCTTGGCCACGGCTTCCCCGCTATCCCGTCCGTCCTGGGAGGCCTTGACCGCGATTTTCTCGGTCTGCTGGGCGTTTTCGGCGTTCTGGTGAATATTGGCGCCCATCTCCTCCATGGACGAGGAAGCCTGCTCGGCGGCGGCGGCCTGTTCGGTGGCGCCTTGGGAAAGCTGCTCGGAACTGGCGCTGAGTTCCTGGCTGCCCGAGGACACGTTTTCGGAGGCCGACAGCACTTCCCCGATTACGCCCCGGACCTTGGTCACCATGTTTTTCATGGAGAGCAGCAGTTGTCCGGTTTCATCCTTGCCCGGGACTTTTATTTCCACGGTCAAGTCTCCGCCGGCAAGTTTGTCGGCGACACCGACTCCAACCGCCAGGGGGCGCGTAATGGCCCCGGTGATCAGCCAAGCCAGCACTAGGGCCAGGGCCGCGCCCAAAATCGTGACGATAACAGCGGTTATGGTGGCCCGCCGGGAAATGGAATCGTAGACCGCGTCGCCTTCCTTGGTCTCCGCGATCAGGGAATCGATCAACCCCGCCAGAGGGTCCGAAGCCTGGTCCCGCAACACGTCGATCTCGCCGTCCAGTCGGCGCAGCAAGGCTTCATCCTCGGTCACGGCCAGGGCCTCTTTTTCCAGGGACAGGTTTACCGCCTCCAGCGGACCGATCGTATCCTTGCGAGCCTGGTCGATCTGCTCGTCCAGGTTTCGAATCAGCATGACGTCGGCGCCTTCCCCCTGGGCGAGGAGCGGCAGCAGCCGTTGCTCGAACAGGCCCAGGTACAGCTCGTAATTTTGAACCACTTTCCCAGCCGCCGCCTTCTCTTCGTCCGTGTCCGCCAGCGACCGGACCATGTCCATGTCCCGGGCCGCCTCGGTCTTGATCCTTTCGAACTCCCGCCGGGACGCTTCCAGGTCGCGATTGATGACCGCGTCGGCGATTATGGTGTAAACGCGGTCAACCCGCATGGCGATGTCCTTGATGGCCAGCGAATCCTTCAAGCGTTGTTCGACGGACTCGCCCTTTTCCAAAATAGGCAGCATCTTTTCTTCAAAATGATTTAAAAAGGCCAAGTAACCTTCCTCGAAGTCCTTGGCCAAGGCCCGTTCGACGGCGGTGTCCACAAGCTGCCCGACCAGGACGATGTCTTTTTTGGCGACCGCCCGAGCCGCGGTAAAATCCTTCTTGACCTGTTCGATATCCCGATTGATTTGCGCGTCGGCGACAAGCGGATAGACGGCGTCGAGCCGGTCCATGACGCCGAAGACGGCGGTCATGTCTTCCGCCCGCTTGGCGCCGTCGTTCTGCAGGCCCTGCAACTGGAACAGTTGAAAAATCTGGTACGTCGTGACCCCAAGGAAGATCATGACCACCAGGAGGAAGCTCGAAAATAACTTAACCCCGATCTTCATATCGGCGAATTTCATTTTTTCCTCCTCATGAGGCCGATCGAAAATCAACCGGCCGGGAAAGAGTTACTTCTCGCTGCTCCGACTCGACCGCCTGGACCAGTTTATGAACATCGAGAATCAAGGCCACCGTCCCGTCGCCGAGAATGGTCGCCCCGGATACATCCGTGACTTGGCGGAAAAATGGACCAAGGGACTTTATAACCGTCTGATGATCCCCTATCACCCGGTCAACCACGAACCCGATTCGTTGTCCGCCGACCCGGCCGATGACGATCTGCTCCAGTTCCGGCGGGTTCTCGTTAATCCCGAAGCGCTCTCTCAGGCGGATATAGGGCGTCATCTCCCCCCGGACGGTCACGGTCCGTCGGCCCTTGGCTTGCCGGCGCTCCTTGGCCGCCAGTTCCACGCATTCCTCGATGACCGCCAGGGGTATGACAAAAAATTCCGTTCCAATGACCACCAGAAGCCCGTCGATGATGGCCAGGGTCAGAGGCAGCTTGAGGGTGATTTCCGTTCCCAGGCCGCGCTTGCTTTGAATTTCGATGGTCCCCTTGAGGGCCTCGATGTTTTTTTTGACCACATCCATGCCCACTCCCCGGCCCGATACTCCGGTAACCCGGCCGGATGTGGAAAACCCCGGGGTAAAGACGAGGTTGAAGACCTCCGCCTCCGTCAAGTCCGAATCGGGACCGATCAGCCCCAGCGACAAGGCCTTGTTTGTTATGGCCTGGACGTTCAACCCCGCGCCGTCGTCCCGGACTTGAACCAGGACAAAGGCGCCTGAATGCCGCGCCGAAATCCGCAACAGGCCGGACCTGGGCTTGCCGGCGGCGGACCTGACATCCGGCGGTTCAAAACCATGATCGAGACAATTGCGGATCAGGTGGACCATGGGCTCGTTAAGCCGATCGATGATGTTCTTGTCGAGTTCGGTTTCCTCCCCGTGGGTTTCCATCTCGACTTCCTTGCCCAATTCGTGGGACAGGTCGCGGACCAGGCGCTTGAACTTGTTAAAAATCATCCCAATGGGCACGGTCCTGACGCTCATGGCGCCGTCCCTGAATTCGGCGGTCAGCCGCTCGACTTCCTCGGAGATGGAAATAAGCGCCGGGTCCCGACGCGCCGCGGCCGCCTGGCTCAACCGCGCCTGCACGGTAACCATCTCTCCGGCTAAATTGACCAATTTGTCCAACTTGACCGAATTGACGCGAATGCTTTGACTCTCCACCACCATCCGCCGACGCTCGGCGGCGTCGCGGATATGCCGCTGTTCCAGCAAGGCGGTCCGTACCTGGCCGGGGGAAACCAACCCGGCGTCGACCAGCATTTCGCCGATCGGCGGCTTGGCCGTCAGAACATTCTCCAATTTTCCCCGGTCGACATCCCCGCGATCCACCAGGATGTCTCCCAGCCTCTTTCCCGGCCCGGGCGAGGTTTCGGCTTCGACTTCCTCGTCCAGCTCGTCGATCCGCAGGGTGCAATCGTCCTCGACAAAGATGAAAACATCCCGCGCGGCGTTTAGCCCCTGGTCGGTGACGAGAAAAATATCCCAGTAAAAATAACAGGCTTCCGGATCATAGGCTTCCAGGGGAGGGACGGCGTCGGTATGAACGATTACCCGAGCGGCCCCCAAGCCGCGCAGTTCGTTCAACAGGAGCAGGGGGTTGGTCCCCATCCGGAAAATGTTTTCATGGGGCCGGAATCTGATGCGGAAGGTTTTCCTTTTCTTGAAATCGGCTCTTGAAGACTCCGGCAAAACCGGGTCCGCCTCGGTTTTAGGTTCCGGGGCAGCCTCCCCGGCGCGGCCGGGGGGCCGGGAAAACTCGAGCAAGGCGGCCTCTAGCCCGCGAGTGACTGTTTCATCGGCCGGCGGACCGCCCTCGGAAGCTTCCAACATGACCTTGATCTGGTCCCGCGCCTCCAAAATCAAATCAACCAGCCTGGAACCGGGCGGCGTCATATTCCGGCGGACCGCATCCAAAACCGTCTCGACCTGGTGCGTGAAACCGGATAACTCCTCGAACCCGAACATGGCCCCGGACCCTTTTATGGTGTGCATGGCCCGAAAAACGCGATCAATGATCGAGGAATCCGCCGGGTTGGCTTCCCAGGCCAGGATGGAGGTTTCCAACTCGGCCAAGAGCTCCCTGGCTTCCTCCAGGAATGTTTGACGATGGATATCGGCTTCCATGGTCACCCCAGGACTTTCCTGACCACGGCCAGCAATTGGTCGGGTTTGAAAGGCTTGACGATCCAGCCCGTGGCCCCCGCGGCCCGGCCTTCCTGTTTTTTGGCGTCCTGGGATTCGGTGGTCAACATCACAATGGGGGTGAATTTATAAACCGGGCTGGCGCGAAGGCGTCGAATCAATTCAATCCCGTCCATGTTGGGCATGTTCAGGTCGGTAATGACCAAATGGACTTTCTCCCGGACCGCCTTTGACAAGGCGTCCTGGCCGTCCACCGCTTCGATCACTCCGTATCCCGCCTGTTTCAGGGTAAACCCGACCATCTGCCTTATACTGGTCGAATCGTCGACGGTCATTATCGTTTTACTCATCCTCCACCCCCTCCTCTTCTCTCGCCCCTGGTCCATCCTCGAAAAAAAGCCCCGGTTCGGGATTGGCAAAACCCGCCTCCGCCGCGACCCGTTCAAACTCTCCGGCTTCCGTCCCGGTCAGGCTTATCCGTTTTCGAAGGTCCCTGGCGGTCCTCCGGGCCGAGCACAAAAGTTGCAAAAAAGACGCTCCCAGGCCTTCGGCGCCGGTCAAATCGATCACCACCGAGTCGTATTGGTCCAGGGCTTGCCTCAATAAGGCCCTGGCTTTCGGCATCTCCTCAATGCCAAGGTCCCCAGTCAACTTTACCGTCCCCACTAGGTCGGTGCGTTCCATATCCATGTCAGCCGTCCCGATTTTTATAAAGTTTTCCTTTTCATCAGAAAAGCTCGACGTTGTCGCCTAAATCCAGATCGTCCCCGTCGGCCCCAGTCTCGTTCTCCTTGTGGAAATATTCGCCGTCGGCCGGCTTCCGACTCCCGCCCCAGACATCCTCGTGAACCCGCCTCTCGCTAGCCATGGTGTAGCGATTGGACAAGCCGGCCATTTGGTCTTTCAGGCCGGAGGAAATACGGTCCATGTCCCGGTCGGGGACCTTGGCGATCATTTCCTTTAAGCCGCTAATCGCCTCGTCAATTTTACCGGCCGCCGTCCGACCGATGTCCATCCAGGACGCGGCCTCCTTCAGCCGCCCGGCCAAGTCGGGGCCGGTCCGGCGAATGGATGACAAAATCACTCCGGTTTCCTCGTGAGCGGTCCTGACCGAAGATAAAACAGCTCCCAACCCCGAAATCGCCTCGTCAAACCCCCCGGCGACTCCGGCGTCCGTCGACGATTCGCACTCCCGGAAGACGGCGGCCGAGGCTGAAATACTTCGTAGTTCTTCCGAGGCCTTTTGAACCGGTTCCCGGGCGGTTTCGGACAACCGCCTTATTTCCAAGGCCAAAACGACCAAGGGTTCGCCTTCGCGACCCAGCCGTCCCGCTTGAATGGTCGAGTTCAGGGCGATCATTTTGATGGAATAACTTATGGTTTCCACGCCCTTGAGCATATCGCCCATGGAAATCAGGGTTTCTCCCACCGAATGCATGGCGTCGGCGATTTCGCGGACCGCTTGTTGATGCTCGATCAACTGAGCCCCGGCCATGGAAATATCTCCCTCCAGGCGGTCCACGAAGGAAACGCCGTCTGTTTCTCCAACCAGAACGGATGTTTCGCTCGTCAGTTCCCCGAGTCTCGCGGCAATGCCTTCCAGGCTCGCGGCGATCCTTTCCGTCGCCTCGACAAAGCTTTTTTTGGTCATTTCCAACTGAGAGGCTTGCAGCAGGCAGACGCCCGCGATTTCCGACTGATCGTCCAGCTTGTCCACGCCTTCCAGGGCCGCCGTGATATGTTCCAACTGCTGGCGGGTGATATCATGGAATTGAATGGCGGATACGACTTCGCTCATGTGTCGGGAAACATCCTCGGACAGTCCGGCGATGGAAATGGTTCCCGAGGACGAGGCTTTTTGCTTTTCCAGGAGGCTGCCCAGGCTGGAACTCAAATTTCCAACAATCCTCGAACCGCTTCCCCGGCTCCTGGATTCCAACTCGCCAAGGCGGGCGACGGCGTTTTCGACCTTTTTCAACAGATCATCCAATTTTCCGGACATTAGTTCCGCATTGACCGAAATGGACGCCGAAAGACCCGCCACCTCATCGCCCAGCAGGCTAAAGCCTTGTCCTTGCCTGGACACCCGGGCGCTTTCAATCCTGGTCAAGGCCCCCAGTACAACCAGGTATTTGATGATCCGATCGAAGTCGCTCAAGGGGCGTTTCGCTTGCCCGATGCTGGACCTCAAATCCAGTAAAACTTGTCGCGCCGTGCCAATAGTCTTATCGGAGTCACGGAGACATCCCTCCATGCGATTAACCAGACCCTGAAGTTTCTCCACCGAATCCGAAATGGGACCCCCGCTCATTAAACCGGCGGCCTTCTTCCCCAATTCGTACAGTTCATTAGCGCGACTGTAAAAATCCCGCAGGTTTTCACCCATTTTTATAAAAACGCCCTCGGCTTGAGGCGCCAGGCCGTCGATAATCACCGCCGCGGCCCCGGCCCTACGCAAGTCTTCTTTTTCGAAATATTGATAATCCATGGCCAAACTCCCCAGCCGCGTCAGCCTTGTGACCATCCCGTGGCGTGATCTCCGGAAAGGATATTTCCCGTCTGTCTCCTTCCACGAATTCACGCCTCGCCCGCCCCGCGATCGCAATTTCCAATCACGCCAATAAAGAACCCGCCAAAATGAACAAAGCTCGCGGCAACGACGTCCCCGCGCCTTGACCTGTTGGTCGTCGCCCCAGGCGAGACAAGCCCCGCCTGGATAAATTGAAGTTCCCGGCGGCAAGCTCCGGGGAATGCGCTCGCTTGCATGTTCATCTGTCGCGATGATTGGCGGCAAGACGCCCGGTTGTCGCCCGGGAAAAGGAGGCGACCGGTCGCTCCCCAACGCCTCGGACTCCTAGGTGGAATAATTTAGCAATCCTTAATAGTGTAAACGCATTTTTCCATTTTCGCCAACCCGGGTGAACCGCGTGGGAGCGTTCTCCCTCTAAAAAAAACGACGGTCATTGTGGAAAAAACTGATAACTATCTGTTATTGGTAGTATTACAATGTAGCTACCCTATTGAGTCGGCGTCCGCGGGTAACCCATCTAAACTGTAGGAATAAAAAAATAGTTTTCCAGCGGCAAGCCGAGGAAAATCGGATCGAAGCGGATGAAGAAAACACCATTCATCAACGCCTGTCAACACAATTGTATTTTTTCCTCAACGCGGGCGCGGGGGGAGGTCAATGGATTTTGTGAAATTTTGCTGATTTATATAAAAAATTAAGATTACGACAAAAAAATTAGGGGCGCATCCGCTTGAAGAGCCCCGAGGAAAAACGTCGAAAAAAGACCAAACGTTCGGACGGAACCAGGCTAGGCCGGCGAACCGGCGGCCGAGCGCCAAGAAGGCCCGGGACGGCCCCAGGCGGGATCACACATTCCGCCCTCTTTTCCAGGCGGTCGTGAGTCGCAAACGCGGCCCCTGAACCTGGAATGGAACGGGGACGGCCCCATGAAAAATGGCTCTAACGACCAAGGCCGGTCCCTTCCGGACAGTCACAGGCGGGGCCAAACACGGGGCGACCGTCGTGGGGCGTGGGTGCGGAGCCAGGCCAACAGTATATATCTTGCTGTTATTTTTCGTTTTTTTGTGCAGGTCCCAATTTCTTCTTGCCTGGCCGGGAGTTTGAGAGTAAGTTCGAATCCTTATTGAAGGGATTTTTTGAGGTTTAAATAAACGCCTTTTCATGAAACATTTCACAAACACGGAGGCATTCCCCCAAAACCGAAACCAGCCGTGGCATGGTAGTTCGGCGAAAAAGTCATATTGTCGGAATGAAGCCTCAAAAGAGAGATTGAAAAGTGCTGGCCAAAGATAAAAAAATACCCAAACGCACTCTTTTTCTTATTATTTTTGATCTCATTATCCTATTCACCGCTCCGATCGCCTCGATTTTCATATATGTGCTGGTTCTGTATGGCTGGCCGGAAATCATATCGTTTGAGTCAATCGACTTCACGAATTTTTTGATTAATGTTTTTATTTTCGTCATTTTTCTCATTCTTTTCGACCAATATGATTTTAGACAAGATTTTCGAAGAAAAAAGAAAATTTTTCAGATCGCCGCCGCCATTGTAATCGGCGGCGTCGCCAATATTTTTCTTAATTACCTGCTTGGAATTTCCCAACTAGGGCGAGGTATTTACTTATTTTACATCGTCTATATTTTTTTGGCGATAACAATAGTCAGAATAGCATATTCGATTGTCGGCTCCGTTGGAGTTTACGACAAAAAAACCTTGATAATCGGTTGTGGAGAAAGCGGACGGGATATTTTGGATGTGATCCAAAAAAACCCGCAAGTCGGACTCAAGGTCATCGGTTTTTTGGATAACAAACTGGAAAAAGCCGGAACGGCGGTGAATGGCGTTCCCGTGTTCCATCAGAGAGGACCGCTCAGGGACCAAATAATGGTTCACCACCCCAAGCTGGTCATCGTCGCCATGAAGCGCCTGCGGTTTTATGACCTGATCGAGGACCTGACCTGGTGCGCCCAACGCGGGATTGAAATTTGGGACACCCCCACCACCTACGAATACTTGAAAAAAAGAATCCCCTTAAAATACGTTGATGAACTGTGGCTCTTCCACACCGCCGTCAACTGGCCCAAGATTCACATAAGCCGCATGAAGCGCATAATGGACCTCATCGTGGCCTCCCTGGCCCTGGTCGTTTCCTTGCCCATCATACTGCTGACCCTCGTCGCCGTTTGGCTGGAAACCGGCCGCCCGCTGATCCTGTCGCAGCGACGGTTGGGAAAAAACGGCAAAATAATAAATATTCTAAAAATCAGGTCCATGTATCAGACCGCTCCCAAGAAAGGCGAAAAGGGAAGCTACGCCGGCGACCAAAGGATCACCAAGGTCGGGCGCGTCATCAGAAAACTGCATGTGGACGAATTGCCCCAGTTGCTAAACGTCCTGAAGGGCGACATCAGCATGGTTGGACCTAGGGCGGAATTATACGATTTTGTTTACGGATTCATTGAGAAAGGCCTGGAGGACGAAAAAGGCCGACCAAGCGTTTCCTGTCCCGCTGCAAGAAAAACGTCGGAAGAATCCCGCCTGTCCGACGGGGCGGTGGAAAAAAAGGTTAATAGATACGTCCCGTTTATCGAACAGAGGTTCAGCGTCGACCAAGGCCTGACCGGCTGGGCCCAGGTAATGCAACCGATCGCTTCCTCGACCTATGACGACATGACGGAAAAGCTGGAATACGATCTGTATTATATCCGCAACATTTCGCTTCTTCTAGATATAATCATTTTAATCAAAACTGTGCGCGTGGTTCTTCTGGGAAAGGGGAAATAGTCCGTCGCCGGAAGAACGGCTAGGCCGCTCTCTTGAAAGCGCGTCAAACAACGGTGAAGCCGGGACATTCCCGACCTCGACGCCGGCCTCGGACGTAATTCTTGCGCCGCGGCTGGAAGTCGGGTTTCGTCCCTAGACCAGTCTCCGCTTTCAGGACCCCCCGCCGCCGACCTGGGCGGCCTTGGGCGGTCGCGCCTGGGGCGCCTGGGACCCCAAATGTATGGTCTGGGTCTGATCCCCGGCTTTTTTCAGGGGCCGGGGGGCGATGGTGGTCGCCGGAGAGGGCGTGGGCGCGGGAGCCGCGCTTTTTGGCGGACCCGCGGTCGGGGCCGCGGTCTGACCCGGGCCTTGAGGCCGGACCGGGCGAGGCCCCGGTTGAGCGCCGCCGCCGAATTGTTTCCCGAACGGAATCCGCTGGGAAGCCTGGCTGGCGGCATGAGGCGCCACGGCCTTGAGCGTTCTTTCGATCTCCGTCTTGGCGGTCAGGACCTCCACGAACCTTTTGTTGGTGTCTTCCAGCCGGGCGACCATGGCGTGGATGACCTGCTTGGCGATTTCCGGATAACCTTCCAGCGTTTCCATCAGTTTATCGCCCGGAAAAACCTTGACGATGCTTTTGCCGACGCTGCGAATGGTGGCGGTCCGCCGACCGCCGAGAAGAGCGCTCATTTCACCGAAGTAGGACTCGGGCTCGGAAATTTCGGCGATCTTGTCGCTCCCCTTGAGGACTTCCAGGCACCCTTGTATCAACTTGAAAAAGTTGGCGTCCGTGTTGCCTTCCTTGATAATGATATCCCCGTTCTCGAAAACCATCTCGTCGGGATTGAGCAGGTAGGGGGGTAGGCTTTCCTTCTGCAAAACGGTTTTTTCCAAGACCTGCTCCAGGGTGGTCACCCCCTGCCTGACCTTGAGAAGGCCGTCCATGCGCAAGGTGCTCATGCCTTCCTTGATGGCGATCTTGCGCAACTGCGATTCGTTGACTTCCGAGGCGATGGCTTCCGCCACGGTGGGCGTGACTTCCAGGATTTCGAAACATCCCGCCCGCCCCTTGTAGCCGGTGCCTGAACATTGCGGACAGCCCTTGCCCTCGTAAAGTTTAATGGTCCCTATTTCGTCCTTGTCAAAACCGGCTTCGATGAGCTTGTTGGCGCTTAATTTGGCCACGGGCTGCTTGCAGTTGGAGCAAACCCGCCGCATCAGGCGTTGGGCGGTGCAGAGGACCAACGACGCGGCCACGTTGAACGGGGCCACGCCCATGTCGGCCAGGCGAGTGACCGTCCCCGGACAGTCATTGGTATGAAGGGTTGAAAAGACCAAGTGTCCAGTCATGGCCGCTTCCACCGCGATTTCTCCGGTTTCCATGTCGCGAATCTCGCCGATCATGCAGATATCGGGGTCCTGCCGGAGAAAAGCCTTGAGGGCCTTGGCGAAAGTCATGCCCACTTCCTTGATGACATTGACCTGATTGATCCCGGCAAAGTTAAATTCCACCGGGTCCTCGGCGGTCAGGATTTTAACATCCTCGGTGTTGCGCAAGGTCAGGCAGGAATAGAGCGTGACGGTTTTTCCGGAACCCGTGGGGCCGGTCACCAGGATCAGGCCGTTGGGCCGATACACCGCCTTCATGAACTGGGCGAGGTTGTGCTGGGTGAAGCCCAGCTTGGTCAGGTCGACGTTAAGTCCGCTCTTGTCCAAAATACGGAGAACCACCGATTCTCCAAAAAGGGTCGGCAGGGAGGAAACCCGAAAATCAACCTCTTTTCTGCGGCCCAGCCTCATTTTAATGCGGCCGTCCTGGGGAACCCTTTTTTCGGTGATATCGAGATTGGCCATGATTTTGAACCGGGCGATGAGGGCGTTCTTGATCTCCAGCGGCAACTTCATGGATTTGAACAGGGCGCCGTCCTTCCGGTAGCGGACGAAAAACTGCCGTTCAAAGGGCTCGATATGGATATCCGACACCCCGTCGGTCACCGCCTTGACCAGGATATTATTGACCAGCTTGATAATGGGAGCGTCCGAGGCGGAAAATTGGCTCTGGTTTGCCGCTTCGTCGTCGTCTCCCACCACAAAGTCCTCCACGACGTCGGAGATCAGTTCGCCCAGGTTGTCGACCGTGGGGGGGGCGTCTTCCTCTTCCTCGGGTCCGCCTTGAGTAGAAAATCCCTTATATTCCTCGTCGGAAATTTTATAATATTTCCGGTACGCCTCGATGATCTCTTTTTCCGTGGACACGCCGGCCTGGACCGGGACCTTCACCGTCGCCTTGATTTCGTCGACGGCGTGCCCGTTGGTGGGTTCCGTCATGGCGATCTGAAGGGCGCCGCTTTTCAGTTGGACCGGAAAAGCGAAATACTTCTTGGCGGTCTCGTAGGGTAAAAGGTTGATGACCTTTTGATCGACTTCCCGCTCGGAAATCCCGACCACGGCGTAGTTATACTGACGGGAAAGCAGCGCCGGTATCGTGTTTTCATCGATGAACCCGTTTTTCAGCAGGTACGAGCCGATAAAGCCGCCATGCTTTTTGACGTGATCGATCGCCTCGGTCAATTGTCGCGTCGTTATCTGACCGGCCTTGGATAAATATTCGCCAACCAGGAACTTGTATTCCTCGGGGCTGGTGTCCTTGATGGTTCCGGAAAGGCTCCCTTTCCGCCGTGTCGGCTCAGGCATTGGCCATCTCCCGATAGAAAGGCTTTTTCATCGTTTCCCAAATGGATTAAAATCGCCCTACCTAGGCTATCTATTTCATATTAGCTTATTTTGACATGGAAATCAACGCAAATGAACCTCCTCGCGATAGCCCCCGGGATGGCGGAAGATATTTTTTCCGGTTTTCCCCATCCCCACTTTATCCTTGTTGACAAAAGCCGGAGCAAGGATCGATACTAATAGGTCCGGGACGACGGGCCCGCGCCGGACCGGCGGTCGACCGGTTTTCCTCGAAACCTTCAGGAGCGATATTTTTGCTTAAACGCCCGACAAAAAAGATCAATTTAGGTGGAGTAGAGATCGGGGGCGGCGCTCCGGTCGCCGTTCAATCCATGACCAACACCGACACCAGGGACGTCTCCCGCACCGCGGCCCAGATAAAGTCCCTGACCGCGGCCGGATGCGAGATCGTCAGGGCGGCGGTCCCGGACGAGGAGGCGGCCCGGGCCCTCGGGGCCATAAAAGCCGAAATTTCCATCCCCCTGGTGGCCGACATCCATTTCGACCACCGCCTGGCCCTCCTGGCCCTGGAACAGGGCGTGGACGGCCTGCGCATCAACCCCGGCAATATCGGCGGCCGGAAAAAGGTAGCCCTGGTGGCCGAGGCCGCCGCCCGAAAAGGCGTCCCCATCAGGGTCGGAGTCAACGCCGGCTCGCTTTCACGCGAAATCCTGGCCAAATACGGCCGCCCCTGTCCCGAGGCCATGGTGGAAAGCGCCCTTGGCGAGATCGCCGTTCTGGAGGAACTCGGTTTTGACCTCATCAAGGTCTCCCTTAAATCGTCCAGCGTCCTGGATACCGCGACGGCGTGTCGTCTCTTCGCTCAACGGTCCGATTACCCTCAACACCTCGGGGTCACGGAAGCCGGGCCCCTGATCGCGGGGACCGTCAAGTCCGCCCTGGGGATAGGGATGCTTTTGGCCGAGGGGATCGGCGACACTTTCAGGGTCTCCCTCACCCGCGACCCGGTGGACGAGATCAAGGCGGCCTATGAAATCCTCCGGGCCCTCAACCTCAGGCATAGGGGCCCCGAAATAATTTCCTGCCCCACCTGCGGCCGCTGCCGGATCGACCTCTTTTCCCTGGTGGAAAAGGTCGAATCCGCGTTGGCCGGCCTGACCGAGCCCTTGAAAATCGCGGTCATGGGTTGCGTGGTCAACGGTCCGGGGGAAGCCCGGGAAGCGGATGTCGGCGTGGCCGGAGGACTGGGCCAAGGCCTTCTCTTTCGTCGGGGCGAGGTGATCAGAAAAGTGCCGGAAGCCGAGTTGGCCGCGGCGTTGGCGGACGAAGTCCGCATTTTGGTCGAAGAAGAAAGGAAAGGTAAATGAAATACACCAGGTTTTTTCTCCCCACCTTGCGGGAGGACCCGGCCGAGGCGGAAGTCGTAAGTCATAAACTGATGGTCCGGGCCGGCCTGATTCGCAAGCTGGCCTCGGGAATATATTCCTACCTGCCCCTGGGGCTCAAAGTCCTGAGAAAAGTCGAGAGGATAATCCGGGAGGAGATGGACCGGGCGGGCGCGCTGGAACTACTGATGCCTGGACCTCAGCCGGGGGAATTGTGGCGGGAATCGGGCCGGTGGGACCATTACGGCAAGGAACTCCTGCGCTTCAAGGATCGTCACGATCACGATTACTGCCTGGCCCCCACCCACGAGGAAGTCATTACCGATCTCATTCGGCGGGAAATAAGGTCCTATCGGGACCTGCCGGTGAACCTTTACCAGATTCAAACCAAGTTCCGGGACGAAATCAGACCGCGCTTCGGCCTCATGAGAGGGCGGGAATTCCGCATGAAGGACGCCTACAGCTTCGACATCGACGACGCCGGCGCGGAAAAGAGCTACCGGGCCATGTTCCAGGCCTACACCAATATCTTCCGCCGCTGCGGGCTTAGGTTCACCTCCGTGGAAGCGGATTCGGGGGCCATCGGCGGCAGTTTCTCCCACGAGTTCATGGTCCTGGCCGACACCGGGGAAGACGAGATCGTCAACTGCCCCTCGTGCGACTACGCGGCCAACACCGAAAAGGCCCAAGCCGCCGTCCTGGAAAGCCACCAAGCCGAGGCCGACGCTCCACCCTTCGCGAAGGTGATGACCAAGGACCTTCGCACCATCGAGGAAGTCTCCTCCTTCCTGAAAATTCATCCCGCCGACCTAGTCAAAACCATGATTTACCAAACCGACCAGGGCCTCGTCGCGGTTTTGGTCCGGGGCGACCGGGAAGTCAACGTCATTAAATTGAAAAACCTGGTCGGCGGCGAGCCCGAGCTGGCCGGCCCCCATGTAATCGAGGACGTCACCGGCGCGTCGGTGGGATTCGCCGGCCCGGTGGGGCTAAATATCAGGATTTTGGCCGACTCCGGCCTAAAGGGCCTGTCCTCCACCGTGGTGGGGGCCAATGAAACCGATTATCACCTCGTGGGCGTGGCGCCCGGTCGCGATTTCAAGGTCGACGGCTATCACGACCTGGCCCTGGTCCGGGCCGGAGACCCCTGCCCGAGGTGCGGCGCCGCCTTGGAAACCGCCCGCGGCATAGAGGTCGGACACGTTTTCAAGCTGGGAATTAAATATTCCCAGGCCATGCACGCCGTGTACCTGGACAAGGAAGGCAAGGAAAACTTTATAATCATGGGGTGCTACGGCATCGGGACCGGCCGGACCGCGGCGGCGGCCATCGAGCAGAACCACGACGAAAACGGCATAATCTGGCCCATGCCCCTGGCGCCCTTTGAAGTCGCCGTGCTGCCCTTGCAAGCCCAGGACCCGGAGGTCATGGCCGCGGCGGAAAAAATATATAACTCCCTGCTCGACCTAGGCGTCGAGGCGCTCCTGGACGACCGGGACGAACGAGCCGGCATTAAGTTCAAGGACGCGGACCTGATCGGCCTGCCCCTCCGCGTTTCCGTCAGCAAGAAAACCCTGGCCCAGGGCCAGGCGGAATTCAAAAGGCGCGACCAGCGGGAAATATCCATGCTCAATATCGCGGAAACTCCGGCGATCATCAAGCAAATCCGGGACGAACTATTGGCTGAACGGTCGTGATGGTCGAATCGGCCCGAGGAAAACCGTAATTGCGGCGCATAGAAGACATCCTGGACCTGATTTCCAGCTATCACCCCAACCCCGATCTGGAATTGGTGCAGCGGGCCTACATTTTTTCGGCGGGCGCCCACCAGGGACAGGTGCGTCGTTCCGGCGAGCCCTACCTCAGCCATCCCCTGGAAGTCGCCGGGTTGCTCGCGGAGATGAAGCTGGACGTGCCCACCGTGACCTCGGGCCTGCTGCACGACACCGTGGAAGACACCGCCACGACCATCGAGGCGATCAAGGAGCTTTTCGGGCAGGAAGTGGCCGGCATTGTGGACGGGGTGACCAAGATCAGCCAGATCGAATTTTCCTCCAAGGCCGAGCGACAGGCCGAAAACATGAGGAAAATGATCCTGGCCATGGCCAACGACATCAGGGTCATTCTCGTCAAGCTAGCCGACCGGCTGCACAACATGAGGACCCTCGGACACCTCCCGCCGGCCAAGCAGGTCCTCATCGCCGAGGAAACCCTGGATATCTACGCGCCCCTGGCCAGCCGGCTCGGCATCAGGAAAATTCAAACCGAATTGGAGGACCTGTGTCTGTTCCATCTGGAATCGGACTTCTATCAGGACATCCGCTCGGGGATCGCCAGCCGTCGAGACGAGAGGGAAGCCTATGTCCGGGAGATAATCAGTCTTATTTCCGCCCAAATGGCCGTCTTCGGAATACCCTGCGAACTGTCCGGGCGGCCCAAGCACATTTACAGCATCTACAAAAAAATGCTGCAGCAAAACCTGACCATAAACCAGGTCTACGATATCACCGCCTTTCGCATCATCGTGGAATCGCACAAGGACTGCTACGCGGCCCTGGGCGTCATCCACTCCATCTTCAAACCCATCCCCGGACGGTTCAAGGATTATATCTCCCTCCCCAAGGCCAACGGCTATCAATCCCTGCACACCGCGGTCATCGGCCCCAAGGCCGAAAGAATGGAAGTGCAAATCCGCACCAAGGACATGCACAACTACGCGGAAAACGGGATCGCGGCCCACTGGCGGTACAAGGAGAGCGGCAAGGAGTCCGGCAAGGAGTCCGGCAAGGAAGGCGGCAGGATGACCGCCCAGGAAACCCAGCGGTTCGCCTGGCTGCGGTCTCTCCTGGATTGGCAGAAGGAGTTGAAGGACCCCACCGAGTTCATGAGCAGCGTCCGGCAGAGTCTCTATTCCGAGGACGCATACGTCTACGTCTTCACACCCAATGGGGACGTGCGGGAGCTGCCGAAAGGGGCCACTCCGGTTGATTTCGCCTATACCATTCATACCCAGGTCGGCCACAACTGCACCGGATCGAGGGTTAACGGCGCCATCACCAAACTGAATTACCAGCTTCAAAACGGGGACACCGCCGAAATCATCACCGTCAAAAACGGGACGCCCAGCAAGGACTGGCTTAATTTCGTCGTCACCACCAAGGCGCGCAACCGCATCAGGCAATGGTTCAAAGTCGAGGAGCGGGCCAGGGCCCTGAGCCTGGGCAAGGAAATCCTGGAAAAGGAACTGCGCAAGGAAAATTTCAACTTCGCCCAACTTCTCAAAAGCGGGGACCTGGAAAGGGTCGCCAAGGAAATGGGGCAGTCCACCGTCGACGAAATGCTCTATTCCGTCGGCTTCGGCAATATCAGCCCGCGCCAGGTCGCGACCAAGCTCCGGCCCAAGGAAGAATCACCCTCCTTCATGGACCGGGTGGTCCGCCGCATTCGCCGCAAGCCCAGCCAGGGAGTCAAGGTTCGGGGAGTCAACGACATTCTGGTTCGTTTCGCGGGTTGCTGCCACCCCCTTCCGGGCGAGGACATCGTCGGGTACATTACCCAGGGACGGGGCGTCACCGTTCACTCGTCCCGGTGCAAGACGCTGACCACCGCCGACCCCCAGCGCCGGATCGACGTGGAATGGGAATTGGAAAAAGGCTTGACCTATCCCGTTCGCATCCAGGTGCTAGGACGGGACAAGCCCGGCGCCCTGGCCGAGCTGGCCGGGGCCATCGCCGAGGCGGAGGCCAACATCACCCAAGCCTCGGCCGAAGTTCGCGCGGACAACAAGGCGATCCTGGACTGCACCATTCAGGTCACGGGCAAGGATCACCTCCGGATCGTCAACCAGGCCATCCGCCGCCTGAAATGGGTGGAACGGGTTTCCCGGTTGGGGCAAGAGACCCCCGCCTGACCCGCCGACCCGAAACCGTCAAAATTCCGACCACGCTCCCGTTCATTTGCAAAAAATCGGGCAAAGGTCCATCTGCTTCATGGCCAGGTAATGGTCGCCCTGGTTCTTCATCACCAAAACGTTGCGCACCTGCCTCTCCCAATCGCTCCTGTCCACGCTGGCCCAGGGCACCCGGTAGCGCAAATCGAACTCCACGCAGACGCAATACAACTCCATGGGGTCGTATTCCTGAACAAAACCCTTGGTCGGAACAATTACCTGGACGGCCAGGACCGCGGGGTCCCGAAACTCCCACATCGAAGTCTGACTGTATGAATTGGCCAACCCGTTGATCGCCGCCTTGGCCGCCGGGTTCCGGGCCAAGGAGTCGTCATCGGGCTTTTTTGGCCCGCACCCCCAGGACAACAGGGGGACCACCAACAAAAGCAGGCATATTTTCCGGAACCACGGCCTGGGCGTCATGCGCATACCTCCAGCTTGCATGGAATCCATGGGATCACGACTCGTCTTATCGAATCAATATTCTTCCCACAGTCACTATATGCAAACCAGGGGCCAGGTTAAAACTTGACTTCCGCGGTCGTCCCCGTGATAATTCCAACCGGCGGAAGATGAAAAACGGTCCGGCCGTTATATCCGACACGGGAGAAACGACATGAGTCTGGTCATCGCCGAAAAAAACTGTTTTTTCCCGGATGCCTTCGAGTATCTGACCCCCCGCGAATGGGATTTGGCCTATGAGCCCTTTTCCCTACCGGGCCAGGTCGGGCTCCTAACCGGTTGGCATATTAAACCTTCCCCCCGGGCGACCGCGAAAAACAAGGTGGTCCTGCACCTGCACGGGAACGCCCAGAACATGTCGGCTCATGTGGCGGCGTCCTACTTCCTGGCCCTCGAGGGTTTTCATTTGATCACCTTCGATTACCGGGGGTACGGGCTCAGCCAAGGCCGGCCGACCCTGCGAGGGATCATCGACGACGGACGGACAGTCGTAAACCATCTATTGGCCAACCCGCCCCTTCCCGGGGCGCCCCTCGGCCTGTTCGGTCAATCCATGGGCGCCTTCACGGCGGCCCATCTGCTGCCCTTCTTTCCCGGGCTGGACGGGGCCGTTCTGGAAGCCGGACTGATTTCCTTTCGCGACCTCTTCCTCGAGGCTTACCCCCAGGCCGAGGTGGCCATTCCCGAGGGGTTATCGACCTTGTCTCCCCTTTCCCAGGGCCGGGTCCCCAAGCTTTTCATTCACGGAACCAAGGACCAGATTGTCCCCTTGTCCCATTCGGAGAGAATGTTCCAGGCGGCCGCGCCCCCCAAGAGACTCTTGATTATTCCCGGCCTGGGGCATATTGACGGCTTGGACATCCCCCGGGCCGGGGAGTATCGCCGGGCCGTGGTCGATTTTTTCACACACCCGGACCCGGCGACGGAGTCATGATGAGGTTGACTTTTAATAACTATTCCGGCGAGACGGCTTAACGGAGGGTAAAAATGCTGCATATAGCCGATTTCGAAGAGATCAGGAACGGCGAGGTGGTGGATGTGTATTTCACCCGCGCCAAGGCGATACTGGAAGCCAAGGGAATTGACGCGCGGGTCCGGGCGGAATTCTTCGCCAAGGCCCTCCCCCATGGCTGGCCGTGGGCGGTCTTCGCCGGACTGGAAGAAGCGTCCGAACTGATTCAAGGCCTGGATTTGAACGTTCGGGCCATGCCGGAAGGAACGATCTTTCGCCCCGGGGAGACCGTCCTGGAAATCGAGGGGCGGTATCTGGAATTCGGAGGGCTCGAAACCGCCATCCTGGGCCTGATCTGCCAGGCTTCGGGCGTGGCCACCAAGGCCGCGCGGTGCCGCAAGGCCGCCGGGACCAAGGGACTTTTCAGCTTCGGCGCCCGGCGCATGCACCCGGCCATCGCCCCCATGCTGGAAAGAAACGCCTATATCGGCGGCTGCGACGGGGTGGCGGTTAAAAAGGGGGCTGACTTGATCGACCAGGAACCGGTCGGGAGCATGCCCCACGCCCTGATACTTCTCATGGGCGACACGGTGAAGGCCACCCTGGCCTTTGACGAGGTCATCGACCCGCGGGTCAACCGCATAAGCCTGGTGGACACCTTCCAGGATGAAAAATTCGAGGCCCTGCGAGTCGCCCGGGCCCTGGGCGACCGGCTGTGGGGGGTGCGCCTGGACACACCCGGGTCCCGGCGCGGGAACTTCGCCCAGATAATCGAGGAAGTTCGCTGGGAACTGGACCTGGCCGGGTTCGAAAACGTTAAAATAGTTGTTTCCGGGGGCCTGGACGAGAAGGAATTGGCCGCCCTGGCGCCCCTGGTCGACGTTTTTGGGGTGGGCACGGCCGTGAGCGCGGCGCCCGTGGTGGATTATTCCATGGATATAATTGAAATCGAAGGTCGTCCCCTGGCCAAGCGGGGCAAAAAGTCCGGCGCCAAGGACGTGTTCCGGTGTCCCGGGTGCGGGATCGACCAAGTGGTCCCCCTGGGCCAGCCGGTCCGGCCCTGCTCCTGCGGCGGCCGCCCCGTTAGTCTCCTGGCGCCGCTGCCCGGGGAACGGATTCCGGCCCGGGAAATCAGGGAGAGGGTATTGAAGCAATTATCTCAATTTCCCCTGGATTGAGCTTGAATAGTTTTTTTAAAAAAATAAGCGGCTTAAGATACTTTCAAACCTTGATCCGGCATCCGGGGCAGGGGCTCGCCCCGCCCCGGGCCCTGGCCCTCAGCTTCGCCGCCCTGATTATCCTCGGGGCCCTGGGGCTGTTGACGCCGGGAATGGCCACGACCGACTTGGCTTTTGTCGACGCCCTATTCACCTCCACGTCCGCCGTGTGCGTGACCGGGTTGGTCGTTCTGGACACCGGGCGCGATTTTTCGCTCCCGGGACAACTGCTGATTCTCGCCCTGATCCAGTTGGGCGGACTGGGGATAATGACCTTTTCCGTGCTCTTGTATAAAATCATGGGGCGACAAACCTCGATGCGGGACGAATTGGCCGTGCGGGACAGTTTGTCCTTCTTTCCCGCCCAGGATTTCAACGCCCTGGTCAAGACGGTCTTCTTTTGGACCTTCGCCATTGAAGGGGCGGGGGCGCTGCTGTTATTTGTTTTTTTTCAACCCGCGCTTTCCACCGGCCAGGCGGCGTACGCCGCCGTGTTTCATTCCATCTCGGCTTTTTGCAACGCCGGCTTTTCCCTGTGGACCGACAGCCTGACCGCCTTCCAGACCAATCTCGGGGTAAACCTGGTGATAATAACGCTCATCACCGCCGGAGGCTTGGGTTTTATCGTCCTGGCGGAACTGGGCCGTTTCCGGTCGAAAAACATTTCCCGCCTGAGTCTGCATTCCCTTATCGTTCTCTCCACCAGCCTGGCGCTGGTGGTTGTGGGGACCCTGGCCTTTTTGGCCCTGGAATGGAATAATGTTTTAAGGTCGCTGCCCTGGAACGATAAGTTAATCGTTTCCCTCTTTCAGGCCGTGACCCCGCGAACGGCCGGATTCAACACCGTGGATTTCAATCACCTAACCAACGCTTCCATTCTGATAACCATTATGCTGATGTTTATCGGCGGGTCTCCCGGCGGCGCCGCGGGAGGAGTCAAGACCGTCGCCCTTGCCATTATCCTGGCCATGGCGGTCAGTAGGTACAGGGGTTTTTCCAAGGTGAACATTTTCCGCCGCGGCGTTCCGGACGGGGCGGTTTCCCGCGGCCTCACGGTCGTCATGGTTTCCCTGGGCGTGGTCCTCGCGGCCCTGGCCCTGGTGCTGACGATCCAAACCGGCGGCAACGATCACACTCAAACCAGGGACGCCTTTATCCGCCTCCTTTTCGAAACGGTGTCGGCCTTCGGGACCGTGGGCCTGAGCATGGGCGCCACCGCCGAATTGACCGTTTGGGGAAAGCTGGTTATTATCGGAACGATGTTTCTGGGTCGGGTCGGTCCCTTGACGGTGGTTCTGGCCCTGACGCATCGGGCCGGGGAAGGCAAGGCGTTCAACTATGGGACCGAGGAAATAATGGTCGGGTAAGAAGGTTATATCATGGGGAGATTCACGGTGATCGGCCTGGGCAACTTCGGCAGCAACGTCGCCAAGGTCCTGTTCGAACTGGGGCACGAAGTCATCTGCCTGGACATCAACGAAAACTTGATCCGGTCGGCCCAGAAAAACAGCACCTATTCGCTGGTGGGCCAGGCCACGGACATGAGCGTCCTTTCCTCGTTGCAGGTTAAAAACATGGACGCGGTGTTCGTGTCCCTGGGGGAAGACATCTCGGCCAGCGTCCTGGTTATTCTACACCTGCGGGACCTGGGGGCCAAAAGGATCATCGGCAAGATCGTCAGCGAGGACCACGGCCGGATTTTGATGAAAGTCGGCGCGCACGAGGTGGTCTTTCCCGAAAGGGACATGGCCGTCCGGACGGCCAATGAAGTCAGTTCCCCCTCCATCATGAACTACCTTGACCTGAGCCCGGAATATGCGATCCAGGAAATCGCGCCCTCGGACGGCTTCACCGGAAAAACCCTGGCCGAAACCAGGATAAGACAGGAATTCGGGGTGAACGTCATCGGGATAAAGGACGTCATCGGGGACCGGATCACGCTCAACCCCGAAGCCAATTACCTGATCAAGGATTCCGATGTCCTGATAGTCATCGGCCGCCGGGACGATCTCGGCCGCCTGGCGAAAAAAAAATGACGGGAAGCGCCGAAACGCGGCTCGGGGAAGGGAAGGACCTCAACCCGGGTCCCTTTCGATGTCCACCAGTTTCCAACCCTGCACCGTCCGCCCCCGGAAAAAAGAGGAATGCCTTTGGATGGCCGCCCTCACCCGACGGCCGATTTCCGGCAGCTTGCGGCCCAGGCCGAAACCGATCAGTTCGAGATTCCGACCGTCCTGGGCCAGGGTGATCTTCAGATGGCCGGCCCCCACGACTCCGGCCGAGATGATATTCAAACCATGCAAGGCGAAAACCGGGTCGGGATTGCCTTCCCCGTACGGCGCCAGCCGCCCCAAATCGGAAATCAACCCATTCAGGACGTCGTTCAAACCTATCCGATCCTCGATTTTCAAGTAGGGCGTCAGCCCAGCCTCGTCAATTTCCCGCCTGGCGATCTCCTCGAATACTCTCTCCAGCTCGGGGAGGTTTCCGCTTTCGAGGGTCAATCCCGCCGCTTGCTCGTGCCCGCCGAAGCGAACCATCAGGTCCCGGCACTCCTCCAGGGCCCGAAAAATATTGAAACCCTCGATGGAGCGCCCGGAACCTTTCGCCAACCCGTCTTCCAAGGCCAGAAGAAGGACCGGGCGGTGGTATTTTTCCGCCAGGCGGCTGGCGGCCAACCCCACCACGCCCTTTAGCCAACCCTCCCGGGCCAGGACAATGGACTTGAACTCGGCGCCGACCTTTTCCTCCATAAGCAGCAAGGCTTCTTCCACGGTCTTTTGCTGCAGGCGCCGACGTTCCCGGTTCAGTTCCTCCAGTTCCGCGGCCAGAAGACGGGCCCGCGCCAGGTCCCGGGTTAAAAGCAGGTCGAGGCAAGGGGCCGACGATTTCAGGCGGCCGGCGGCGTTAAGCCGGGGGGCCAGGCGAAAAGCCACTTCCCGGGCGGTCACCGGACGCCCCGGCTCGATTGCTCCGGCTTCCTTCAAGGCTTCCAGCCCCGGCCGGTCCGGCCGGGCCAGTTGAACCAAGCCCTGGCTGACCAGAATTCGATTCACCCCGGTCAGGGGCGCCACGTCGGCCACGGTCCCAATGGCCACCAACCCCAGCAGGGGCGCGAGTTCCGGCTGGTCCGTCCGGGAAAGCAGACCGCGTTCCCGCAACGCCTGGCGAAGTCCGCCGGCCAGAAAAAAAGCCACGCCCACTCCCGCCAAACCCGATCCGGGAAAACGACAATCCTGGCGCTGAGGGTTTATCACGGCCAGGGCGCGGGGCAGGCGGCGGGGGATTTGGTGGTGGTCCGTCACTATCACGTCCACTCCCAACTGGCGGGCCTTTTCCACGGCCTCCCAATCGGAAGTCCCGCAATCGACCGTGACGATTATTTTGGTCCCCGCGGCGGCCAGGCGCTCCACGGCGCCGGGATTCAGACCATACCCTTCGTCCAGGCGGTGGGGAATGTAATGGGATGCCAAACTCCCGATGGACTCCAGAAAACCGTAAAGAAGGGCCGTGGACGTCAGGCCGTCGGCGTCGTAGTCGCCGTACACGGTGATATGTTCCCTCCGGCCGACAGCCGCGATCAACCGGTCGACGGCCCGGTCCATATCAGTCAAGAGAAAGGGATTGGGCAGCCGTTTCAAACTCGGTTCCAAAAATTCCAAGGCCGCGTCGGCATCGCCGGCCCCCCGCCTGATCAACATCCCCGCCAGTAACCGAGAAACCTTGATTTCACCGGCCAACCGGGCCGCCTCTTGGGGATCGGTCCTATTATAACGCCACTCCACCTTGACTCCGCACTAGTTCACAATCGTTTCCTGGGGAATATAGCACGCCTCTTCATCGTCCTCAAGCGTCAAGAACCACCCGACGCCGCAAAGGAAAAAAATAACCCATCCGGAATGAAAAACCAAAGCTTAAGTGTTATATTTCCCTAGAGTGAAGACTAAAGGTTCGCTTGGCCGCCCCCAGGGACTCTAACCCGAAAAAAGTCCCGGGCTTTTTTGCTTGACGAATTCGAGGTTGGTCGAATCAAGGAGCTCCCTCGCCCGCTGGAATGGAGCGCCCGGTGCAAATACCGACCCTGGACGACGAACCGGTCGGTCTTAAAAAAAACGAAACCCTCACTCGTTTCGGAAAGCCCCAACCAGCGGTGGTTGGGCCCGAGGCGGCCGAGATTGGCGCCTAGAAAAATCCCACACCCGGGAAAAGACGATGAACACCTTGATCGGACTCCGGTTTTGACCACGGCCGTTTCACCGGCGCCTATATTCCAACGGCTGACAGGCCGCCCCCTTTCCCAATCGTCAGGCCGGCCGGACGCTTAATATCCGAGCCGAAATGAAAACCCTGGTCGATACTGTTCCAGCAAGGAGCGGGGTCGCGAGGACATGGATTATGGAACCCAATGAATTTGTCGAGACGCTGTGGAAAGCCCTCCGGGAATTGATCCCGGAGGAAAAAAGGCCCGTCCCCGAGCCGGACGCCGCGGCTAGGCAAAAGTTACTGGATTCCATCCGGGAATACCTCGCGGAAAAAACCGTTTCCCCAAAAAATAACCGACTTTTCGACGCCATGTTGCGGAATATTCCGGACGGGATGCTGTTTTTGAAGCCGGACCTGACCATCCTGGAAGCAAACCCGGCCGTTCATGTTTTTTTTCCCGGGTCAGCGCCCCTGCCGGGGCGAAAATGTCACGAGGCCTTTCATCACAGCCTCTCTCCCTGCGAGCGTTGCCCGGCTATTGAGGCGGGCAGGACAAAAACAACCCAAAGGCGACCATTGGATTTTCTCTTTCCGAACAGAAACCTGGCGGACATCAGCATAACCGCCGTTCCAATTTTTGACGAGACCGGCGAAATTGAACTGTTCTTCGTCCATTTCCGAAACGCATCCGAGCTGAAACTGGCGGTTTCCGAATTGAACGAAAGTAAAACCAGATATGACCACCTGGTCCGCTGCTCTCCGGCCGGAATTTACGAATTCGACTTCTCTTCCGGCAAATTGACCGACGTCAATGAAATTCTGTGCCAAGAATCCGGGTATTCCAGGGAAGAATTGCTGTCTCTCAACCCCTTGGAGATACTGGGCGAACAAACCCGGCAAAAAAACCCGGACCGGTTCTCCCGGGTCGGTTCCAATCAGGAGCCGGAAAAAACCATTCTTAAAGTGAAACTTAAAAGCGGCCAGGAAAGATGGGTCTCCGTCACTTCCCGCCCCGTCGTCGAAAACGGCCTGGCCAAGGGGACCGTCGGTGTAATCCAGGATGTGACCGAACAAAAAAAAATGGAAGAAACCCTACTTCGACAAAACCGGGAATTGACAGCCCTGATTCGCGCCGGCCAGGCCATTACCTCCTTGCTCGACCTGGATCAGGTGCTGACAACGGTCCTGGAGGAATTCCGGGGCCTGGTCGAAGCCCGGGGCAGCTCCGTCTGGCTGGTGGACCCCCGCGGCGGAGGGCTGGTTTGCCGACATGCGGCTGGTCCCTTCGCTCTCATGGTCAAGGGGATTCACCTGGCGCGGGAAGAAGGCCTGGCCGGTTGGTCGGCGGCCCGGGGCCAAAGCCTGATTGTCGGCGACACCAGGCGGGAGCCGCGTTTTCCGGCCGGACTGGACCGGGAAATCGGCGCCGAACACCTTTCGGTCATGTGCGCCCCCTTGATCGTCAAGGACCAGGTTATCGGGGTGCTGCAAGCCGTGGACCCCAAGCTTGATCACTTCGCCGAATCGCAACTGACCTTGGCCGAATCCCTGGCCGCCACCGCCGCCGCGGCCATTGAAAACGCCCGGCTTTATCAAATCGCCCAAAAGGAAATCGTCGACCGCAAAAAAGCCGAGGAAGCCTTGAGGCTGAGCGAGGAAAAACACCGCGGCATTATCGAAAACATCGGCGAGGGCTATTACGAGGTGGACCTTTCCGGCAACTTCACCTTCTTCAACGACACTCTGGGCTGCATCCTGGGATTCTCCCGGGACGAACTTCTTGGCCTGAACAGCAGGGCCGTCATGAGCCGGGAAGACTCCCAAAAAATCGCCGCGATGTTCAAACAGGTCTATCGGACGAGCCAAGGCGCCAAGGCCATGGAATGGGTCGCGGTCAGCGGGGACGGAACTCACCGGAACGTGGAAACATCCGCCGAGCTAATCAAGGACCAAACCGGGCGGGCCGTGGGTTTCCGGGGGCTGACCCGGGATGTCACCGAAAAAAGGAAACTCCAGGCCCTGCATCAGGCAAAGTTGACCGCCGAAACGGCCAACAAGGCCAAGAGCGAATTCCTGGCCAATATGAGCCACGAAATCCGGACGCCTCTCAACGGCATCATCGGCATGGCCGAACTGGCCCTGGACACCCAGTTGGACGAAAACCAAAGAGCCATCCTGGAAACCATTAACCGGGAAGCAACCAGCATGATCGGGCTGATAAACGACATCCTCGATTTTTCCAAAATCGAGGCCGAAAAGCTGGAACTGGAAACGATACCGTTTGATCTTAAATACCTGATCGAGGATGTCGCCAACAGCATCTCCTACGGGGCCGAACAAAAAGGCTTGGAATTCATCTCCTTCCTCTCCCCCGAAGTCCCCAGCCGCCTGATCGGCGACCCCGGGCGGCTTCGTCAAGTGCTGATGAACCTGGCCGGCAACGCCCTGAAATTCACCGAAAAAGGGGAAATATACATCAAGGGGGAATTAGCCGGGGATTGGGGCGACCGAGTAAAAATCCTTTTCCTGGTCAAGGACACCGGCATCGGCATAGCCGAAGACAAACAGAAAGACATTTTCGACGTTTTCACCCAGGCCGACGGTTCCACCACCAGAAAATACGGCGGCACGGGACTGGGCACCTCCATTTCCAAAAAACTGGTGGCCTTGATGCAAGGAGAAATAAACGTCTCCAGCCAACTCGGCCAGGGCAGCACGTTTTGGTTCACGGCTGTTTTCGGCGCCCAAAGCCCGCCCTTCCCCAAAATCGCCAAGGCGGCCGTCGAATTGAAGGGCTTGTCGGTCCTGATCGTGGACGACAACCCCAACTTCCGCTTCGTTCTGTCCGAGTATTTAAAAAACTGGGGCTGCCAACCGACCCAGGCCGCCAACGGCGCGGAGGCCCTGGCCTGGCTGGAAGAGTCGGCCGCCCGGGACCGTCCCTTCAACCTGATCCTGATGGACACTCAAATGCCGGGGATTTCGGGCTTCGACCTGGCGGAAAAAATCAGGTCCACTCCCGCCCTGAACAAAATACCCATCATTATCCTGTCCACGGTGGGGCGGATTGGAGACGGCCGGCGTTGCCGGGAAATAGGAATCGAGGGCTACCTGACCAAGCCGGTTCGCAGCGACGAACTGCAAAAGATTATTCTCTCGGTCCTGGGACATTCCTGGTCCGACGAGTCGGCCCCCCCGCCGACCCTGGTGACGCGGCATAACCTGACCGAGGGCGAAAGACGGGAAACCCAGATACTCCTGGTCGAGGATTATCCCACCAACCAACAAGTGGCCCTACGGCATTTGCGGGGAGCGGGCTACCAGGTCGACCTGGCCGAAAACGGCCGCCAAGCCGTGGAGATGTTCCGTCGCAAGGTTTACGACCTGATTATGATGGACTTGCAGATGCCGATCATGGACGGGTTCGAGGCGACCAAGTCGATCATTCAAATGTCCGAACGAATCAATCACGTCAGCTTGAGCGACGCGACGAACAGCCCGAGCCGGCCCCCGATTATCGCCATGACGGCCCACGCCGTGAAGGGCGACCGGGAAAAATGCCTGGAAGTCGGAATGGACGATTATATCTCCAAACCGCTCAAAAGGCGGGACCTGCTGGCCATGGTGGAAAAATGGCTCAAGCCCAGGAAAAAAGAACCGCTCCCCAAGGAAGGCCGGCCCGCTTCCAAACCCCTCGCCAAGGTTAAAATTGACGCGCCGCTGGATTACCGGCGGGCTATCGAGGAATTCGAGGGGGACGAGGAATTCCTGCGGGAAGTAATAACCGGCTTCCTGGAGATTGTTCGCGACCAAATCGTTAAATTAAAAAAGGCCCTGAAGGAAAACGACGCCGAAACGGTCCGGCGGGAAGCTCACTCCATCAAGGGCGGCGCCGCCAATCTGACGGCGGACGATCTGGCCGGGGCGGCGAGCGAGCTTGAGGAAATCGGCAAGACGGGAGACCTTTCCGCGGGCGAGGGCGCGTTGTCCAATTTGGAAAACGAATTCCTGGCGTTGGAGATGTTCGCCCTGGAAAATTAAGGGCGCCTTGGCGGCGGTGGGGCCGCTTCTATTTTTTAAATGGTTGGAGATGGCGAGACATGCGAATCCTGGTGGTTGACGATGAATGGGTCAGTCGGGAAAAGATTAAAAAAATCATGGAGAGCCTGGGCCAATGTTTCGGCGTCGAGGGCGGAGAAGCCGCCCTGGAAGCCTTCGGGGCGGCCTGGGGCATCCTCGAACCCTACGACCTTATTCTGTTGGATGTCGACATGCCGGGCCTTTCGGGGATAGAAACGCTGAAAAAAATTCGCGGGAAGGAACAAGAAATGGGCTTGGCCGCTCCCGCCCTGGTCAAGGTCGTCATGATCACGTCCATGTCCGGAAGCGCGGTGGTCAAGGAAGCCCTGGACGCGGGCTGCAACGATTATATCATCAAGCCCGTTAAAAAATTATTGATCACCGAAAAACTACAGCCCCTGTTCCCGCCGGAAATAACGAGGTCCTGGCAAGGCGCCCCGACCTTTAACGGCTCGTCCATCGAGGTCGTGGAATAAAATTTCACAGGAGTATCAAATGCCTTTCCCCGATAAGAACATCAAGGTCCTGGTCGCCGACGACAAACCCAACATGGTCAGGACCATTATTCACATGCTCCGCCGCTTGGGCTTTCAAAACCTGAGCCATGCCGACGACGGCGACACGGCCTTGGCCAAGGCTCGCGGGATTCAAAAAATGGACCTGATCCTCTGCGACTGGAACATGCCGCGCATGACCGGCATTGAAGTCCTAAGGGCCATCAGGGACGACGATCAGTTGAAAAACACCTGCTTTATCATGATCACGGCGGAACAGGACCCGGGGACCGTGGCCGAGGCCGGGGAAGTGGATGTCGACAGCTACCTGCTGAAGCCCTTCACCCAGGAAGACCTGAAAACAAAAATCGAACAGGCCTGGGAAAGGAAAAGAACCCCTTCCCCCGTGGACACCCAAATCGCCCTGGCCGAGGTCTATATCGAGGCCGGGCAGTACGACCAAGCCCTGAAGGAATTAAAAAGCGCCATGCAAATGGCCCCGCGAAGCCCCCGGGTGACTTTTTCCCTGGGCCGGCTCTACGAGGCCAAGGGTGAAATGGAAAGCGCCTTGAAAGCCTACGAGAGGACCATTGAATTCGGCCCGAAATTCCTGAAGGGGCACGAGGCCCTGGCCAGGGTTTACAACAACATGGGGGACCTGCAGGCCGCGTCCAAGCATTTGAAGGCGGCCGTAAACCTCAGCCCCAAGAACCTCGACCGGCAGTTCAGCCTGACCAAGTGGTTGATTGAAACCGGGCAAAAGTCGGAAGCCCAAAAAGTCCTTCAAAACGTCATGAAAATCGCCGATAAAACCAGGTCGGACATCACCCGGCAGGTGGGGGAGGCTTTCCTGCAAGCCGGTTTCGCCGAGGACGCCCAGGGGGCTTTCAGCAAGGCCCTTGAATCCGACCCCAACGATATTCAACTATACAACCGGTTGGGAATCGCCCTGAGAAGACAAAAAAAATTCCTCGAAGCCGTCGCCTATTACGCCAAGGCGATCCAGATTGACCCGCAAAACGAAAATCTGTATTACAACATTGGTCGAGCCTACTACGAGGCCGGAGACAAAAGCCGGTCCATCGGGGCCATCAAAAAAGCCCTTCAGGTCTACCCGGAATTCGAGGAAGCCCGGGTTTTCCTGGGTAAATTGACCAAGGACGAGTCATGAACCGGACGGCCGCGGGGCGATAGGCCTCCCCCCCCGGGCCCGGAATCCATCGTCGCCGGCCGGCCCGGGCGGACGATGGCCCCCTAGCCGGGAGCCGCGGCGGAACCGGCCCAGCGGCTCGCCTAGGGCGGTCCACGAAGGTTTTTTCGACTTGGAGCAGTCAAAATATGCCCCCCGCCTCAAGCGAGAATCCGCGCGAGGGGGCCGGCGCCGGACGAATCAGAATAAACCGCCTAGAACCGGCGCGCCTCGACCCGAATTCGGAAAGGCTCCCGGACCAGAGGTAATAAGACAAAAAGGCCGTCATGATCAGTTTGGAAAGTTTGATAAAAAATTTCCGAAATTTTAAAATCCTTATCGCCGGAGACCAAGCGCCGGCGCGACGAGACGTCAGGACCATCCTTCAAGCCTTGGGCTTCTCCAATTTCCGGGAAGCCGAGGATGGCGACGACGCCCTGCGTCAGGTCAGGGCCCAACGGTTCGATTTTCTGATTTCCGAGCTCGAGATGCCCTTTCTGAACGGGCTGGACCTGGCCGCGGCCCTCCGCGGCGACCAGGGCCCCGGCCCTGTCCCCATGATCATCGCCCTGGAAAAAGCGATCGAGCTTCAGGCCGGGAACCCGGAACCGTCGCCGGCGGATGCTTTCATCGTCAAGCCGCTTTCTCCCCAGAGCCTTGAGGATGTAATGGCGGCGGTTCTTTTCAAGCGGCTGGGGCCGACGCCCCTTGACGCTCGGCTGCAAGCCGCCGGAACAGCCATGGCCAAAAACGATTTCAAGCTAGCCCACGGGGAACTCGACGAAGCCGCCCGCATCGCCCCGCGCAGCGCCATGGTCGCCTATTTCCGCCGCCTGGTTTTCGAGGCCGAGGGCCGGCCGGCCAAGGCCGACCAAGCCATCCGTAAAGCAAGGGATTTATTCGCCAAATCCATTACCGGTCCCAGGGAGGCGGAAAAAAGGATTCAAATCGGCCGGAGGATGTTGGCCCAAGGACATCTGGAGGAGGCCCGGGAAGCTTTCGCCCAGGCCCTGGAATACGACCCTGACAATCCGGCCCGAAAAGCCGAAATTGGCGAGGTTTTTCTAGCGAGCGGCCAGGCCGCGGAGGCCGAACACTTCTTTGTATCCTCCATCAAGGAAAACCCCGACGACATCAGTCTCTACAATCGCCTGGGCATCGCCTACAGGAAGCAAAAAAAATTCGCCGCGGCCGTCGCCAACTACCGGAAAGCCATTGCCATCGACCCTCACGAGGAAAACCTGCGGTACAACCTGGCCCGGGCCTACCTTTCCGCGGGCGACAAGGATAACGCGCTATTGTCCTTGCGGGAAGCGATAAAAATTTCCCCGGATTTCCGGGAAGCGCAAAACCTTTTGCTGCGACTATCTTGAACATGCTGGAAATAGGGGCCAGCGGACTTAATTGATCCGCCTGTTTCCTGGAGGAAAACCTAGATGAAAGCCCTGATTGTTGACGATGAGTACGTCAGCAGAAAAAAACTGGAAAAAATACTTGAACCTTACGCCGCCTGCGTTTCCGTGGAAAACGGCCCGGCCGCCTTGGAACAATTCGACCGGGCCTGGGCCCGTCGGGAGCCTTTCGACGTTATCTGCCTCGATATTTCCATGCCGGGAATGGACGGCGACGAAGTCCTGTTCGAAATAAGGGAAAGGGAAAAAAACCTGGAAGCCGCGCGAAGAAAGCCGGCCAAGATAATGATGGTCACGGCTCACTCCGACAAGGACACCATCATCACCGCCATTCAGGCCGGCTGCAACGACTACCTGGTCAAGCCCTACGACCGTCAAAGCGTCCTGGCCAAGTTCCAAAAACAAGGTCTGAAAATCGAGCCGAAATAATTCCCGGTCCAAAAGCCCCAGCCGAGCCCGGAACAAGATCGGGCTCTTCTTTTTCCGACCATGGACGGCCCTCAGCCTCCCAGGTAGGCCGAACGCACCGATTCATTGATGAGCAGGTTGGCGGCCGTGTCGGTCAGGGTGATTCGACCCGTGGTCATGATGTAGCCCCGGTGGGCGGTGCGCAAGGCTAGGTTGGCGTTTTGCTCCACCAACAGAATGGTCGTATTGCTTTCTTGATTGATCTTGCCGATGATCTCGAAAATTTGCCGGACCACGATGGGGGCCAGTCCCAGGGAGGGTTCATCCAGAAGGAGCAGTTTCGGTCGGGCCATCAGGGCCCTGGAAATGGCCAGCATCTGCTGTTCCCCTCCGCTCAGGGTCCCGCCGGCCTGGTGGCGGCGCTTGGCCAGAATGGGAAACAAGTCCATGACGTATTCCTGGTCCTGCTTGATTCCGGTCTTGTCCTTCCGCAAAAAGGCCCCCATGTCGAGGTTCTCGACCACGGTCAGAAGGGGAAAAATACGCCGACCCTCGGGAACCTGAATGACGCCCTTGGCCACGATCCTGTCCGGATTGACCTCGTTGATCGGTTCGCCCTGGAAGATCACCCGTCCCGACCGCGGGGGAACCAAGCCGGAAATCGACATCAGGGTCGTGGTCTTGCCGGCGCCGTTGGCGCCCAGGAGAGTAATAATTTCCCCTTCGGCGACTTCGAGGCTGACGTTTTTCAAGGCGTGGATGTTTCCATAATAGGTGTTGATGTTTTCGAGAATAAGCATCAGTCGTCATCCTCGCCTAGATAGGCCTTGATCACCCTCGGATCTCCTTGCACGCACTCGGGGTCTCCCTGACAGATCATCAAACCGTAATCCATTACATAAATCCGGTCGGAAAGGCTCATGACCAAGCTCATGTCGTGTTCGATAAGAAGGATGGAAACGTCCATGTCGCTCCTGATGCGATTGATCAGATTAACCAAGTCCTTGGTTTCGGCGATATTCATGCCGGCGGCCGGCTCGTCCAGAAGGAGTAAAAACGGATCGGTGGCCATGGCCCGGACGATTTCCAGCCGGCGCTGGGCGCCGTAGGGCAGGTTCTTGGCCAGGTCGTTGACGTGAACCTCGAGGCCGAATTTTTCGAGCAGCCCATGGCAGTGCAGCGTGGTCTCGCGCTCTTCCCGCCTCGTTCGGGGACCACGCAGGGCGGCCCCCCAAATGCCCGCCTTGGTGCGGCAATGCCGACCGACCATGACGTTTTCCAAAACAGTCAAATTCTGGAAGAGGCGAATGTTTTGGAAGGTCCTGGCCATTCCCAACGCGGTGACCTGATTGGGCTTGAGCCCGTTTATTTTCTTGACGCCGCCTCCGGGCGGGCCGAGCAGCACGTCGCCGCTCGTGGGTGTGTATATGCCGGTGATGCAATTGAAAAAAGTGGTTTTACCGGCCCCGTTCGGTCCGATCAGGGCCACGATCTCCCGGCTTCCCACCACGAGATTGACATCGTTCAGGGCCGACAGTCCGCCGAAGCGCATGGTCAACCGGTCGGTTTTCAACAACTCGGCCATGATTATTCCGATCTCCCGTTTCGAGGTTCGCCCGGGAGGCGAAATTCATAATGTCGCTGCACGTTTTGAATCATCCCGCCGGGCCGGAAGACCATCATCAACACCAGGACCGCGCCGAAAAGAAGCATGCGATATTCCGAAAACGCCCTGAGGTACTCGGGCAGAAGAATAATGATCAAGGCCCCGATTATGACTCCGGGAACCGACCCCATGCCCCCCAACACCACGATGGACAAGATCAAGGCCGACTCCATGAAGGTAAAACTGGCGGGATTGATAAAGGTGGTTTTCGCCGCGAAGACCACTCCGGCCATGCCGGCCCAGGTCGCCCCCAGGGCGAAGGCCGTGAGCTTGGTCCGGGTTTTGTCGATGCCCATGGCCTGACAGGCGATTTCATCCTCCCGAAGGGCCAGCCAAGCCCTCCCGATGCGGGAATTCTGAAGTCGGTTGACCACGAACACGGTGAAAAGGGCCAGCCCCAGCACAAGATAATAAAGAATGATCATGGCCCGGGAAAGGTCGTTCTCCAGGCCGAAAAACCACGGGCGGGGGATGTTGGCTATTCCGCTGGGTCCAAAGGAAAAATCGTTTCAGTTTTCCAGGATCAGGCGGATGATTTCACCAAAGCCGAGGGTGACGATGGCGAGGTAATCCCCCCGAAGTCGGAGGACCGGAAAACCCAGCAGCAGCCCGAAAGTCGCCCCCAAACCCGCGCCGATGGGCAGGGCCAGCCAGAAGTTGATCCCGAAGTGATGGTTAAGCAGGGCGTAGGAATAAGCCCCCACGGCGTAAAAGGCCACGTACCCCAAATCGAGGAGTCCGGCCACCCCGACCACGATGTTGAGTCCAAGTCCCAACATCACGTACATCAGGGCCGTAATCATTATATTGACTTGGTACGTGGAAAAAACGAAGGGGAAAAATAGGGTCAGGCACCCGAGGGCGGCCAGGGCCGGCAGGCGAAATCTTTTTTGGGCGGCCAGGTTTTTAAGCCGACTCCGCCCCTCGCCCGCGCCTTCCTCGGCCTTTTTTCGACCGGCCTCCTTTCGGGCCAGGAGACGTCGCCAGACCAGGGACAGGAAAAAGCTCCCCAGGCCCACCACCACCATATTCGACCAGCGCCAGTGTATGGTCTTTTCAATCGTATTGACCTTGATGACCATCACCGGAAAGGTCAAAAACATGAACCACAGGCAGACCAGGAAGGATTTCCGGATTTCCGCCGCGATATTCCTTTGAGTTTGGGACTCTTTCATTCTTTCTTTTTTACTCCGGCCCGGACGACCGTGATTCTAGACTTTTTGGGTCGTGGACCGGCCCAAAAGACCCTCCGGCCTGAAAATCAAAATAAAAACCAGAAGGACAAAGGCGAAAACATCCTCGTAATCGCTGGAAACATACCCGGTGGCGAAACTCTCCGTCCACCCCAACACCAGGGCGCCGACCACGGCGCCGGGGACGCTGCCGATGCCGCCTAGGACCGCGGCGGTGAAGGCCTTGATGCCGGCAATAAACCCGATGTAAAAATTGATCTGACCGACGTGCGAGGCGATAAGCACCCCGCCCACGGCGGCGCAGGCCGAGCCGATGATAAACGTGACGGAAATCACTTGATTGATGTTGACCCCCGACAGCATGGCCATTTCACGGTCCTGCGCGGTGGCGCGCATGGCTTTGCCGATGCGCGTGAATTTGATGAGCAGATTCAGGAGGATCATTAGAATCGCCGTGACGCCGATGATGACGAGTTCCGCCGAGCTGATGATGTGGGAATACGGCTCCCAGAAACCCAATTCCGGAATCAAGGCCGGAAAAGGTAGAAAATCGGAGGTCTGGGCCAGCAAGACATAGTTTTGCAAAAAGATGGACATGCCGATGGCGCTGATCAAGGCGGAAAGCCGGGGGGCCGAGCGGATCGGCTTGTAGGCGATCTTCTCCATGGTGTACCCGTAGGCCGAGGAATAAATGACCGCCGCCAGGGCGGCCAGGATCAGGACGGCTAGTTGATTGAGCCCCAGAAGAGTGAGAACGCTGGCCACGATCAGTCCGGTGAAAGCGCCGATCATGTAAATCTCGCCATGGGCGAAATTAATCAATTCGATAATTCCGTAAACCATGGTGTACCCAAGGGCGATAAGGGCGTAAATACTACCCCTGGTCAACCCTCCCAAGAAAAGCTCCAGAAAATAACTCATTGATCGTTTCTTGATCTTTTAATAGTTGTTGAAGCGAAATAAAAAAAAGCTCCAGGGGCTCGCCGCGGGAAACCCGGCCGCCCCTGAAGCCTGACCAGTCCCTATTTATTCCTGCAGTTCGACGTACTGTCCCTTCTGGACCTGGTACACGGAGAAGCCGACGCCGATGGCGTCGCCCTTCTCGTCGAACTTGATCTTGCCCAGTTCGGTGTCGACCAATTCGGTCTTCAGGGCCTTGGAAAGGGCGTCATAATCGGTCCCGCCGGATTTTTCAATGGCGTTGAGCAGAGCCCAGACAGCGGCGCAGCCGTTCAGGTAGAAGGCGCCGGGGTCCTCGTTCCATTTTTTCCGGTGGTAGTCTTTGGCGGCGATGGCCATGGGGTTCTCGGAGACATCCATGGGACCGGTGGCGTAGACGCCCTCGGCCATTTTGCCGGCGACTTTAATGAAGGTGTCGTCCTTTACGCCGTCATCGGAGATGAAGGCCGTGTCCATCTTCTTTTTGCGCATGCCGGAAATCAGCTTGGAAGCCTCGGGGTGGTACCCGCCGAAAATAACGGCCTGGGCGCCGGAGCGCTTGATTTTCTGCACGACCGTGGAATAATCCACGGCGCCGGGGGTGATGCCTTCGTAAAGAACCATTTCGAGGGAGGAATCCTCGGCCACGAACTGCTTGGCGAACTCGGCCAACCCCTTGCCGTAGTCGCCCTTGTCATGCAAGATAGCCAGCTTCTTGAAGCCTTTTTTCTTGGCGAAGGCCACTTCCAACTTGGCCTGGGCGTCGTCGGAGGCGATGGTCCGATAGAAGTTGGGATAGTCCCCGCTCTGGGTCAGGGGAGGGTTGGTGGCGGAAGGAGAAACCACGACGACCTTGGCGTCCTTGTAGATGCCCAGGGCCGCCTTGGTGGCGCCGGAACAAATATGCCCCATCACCACCTTGATGCCGTCGCCGACGAGCTTGGTGGCGACGTTGGTGGCCAACTCGGGCTTGCACTGCTCATCGCCCTTGACGATTTCCACCTGCTTGCCCAAAACGCCGCCCTTGGCGTTGATCTGTTCCACGACATACTCGGCGCCACGAAGGGCCGAAAGTCCATAGGAAGCCAAGTCGCCGGAATGGGCGCCGGCCACGCCGAGCTGAATGGAATCCGCCAAGGCGGGGCTTCCCCAAACCATGGCCAGGGCCGCCAACATGACGGCAACCGGAAACACCTTCCCAAATGATCTCATCTTCATGGAACCCTCCTAGAAAAATACGGTTTGTTAATTTTTTTCGTCCGAGCCTAGAGAATTAATCAAAACCCATTCCCAAGTCAAGCCATTTAATGACCGCCGACCTTCAAAAAAAGCCGGCGGCTAGTTCGAAAAAGACCTCCGGCTCATAACCATCAACCCGGTCCGCCTCCGGCGACAAAAGGCCGGATCACGAACCGTTCCATGCCCGAGGTCAGGCCCTGGCTTTGCAGGGCGAGCCCATGGTTTTCGGCTTTCTCCCTCGTGGGAAATCGACCGGACATCAAGCGATAGTAGACTTTTCCGTCCAACTCCACCTGATTGATGAAAGCCGGATCGCCGGCGGCCTTAAGCTTGGTCAAGGCGCGCTCGGCGTTTTCCTTGGACTGGAACGAAGCCAGATGAACGGTATAGACCAGACCCGCTTCTTCCTCCGGCGGGGCCTTGGCCGCGGCTTTCGGCTCGGCTTTCGGCGCCGCCTTCGGCGGGGCCGGCTCGGCGCGCTTGGGGGGCGCCGCGGCGGACTTTGGCGCCTGGACCGCCTTGGCGGCCGGTTTTGGAGCCGGCTTGGGTTCGGGGTTTTCTTCCTGAATCGGCGCGGAATCCTTGACGGAAGGCCGACCCAATTTGAGTCGCGCACCCATCACGGCCAAGTTGCTGGACAGGGGAACCGACCTGATGGCCGCCTGGGCCATGATGGAGTCCGAGGTCAGGGCCTCCCGTTCGTCCAGGTTCACCACTGTTTCGTCAGCCCCGGCATGAGTCCCGTCGGAAACGGGACTGCTGACGACATTGACCGTTTCAACCGCCGGCTCCGGTTGCGCCGGCCCGAAAAGCAAGCTCTTGACCCCCCAGCCGGTCAGGACCACCAGAACCATCACGACGCCGGGAATGATAAACTGCTGTAGTTGGAACTTCTTCCTGTTGGGACGAGGCTCCCTCGTCCCGGGAGGTGGACTCAGCTCGCGATAAACGTAAGCCGCGATCACCCCCACCACCAAACCGAGAATTATTAGAATTAACGTCAAGGCCATTAAGGCCGCCCCCATCACAAAAAAATTGAAGAAAAACTTCAAAATGGGTTATTTTAACCATAGATCGGGCATTTAATCAAGGTCAATCCCGCGCCCGGTTGATTTTGACCTTGGAACCATGGAGGAAAAATCCGTGATCAAAACCCGCAACGACCTCTCCCGCCTTTCCCCGCGGTTGATTTTCCTGGGCGTCGGCGCGGCCTGGCGAACCCCGGAAATGGGATGCCCCTGCGAGATATGCCGGGAAATGAGGGCGAGGGGAGAAAAAAGGACCAGAACGGCCCTCTGGTTCGAAGGCGATGCTAAAATCCTGATCGACTGCGGGCCGGACATCATCGACCAGTTGGAATCCTGTCGCGTGGACCGGCCGGACCTGATTCTGATAACCCACGAGCATGGCGACCATTATCTTGGCCTGGACGAGTTGGAGGTTTTCCGCCGCCGGGGGAGGGCCGAGGACTTCAATCCTATTCCCACCTACGCCCATCCCCTGGCCTGGCCGGCCATTGAAGCCCGGTTCGGGTATCTGTTCGGGAAATTGATCGAAAAAAAAGAGGCTTGGCCGGGCGTCCCCTTCCCCGGCCCTACTGGTTCGGAAATAACCATAACCCCCTTCAAGACCGACCACGGTCCCTTTGCCAGGGGCTCCCAGGGCTACATCCTGCGCTACCCGGGGAAGGACGGAATCAGAAAATTGGCCTACACCTCGGACTTCAAGGACGCCGACCCGTCTTCCGACCTCGAACGCCCGGACGTTTTAGTCGCCCAGGCCCACTGGTTCAACGAACCCAAGGTCAACCGTCCCTATCACATGAGCCTTCAAAGACTGCTGGACTACTTGGAACGGTGGAGACCCAGGGAAATGGTTTTTCTGGTCCATATTTCGGACGGGGACTTGGTCGAGGGCGAGGACCCGGAACGTTTCCTCAAAAAGCAACCGCCGCTGGCGCCATTGTGGGACCCGGAGCGAAATAGCCCGTTTCCGGTCCCTCGCTGCCGGGAGGAGTGGCAACAGCGGGCGGAAGGGGTTTTCAAGGCCCGCAGTCTCGATATTCCGGTAACCGTCGCCTGGGACGGCCTGGTCGCGAGGGTCTAGCCGCCGACGCCCAACTTGCCGACGCTATCCCCGTGGCTTTTTTTTTCCGCTGGTGGTATGATTTGTCGGCCCGTTTTTCGGAAATCCGGCCCGAGCCAAAAGAGGTGAAACCCAGTGTTCCGGTTCACTTTTTGGCCGCCCTCCCGCGCCGCCCCTCTCCCCCGTTGGCGACGAAGGGGTAATTGGCCGGCTAGGCTAGGCCCATCTCCCGCTCCCCTTTGGGATGGGGACTGGGCGGAGGGCCGCTGGGCGGCTCTGATCCGAAAAAAACTATCCCAAACCGCTATAATTCCAAAAAAATGGCATAAAAAAATGACGTCAGACAAAATCGAAGCCGAAAACCCCAACGCCAATCTCAAGGATTATCGAGCCGCGAAGAATACATTTTCCTGGGAAGATTTGGAAAAGGAATTCACCTGGAGCAGCACCGGAAAAGTCAACATCGTCCACGAAGCCGTGGATCGTTGGGCCGAGGACCCGATCCGGGGCGCCTTGGACGCCCTCGTGTTCGAAAAAAATGGAAAGGTCGAAAGGTTCACCTACAAAAACCTGAAGGAAAAATCAGCCCAATTAGCCAATTTTTTTCAGCAACACGGGCTTCAAACCGGGGACCGGCTGTTCATCTTTCTTCCTCCCTGTCCCGAAATTTTTCTGGCCATGTTGGCCTGCGCCAGGTTGGGGGTCATTTATTCGCCCTTATACTCCACCCTGAATTACCAGGAATTGGAAGTTCGGTGCCGGAACGGCGAACCCAAGGCTTTTTTAACCCATCCTCACCTGGCCGAACAACTGCCCCTGGACGAGACCTCCAGCCTTGACTTCGTTTTTCTGACGGAAGGGCCGGCCCTGAATTTAAAGACCCCGGAAATAATAATCGCGGGCCAATGGGAGTCCCTGGGCGCCGAATGTCAACCCAAATGGGTGTCGTGCGATACCGAGCTATATCTCCTCTACACTTCCGGCTCGACCGGCCCCCCCAAGGGCGTCGTTCATTCGCATCAGGACATGGTCGGGCACTTGGCCACCGGACGCTACGCCCTCGATCTGAATCCGGGAACCGTGTTTTGGGCGGACGCGGACCCCGCCTGGGTCACGGGAACGGTTTACGCGGCTTTTTCCGCCTGGTTGTGCGGGGCCGCCTCCGTTGCGCTGGGCGACCAGCCTTCCGCCTCGACCTGTTACCGCGCCCTGGAACAATTACAGGTGGAAGTCTGGTACACCACGCCCTCCAGGCTAAACCTGCTCGTCGAGGCCGGGGAAGACCTGCCCGGGCGCTACGACCTGTCCCGACTTCGCCATATCGCCACCGTCGGCGAAACATTATCCGCCGAAACCTTCCACTGGATCGGAAAAAACCTCGGCCTGACGCCCCATGAAACGTGGTGGATGACCGAAACCGGCATGATCAGCCTGGCCAATTTCCCTTCCCTGGAGGTCAAGCCCGGGTCCATGGGCAGGCCCTTTCCCGGCGTGGAAGCCGCCATCCTGGACGGGAACGGCCTACCCCAACCCGCCTTGACTCTTGGGGAATTGGCCCTCAAGGCCGGTTGGCCGGCCATGACTTCCGGCATCTGGAGGGATGAGCGGCGGTACCGGGACTATTTCCGGTTCCAAGGCTGGTTCCTGACCGGCGACATGGCCTTGTGCGACGAGGACGGATATTTCTTTCACCAGGGCCGCAACGACGATCTCATCAAGGTCGGCCAACGGCTGATCGGCCCCTTTGAAATTGAACATATCCTGGCCCGGCACCCGGCCGTCGGGGAAGCGGCGGTCATTTCGAAACTGACGCCCTCCTCGAAAATGTCCGTCAAGGCCTTCGTCACTCTCAAGTCCGGTCTGAAACCGTCCACCAGGCTGAACCTGGAACTGAAGGACTTTGTCAGGGCAAACCTCTCCTCGGAGCCGACCCTGTTCGAAGTCGGCTTTATCGCCGAACTGCCCAAGACGAGAAGCGGAAAACTGCTGCGTCGGGTTTTAAGGGCCAAGGAAATGGCCCTGCCCCGCGGGGACGCGGCCGAACTTGAGGAATAACCGCCGTCCCGACATGACCTGCCCCGGGCGGACCGGAAACAGGATTTCGGCCCGCCTTTCCCTCGAAACCATCCTTCCCACCGGCGTTGGACGTGTTTTCATAACCAACCAGCCGGCGTTTGTGGAAAAACAGCTCTCCTTGGCGCTTGGCGCCCACAAATGTCTCTCGTTAATCGTCTCGCCCGCGATAGAATAATCAAACTACTTGGAAAGGATATAGAATGAGGAAGTTATTCTGGCCGGCGCTGCTCTTGCTTTTTCTCTCCTGCTGGGGAAACGCGGCCTTGGCGGCCCAACCATCCAAATCATCTCCACCGCCCCAGCCCTCGCTCACGGACAAGGAAATACAAACCCTGCTAAACCTGTTCGAGGATGAAGCAAAAAGGAAGGACTTCCTGGAAGGGCTCAAGGCCCTGCAAAAAGCCCGGGTCGCTGACCAAAAGCAAACCGCGGGCGCCAAGGGCTCCAAGGCCGGCGGGACCGCGACCGTCCCTGGCATCGATGTCTTTTTCGACAAGATGGAAGAACTGACCAAGCAACTTCACCAGACCCTGGCCAGTTTCAAAAACATAGCCCTGGAAACGCCCGGGGCCTTGACCAAGGCGGCCGACGCCCTCTCCGATTCCGAAAGCCGCCGCCGCGTCTGGACCACTTTCGCCGCCTTGTTCGCCCCGCTCTTCCTGTCGTGGGTCTTCTCGGTCGGCCTCAAGCGGTTTGTTCCTTCCGTTCCGGAGGATACGCGGGGAATACTAAGACGAACGTGGCTGGAAGCGATTTCCTTGATCGCGGCCATGGCGCCGTATCTTCTTTTTCTGGTCCTGAGCGCGGCCCTCTCCCAGATACTGGGAATATTCCGATTGGCCCGGGACCTGATAACCATCCTGGCCATGGTCCTGGTCTTCTACAACCTGGCGCTGCATCTGTTGAAGGTCATACTCGAACCCGATTCCCCCGGGCTCCGCCTGGCCCCCCTGAAGGACGAAGAGGCCAACTATCTTTACATCTGGCTGGCCAGGTTCGGGAATTTCTGCGTGGTCTACTTCCTGACCGTTGAAGGGCTAAGGGTCGCCGGCCTGGATTACACGGCCCACGCCGTGATCAGGGGCGGGCTTCTCCTGGTTTTTCCCTTGATGTTGACCGCGTTTATTCTTCAACTTCGCCGGGAGATCAACACCCGTTTCATGAAACTCCGGTCCGCCCCCCCCGCGCCCGAGTCCACGCCCGACGCGGCGACCCCGTTTGAGGAAACCATCCGGGGCCGCCTTGTGTTTTTCATTCTCCGTTTTTGGTGGCTGCCGGCCCTGATCTATGTCTGGGCCATCTTCATTCTGATGATAATCAGGTATAAAAGCGGCTTCTCCTACCTGATCTCATCCACCTACGGCACGATCGGGGTGACGGTCGGCTTGTTCCTGGTCCTGACGCTCAATAATTTCGGTTTTAAAAAACTCTTCGCCGTCGGAGAATTGGTCCGGATAAAATTCCCCGGCCTGGAACAAAAAACCGATCGTTATCTCAAGATGACCGAAGCGGCCTTCCAGGGTTTAATCGTCCTGCTGGGCCTATTCTCCCTGGCCCAGGTGTGGGGCCTGCCCGTGGCGGCCGCGGCCTCCTCCGAAATCGGGTCGCTCCTTATCACCAGGACCGCGGCCATCGTCCTGACCGCGGTCGGGGTGGTGGTGGTCCTGGAAATCAGCCGCCTGGTCATGGCCGGACTTCTGGAAGTCAAAAACGGGGTGGAGCCCAGTCAAAAAAGAAAAACATTCGTTCCCCTCTTCCGCACCGCCCTGGTCGCGGCGGACTATTTCGTGGGCGGCGTCGTGATCCTCGAACAGCTTGGGGTCAATGTCGGCCCCATCCTCGCCGGCGCCGGAATCGTCGGCCTGGGCGTGGGCCTGGGCGCCCAGTCCCTGGTCAAGGACTTTATCAACGGGCTGTTCATCTTGATCCAGGATATGATCAATGTCGGGGACTGGGTCCAGTTGGGCGACAGGTCGGGCCTGGTCGAATCCATCGGCCTCCGGGCCGTGACCATAAGGGACGCCTGGGGCTCGGTCCACATCATCCCCAACAGCGCCATCGAAACAGTCACCAACATGACCAAGGGCTTTTCGCGATACATCTTGGACGTGGGCGTGGCCTACCGGGAAGATATCGACGAGGTCATGGAATTATTGGGGGAAATCGGCCGGGAAATGCAGGCCGACCCGGTCTTCGGCCCCGATATCCTCGAACCCCTCGATGTGATGGGACTCCACGAATTCGGCGACTCGGCCGTGATCGTCCGGGCCCGCGTCACCACCAAACCCATGAAGCAATGGGCCGTGGGCCGGGAATTCAACCGCCGCATCAAAAAAGCATTTGACCTGCGCGGCATTGAAATCCCCTTTCCCCACCAGACCATCTATATGGGTGAACCCAAAAAGGGGCCGGCCCCGCCCTTGCAAATGCGCATCATCCCCGAACAGAAACCCGGCCCCGCGGGCGGGCCGGATGAGGATGGACAATAGAAAGACGAACCTTTCCCCAAGAGGTGCATCATGCTCGATCAGTTGCAACCGGCCTGGAAAAGCAGGCTTGTTTCCCCCGAGGTGGTCCTGGATAAAATCAAACCCGGGATGAGCATTTTTTTAGGGACAGGAGTGGCCGAGCCGCGCACGTTGCTCAAGGCCCTGATCTCGTCCGACCGGGGTAATATCCAAGACCTTGAATTAATACAACTTATTTCCCTGGGCGAAGCGCTCTGCGTCCAGGAATGCCTCACCTTCAAATACCGGCTCAAAACCTTTTTTTCCGGGTGGGTGGCCAGCGAGGCGGTGGCGTCCGGCCAGGTGGACCTAGCCCCCTGTCGTTTTTCGGCGGTCCCCAACCTGATCGCCTCGGGCGCCATCGGCGTGGACGTGGCCTTCGTCCAGATCACCCCGCCGGACGCCGCCGGGTATTGCAGCCTAGGAGTGGCCGTGGACGCGGCCAGGCAAGCCATGGAGCGGGCCTCGTTGGTGGTGGGGGAAATAAACGAGGACATGCCGCGCACCCTGGGCGACGCCTTCGTTCACATGGACGACTTCAACTACCTGGTCCTGGGACAAGACCCCCCCATGTACCTGTCCCGGTGGCCGGTCGACCCGGTTTTCGACCAAGTGGCGGCCAACGTGGCCGCGGTGATCGAGGACGGTTCCTGCCTGGGCTTCGGCATCGGGCCGTTGTTCGAGGCCCTGGGCGTCCGCTTGTCCAGACGCCGTCACCTGGGCGTGCACAGCCCCTTTTTCACGGACGCCCTGATGGACCTGGTCAAGAGCGGCGCCGTCAGCAACCGGCGCAAAAAATTCTTCCGGGGCAAATGCCTGGCCTCCTACGGCATCGGCACCAAGGAACTCATGACCTGGCTCCACTGCAACCCCCTGGTGGAATTCCAGGGCGTGGACGTGGTGGCCGACCCCAGGAACATCGGACAAAACGATAAATACATCGCCATCCTGCCGGCCCGCAAGATAGACCTGACCGGCAGCATCGCCATGCACGCCGGCAAGGGCAATGTCTCGGTCAACCCCGGCGAGGCCAGCGAGGTTTTCACCGGGGCGGCCTTTTCCAAGGGCGGGCGGACCATTTTCGCCCTGCCCAGCCGAAACCTGGAGGGGCAGTCCAACATCCTCGTCAGCGTCGAGGATTACCCCAATCAATTCAACGTCCGGGAATCCCTGGACATGGTGGCCACCGAATTCGGCGTGGCCTATCTAACCGGCCGGACCTTGCGGGAAAGGGCCCTGGCTCTCATCGACATCGCCCATCCCGATCATAGAAAGGCCTTGGTCGACCAGGCCAAGGAAGCCCGCATTCTTTACCAGGACCAAATTTATCTAACGGAATTCGGCCATCTCTACCCGCGCGACCTGGAATCCACGCACGTCTTCAAGGGCGGCCTGACCCTGCGCTTCCGCCCCATCAAACCCTCGGACGAGGAAGAGATGCGCCGACTCTTTTACCGGTTCAGCCAGGAAGCGGTCTATTACCGCTATTTCTCGCCCCTCAAAACCATGCCCCATTTTCGGATGCAGGAATACGTGAGCGTGGACTACAAAAACACCATGTCCATCGTCGGCCTGACCGACGACAGCGTGGCCGCCAAGATTGTCGCGGAAGCCCGGTACGCCGTGCCGCCCGGGTCCAGCCACGGCGACCTGGCCATGGTCGTGGACGAGGGCTGCCAGGGCCTGGGGGTGGCTTCCCACCTCCTGGACGCGCTGATCAAGGTGGCCCTGGAAAGGGGACTGGCCGGCATTACGGCCGACGTCCTGCCCGACAACCGGGCCATGTGGAAAGTCCTGGAAAAGGCGCCCTACCGCCTGACGGCCGAAAGGGAGCCGGATTTTTATCACATGACCCTGAGCTTCGCCAACCCCAAGTGACCTGGCCGGGGGAGCGTGCTTCCCCCGGAACACTCTTGACTTGGCGGCGCGTAACGTTTATCCCATTAGACTCCGAGTCACGTCCAAGTGGAAAACCTGTAACCGCGGGGGCGCCGCTCGACCCCGCCAGGGGGGATCACGTCCTTTTTTGGGAAACTGGAGCCGACATGGAGCCCTTGACGATCATCATCCTTTCGTTCGCGTCCTTTACGGCCGGGTTTATCGACAGCATCGCCGGCGGCGGAGGCTTGATCCTTATTCCATCCCTCCTGCTGGCCGGACTGCCCGCCCAGGCGGCCCTGGGAACCAATAAGTTCGGCGCCTTCTTCGGCACATCCACCGCCTTGTTGAACTTCGTGAAAAACGGCAAGATAATCTGGAAGATCGTCGGCGTCGGGATACCTTTTTCCCTGCTGGGCGCGGTGATCGGCGCCAAGGCCGTTCTCGTCCTGGATCAACAGACCACGGCCAGGATGATCATCCTGCTCCTGCCCTTCACCGCCGTCATTCTCTTTCTGCCCAAGAAACAAATTAAAACGTCCGCCACGGAATTCACCACCAGGAACCTCTGGCTCCACATCCCCCTGTCCTGCTTGGTCATCGGGTTTTACGACGGATTCTACGGCCCCGCGACCGGCGCCTTTCTCATCTTCGTCCTCTATTTTTTCCTGGGGCTTCACCTGGTCAACGCCTCGGCCGCGGCCAAGGCGTTCAACCTGTGTTCCAATGTCGGCTCCCTGATAACCTTCGCCCTGGCCGGCCAGGTGTGGTACGCCCTGGGATTGTTCCTGGCCGGAGCGAACATGCTGGGAGGGTATCTGGGCAGCCGGCTGGCCATAACCCGGGGTCAGAAAATGGTGCGATACTTTCTGCTGGTGGTTTTCGCCATTTTGTTCGTCACGCTTATCGCCAAATTCTGGTTGTAGGTTAAGCGCGGGTCCGCCGGAATCGGTCCGCCGGAACCGCTTGGTTTCAGGCCTCGGCCCTCATTTTTTCCAACAGCTTCCTGGCGTCGGGGCTGATATTCCAGATAGCCTGGACCTTGGAACACCCGAACTCGCCGCAGGGAGCGCAGGTGGCCAGGGACTTTTCCCCGGCGCAGCTCCGGACCTCGCACACCCGGCAAAACTTGAATAGGCGGCCGGTTTCGGCCAGGCAGCCGTCGCAGTTCATTTCCTCGGGCTTAAGCGCCAGGGCCAGGTCCGTGGACCAACTTTTGGCCGTCTCGGCCCGAAGAGCGTCGTCATCGTTTTTCGCGGCCAAAAAGACCGGGCATTTTCCGCAATTAATTCCACACGGGGCGATCATGATAAATCCTCCTGAACAGTTTGTGGTCGGCTCCCCGCCCGGGCCATCGAACGGTTCACCGTCTTATGAAAACTTAGACTCCAGGGGATCGCCCGGCGTGACAAGTTATTTGGGAGGGCGGGTTTTTTTCCGGAAGAAAAATTCGGGAGACCCCGGACGCGGGGCCTCCCCGTGAAGGCGGTCCTACTTCTTGACCACCACCAGGCCGTCCAGGCCCAATTCCCGCAACACCACCGGGAACATGGCGAAGGCCGGACGGACCACCGGCAGCAACTTGAGCATGGCCGTCACCTTGCCGCCTTGCTTGACCTTGCCCCGGGCCACGGCGGCGACGGGGTTTTCGAACCCATGCCAGAAACGATGGGAATGGTCCGCGCTCTGCTTGGACCAGACGTCTTCCTTGATGTCGCAAGGCCCTAAATAATAGGACCCATAATAACCCGGCTTGGGCTCGTTTTTCAGGTCAATGGTTATTTCGGCGTCCGGGTCGGTGTAGATGAACTTCATGATTATGCCGGCCCGGGCCATTTTGGGGCCGATCTTGTCGTCCCGCAGGATTCTTTCCATGAAATAACCGTAAATCTCGTATAATTGCTCGACGTCGCGATAATATTCGCTGGTCATGCGCTCTCCTTACCCGCGTTGATCGAAACGGCGGCCGAAGATCATGCTGGCCATGGTGATTTTAAGCATCTGGAGGGTCCCCCCGGCCACGCCCCAGGCCCGGCCGTCCCGGAGCATGCGCTCGACCGGGAACTGCTTGGAGTACCCGTATCCTCCCAGAATCTGCATGGCCTTATCGGTCACGTCCCGCACCATCTCATTGGCGAAGCATTTTCCCATGGACGCCTCGTAAATGGACGGCAGGCCCTGCCCCGCCCCAATCGCGGCCCGGTAAACCAACAGCCTGGCCGCGTCGATGTTCATGGCCATATCCGAAATCAGGAACTGTATGGCCTGGAACTCGCAAATCGGACGGCCGAAGGCCTGCCGATCCAGGGCGTATTTCCTGGCTTCCTCGAACGCCCCCTGGGCCACGCCCAGGGCCATGGCCGAGTTCCCGCAGCGTTCGATGTCAAAGGTCATCATCAGATTTTTAAACTCGCCGGGCCCGATGACCTGGCTCGTCCGGGGCAGGCGGACATCCTCGAAAACCAGGTCGCACGAAGGCATGCCCCGCAGCCCCATGTATTCCTCCTGCTTGCCGAAGGAAAACCCCGGAGTTCCTTTTTCCACCAACACCGCGCCCACGCCCTTGTAACCCGGAATGTCCCCGAACCTGACGTACACCAGATAGTGACTGGCGTGCCCGCCTCCGGTGATGAACGCCTTGCGGCCGTTGAGGATGAAGTGGTCGCCCTTGTCGTCGATCCGGGTGGACAAGGCGGTCAGGTCCGATCCGGCCCCGGGCTCGGTCATGCAGACCGAAACGCTGAGTTCTCCCCGGCATACTCCAGGGATGATGGTTCTTTTTTGTTCCTCGGTCCCGAATAGGTCAATGGCCCTGACCGGGCCCACCGAGCTTTCGAAGACCGGCGCCGCGATCATGGGGCTGAATTTGGCCAACTCCTCGATGGCCAGGACCGCCGTCAGGGCCGCTTGGCCCTGCCCCCCCAGGTCCGGGGAAAGGGTCATGCCCAGCAAGCCCATTTCGGAATATTTCCGCATCAGATTATAGGGAAACACCCCGGTGCGGTCGATCTCCATGGCCAACTCCCGGAAATTTTCCCGTTGTCCCATGGCCCGCAAGGTATTGACCAGCATCAGTTGTTCCGGCGTAAGATTAAAGTCCATTGTTCCTCCCGAAAAATCGAATCAAGGCAGCGCCTGGATCAGATCATCTTGGTGAATTCGCTGATATCGCTAATTTTTTCAAAATTCAAGGCCATTTCGGCGACCCGTCCCACCCGGGCTCGATCCCGGTCCCCGGCAAACCGGAAAAGCTTCTGGGTCAACCCTTCCGGGCCCAGGGGAACGCGCGGGTCCCCCAGGGGAGTATCCACGCGCTTTTTCCTGACCGCGCCGTTCGCCAGGACGATTTCCACTTGGCTGGCGGTCTTGTCCGGGTATAACCCGTTCAGCTCCGCGTCGGTCGAAACCTTCACCTTGGCGGCCAGGGCGTGAATCCGGGGATCGGCCATTCTTTTTTCCGTCAACTGCCTTGGCCCGAGTTCCCCATCGAGGAGGCAGGCCGCCGCCGTGTAGGGGATGGAAAATTGCGCGCTCACGAAGGATGACCCTGGCGCCGCGCTCTTACCCACGGCCAGTTCGGCGATGCCGTAGGTCTTCACTTCCACTCGCTCCACGTCGTCGGGCCGGATGGGTTCCTCGGCCAAGAGTTCCAAAATGGCCTGGGCCGCGCCATGGGTGTGGCGGCAGGCGGTATACGGCTTGAAATATAGGTCCATTATGGAAAAATGCGTCCCCAGGCCCTCGGCCAGCCGTTCCAATTTCGGCTCGGCCTTGGTGGTTATCTGGGTGAACCCGCCCTTGAGGGCCGACCCCTCGAGAACATAGGGGGCGCCGGTGAGGCCGAACTTGGCCAGGCCGGCGGCCATGAGACCGGCGACGGCGGCCGCTCCGCCCTGGACTATCTTGATGGTAAAACCGCCCATGAGCTGTTCGGCCATGGACAAGGGCAGAAGATAGCCTGCGGCGCCCAGGGCGTTGGTCATCAGGTCGGCGTTGAATCCGAGAATTTTTCCGGCCGCCGCGGCGGCCCCGAAGGCCCCGCAGGTGCCGGTGGGCAGAAAACCCGACAAGGTATGCCAGGGGTGCATGGCCGCGGCGGGGCGGTTGGCCGCCTCGTACCCGCAGACAATGGCCTCGATGACCCGCCCGCCGCCCTGCCCCCGCTCCTCGGCCAGGGCCAGGGCCGCGGGAATGACGGCGGTCCCGGGATGATTGCCGCCGAACCGAAGACCGTCCTGGGCCTCGATGGCCTCGGCCATGGTCCCGTTCAGGAACGCGGCGTTATTGACGTCCAGTGAAAACCCCAGGCCCAGGGCCGCGGCCGGGCCCCTGCCGTTGAGTGATTTAATGTAAGCGACGACCCGGCCCGCGGCTTCCAGTTCCAGGGAGCCGTAAACATTGGCCACGAAATCCAACAGGCACATCTTGGCCTGCCGGACGACCTCGGCCGGCAGGCGCTCCAGGGACAAGTCGGCGCAGAATTCGGCCAGCTTGACTGTGTAATCCATTTCCCCTCCCTTTCATGGCTGGAACAATTCTTGATTTTCAGACATAGCCCCTTTTTTCGTAGATGGCGATCATGCGAAAGGGGTCCAGGACTTCCCGCAGGACCCGGAGTTCCTCCGGGGTCGGCGGCGGAGTGGGCCGGACGTCGGCGGAAACCTTCAGGTCCCACGGCGTGTTGGCCAGGACTTCCTCCACCGAGCAGTCCGGGTGGTACGTGGCGAGATAGGCTTCCTTGGTTTCCGGGTCGAAACGCAGGACCGCCTTGTTGGTGACAATGATTTCCGGACCGGTCCCGGGACGAAGGCCATGCCTTTCCCGCGCGCCCGGCCCGTCGATATAACCGGGAGTGGTTATGAAATCAACGCACTCCACCAGACGCTTCTTGTCGTGCAAGGCGATGATCAAGACTTTTTTCGCCAGGGCGCCGATGGGATTGGCCCCGCCGGACCCGGGCAGCCGGCTCTTGGGATGGTGGTAATCCCCGATGACCGTGGTGTTGATGTTGCCGAACTTGTCCACCTGGCTCCCGGACAGGAACCCGACGTCCACCAGTCCGCCCTGAAGGTACATGCCCATGATCTCCACCAGGCCCCCGATCATGGCCGCTCCCGGATTCAGGCACGGGTCGCCGACGCTGAGGGCCGGACGGGCCGGGCGGGCGTCGATCACCCCGGATTCCTGCATCAGAATGGCGCCGGGCGCGTGGGTGTGCTTGGCGATATTGGCGCTCATGGTCGGAAAACCGGTCCCGACGATGACCAGGTTTTTGTCCTTAATCTCCCTGGCCCCGCAACAGGCCATTAATTCAGGCTTGATGTAATCGGCTGCTTGGCCCATGAAAGTCCCCCTTAATAGCTGTAGCTGACCGGATAGCTGTAATCGAACTTGGCCTGGAGTTTTTTAAAGGTCGGCCACCCGAAACGGTTGATGAAATGCTGGGTGTATTCGGTCCGGTCCTTCAGGCCGAAAACCCATTCATCGAGAAACGCCTTGAACCCCTCCTCGGTGTTGGAAGCCTGCTGGTACAAATAACCGAACCCGAAATCCTGGTCGTAAAAACCGGGCGTGTACCCGGGGTGGGCGCCGAAGGGCTCTTCCACCACGGCGACGGTTTTAAACGAGGGCACGATCGTCCGGGAAGGGTCCTTGCCGATGATTTCCCTTGAAACCAGGCGTTCGCAGACCACGATCACCTTTTTGGAGGCGTTGGCCCCAATCTGGCAATCGCCACCGATGCCCCAAATCTGGGCGTTGCCCTCCTCGTCGGCCTGTTGGACGTGGATAACGGCCACATCCGGGTTCAAGGCCGGGACCAGGATCGTGGACCGTCCGTCGAAGGGGGAGTCGATGGTCTTATATTTACCCTCGCCCATGAAACCCTTGATGTTCATCAGGTCGGAACCGGCCAGGTCCCGGGTGGGGATGAACGGCAGGCCCATGGACCCGGCCATCAGCATGAGCGGCAGGGACAGGTTGGTGTATTCCTCCATCTCGATCTTGTGGGGAATCCCCTTTTCCAGGGACCGGCGGAAACAACGCCCCAACCCGTAGAGCCCCAGCGATAAAAAGGTCGAAATAAAACGCTTCACTGTCCCCGCGCCGATCATCAGGTCGAAATCATCGGCCGCGTTACAGCGGGTGACGGTCAGGTCCCTTATCCCCTGCCGGACTATTTCGTGAATCGCCGCCATGGGGGGACGGCAGATGTAACCGCCCAGGTAAAGAAAGTCGCCGTTGTTGATGTTCCGGCTGACCGCCTCCTTCATGGTCATGACCTTGGTCATAATTCTCCCGTCTCTTTTAATAATGGTTTCAAATTATTCCAGCCGACCATCTCCGGCCCGCTCAGACTTCGTATTCCATCCGCTCGATGATCTCCCCCTGGGCCAGTTCGCTCAGCCCCGTGAACAAGGCGGAATAGCCGCTGACCCGGACGATCAGGTCCCGGTACAGCTCCGGGTCCCTTTGGGCCCGACGCAGGACCTCGCTGTCCACGGTGTTGAACTGGACCTGGAAGCCGCCCTTCGCGAAATAGGCCTTGATCAAATTCACCAAATTTTCTGTCCGAAGGCGAAAACCGGGCAGCCTCATATTCAGGTTGGCGCCGTTGAAAACCCGGGTCAGGGGCAGCTTGACCACCGAATTCATGACCGCGGTCGGTCCGGACATGGCGGCCCCGTTGGAGGGAGTGACGCCGTTGCCGAGCATCTCCCCGGCCAGGCGACCGTCCAGGCTGGCCCCGGTGAAGGCGCCCATGGCCAGGTGAAAGCCCACGGAAAAAATCCCCGGCCAGAATTCCCCTCCCCGAAAATTTTTCCGGCCGGCCAGAACGTCGCAGAAATGGTCCGCGGTCCGGGCCGCCATCAGGTCGGCTTCGTCGTGGTCATTGCCGTATTTGGGGACCTTGCGGCGGAAGCACAGGCGCTTGTCCTCGGCGTCCTGCCAGTCCCCGGCCAGCCATTCGTACACCTCGTCCATGGTGCAGGCCTTTTCCTCGAAAACCTTTTTTTTCAGGGAATACAGGCTGTCCGCCGTGTTGGAAAACCCCATGAACTGGACCCCGGTGGAATTGTACCGGGCGCCGCCCCTGGTCAGGTCCAGGCCCTTTTCCAGGGTCCCGTCGATCATGGCCGAGGCGAAAGGCGACGGGACCATCTCCGCGATGGCCCGGTCGAGGCAGGTTATCCCCGTGATGAACTGGTTCGTGAAATGCCGAACCTGGCGATCATAGGCGTTCCAGACCTCCTCGAACGTCTCGAAACCCGCGGGAGGACCGGTCTTGAGCCCGGAATCGTATCCGAAAATATTGTCCACGCCATTGGAAAGGGCCAGTTCCAGACACTTGAGGCCGTTGAACTGAACGGCGAAGGTCGAGCCGAAGGTCTTGCCCTGGCAGTTCGGCTCCAGGCAGCCGACCACCCCATAGTCGCGGGCGTCTTCCAGGGCGTGCCCGCCCTGGACCAGGGTGGGGATGGCCGCTTCGTCGTTCATGAAATGAAGGAGCACGCCCTCCTTGACGTAGCCGGCGGCCTTTTCCCAGAATTCCCGGGGGGTCCGGGAGGAAAACCGGACGCTCACGTTGGGCTGCACGGTCTGGATGTCGGCGTACGCATCCAAGACGAGGCCGCTGAATTCATCGGTCTCGTCCTCGCCGTCCCGGCCCAGGCCGCCGATGGTCACGTTCTGCGTGGTCTTGCCCTCGGTCCCCTCGCCTCCCGGGATGTAGGCCTCTTCCAGCACGTTCCAGATTTCGTTGAGTTTGATGAACAACAAGGAGATCAATTCCCGGGCTTCCCCGGGAGAAGTCAGGCCCTTATTAAGGTCCCGTAAATAATAGGGACGCAGGATCGAATCCAATCGGCCCAGGGAAACGGAATTGCCGCCGGACTCGATCTGGGCGATCAGGTGGATAAAATACACCGCCTGAACCGCCTCGTGAAAGGTTGCGGCGGGAAATTCCGGGACCCGGGCGCAGACCCGGGCTATTTTTTCCAGCTCCCGGGCCCGGGCCGGGTCGGGTTCGCGGGCCGCCAGGTCCCGGGCCAGGGCGGAATACCGCCGGGCCAGGCCGACCGCCGCCGCGAGGGAGCGAATAACCGCCTGGTAAAATTGCCCTTTTTCTCCAGCGCGCTCCTGCTCGCCCAGGGATTCAAACCTGGCGCCCGCCTCGGCGATCAACCCGGAAAGCCCCTGGGCCAGGACCCGGGAATGATTCATGGTGAAGTGGCCGACGCCGTAGGTAATCTCCAGCATAAAGGTGAAAATGTACTTATCCATGTCCTCGGACACGTCCGCGGGGAGCATGGTTTCGAAATATTCCTCCACGGTCCGGCCCGACCAAAAGGGCAGGATGTCGTCGATCAATTCCTTCTTTTCCTCGGCGGTTATCAAGGCCCGCTGGACCACCCGCCGATCGAAGTTGGCGGCGTCCCCTTCCAGCCAGCGAGACTTGTTTTCCGGAAAAAGCGGGGCGCCCTTCAATTTGGAAGTGCGGACCCCCACGATGAGTTCCTCGTCCCGAATAATGACGGCCATGTGTTGGAGAACATGTTCCAGGGCCAGGCTCATCCGGGTCACGGCGGGCTTTTCCCAATGAGCGGCCATGGCCCGGGTCAACAGCCGGGCCCGTTCAATGCACACTTCCTGGGGCGCTTCGATGATCACTTGGCGAAGCCGGCCCACCCGGGAATCCAAACCGGCCTTTTGAACTGTTGCGGCGAGCATTTCCCAACCTCCCCTAAACCTTGATATTCATGTGGCTCAACAAAATGGCGTCCCTGATCGAGCGCGGAAGAAAACGATTCAATATTAAAAAGACGGAACTCATGAAATCGACCTGGCTCAGGACCGGCGGGTTTTCCGACAGCAGTATCCGGGCGATCTTTTCGGCGGCCGCCCGGGGGTTGGGCGCGGTCTTGATGAGTTCGTTATCCCTATCAATGAATCGCCTCACCCGTTCGCGATAAGGCGAACCTTCCGGCGGCAGGAAATGAATCTTGGCCGCGAAACTGGTCGAAACCTGGGCCGGTTGGATGATGGCGGTCTTGATCCCGAAAGGCGCCACCTCGTACCGCAGACTCAGGACCAAGCCTTCCAGGGCGAACTTGGAGGCGCTGTAGATCGACTCGAACGGAAAGGGCACCTGCCCGACCAGGGACGACATGCACACCAGCCGGCCCCGCCCTCTCTGCCTCATGGACGGAATAAAAGCCCGCAACAGGGCCGCGGCCCCGATGACGTTTATTTCTAGGCACTTGAGGGCCTTGTCCAAGTCGACCTCCTCGAACGGCCCGAAAAACCCGATGCCCACGTTAGACAGCACCACGTCGGCCCGGCCGAACTTTTCCAGGACCCGGTCCCGAAACGAAGCTATCCCCGCCCGATCGGTAATGTCGAGCGGGACCAGCAGGTGGTCGCCGCCCAACCGCTTCAACTCTTCCCCCAGGCCGGCCAGACTGGGTTCATCCATATCGAACCCGGCGATGGAATGCCCCTTTCCCGCCAGTATCAAGGCCGTTTCCCGGCCCATGCCCTGGGCCAATCCCGAAATAACCACAACCTGTCCCATGGCCGCTTCTCCTTTTTCTAGGCTTGTGAATAAAATTCCGCGCCAAACCTTCTATATTATTTCTTGGAAACACTCCGTTGTCGGTCGGCCCACCACCGCCCCATCTGCCTCATGGACTCCCGAAAATCCGGGTACAAAAACTCAAAGCCCGTCGCCTTCAGCCGCGAGACGTCAACGACGTAATCCCGGTCCAGATACTTTACGGCGTCGTATTCCAGGTCGGGCGCCTTGCCCTTGCGCGCGCTGAAAAACCCGTCAACCCGGGACGTCAGCCTGACCAGGCCCAAGGGCAGATGGAGTTTGGGGGGCGGCGTCCCGAAAGCCCGGGAAGCCAGGACCAGAGCCTCTTCCAGGGTCGGATTGTACTCCTCCGCCACATTGAAGACCTTCCCCTGGGCTTGGTCCAGGCGACTCAGATGCACCAGGGCCCGGGCCACGTCCTCGGCCCGGATGTTGGACAGAAGCTGCCGGCCGCCGCCCGGAATCGCGGCGATGGAAGTGGGCCGGGAAAAAGCCTTGCCGGCGCCGTCGTTGCACCGGGGGCCGTACACGGTGCAGGGGCGGACGATGATGGCCTTGAGCCCCTCTTTCATTCGGGAAAAGACCACGTCTTCCCCGTCCCGCTTGCTGCGGCCGTAATTATCCCCGGGCGTCCGGGGGTCGTCCTCGGAAAAGGGCTTCCCTTTGTAATAGCCGTATACGCTGGTCGAGGTGACGTGCATGAAAACCCCGACCCCGGCCTCCAGGGCCAGGCGCGTGAGATGAAACACGCCGTCCACGTTGGTCGGTTTCAACTTTTCATAGGGCGTGGAAAAATTGCAGATGGCCCCCAGGTGAAAAACCCGATCCACCCCGCCCGCAAAAAGCCCGGTCAGGGTCTCGGGCTTGGTCAAATCGGCCGGGACGAATTCAACTCCGAGATTCCGGAAGAAACCAAGGTCGTTCCGCGGCCGGGCCGTGGCCCGGACCTTGACGCCCAAGGAAACCAAGTATTCCACCAGGTGCGACCCCATGAAACCCGCCGCCCCGGTGACCAGGGTCAATCCCTTGAAATCCACGACTGTCCTCCCCCCTGTTTGCTCAATCGCCGGCTTGGTCCGAGGCGGCGGAGCCGTCAAGTCTTTCCGCGCTCGCCAGGGCAGTCCGGGAATTACTCAACCAATCCAGGAACATCCGGTTAAAGGTAATCCCAAGTTCGGCCATGAGCCTGACCGGGGTCTCGAGCTTGTCCCACTTTTTAAGATACTCGACCCGGTCGTTGAGTTGTTCCTCGTAAAGAATTATCTGTTGATCGATGGTCTTCAGGGCTTTTTCCGCGTCCCCGAACCCGAAAAAAACGAAACGCATCAAGAAGGGGTCCCTTAGCAGCATCGGCCTTTCCGGCGGGCCCTCCAGCCAAGCCTTGAACTCCTCCCGCCCCTTGGGCGTGATGGAATACAGCTTGCGGGGCGGCCCCTTGTCCCCGTTCCGGGAATCCTCCCGCACCACGGCCAGGCCTTCGTCCAGAAGCGCCTTCAGATTCGGATAAATCTGTCCGTAGTTGATCGACCACATGTGGCCGAAATGGCGCTCGATGTGTTTCTTGATTTTGTACCCATGCATGTCCTTGTAGTGAAGGAGCCCCAGGATCGAATATTTTATAGCCATGCCTAACCAACCTTTCCCCGCGCCGCTATATACTTTGTATATATTGAAAGTATATAGCTAGTCCGCCCGGCCGCGTCAAGTGTTTTTTACTCACCCAGGCGACTTACCGGTTTGACAAGCCTTTTCCCACCAGATACACTGGTCCTCCAAAATACAAGAATTATTGGCTCCCTGGTTTTCACCGTTGGCCAAGGGAAGCCCCGGCGCGGCGGCGGCCTCGAGCGCGCCTTTTCAACAATAATAAAATAATGAATTTTACTCCGTTGCAAGCGAATTGGTTGAACAGTCGGATACTTGGTCCCCAAATGAAACAGGAGGAAAGCTGATGCTCAAAAAATCGACTGGTTCCTATACGGTAGGGAATTTTCTAAAGGTCGCGGCGGTAAAATACCGGGATCGCGAAGCGGTGTTCTGTTCCAGCACCGGTCGCCGGTACACGTTCGCCGAGCTTAACAATCGAACCAACAGGCTGGCCAACGGGCTGCTCGACCTGGGGCTGAAAAAAGGCGACGTGGCGGCCTTTCTCTGCACCAACCGGTCGGAGATCGTGGAAATATATTTCGCCCTGGCCAAGATTGGGGTCATGGGCGTTCCCTTGAATTATCGCCTGGCCCCGGCCGAGATGATCGAGTTGATCGCCCATGGCGAGGCGGCGGCCTTGATCTTCGACCCCTGGTTCGGGGAAATCGCGGCGGGAATTAAAGACGCCCTTCCCCAGGTCAAGATCTTCGTCGGCATGGGTGAAAAAGTTCCCGATTTCGCGACGGACTACGAAAAGCTGCTGGCCGGCTCATCCCCGGCGGAGCCGGAAGTGGAGATCAACGAGGAAGACTACCAGTATATGAACCTGACTTCCGGGACCACCGGGCTGCCCAAGTCGTATCTGCTGACCCATTACAACAACGCCTCGGCCATTCCCCTCTTCGCCTCGGCCCTGGATATCACGGAACGGGACGTAATCCTGACCGCCTTTCCGGCGTTCGGCCGGGTTGGGTTCGCCTGGATATTCATGGGAATTTTCAAAGGCGCCCGCAACGTGATCCACCAGTTCAACCCCCAGGAGACCCTGAAGTTGATCCAGTCGGAAAAAGTGACCATCTCCAACTGGGTCCCGACCATGGCGGCCTTTATCCTGGCCATGCCGGGCGTGGAGGAGCACGATCTCGGCTCCCTGCGGGGCTTGGTTTTCGCCGCGGCGCCCTTGACTTCGAACCTGAGGGAACAAATCAAGAAACGCCTCTGCCCCAATCTCTATGAATATTACGGCCTCCAGGAATGCGGCGCCCTGACCGTCATCAAGCCGGACGAAAAAAACCGCAAACCCGACTCGGTGGGTCAAGTGACCTTTTCCTGCGAAGTCCGCCTGGTGGACCACCAGGGCCGGGACGCGGCGCCGGGGGAGATCGGGGAGATCATCGCCCGGGCGCCCGGTTCCACGGCCGGGTATTTCAAGAACGAGGATAAAACCGCCGAAGCCTTCAAGGGCGGTTGGTTCCACACCGGGGACCTGGGTCGCTTCGACGAGGAAGGGTATCTCTTTCTCTCCGGGCGCGGCAAGGACATGATCATTTCCGGCGGCCAAAACGTTTTCGCCATCGAAGTGGAGGACATGATCCTGCGTCACCCGGGAGTGTCGGACTGCGCGGTGATCGGGCTGCCCCACGACGCCTGGGGGGAAATGGTGACCGCCGTCTGCGTCAAGGCGCCCGGCGCGGATGTCGTCGAGGAGGACCTGATCCGGCACTGCAAGGAAAAGATCGCCGGCTTCAAGGTCCCCAAGAAAATAATCTGGCACGACGCCCCCCTGCCCCGGACCCCCACCGGCAAGGTGACGAAATTCGTACTGGTGGACAGGTATTCACAAGATTGAAATACGGGCGCCCAGGCCGCCAATAACCCGCGGCGGGCTTGACCCCCAGGGCGGACGCGGGGGTCCGCCCCACAAAACCGCCCGGCCCAAGCGGCCGGACGTCCCGATTCCGGGGGCCGCGCGCCCCCGGGACCTCCCTTGGTTGAACGGCGCGGGGTAATGGTGTACTTTAAACCCATCAGCGTTCCGAAAGGGAGATAATGCTTGCCGGAAAACACTCCTACTTCCCCCGCCCCGCCCGACGATCTTCTATACGGATTGAACGATAGGCCGCCCCTTTTCCGGACCATTCTCTATGGACTGCAATGGCTGTTGATTTTTCTACCCATCGCCGGAGTGGTTTCCATGGTGGGGGCCGAGGTCCTGGGGCTCTCCACGGCCCTGCGGGAAGCCTTTTTTCAACGGCTGCTGCTGATCACCGGCCTGACCATGATCGTCCAAACCCTCTGGGGGCACAAAATGCCCATTCTGGACGGCCCCTCCACGGCCCTGGTCGTCACCACGGCGGCCTTGGCTTTTTCCGGCCAAGCGGTGGTCAACGGCGGCATGATCATGGGAGGAACCCTGGTCCTCCTGTGCGGCCTGCTCAAAACAATGCGCCACTTAACCCGGCTTTTCACCAGGCGGGTGGTGGGAGTGATCCTGCTGCTGATCGGCGTCACGGTCATGCCCTATTTATTGCCCATGCTTTTAGGCGCCGACGCCGCCCATCCCCACGGCCGGCCCGGTATTTTGCTCCTCTCGTTCTTCCTGGTCCTGGTCCAGGCCTTTATGTTCAAAATTTTCAAGGGGCTATGGCAAAGCCTCTCCCTTTTTCTGGGGGTTCTGCTGGGAGCGGCCGTGTTTGGAATCATGGGCCTGCTCGATTTTTCCAGAGTGGCCCAGGCCGGGTGGCTGACCCGGCCGAACCCGTTTTGGAGCGACTTGCCCCAATTCGATCTCGGGGCGTCAATATCCTTTGTCCTGGCGTACCTCGCCGTCATAGTCAATCACGCGGGCAGTCTGTTCAGCACTGAATCCCTTGTTCAAGCCGACGACATTGAAGGCCGCCTGAACCGGGGCCTGGTTGTAACCGGCTTGTCCGGGATCGCGGCGGGCCTGACGGGAGTGATCGGGACAGTGGCCTATTCCAGCAGCCCGGGAGTGATCCTGATCACCCGGGTCGGCAGCCGGTTCGCCATGACCGCCTGCGGGGTCATTCTTGTTTCCCTGGCCTTTTTCGGAAAATTCTCGGCGGCGTTGAGCTCGATTCCGGACCCGGTGGTGGGAGCGGCAATGCTGGCCAGCCTGGCGGCGGGAACAGGCGTGGCGGTGGACATCGCCCACCAAGCCGGCTCCAAAATGTCCATGCGTGATTACATGGTCATCGGCCTACCCGTGCTGATGGGACTGGCCGTCAGCCTGCTGCCCAAGGAATTTATCCAGGAACTGCCCTCGGCGCTCCGGCCCGTCATCGGCAACGGATTGATTGTCGGCGTGGTCCTGGTGGTCTTTTTGGAAAACGTCTTGCTGCGCGACTCCGCCTAATCCACCTTGGCGCCGCACTGGGGGCAGAACTTGGCGTCCCGGGGAAGCTCGGCCCGGCAGTGGGGACAGCCCGTTTTGGACTCCTCCGGCTCCACCTTTTGGCGATAACCTTCCCTAAAGGATTCCACGGCCTGGACCACATTGGTCGCGGCCTTGAGCAAGCGAGGGTCCTTGCCGGCGGACAGTCCGGCCCGCAAGGCGGCTTTTTTCAATCTTTCCATCACACTCGGCAAAACAATCACCTCGGGACCAAGGCGTCGACGCCCGAATTTCACGGCCCATTAACCCTGTTTTTAATGGGCCGGAAATTAGGGCCGAGCGGCTAGGATATTATTTTCAAAATTTCCGGTTCGTTCCGCGGCGGCGCGGAAGGAATGGACTTGGGATAACCGATAATCAGGGGAGCGACGATTTTGTAGGGCGCCGGCAGCCCGATCTCCGCCAACAGACCTTCCGACCTGATATTGGACCCCAGGTCGACCCAGCAGGTCCCCAATCCCCGGGCCGCGGCGGACATCATGAAATACGCGGCCGCCAGGGAACAGTCCAGGCTCAGGGAGCCGACCGCCCGGGGCCCCACGATGTACACCAGGCAGGGCGCGTTGTAGAAGACGTTGAAATCCTTGTTCCTGAGTATGGTCTCGTACTTTTTGATGGGCGCGTCCGGCTTCTCCTCAATCAGGGTAAGAAGGTTGGCCTTGCTTTCATCGGACAGCCGCTTGATCAGGTCCCGGCTCCGAATGACGATAAAGCGCCAGGGCTGTCCATTTCCGGCGCTGGGCGCCAGGCAGGTCTCCGCGATGATTTCCTTCACTACATCCAGGGGCGCTTCCTGGTCCAGATAATCGCGAACGGCGCGTCTTTTTTGTAAAACTTCGGCGAAATCAGGCATATATCCTCCAGAAGGTTCAGGTTTCAAAATTCATGGCCACTCCCGTACCCCATTATAACCTATAATGAGGGCCCCGCCCCTGGTCTTTTCCAACCGGCCGCCGGTGTTTTCGGACCAGTCCGGCCGGCCGCGCGCGGCATCCGGTTTTTTTAGACGGGATTTTCCTTTTATTTAACCAAGATGCTAATTCCACCCGGCCCGGGTCGATTCGATGGGATTTTCGGGGCTAAAATTATTTGCTCCTAAAAATTTAACGGCTATAATCGCGTCCATGATCTGGAATCACACCATACCCTGGGGTTACATCCTTACGGCGGCCTTGACCATGGGCGGCTATCTGCTGGCCTTTTTCCTCATACCCCGCATTTTACTGGACCGCCGCAACCCCGAAGCCACCCTGGCCTGGATACTGATCATCATTTTCCTACCCTATCTCGGCGCGGCCGCTTTCTTCCTCCTGGCCCGCCCGCGCCTCAAAAGGCGAACTCGAAAAAGATGGCGGTACCGGAACGCACTCCAGGTCAGCCTGGAAAAACTACCCGGAGCGCCCGCTCCGGACGCCCGGCGCCTGATTGGGCCGCGGGAAGGGCGGGACATCGCCCGCTTGGCCGGCGCCGTGGCGGAAACGCCGCTTCTTCCGGGCAACGCCATGGAAGTCTTCATCGACGGACAAAAAGCCTACGCGGCCATGGAGGAAGCCCTGTCGAACGCTACCCGTCACATTCACCTGATGAGTTACATTTTTCGGCCCGATTACACCGGGACCCGCTTCCGGGATATCCTGACCGAAAAGGCTTGGCGGGGAGTTAAGGTCAAGCTTCTCGTCGACGCCTTCGGCGGCCGCCATATCAGCGCTTCCTTTATCAGGCCCCTGCTAAGGGAAGGCGGCGAGTTGGCCTTTTTTTCCCCCATGCTCCCCCGGCTGAGCCGGTGGAGGCCCAATCTGCGCAACCACCGCAAAATACTGGTGGTCGACGGGTCGATCGGCTTTACCGGCGGGCTGAACATCGGAAACGAATACCAGGGGCGCACCGCCCGCCTGGCCCCCTGGCGGGACACACATCTGAGGGTCGAGGGGCCGGCGGTCCGGAGCCTGCAGGAAATTTTCATCGAGGACTGGCTATACGCCGCCAACGAAGACTTGGCCGAGATCGATTATTTCCCCGACACGCCCGCCGCCGGCCCGGAACTAGTGCAGGTAATCGCCAGCGGCCCGGATTGCGGGGACAAGGCCATTCACCGGGTTTTCTTCACCGCCATAACCGAGGCCCGGCGTAAAATCTACATCACCACCCCTTATTTCGTGCCGGACCCGGGCATGTTGCTGGCCTTGAAAGCGGCTTCCTGGAGGGGGCTCGACGTTCGCGTGCTTCTGCCGGGCGCCTCGGACATGCCCCTGGTCCAGTGGGCCGGGCGATCCTATTACCAGGAATTGCTCGAGGCCGGGGTCACGCTGTACGAACACCGCCCCGGGGTCCTGCACGCCAAGACCATGGTCGTCGACGGCAACTGGAGCACGGTTGGTTCCGCCAACATGGACATCCGCAGCTTCCAGCTCAACTTCGAAGTCAATGTTTTGGTTTGGGGGACCGCCTTCGCCGAGTGCATGGAAAACATCTTCCTGAAGGACCTGGAAAATTCAAGACTCCTTTCCCTGCCGGATATCGAAAAAAGGTCGCTGCCCGTGCGCATGGTCGAAGGCGTCGCCCGGGTCCTTTCGCCCGTCCTGTAGACTGGCCGGGCGCGGCGGCGGCAACGCCCGTTTTCGTTCGGTTTCGCCAGGCGCCAAGCAACACCGCGGCCGTCCGGCAAGGGAAACCGCCCGCGCCTAGGCCTCCTTCTTACTCTCCTGATGCCATTTGGTAAAAAGCCTGTCGAAATAGGTTTCATCCTCCAACATCTCCCTGGTCACCTCGAAGGGGCCGGGGATGTTCATGTAATTGAGGGCGCTGGCGTTTTTAAGCAGACGCCCCAAGGCTTCGGAAACCTGGATATTCTGACCGCGGGCGAACTCCTCGGCAAACTCCCGGGCGTCGTCGCTTAAGAAAATTTCCACTCCGTACTGCCGCCTGAACCATTCCTCGAAATCCAAAAAAGGAGATTTTTCCAACAGTTCCAGCAAGGCGTCCTTGGGCCGTTCGCACAGCCCCCGATCCACTTCCAGGCGGGTGAAATTGGACCCGGGCAGCTCAAACTGGAAATCGGTCAGAATGCTTTCCCAAACGCTGACCAGGGCCCGGGCGCCGGTTTTTTTGTTTTCGGATATTTCCGCCACATAATCAATGGCGTCGTCGGAGATGTCCAGTTCCACGTCGAACAGGCTGAATTCCAGTTTGTACTGGTTGATCAGGGAATCCTCGGTCTCTTTCATTATCCGGACCAGGTCGTTTTTCGACAACAGGTTGACAAAGGTCCTGATGGGGGACCGGCCCACCAGTTCCGGGATCAGGCCGAAACGGATGAAATCCTCGGCCGCGGCCTCGGCGTAGTAATTACGGTATTTCTCGGCGGCGGACTCGGCGGGGTCGGACTGGGAAAACCCTTGAATCACGAAACCGCCGTCCTCGTCCAGGCCGCCGCCCCGATGAGCCTGGGCCAGCCGCTTGCGCACAATGGATTCCAAATTGTCGTGGGGACGCTCGAAGGACCCGCCCAGGATGAACAAAATCTTTTCCGTGCTGATGGTGTTGGCCATGGGATCGGGCTTCAAGCCCCGCTGCCGGTCCATCACTTCCTGAATCTGGGAGGCTGGAGACATGGGGTTGTCGATGGAAACGTATTTTCTCTCGATAAGTTTCAACACCGCCCGCTGGAAGCCCTCCCGGGAGATGTCGTGGCCGATGAGCCGTCCGTCCTTGGCTTTTTTATCTATTTCGTCGATAAAAATCAGGCCGCCGTGACGGGCCACGAAAGCGGCTTGTTCCTGGCGGGTGGAACCGGGCGCCAGGTCGATCAGCTCCCGGATCATGTCGTCCGCGCTCTTGCCCACATACCCGGCCTCGGTGTAGTCGGTGGCGTCGACGATCAGGGTCGGAACTTCGAGTAAATCCCCCAACACCTCGATGCAGTACGTTTTGCCGCTGCCGGACGGCCCCGCGGTCAGGGTGTTCTTCTTGCGGAACCGCCGGACCTTGGTCTGGCCCGGGTCTTCGTGCAGCCGTCTGAGCATGGCGAAATGATAAGCCGCGGCGATGGCGACCCTTTTTTTATATTCTTCCTGTCCGATCACGAATTTATCGAGATGGGCCTTGATCTCCCGGGGCGTGTGCAGGGGCACTTGAAACTCGTCCCTTTTTTCCGTGGAACCGGGAGCGCGTCCGAAGCTATCCGCCAGATGGCGATTGAAGGCTTCCTGGGCCCTATCCTGGGCGTCGAGAAAAGCCCTGGTGGCCGCGGGCTCGTCCAGGCCGTACTGATTCATAATATTTTCCAGGGCTTCGCGCGGTATGCTGACTCTCATTAAAAAAAACCTCCCCCACCGGGTCTGAAGCTAAATTATTTTAAGAATATAAGCACGGCGCCGAGCGGTGTCAAACCGGGGCGGGCCGAAACGCCCCTTTCCCGCCGCGGCGGTCCAATGGTAGAATGGTGTATCTTGCACTTTAAGGAGAACCGCCATGACGAGGGCCTTGTTGGCGATCGACGTCCAGAATGAATATTTCTCCGGCCTGCTCCCGGTTTCCCACCCGGCGGGCAGCCTGAACAACATCTTGTGGACCATGGACCGGGCCGCAGCATTGAAAATGCCGACCGTGGTCATCCAACACACTTCCCCGGGAGACGCCTCCCCGGTCTTTGTGAAGGGAACTCCGGGGTGGGAGCTGCATCCGGAAATAGCGGCCCGGCCGCGGGACCTCGTGCTGGAAAAAACCCTGCCCGGCGCTTTCACCGGGACCGGCCTGCTGGAATGGCTGACCGCGAGAAAGATAACGTCCGTGACGATCTGCGGGTACATGACCCAGATGTGCTGCGACACCACGGCCCGCCAGGCCTGCCACCGGGGCCTGGGCGTGGACTTTCTCTCCGACGCGACCGGGACCCTGGACATTACCAACCAGGCCGGTTCGGTCACGGCCGAGGAGCTTCACCGGGCCATACTGGTCACCCAGGCCATGCGGTTCAGCCGGGTCCTAACCACGGCCGAGTGGTTGAAGGCTTTGGAATCGTAAAAAACGGCGGGGGATAAAAAAAGCGACGGCTCGTGGAAGCCCATTATCCGGAAACGCGGCCGGACCGGCCGCCCAGCCTGAGGGCCGCGCCCCGGGGTTGGTGGGTTTGGCGCTCTAAAACAGTCTCAGGCCAGGGCCTCGGCGACCGCTCGGGCCAGTTCCGCCCAGAACGCCTCCAGCGAAGTCTTTTGATACCCCAGCAGGTCTTCCGAGGCGGAGCTGTCGTACCAGCTCAACCAGCCCGGGGAATCGCGAAAGGTCATGTCCTCATAGGGGATTTCCATGATCTCCCCCCAGCGCCGCACGTACTCCGAGCCGGTGGTCCGCCAGGACGGGCCGCCGGAAATAATCACGGTTTTATTAACGACTTCCCTGGTCCCGACCAGGGAAACCATGGCCTGGACCAGGTCGGATAAAGCCACCAGTTCGATGCGCTGGTCCGGCGTGAAAGGCCAGGGATCGGGCGGGTCGAGGAATTCCGGAATGGCGATGGCGGAAATCCGGAGATTGACCCAGGGTTGGCCCGAGGCCGCGATCAGGCGTTCCGCTTCCACCTTGCTCTCGGCGTAAATGTCGTCGGGGTTGACCGGATGATCGGGACCCAGGAACTCGACCGCCCCGCCGGCCCGGCCGTAAACCGAAATGGACGAAGCGAAAACCAGCAGGGCCTCCGGATTGACCCGGCGGCAGGCTTCCACCAGGGCCCTGGTCCCCTCCACGTTAACCCTAAAGGTCCGCTCGCGATCGGCCTCGCTGGCCGGCGGTAGAATGGCGGCCAGGTGGAAGATGACATCCATGCCCCGAACCGCCTCGACCATGGCTTCGAGGTCGAGAATATCGCCGGTGATGACCCGGACGCCTTCCTGGCCCTCGAAAAAGCTGAAATCGCGCGAAGGGAGGTCCAATACGGCCAGGCGGCGGCCGTCACCCGAAAGCAAGGCGCCGGCCAAGGTCCGTCCGAAGTTGCCGGCGCCGCCCGTGATCAAAATTTCGGTCATTTTTTTCTCCGCTCTTTCATGGGGTCCATGGAAACCGCAACGCCGTTCCCACTCAACCGCCGATAAGCAAAGGCGCGAATTTGATCTCCTCGTTGTCCCGCAAGGGCGTTTCCGGGTCGACCAAATCCCGGCCTACGCCCACGGCCAGCACGGCGCCCTTGAAGACGTTGGCCTGGAAGTCCCAGACGCCCTTGGGAAACCCGGCCCCGAACCTTCGCCCGATTTCCGCCAGCAGGGCGCCGTAAAGGGCGCCGTCCGGAAGTTCGAACGCCACCGGGTCCGGTCCGGTTTTGAGGCCAAGCGGCCCCAGAAAGACAGCCCTGACTAACATCGCCCTGGTCCCGATTCAAGTCATGATGACTGTTCGTTCTTGCAGGGATGAGACCAGCGCCTTGACGGCCGTCCGAAATTCCTCGAACCGGTCGCCCAGTTCGTCGGGTTCGCCGGCGTCCCGGGCCTCTTCCCAGGCTTCGCCGATATTCCGGGCCGCCTCCACGACGGGAAAGGCCTTGTTGGTCCCGTCCTTGGTGCGCAACGTCGCCTTGCCCTTGACCTGTTCCAGGTCGGCGCAGGCTTGCGACGCCTGGTCCAGGACGGAGTCGTCCGTCAGAATTTTCGATTCCCTCACTTCCGCGACCAGGCGCGTGGCCAGTTCAACGGCTTCCACCACGTAATCTTTTCCGTTCACTTGCATCTCCCAGGCGATTTTAAGGGGCGTCTCCCGAAACGCCCCCGTCGGTCCTTGTTTGTCAGGCGTGGATATACTTGGCGACGTCGGCCAGCCCCAGCATCTGGAGCCGTCCCGAAGTGGGCCGGCCGTTTTCGTCCCAACCACGAAGATTATAATATTCGTTAAGCTGATAGTCCAGATCGGCCGCCTTCCCGGCCGAGCCTCCGTCCGGCAGGGGAGTCAGCAATCTCTTGGGCAGCTTGTCGTCCTTCCTGGATACGCCCTCCCGACAGGCGAAGGCCCGCTGCAGGTTGATGATTCTCTCCCCGGCCTGCAAAATGGTCTGGGCGTTGTGCATCTGTCCGGCGACGATGCCCAGGAGCATGCCCACATGCGACGGCTGCAAGGCCATGCCGGCGAACATGCAGAAGCCCGCCGAATTGAAGACCGCGCTCAAATCCTGGGCCACCTTGGCCGCCAGGCCCTTGTTCTTTTTGTCATGCCGGCCCTGCTTGTAGTTCAAGCCCGCCTCGGGGGAAATGATGGCCATTTCCACGGTATAGGACCCGCCCTGAACGTGGCAGGCCCCGCGGGTCCCGGTGGCGTAGTTGACCGCCAGGCTGAAATAGCAGCGTGGATCGTGCATGGGGACTTCCAGTCCCTTGACCTGAATGGCGTATTCCTCGGAACCCCGGCCGATTTTGGCCGCGGCGCCGCGACTGCCCTGGGCCAGGAGCGCCCCCAATCCTTCCATCCGGCCCATCTGCTCGACGAGTTCCACCACGGCGTCCACATTGCCCCAGGTCAGTTCCAGGCCGCCCGCGTCCGCCTTGGTCAAGGCGCCTTTTTCATAGGCTTCCATGGCCCAGGCCACGGTGCAGCCGGCCGAAATAGTGTCCAACCCGTATTTGTTGCACAATTCACCCAACCAGGCCACGGCCTCCAGGTTGTCGATCAGCAACATCGTGCCGAAGGCCCCCAGGGTTTCGTACTCGGGGCCCGGCCCCTCGTATTTAAACCGGCCCTCCGGCACCTCGACCCACCTGGCGCAACGAACCGGGCAGTTGAAACAGGCGTTGGCGTGGGGCTTTAAAATGGTGTTGGCCATGCGCGCGCCGCCGAGATTGACGCAGCCGTCCTTACACTCCCCCACCTGCCAGTTTTTGACGGGCACGTCTCCCGGCGCCCAGCCCATGTCCATGCTGAACGCCGTGCCCCACTTGGTGAAAAAACCGGCGAAGGGGTCCTCGGCCACGCTCTTGACCACTTCATCGGCCATGTATTTCAAGAACTCGTCCGCGGCCGGTTCAACCTTTTGCGTCCCCAGGCAGACCACGGCCTTGAGGTTTTTCGAGCCCATGACCGCGCCCAGGCCCCCGCGACCGGCGGCCCGGCCTTCATCGTTCATGATGCAGGCGATCGGGGCCAGCTTTTCCCCGGCCTGGCCGATGCAGGCCGCGCGGGCGCGTTTTTTACCCAGTTTTTCCTTGAGGATATTCTGGGTTTCATAGGAATCCTTGCCCCAAAGGTCGGAAGCGTCCTTCAGGGTCGGTTGGTTGTCCAATAATTCCAGGTAAACCGGCTTGTCCGAACGCCCTTCGAAAATGAGGCCGTCGTAGCCGGTTTTCTTGAGTTCCACTCCCCAGAACCCGCTGGAAGTGGCCGTGCACATGATCCCGGTAAGGGGGGATTTCGCGCCCACGGCAAACCTCCCGGAAGTCGGAAACCGGGTCCCCGTGACCGGGCCGGTCATGAAAATCAGTTTGTTTTCCGGTCCCAGCGGATCAGCCTTGGCCGGGACCTCGTCGTAGAGAAACCGAGTTATGAAGCCGGCGCCGCCGATATATTGCTGCGCCATCTGGGGGTCGATCGCGATGGTTTCCATCCGGCCGGAGGAAAGGTCTACCCGCAAAATTTTTCCCATGTACCCGAACATAATGGCCCCTCCTATGGTTCTCTCATTTCCTCGAGATCGACTTCAGCCTCCCGCTTGAACCCGCCCGGAGGATACACGTCGCCCTTCTTGGCGAACAGACGGCCCATTTTCAACCCGGCCGGCTGGTCCGTGCAGAGGAAGGGAGTGGCGTCGTCGGCGGGAGGCACTTCGATCAGTTCGAACTTCCTGGTTCCCAGGCCGATCTTTTGGCCCACGTTGGGCTGGATTTCCTCGCTGACTCCCACAAAGGACCCGCAGGCGGAAAACTTGGGCATGCCCGGGCTCATCACGCCTTTCTGCATGGCCAGGGAATCCGGCATGCCGCCGGCTTCCTTCGACTTTTGAATGCAGGCGGAATCGAGGGCCACCGGGTCCCAGGAAGCGAACAATCCCAGGTTGGGAATTATGGGCCGGTCGCTGAAATTGACGCAGTCGCACCAAGGGGAAATGTCCAGCGCCATGTTGATGTAGCCGATTTTATTCGGTCCGATGGCCTTCACCGCGGCTAGGGCCGAATCCGTGATGGCGGCGGCGGTGGCGTCGAAAAAGTCATCCGGCAGAAAAGCCACGCCGCACATGGTGACCACGCCGACGCAGGCCAGGCAGTCGATGCATTTTTCCCGATGAAATAAAATGGTGTCCTTGGTGTGCTCGATGGCGCCCACCGGACAGAGGTTCAGGCAGACCTGGTAATTCGGACAATCTTCCTTTTGGCAGCGTTCCGGCATCCAATGCCGGGCCCGCAAGCCGTATTTGGGATGGCCGCCCAAATGGAGATTGAGCTTGCCCCGCTTGGAAGCGCAACCCACGCCCACGTTCTTCAAAGCCCCGCCGTAAGTGCCCATGGGGTGCCCCTTGAAATGGGACAAGGCGATCATGGAATCGGCCAGGGCCACGCCGGTGGCGATGTATTGTTCCTTTAATATGAAGCCTTCCGGCAGATCGACCCGCACGTCGTCCGTGCCGATGTACCCGTCGGCGATGACGATGGGGCAACCCATCGTACCCTGGGTGAAGCCGTTGCGAGCCACGGTGTTGAGATAGTCCAGGGCCGTGGCCCGGGAAGCGAAGGGAAAATATGGCAAGGTCGTCGTGTCCACCACCATGGGCTGGCCGCCCAGGCTCTTGACCTTTTCCACCAGCCCGCGAACGTAAACCGGGCGAAGGTAGGCGGTGTTGTTCCATTCTCCCATGTGCAGCTTAATGGCCGTAACCTCGCCGGGCTTGATAAGTTCGTTAAACCCCGCGGCGTCAAACAAGGTCAACATTTTGGCGACAAGACTAGTCTGGATGGATGTGGAGCGATCGTTCATGAAAAAAACCTTGGCCATGCGTAAACCTCCCTGTTAAAGAGTAATGACCCTGCCGTGATATTCCTCCGCCTAGTATGTGAAAACCGGGACGACGGCCTGCCTCCTCCCTAAAACCGTTCAAGGCCCCCCGACATTCGCCTCCCCTTGGGTTGGGGAGACAACTAACTATGCCAATTTTGATAGAATATGTCCTTGATATCCTTACTAATTA